>CBFIGS010000038.1:0-1196 GCA_965662295.1 Polaribacter sp. | reverse complement strand
AAGGAAACGCTTTTTTTTGTTGCGCAATGTTTGACTATTTCTTTAGAGAAAAAAAACAGAATTCTCATTGAAGAGAGGTTACAAGTTGGGAATATTGATTGGGAAGCAGTAGTTAAAGTAAGTACAAGTCATTATGTTCTCCCTGCTTTGTATTGCAACCTAAAAAGAGTAGGTTTTTTTAACTATTTACCAGAGGATCTAGTAGCCTATATGAAACACATCACTGAGTTAAATTTAGAGAGAAACCATCAAATTATCTTACAAGCAAGGGAATTGAACGAACTATTAGTAGCGAATGATATCACTCCAGTTTTTTTAAAAGGAACTGGAAACTTATTAGAAGGATTGTATGAAGACATCGCTGAACGAATGGTGGGCGATATAGATTTTATAGTTTCAAAAGATAATTATTTTAAAGCTATTGAGGTTTTGAGAGTTAACAAGTATAAAACTGTCTCTAAATCGAAGTATTTTTTCCCATCATTTAAACATCATCCAAGATTAAAAAAAAGAGGTAGTATAAATGCAGTTGAAATACACAAAGAATTACTCAAAGAAAAATACGCTTTAGAGTTTAACTTTGACCTAATTAATAAAGAAGTGCAAAAGTTAAATGAATTAAGCGTATTGGGTTTTGAAGATCAGTTGGCTTTATCTATTATCGCAAAACAAATTAATGATGATGGGTTTCATTATAAAAATATTGCTTTGAGAAATGCCTATGATGTTTTTCTATTATCAAAAAATGTGAATGCAAAACATGTTATTTCTAAATTTAAGACCCTAGGAAACCCATTAAATTGTTTTTTAGCTAGTAGTTATCTTACCTTTGGTAAAGTAGATTCTTTAGCATATGAACCAACAAGAGAAACCAATCAATATCTAGCTATTTTTAATGATTTAATATCGGATTCTAATAAAAGTAAGGCTAGAAGAAAAAGAATAGATAGACAACTTTTTATCAAATCGAGATTAGAGATCCTTTACAAGTCAATATTTGATAAAGAATATCGAGTTTGGTTGTTCAAAAGAATAGCAGATCCCAATTGGCAACAAGAAAAGTTAGTACAGTTAGGTTTGAAAAATAAAAGTTAGAAAATATTCATAATTTTATAAAATATAACTAGGAAAACATGAGCAAGAAAAAAGGAATGATTGTATCTGGGTATTTTAATCCCATACACAAAGGACATATC
>CBFIGS010000037.1:0-1542 GCA_965662295.1 Polaribacter sp. | reverse complement strand
CCTAAAGCCTCTATTAAAAAAGATGATGTTGTCATTTTCTTCAATTTTAGAACAGACAGAGGAAGACAATTAACAGAAGCGTTGAGCCAAAATAATAATGAGGAATATAACATGCACAAAATTCCATTATACTTTGTTACGTTAACTAATTATGACAAAACTTTCAAAGACATTAAAGTGGTTTACAACAGTGAAAATATTGAAAACACGTTAGGGGAAGTTTTAGAGAACGCAAATAAAAAACAAATTAGAATCGCTGAAACTGAAAAATACCCTCATGTTACTTTTTTCTTTTCAGGTGGGAGAGAAAAAGAATTTGATGGAGAAAAAAGACTTCTTTGTCCGTCACCAAAAGTAGCAACCTACGATTTAAAACCAGAAATGAGTGCCTACGAAATAAGAGATGCTATTGTACCTGAGTTAGAAAAGGGAGAAGTAGATTTTGTATGTTTGAATTTTGCTAATGGAGATATGGTTGGGCATACAGGAGTGTTTGACGCAGCAGTAAAAGCTTGTGAAACGGTTGACACATGCACAAAAGAGGTGATTTCTACTGGCTTACAAAATGGATACACAACCCTTCTGATTGCTGATCATGGAAATTGTGAAACGATGATGAATCCAGACGGAAGCCCTCATACTGCTCATACAACAAATCCTGTTCCAATGATTCTTATTGATAAAGAAATTCAATCAATAAATAATGGTGTACTTGGAGATATAGCTCCCACTATCTTGGAATTAATAGGTATTGAACAACCAAAAGAAATGTCAAGAAAATCACTACTTTAAGATGAAGAAGCTTTTATTTGTAATATTCTTGTGTTCGTTTTTATTGGTCAATGCTCAAGAAAAGAAAAATATCAATGGTAATTTAGTTGGTTATCTTAAAAAGTCTGATTTCTTAAATGGAAAATACAAAGAATGGTTCTTAAAAAATTATGATGCGTATACTGCAGACCCAAAAACAATTCAAAAAATCAAAAAAAAACTCAACAATATTTCAATTAAATCTTTTATTGGAAGTTGGTGCCATGATAGTAAAAGAGAACTACCAAGGTTTTATAAAATCATGGAGTTAGCTGGTTTTGATCTTGAAAATGATTTTAAAATGATTGGAATTACAATTGGAAAGAAAACTCCAACTAATCTTCAAAAAGGATTTGCGATAAAACATACTCCTACATTTATTTTTTTTAGAGATGGCAAAGAGATTGGTCGCTTTGTAGAACATTCCAAAAAAACAATAGAAAAAGATATTTTAAAAATCTTACGAGAAGTTAATTACAAACACCCCTACCAAAAATAAAATCATCTGGTGTTATATGTTCTTATCTTTTCTAGGGTAAAGTTTCGTACCCTATGTTTTTAAATTAATTTATATTTACACTTACCTAATACTTTCACATGATTAAAGTAAAAACAAGAGAAGAAATAGAAATTATGCGCGAAAGTGCTCTAGTAGTTTCTAGAACCCTTGGCATTCTTGCAAGTGAGGTTAAACCTGGAGTTACTACCTTATTTTTAGACAAAATAGCTGAA
>CBFIGS010000036.1:0-1671 GCA_965662295.1 Polaribacter sp. | reverse complement strand
TTTACAAAGACAAATCATTTGAATTTGTAATCAAGACTCCACCAGCAGCAGTACAATTATTAGAAGCGGCCAAAGTAAAGAAGGGATCAGGAGAACCAAACCGACGTAAAGTAGCAAAAGTAACTTGGGATCAAGTTAAGACTATTGCAGAAGACAAGATGGTAGACCTAAATGCATTCACGGTTGAATCAGCTATGAAAATGGTAGCAGGTACAGCCAGATCGATGGGAATCACAGTTAAAGGAGGAGAAGCTCCAAACTAAAATTTTTGAAATGGCAAGATTAACAAAAAAGCAAAAAGAAGCTAGAGCTAAAGTAGATAAGAATAAACTTTACTCAGTAGAAGAAGCTTCAGCTTTACTAAAAGAAATCACATACACAAAATTTGATGCCTCAGTAGATTTAGCCGTAAGATTAGGCGTAGATCCACGTAAAGCAAATCAAATGGTACGTGGTGTAGTTTCATTACCACACGGTACAGGTAAAGACATGAAGGTTCTTGCATTAGTAACACCAGACAAAGAAGAAGAAGCTAAAGCAGCTGGCGCTGATTATGTTGGGTTAGACGAATACTTACAGAAAATTAAAGATGGTTGGACGGACGTTGACGTTATCGTTACTATGCCTAGCATCATGGGTAAGTTAGGACCATTAGGTAGAGTATTAGGACCAAGAGGCCTTATGCCAAACCCTAAGACAGGAACAGTGACTATGGACGTAGCTAAAGCAGTTACTGAAGTAAAAGCTGGTAAGATAGATTTTAAAGTAGACAAAACAGGAATTGTTCACGCTCCAATAGGTAAAGCATCATTTAGTGCTGATAAACTAGTTGGAAATGCAAACGAGTTATTGACAACTTTAATGAAGTTAAAACCAACTGCATCAAAAGGTGTATATGTGAAAAGCATTTTTATGTCTAGCACTATGAGCCCTAGTATTGCAATTGATACAAAAATCGGATAGTAGTTAAACTTAGAATATTATGACAAGAGAAGAAAAATCGGTAGTAATTGAAGAGTTAACTGCACAATTAGCAGATAATACAAATATCTATTTAACAGATATCTCTGGATTAAATGCTGTTGATACTTCAAACCTACGTCGCGCTTGCTTTAAAGCAAATGTAAGACTAGCAGTTGTAAAGAATACATTATTAGAAAAGGCAATGGAAGCTTCAGATAAAGAGTTTGGAGATTTACCTGCGACTTTAAAAGGTAACACCTCGGTAATGTACTCCGAAACTGGTAACGGACCTGCAAAAGTAATTAAAGCTTTTCGTAAGAAATCAGAGAAACCTTTATTAAAAGGAGCTTTCATCGAAGAGTCTATTTACATAGGGGACGACCAATTAGATGCCTTAGTAGATATTAAGTCTAGAGAAGAGTTGATTGGAGAAGTAATAGGATTATTACAATCACCTGCTAAGAATGTCATTTCAGCACTTAAATCTAGTGGTGGAGCATTAGCTGGTATCTTAAAAACGTTATCTGAAAAAGAAGGATAACAAAACGCATACGCACTTAAAAATTAAAATAAAAACACACACATTAAAACGATAGAAAAATGGCAGATTTAAAAGATTTCGCAGAACAATTAGTTAATTTAACTGTAAAAGAGGTTAATGAATTAGCTGATATTTTAAAAGAAGAATACGGTATTGAGCCTGCTGCT
>CBFIGS010000035.1:0-1793 GCA_965662295.1 Polaribacter sp. | reverse complement strand
CTAGCGTTTTGATACTATTTGCATCTAAATCAATTTTTTTTGCTAAAAATTGAACTTCATTGATTTCTTTAAGTTCATTTTTCAAATCACTTTTAAGATGCTTAGCTTTTGCTTTTATCAACTGATCTAGTTGTTTCTTTAATGCACTATTCTCTTGTTGAAGGGCAAGAATTGCTTTAACAGGTTCTTTGGGATTATTAAGTACATCTTTAATCTCTTGGTAGCTACTGTTGTTTTCTAAATAATATTCTTTAGTAGCATCCATAGTAATTGCTTCAATTCTTCTTATGCCAGCAGCGACAGCTCCCTCTGATTTAATTTTGAAATGCCAAATTTCTGAAGTATTTGGGACGTGAGTTCCACCACATAATTCAATAGATTGTCCAAAACGAATAGACCTAACTTTATCTCCATATTTTTCACCAAATAAACTCATTGCACCATCAGCAATTGCATCTTCTTTTGGGATACTACGTTTTTCTTCCAATGGAAGTTTTCCTTCAATTCTCGCATTCACAAAATATTCCACATCATTTAACTCCTCTGAAGTTAATTTGGAAAAATGAGAAAAATCAAACCGTAAATGTTTAGAATTTACAGCACTTCCTTTTTGTTCAACATGTTTTCCTAGTACTTCACGTAAGGCCTGGTGAAGTAGATGAGTTGCACTATGATTTGCTGAGGTTCTATGACGTTGCTTTTCATCTACAACAGCATTAAAAGACTCTTCTAGATTTTTTGGTAAGTTTTTTGTAAAATGAATAACAACATTGTTCTCTTTTTTAGTATTCAAAATATAAAGCACATCTCCATGGACATCTTCCAAATATCCTTTGTCACCAACTTGTCCTCCGCCCTCTGGATAGAAGGGAGTTTGGTTAAAAACCAATTGATACTGATCACCTTCTTTTTTTGATGTAACTTTTCTAAATCGAGTAATTTTTACCTCAGACTCTGTTGCATCATAACCATCAAAACCTATTTCAGGAATATTGCTAATGGAGGTCCAATCATCAGTTGAAGATTCACTTGCAGAGCGCGAACGTTCTTTTTGTTTTTTCATTTCAATATGAAAATCGTCTTCATTTAAAACAAACCCTTTTTCTCTTAAAATTAGCGAAGTTAAATCTATTGGAAACCCAAATGTATCATATAATTCAAAAGCTTTTTTACCTGAAACTTCTTTAGAATCTAAAGTTTCGATAATTGTATCTAACATTATAAGCCCTTGATCTAATGTTCTTAAAAAAGAAGTTTCTTCTTCTTTAATTACATTTTCAATCAATAGTCTTTGAGCTTTTAATTCTGGAAATGTAGTTCCCATTTTTTCAGAAAGAATGTCTATCAATCTATACATAAAAGGTTCTTTTTTATGTAGGAATGTAAATCCGTAACGAACAGCTCTTCTCAAAATTCTTCGGATCACATAGCCTGCACCTGTGTTACTAGGTAATTGTCCATCAGCAATTGAAAAAGCAACAGCCCTTACATGATCCACAATTACTCTGATTGCGATATCCTCTTTTTCACTTTCACCGTAAATTACAGAAGAAATTGCTTCGATCTCTCTAATTAATGGAGTAAAAATATCAGTATCATAATTAGATTTTACATTTTGTAAAACCATACATAGACGCTCAAATCCCATCCCTGTATCTATGTGTTTTGCTGGTAAATCCTCTAGAGTTCCATTCGCTTTTCTATTGTATTGCATGAAAACCAAGTTCCATATTTCAACAACCTGAGGATGATCTTTGTTTACCAAATTTTTTCCATCTACACTTGCTTTTTCT
>CBFIGS010000034.1:0-2019 GCA_965662295.1 Polaribacter sp. | reverse complement strand
AAGAGTCTAGCACGTATAACATAAAAATGATTATATTTTTGTAACTGTCTGAAAATGAAACGATAAAATTGAGTGAATTTAGGTGGTAAGGAGTGTTATGAGCCCGACGAGCTACCTACTGCTCTATCCCGCGATTTAGACTGCAAATATAAGATAGTTTTTAAGTTTTACAAGGTTTATTTGAATATAATTTAGAAAGAGGAAGGTGTTTTTAGTTCAAACACAAAACCTGCATTGAATGGTAATTCATAGGATTCTCTAGCACAAATATCTAACACAGACTCGATATCTGTTTTTTTAATTCTCAAACAAACGGCAACCCTTTAAGAATTAAGTCTAACACCTTTGAAAAAACCAATCGTAAAATCTACAACCCATTTAATTGATAAAAAACCAAACCATAAAATGGAAATAGATGAGTTAAATCAATGTAAAATTGGCTTTGCAGATATTCTTGATGAGAATTTACAATTGAACTTTGATGTTGGAAATCAAATATTATCTAAACTCTTTTAATGGCTAATAGTAGACTCTCCAAATCAACATTTATTAGAGAACTTCAATGTAAAAAGTCATTGTATCTCTATAAACACCATTATAGGTTAAAAGATCCTACACCTTCAATACTTCAAGATAATTAAAAATAACGACTTTATCAATTGGTAAACTCTTTGTAAATTTGCAACCTGTGGAGAAATATATAGACATTATAAAAAATTCATATTCCAGCTACTGGAATTACCTGAAAAGTTCTGTTTTGTTTGAGCTAAACTGGGAGAATTATTTTTATGGTTTACTTATAATTTCTATAGTGGCATGGGGTTTAGAAGCCTTGTTCCCTTGGCGTAAAAATCAATCTTTGTTCCGCAAAGATTTTTGGTTAGATACCTTTTACATGTTCTTCAATTTTTTTCTATTGAACTTAATTTTACTCATAGCCCTTTCGAATACAGCCGCTGAATTATTTAACGATATATTAAAGGTGGTTGGTTTAACCCTCAGCAATTTTCAGTTGTTGGATTTAAATAGCTTGCCTTTTGCATTGCGTATTTTTATCTTTTTTATTGTGGTTGATTTTACCCAATGGTGGACACACAGATTACTGCATAGAGTGGAGTTTTTATGGAACTTTCACAAATTACATCACTCTGTAAAAGAAATGGGATTTGCTGCACATTTACGTTATCATTGGATGGAGCCTGTTGTGTACAATTCGTTACGATACTTACCCTTAGCTATCATAGGCGGATTTTCTGCGCAAGATGTGGCCGTTGTTCATTTCTTTAATATTACGATTGGGCATTTAAATCATGCCAATATCAATTGGGATTATGGTTGGTTGAAATACATTTTTAACAATCCTAAAATGCACATTTGGCATCACGCTAAAGAATTGCCAGAAGCACGCAAGTATGGCGTAAATTTCGGATTGACCTTAAGTGTTTGGGATTACCTATTTAAAACAAATTACATTCCGTTTTCTGGCAGAGATATTGAGTTAGGCTTTGAGGGTGATGAACGTTTTCCTGCAGGTTTTGTACAACAGGAGTTGTACCCTTTAGGAAGGCATAGAAATCGTTAACTACAAATCAACAAAAAACCCTATACAGTTTAGTACAGGACTTATTTGAATATAATTTAGAAAGAGGAAGATATTTTTAGTTCAAACACAAAACCTGCATTTAATGGTAATTCATAGGATTTTATGACACAAAAATCTAACACAAACTCGAGATCTATTTTACTGGAGTTAATAATGAATAAATACGACAGAACCTTTTAATCCGTAGTTTGTCTATTTACTAACATCTTTTCAGTTGCAACGGTTCTAAATCCCATATGGTCTGATCCTGAATCTTTAGAAACACCCATTTTTGCAGAAATTCTAAAACTAGCACAATACGATTCATGACATAAAAAAGAACCCCCTTTCATTACATATTCTATTTGATTAGGGTTCGCAGGACTGTATGATTTGTTAGCCCCCTTAGGATTCATAATTGCTTTAGAAATATCTAA
>CBFIGS010000033.1:0-2643 GCA_965662295.1 Polaribacter sp. | reverse complement strand
AAAAGGTGTTCCATTCATTTCAATATTTTCAACAGAAAGGATACTAGTTAGTAAAGAATAATTTTGCATCATCCCACTCGCTTTTTCTATTTGCAGACCTTTCATTGGAATGAAGGCACAATAGGTGGATCTGGTTGAATCTACCACAACTTCACCTACTCTAGTTTTACTCAAGTGCTCTTTTAGCTTCTCTATGAAATCAGTGATAGTATTCTGTGTTCTTTTTTCAAAATCTGTAGTACCAAACGGGATTGATATTTTATTGGCAAAACTATGATCAATGTCTGTTACGTAAACACTTACTTTAGAAATGGAGTCATTTAAAGAGCTTATAGACCACTCATAATTATACGTAGAGTCTTTAATTATAATCTGCTGTGTTAAGTTTTTGAGGTTTTCTTGTTGAATAGGACGAGTGTTTTCTATACTTGTATTCCAAAGTTTGATAGATTGGTTAATAGTTCCTGCAGTTGTTTTTATTTTAAAAGTGACTAAATAATCATAGGGCTTAATAATAAGATACCACAATAAAAAACCGACTAAAAGAAATCCTACAATAGCACTAATTTTTTTCATTTACTTTTTAAAATTGAAATTGATCAAAATATTACTTTTTATATTCTATTTTTTTACCATCGTTAATTTATCAGTAACCAATTCTCCAATTTTTCTTCCTTGGCCAACTCCTACTTCTACAGCAGCCCTGTAATGAATACCTCCATACATTCTACTAATTGCAGCTTCGTCTGCAGCATGTTTGAATGATTTATAATTTCTAATTGGTAAACCGAAAGGAATTTCCGTATCATCTGCAAAACTAAAATTATCTCCAAAAATTGAGGTCAAAACTATTGAAGCGGCTCCGGAAACAACAGAATGTCCACTTGTGTATTCTGGAAAAGGAGGTGTTTGTAAAATCGGTTTCCATTCATCGTCAAAATATGTGTTTATTAATGTTTCTGGACGCACCAAATTACTTCTATATTTTTCGTCCCAACAACTAATAAAGGCATCTGCTATTGCTATAGATGTTTTGGTATAAGCAAAAACAGTTCTATTAAAATCTGCTTTATCGTTTTTAGCTGCAATTTTTGTAATACCAATCCAATGTGCACCCGGAGTTATTTTCTTTACAGCAAACATTAAATGTCCTCGTGTTACAGAAACATAAGGATTACAATCCCAAAATTGTGCAATAGCAATTTCCTCTGAGGTATCTCCTTTTTTTGTAATCTCTTTACTAATCTCGTAAACCTCTACAAGTTCTTTATAAAAATCAGAATTTTTATTCATTGAAAACTTTGGTGGTGGTACAGGTTTAAATTGAGCTGCGGAATCTATAACAAAGGATCGAATCTTGTTCCAATGAGGTTCTAAACCATCCATATAGGATGGTGGTGTTGGCTGCCATCTTCCCTCATCTTCAGAATCTACACTAAATTTAGACATGGTCCGTGTCTGAGCATAATTATCTTTATTCATCCAACCAGAAATATACGATGCAACCTTCAAACCATAGTCTTTTGAGGCTTTGAATTCTATTGGATTGGTAGCTTCCCAGATATTATACAAACTGTCTCTGTGATTTTCAATTTTAGTTTCAGAGAAAATCAGTTGTTTGCTTAAATCTATGTGGGCAATAATTGCAGCAAGCGGATAATTTATACTTTTTGAACGATCAGGCGAGGGTATCGCTCCAAAATGTTTTATTTGGTTTTCCAAAGAATAATAAGATGAATCATTCTGAGCTAAAATTTCATAAGCCGCAATGTTAGGGTATACAAATACTCTACTAGCTACTGGCGGAGAAAATATGTCGTGAATCATAACATCAACTACTTTATCTATGGCCGTATGAAAATGATCTGGAGTAATTTCTATGGGTTCTGAATTTTCTTTACATGAAAACAATACCAAAAGAATTGCTGTTATCGTTAAAGATTTTTTGAATTGTTTCATGTTCTTCATTTAATGAGTTAATTTATACACTTGGGCCTTATCATTATTTATGGTTGCCAAAACATATGGCTTATCTAGTATCTTAATTATATTTAGTTTTTTTACTGCTTTTTGATTAAATTCTAATCCAAGTTTATTACCTAGAACGATAGAATCTCTACTAACAATTAATGCTCCTGGAAAAGAATCAAATCTTCCATGGTAAGGGGTAACACCAAAATAATTACCAGAAACTAGAATTTCTTTTTTACCATCAAGATTAAAGTCATACTCTAAAAAAGAAGAAATTGGAGATACTTGGAGCTCATTTATAAAAGGTATAAATTCAAATCTATTATTTTCATTTTCTAGATACCCGGAAGCAAGCGTGTGTACCTCAAATATGGTCGCTTTATTTAAAATTGATTTTTCAAAAATTTCATTGATTGATTTTCCAGCCATACTTTTATAGGTTGTAAACTTTTTTCGTAAGCTTACAATCTGACTGGCTAATTCATCTAATCCTAATAATGGATAATAGGACCCGTTTTTATAATTGCAGAGAATAGTTTCAGTACTCCCATTATTGTCGAAATCTGCGTAATACATTCGTAATGGATGTTCCTCTGTTGCTTTAAATTTTGAGTTTTTACCCCAATTCCCTAGTAAATAATCAACATCTCCGTCTTTATCGATATCAAAAGG
>CBFIGS010000032.1:0-3158 GCA_965662295.1 Polaribacter sp. | reverse complement strand
AGTAGCTTTAGGAGGTGAAGTCTTAACTCTTGTGGACGATGTCAACCAACCGATTTGGAATCCTTCCGTCATAAACTCAGACCTTAGTGGGAAGCTTTCAGCCAATTATACAAGTTATCTAGCAGGAATAAATATAGGATCAATATCTTTTGCTAAGGAAGTAAATAGGAGATTTGGAACGCTTCACGGAAGTATTAAATACATTGATTACGGTTCTTTGATTGGTTCTGATGAACAGGGAAATGAAACAGGTCAATTCAATGCAAGAGATATTGCGATTTCTATTGGATATGCAATCAATATCCCAAAGACCCACTTTTTTATTGGATCAAATGTTAGACTTATCAACGCAACCATATCCAATTTTTCTTCTGTTGGAATCTCTTCAGATATCGCAATTCTTTACAATAATCCTTACAAAAATTTTGTTGTAACGCTAGTTGCCAGAAATTTAGGAACACAACTTCAAACATTTAATGGAAAAAAAGAAACATTGCCCTTTAAGATAGCTTTGGGGGGTTCTTATTTATTAGAACATGTTCCTTTAAAATGGTATCTTACCCTAAATAACATACAACAATGGGATATTTCTGTCGCTAACCCCTCAGAAAGGATTACAGATTTGGAGGGTAATGTGATCGATGAAAATATTGGTTTTATAGCAAATGCTTTCAGACATTTGATCGTTGGTGCAGAGTTATTCCCAAAGAAAGCCGTTAATTTAAGGTTGGGATATAATTTCAGAAGGGCGGCAGAGCTTAAATTACAGAATGTAAGAACTTTTAGTGGTTTCTCTTTTGGATTTGGAATCAAAATGAAGAAACTTAAATTAAATTATGCTTATTCTAAGTTCCATTCTGCAGCCAATGCAAGTACGTTTAGTTTATTAATAGATGTAGATAACGCAAGATAAAATGAGTAAATTAATTATTATAGCAATAGATGGGTTTTCATCAACTGGAAAAAGTACGATTGCTAAATTATTAGCCAAAAAATATAATTACATATATGTTGACTCCGGAGCTATGTATAGAGCCGTTACTTTATATGCTAAAGAAAATCAATTTGTGGGCATCAATTTTTTGCATACAAAACAGTTAATTTCAAATCTTAAAAATATTTCACTTTCTTTTAAGTTTAATAAGAGTCTTGGTTTTTCAGAAATGTATCTTAATCATAAGAATGTAGAAAAAGAGATTAGATCTTTAGAAGTTTCTCAACTAGTAAGTAGGGTTTCTGCTATTTCTGAAGTAAGAAGAAAGTTGGTTCAAGAGCAGCAATTAATGGGTTTGAACAAAGGGATTGTAATGGATGGTAGAGATATAGGAACCGTTGTTTTTCCGGAAGCTGAATTAAAATTATTTATGACAGCCACTGCAAACGAACGAGCTTCAAGACGATATAAAGAGTTAATTGAGAGAGGGGATAAAGTTCAGTTTAGCGATATTCTTTTTAATGTACAGGAAAGAGATAAATTAGATTCAACTAGAAAAGATTCTCCATTAGTTAGAGCTAAAAATGCCGTAGAATTTGACAATTCTACTATGGACATTGATGAACAATTTGATAAAATTTGTGATTTAGTAGATCGTGTGATTTTAAAAAAGAGTTAATTTCACTGAGTATTGGTGTAAAATTGAGTTAAAAAAATTACGGGATATTTAAAAATTTGTGAGTTTGTAGAGAAATTTTCCATTTCGGATTTTTCATTACATAGTTGACAATTTCCTCCGTCATTTTTTCTTTTTTACTCCATTCTGGTTGCAGGAAAAGTTGACAATTCTCTCCCACTTTAGCAGCTTGTTGCTCAGCAAAATCAAAATCACTTTTATTGTGAATAATCATTTTTAATTCATCTGCATGGGGATACACTTCGTCTAATGGAAGTTTAGTTTTCTTTGGAGACAGACAAAACCAATCCCATTTTCCTGAAAAAGAATACGCTCCAGAAGTTTCTATATGAGTTTTTATATTGTTTTTTCGCAATAGATCTGTGAGGTAATCCATAGACCACATTAAGGGTTCTCCTCCAGTTATTACCACTGTATTAGCATATTTTTTTACGTTTTCAACAATGTTATCAGCTTTTGTTGGTGGATGTAAATTTGCATTCCAACTTTCTTTCACATCACACCAATGACAACCAACATCACAACCACCCACTCTTATAAAATAAGCAGCAGTACCAGTATGAGAGCCTTCTCCTTGAATTGTATAAAATTCTTCCATCAAGGGAAGCATTATCCCTTTTTCTACGTACTCTTTTGTTTTTTTATCCATTTATATTCAAATCAACCAAAAAGGTTTTTAAAAATACAAAGGTAGTTTTTTGATTATCAAGAATAAAAGGAATAATTAATTAATTCTAAAACGTTTAAAATCAAATGATTTTTGTAGATTTGCACTCCTTTTTACGATAACAGATTTAAAAAAGGGAATTAAAAAAACAATTTATAAAAACAACTCTTTGCGTTTTTATCGTTAAAAATCTGATTAACAATAAGATACAAAATTATTTTCAGAAATGTCTGAAGAAACAAAAAACACTGAAGAGCAAGTAGTAGCTACTGAAGTACAAGAAACGGTTGAAGAAACTGTAAATCCACAAGAATTTTTAGAAAACTTTAATTGGCACAAATACGAACAAGGTATTGAAGCTGTTGATGAAGAAAAATTAAAAAGTTTTGAAGAAGCCTTAGAAGGAACTGTTGGTTTCGTAAATGAGCGAGATGTAATAGAAGGAACTGTAATCAGAATTACTGATAGAGATGCAATCATCGATATCAATTCTAAATCTGAGGGAGTTATTTCTTTAAATGAATTCCGTTATAACCAAGGATTAGCAGAAGGAGATAAAGTAGAAGTATTAGTTGACAAAAGAGAGGATTCTTCAGGTCAATTAGTATTGTCTCACAAAAAAGCAAGAGTAATTAAAGCATGGGAACGTGTAAACAATGCTCATGAAACAGGTGAAGTAGTTAATGGTTTTGTGAAGTGTAGAACTCGAGGGGGTATGATTGTAGATGTTTTCGGAATTGAAGCATTTTTACCAGGTTCTCAAATTGATGTGAAACCGATTAGAGATTACGATCAATATGTAGAGAAAACAATGGAATTCAAAGTGGTAAAAATAAACCACGAATTTAAAAACGTTGTTG
>CBFIGS010000031.1:0-4751 GCA_965662295.1 Polaribacter sp. | reverse complement strand
TAGATGAATTTACATTTTCATCATTGATCAAAATTGCGGACAGTACAACTGGAACTGTTACACTATTAAGCTTGGAAACAGCAACTGCAGAACACGTTGTGTTTTATTACGACATTGCAGCCCAAGCATTTAGCGTTAATTACAAAGATGATCTAAAAACGGAAAAAGCATTTACACTTTCTGCTGATACGCAATATCAAATATCTATATTAATCACGAGTTCTAAACTTAATATATTTATTGATCAAAATAATATTGCTAACTGGAAAATAGGAACGGGAATCCCAGCAGACCCAATTCAGAGTGCATATTTAGGTTATGATAGCGAAAATTCATCTAATGGTTCACTTATAGAATATGACGGAAGCTATTTTTTTAATGAAAAATTATTTGCCAACAACCAAAGCCAGATTCATGATGATACCAGAATTTTAGGTAAAGTACCCGTAGCAGGAAGCGAATTTGAATTTGGAGCTAGATTTTGGAGCTTGTACGGTCTTGTTGATGCTGTAGATGAGTCTGGCAATCCAATCATAAATAAAATCTTAATCGATGAACAAACAAACGAATCTTTTACAAGTGGTGAACAGAAAGATTTTAATATAACACCAGGCGCTCAATACCAAAATTACGAAGTACGATTTAAAGGTTTTGCAATGAGTGAATTAAAATTAATAGGTACAACAAGTCTTTCTGTAGACAAATTTTCTATAAATGACTTTTCCATCAAAAAGGATCAAAATAGATTAATCCTAGAGAGCAAAAAACACTTTAACTATCAGGTTTATGACATTACTGGAAAACTAATTAAAGAGCAGACCAAAAAAACACAATCATCTAGTATTCAATTGGTCGAGAGCAGTGTGTATATCTTGAAAATGCAAATTGAAAATCAAGTGATTACTAAAAAGTTCATAATGTAATACAGATAAAACAACAAGTCCATATTTGATATGATTACAATAAAAACTCAGGCAAATTTTAATAATTTGTTTGAGTTTTTAATTTATATTCAATTTTACCATGTTTTTTACCATCTACACAACCAAAAAAACGCATCAATTACTTTTAACATAATTGCACCCGAAAGTTACTTTTGTCATTTTGATCGTGATATTATAGAAAAGGTGATTTACAACCTTTTATCAAATGCCTTCAAATACACGCCAAAAAACGGAACCATAGAAATTGAAATTAAACCAACCTGGAAACAAGAATTAGAGTATTTTATAATTATCATAAAAGACAGTGGAAAGGGAATCTCTGAAAGAGATCAAAAAAGAATTTTCGATCGTCACTTTCATGGTAAAGAAAGATCTTCTTCGGGTATTGGACTGCATTTAACCTCAAAACTTATTGAAGCACATAAAGCTGAAATAAATGTCATGAATAGCTCTTTTGGAGGCGCAGAATTTATGATTTCGTTACCTGTTTCTTCAAAGGCTTACACTGAAGAAGAATTTCTCTCTAAAGACGATATTCCTTCTCAAATTCCATATGATTATGAAACTGGTGATTTTTTTCAAGAAAATAATTCTCAAGAGAATTCAAACAAGGAAAAAATTCTACTTGTTGAAGATGATTTTGATTTAAGAAAATACCTAAAAAATATTTTATCAAAAAACCATTTGGTTTTGGAAGCCATTGATGGTAAAGAAGGATTGGAAACGGCTCTTACAGAACTACCCGATTTAATAGTTTCTGATGTAATGATGCCCGTAATGGACGGCATCGAACTCTGCCAAAACCTTAAAAAAAATAAACTTACCTCCCACATTCCTGTACTAATGCTTACAGCAAAGACAGTAGATGAATTTTACACAAAAGGCCTTAACGTTGGGGCCTGGGACTATATAGCAAAACCCTTTGATAGTGCCCAGCTAATGACAAAAATTAATAATATTTTAGAAACAAGAGATAACTTCAGAAAACATCTTGTTATGGGAAGTATTAAAGAACTAAAAAGCCATTATGTGTCTTATGATCAAAAGTTTGTAACCAAAATTAGAGACATTATAAAAAAGAGAATCGGAGACTTTACTTATACTGTAGAGGATTTATCAAAGAAGGTAGGATTAAGTAGAATGCAATTGCATAGAAAATTAAAATCACTTACTGGATTAAGCACCACGGCATTTATTAACATTATCAGAATAGAAGTTGCAGTTTCAATGTTTGATAAAGGTTGTGATCGGGTACAAGAAGCTATGGATGCCATTGGATTAAATAGCAATGCACATTTTATTTTACTCTTTAAAAAAGAAAAAGGAATAACCCCTAGCCAATATATCAAACAAATTAAAAATCTAGTTTAACTATTTTATTTTACTCAAATGCAAAAACTTATTTCACTTGTTTTCATTGCTCTTTTCATTTCTTGTCAATCAAAAAAAGAATCAAAAGGTGTGGTTACACAAAACCAAACCAAACCCAATATTGTTGTTATTTATTTAGATGATTTAGGTTATGGAGATTTGGGTGCTTATGGTGCTACCGAGCTTAAAACTCCGAATATTGATAAATTAGCCAAGGAAGGTGTAAAATTTACAAATGGCTATGCAAGTTCCGCAACCTGTACTCCGAGCAGATATGCTTTATTAACAGGTGTTTATCCATGGCGCAATAAAAAAGCTAAAATTTTACCTGGCACGGCGCCCTTATTAATCTCTACAGAGCAACAGACCTTGCCGAAATTATTAAAAAAACAGGGGTATCATACTGGAATTGTCGGGAAATGGCATCTCGGATTGGGAACAGGAGTCGTTGATTGGAATGAAAAGGTGAGACCAGGCCCAAATGATGTTGGATTTGACGAAAGTTATATCATGGCAGCAACTCAAGATAGAGTACCAACGGTTTATATAAAAAATGGAAATGTTGTTGGATTAGACAAAAATGACCCAATACAGGTAAATTACCAGCAAAATTTTGAAGGCGAACCAACAGCTATTACCAATCCTGAAATGCTAAAAATGAAATGGCACCATGGACACAATAGCAGTATTGTAAATGGTATTCCAAGAATTGGTTTTATGAAAGGGGGAGTAGAAGCAAAATGGGTAGATACTGAGATGGCCGACCATTTTTTGAAGAAAGCTCAGAATTATGTTAAGCGGCAAAAAGACAAGCCGTTCTTTCTTTACTATGCTATGCAACAACCCCATGTTCCTAGAACGCCACATCCGAGATTTGTTGGAAAATCTAGACTTGGTCCAAGAGGTGATGTTATTATTGAGGCAGATTGGATTATTGGAGAGTTTATTAACACTCTTGAAAAAGAAGGACTCTTAGAAAATACGTTGGTGATTCTTTCAAGTGATAATGGACCCGTTTTAAATGATGGTTATTACGATAACGCTGTAGAGAAAAGTGGTAATCACGATCAGAATGGGGGACTTAGAGGAGGTAAATACAGTATTTTCGAAGCTGGTCCTAGGGTGCCATTCATCACGTACTGGAAAGGAAAAATTAATCCAAAAATATCAGATGCCATAATTTGTCAAATTGACTTACTAGCTTCTATTGCTGAATTAACTGGTACGGAAGAAAAAAGTACAGACAGTGAAAATATGTTAGCCGCTCTGTTAGGAAATTCAGACCAAGGAAGAGATAATTTAGTAATTGAAGCAACTGGAAAAACAGCATTGCGAAGTGGTAACTGGTTGTATATTCCTGCTTATAATGGTAAAAACTTCCGGGAGGAGGTAGGAATTGAAGTTGGGAACTTTCCTTATGAACAATTGTATAATCTCTCAACAGATAGCAGTCAGAAAAAAAATTTGGCAGAAAGTAATCCAGAAAAGTTAAAAGAACTAAAATTAAAATTTTTAGAAATAAGAGGAGAAAATTATACTGAAGGGGTCAAAGAGGTTGTATTTCAATAAAATGTTTAAATTAGAAAAAAGAATAATGATGGTCTAGAAATAGTTGAAATTTCAAGTCACAATAAAAAAGTTTTTGCTCTAACTAACATGTCACAAGGTTGTAGACAGCATAAATTTCTTAAAAAAAAGGGTAGAATTCAACAGAGATTTGGATTAATTTCCCAATTCTCAATCCTATGCAACTTCTTTTTTATTCCCGTTTGTAAGGAGAGCACAAAACGGTCTCTTTGAATATGATGACAAAACCTTTATAGTAACTTCTTTTGGGGTGTTACTCAGTACAGTGCTTTTGTATACATTGTTTTGGTAAGATTTTTTAAAAAAATATGGTTTTAAACTTTAAAGTTATTAAACCTTAAAAGGATTTAGATATCAATGCGTTACTATGACAAATTCTTTAGCTATTGAAGAAAAAACTTATGGCATCACATCTGATGGGATTGAAGTTGACTTGTACATCCTCAAAAACATAAGCGGGATGGAAATCAGTATCATTACTTTGGGTGGAATTATTACATCATGGACAGCTAAAGATAAAAATGATTCCTACAAAAACATTGTTTTAGGTTATGATGCGCTTTCAGATTATGAAATAAACTATCCTTATTTAGGCGCAATTATTGGACGTTGTGGAAATCGAATTGCAAATGGAACGTTTAAAATTGATGATAAAGAATATTTGCTTGAAACTAATAACGGATCCAATCATCTTCATGGCGGTTTAAAAGGCTTTGACAAGAAAGTATGGAAAGCCAAAACACTGTTGAAAGAATCAGAAGTGTCTCTGATATTGAGTTATGAGAGTAAAGATATGGAAGAGGGGTATCCAGGAAACTTAAAAGCACAGGTAACGTACACATTAAATAA
>CBFIGS010000030.1:0-6432 GCA_965662295.1 Polaribacter sp. | reverse complement strand
CTTTTACTTTGTTGTATGGCATGTAAAAACTACCTGCTGCAACACCTCCTAATGAATGAAATAAAACTCCTAAAATTGCTTGCATAATTTTGAATATAAATTATTATTTTTTTGATTGTTTTTAACAGATTCGAACTACCCGTAAATTTAATATATTTCCTAATTTGTCTATTTTATTAGCAATATGTCCAACACCAATAGCACAGTGATGAGATGGTCCTTGTTTAGACCATTCATTTATAAAAGCTCTAGCTCCTATTGAAAAACGGTAACGACTATTGGTATTACCAATTTGTAAAATTGGCCCTTCTACGGATTCTCCCTCTGCAACTAATAAAAACACATCATCTTTACCTTCTACAACAGATAATAAAGTTACAGGACCATGATTTACTGTCATTTGAATAGACAACCCTTTTCCTGGTTTACCATGATAAACAGGTAAAGGCACCAATTGCACATTGCCTTCTGCAATGGCAAAATGCGCAGGACCATCATGACCCAACATGACAATATCATCATTAAAATCCATCGCATAAAATTCAGAAAACGAACCTCCAACACCAAAAGCATCCATAATTTTCATTGCTTGTGCGTTCTTTACTTCATATTCTCCTGCAACAGGTACATTTTTACCCGTTAATAAAGTATTACCTGCAATGACAGAGGTTACAATATTTTCATATTCATTGGCATTTTCACCTTCATAATAATAGGCTAAAGAACCTAAATCGTGATTTTCTACTAATTTATCTAAAGCTATTGATGTTTTTGCTGCACGTACCAATTCTTCTTCTTCACAAGCATCAATTACTTCAAAAATGGTTTGAAATTCTTTTAATTTATCATCAACCTCTGCTTGTGTTACAGCATCTCTGTACTTTTTTACTTCACACATTTCAACAATTTCTATGTGTGTACCAAAAGTTGAAGATTGTTTTGTTAAATCAGAATATACATCTAACATTCCTGCATAATAATGGCCTAAAACACCTAATCTGTTATTTTGCATTATAGCAGCAACTTTTGTGGCATCAATCCAATCTTGGATCTCGTCCCAAACCATTTGTTCTCCTAAGTATCCTGTAACAAATTCATATTCAATTCCTGCACGATTAAAAACATTTGCCAATTCTGGCACAGAACAAGCTTGACAATGTGCCAACCATTCTCCTGTCATTTTTCCACGATCTCCTAAAGCATTAAAACGCTCATAATCTATAGCTGCAACTGGTTGTATGTTTAAAATAACTACAGGACATTTTACTTTTTGAACAACTGGTAATACTGTTGATGATAATGCATACGTTGAGATGTATAAAAACAAGATATCTACATCTTCTTTTTTTAGGACCTCCGCTTTTTCCCTTGCAACCACAGGAGAATCTATCAAACCAACATTCACCACCTCAGCACCAAAACTTTCCATTTTAGTAGCGATTTGTTGTTGATAACCTTCTAAACGCTCTAATAAACCTTCAAACTGAGGCCAATAGGTATCCAAACCAATACCAAATAATCCTACTTTTATCATTTCAATGTATATTTATGTTCTAAACTTCTATATATAATTCACTTACTTTTTTCAAACGATTGGTATCAATTTCCAAACCAAAACCTGCAGTTGGTTTAAATGAATAATATCCATAAGCCTCTTTTTTGGTCGATTTTTTTATAACGCAATCTAAAAAGTTTTTAGAATCTTCTTTTTTCTCAATGGCTTCTACCCAAGTTGCTCCAACTCCAATTGCTATTTGTTGCCATGCAGAACAAGCTGGCCCTACCAAACTATCATCGCCAATCATAACTTTAGCACCTATCCCTTTTACTTTATGTGCTAATTTTGCTGTGTGGGTTAGGCTTCCCATTGTAGATGGATGCAAGTTGTAAATACGTCCCATTCCTTTTTGCATTGTATTGATTCCTTTCCAAGCAGGACGAATTGGGGCATCTGGAATCAAGGTTAAATCACCCACCATTTCTTGCAATTGTATCCATTGATTTATTTTTAAATGTGCAGGATCTTCTATAGCATCTAGTCCATTAGCTTTAAAACGGTCTAATACCCCTTTTAATTCGTCTAAAGATTTCCACTTTTTATAGCCTTTATTCACATCAGAAATCACAACAGCATCATCACCCAAAACATCTCTGATGGTTTTGAGTAATTTCATATCCACTTTTTCATCACCATACATTTTGAATTTCATATGATGTGCAAGATTCTGTTTTATACTTTTTTCGGCTTCCTCTCTAACTTTTTTCTCGTCCTTATCTAGAATGCAATACAAACCTGGAACTGGATTTGTTTCTGTCAAACCTAATAATTCAACAGCCGATTTATTTTGCAATCTTCCTGAAAGATCTAAAAGTCCCATATCTAAAGACTCTAACATTTTTAATGAGCGTTTAGAACCCAATACTTGTTCTGATGCTAATAGTTTTTGAGCTTCCCCTAAGGTTAATCCTTTAAATTGTTCTAGATATTTAACCCAAGCAGTTGGTTTAAAATATGGATTATTTTTTGAGGCAGGTGATTCTGTCCAACCATAAAAATCTCCTGCTGAAATCTTAATAAATAAATGCTGACGGTTGTGCCAAGTTCCCCAAGAAAAATAACGGGGTATATTAATATCATATCGAAATATTTCGATTTTTGTAATCTTTTTGTTTAAATATTCACTTCCATTTCTACTTGAGCAAGCAGATAAAAGAGGATATGTTGCACCAGCTATACCCAATGCTGACATCTTTTTTATAAAATCGCGTCTATTGGTTCTCATGCACTATAAATTAAAAATTTTGATTTCTTTTATTGATGGTGCTTGTTTTGCATCAACAATAAATACTCTAACTTTTATTGATTTAATTTGATCAAATTGATGGATTTTGTTTGCGCCACAACTAGTTCCTATTACAATATCCTTCCAAGTTCCATTATACCAATATTGTAATTTATAAGAAGTGATATTATTCTCAAATTCATCAACAACAACATGATTAAAAGTTTGTGGTTTTATCCATTCTACTTCCAAATATTGACTTTTTGTTTCTGAAGCTAGCCAACGCGTTTCAGCATTTTCATCATTTACTCGAAAAGCTTCAAAAACTGGCAATTTTTCTGTTTTAATAAACATAGATGATGCGTTTATTCTTCCTAATTTTGCAAGGTTTGTAATTTGATTTAAAGGCTCTGGAAATTTAATCTTAGGTAATTCATCCACCTTAAAATTGTAAACTCCAGATGTTATATTGTAGATGATATAATTACCAACAGCTTTACTTTTTTCTGTTCCAACAAAAGTTACGTTTTCAGCATTTTCAGCTAAAACATCGTTTTCTTGTATTCCTTCTTTACTTTTTGCTGGCAAGTACACTTTTGCGGTTGTATTTAAAGGAATTTCAATATGAAAAGTTGCGCCTTCATTTTGCTTTTTCCAATTTACAACTACACTTCCATACATAGATTTATAACTTGTATTTGCAAAAGTTAAATCGCCAACAGGTGCAGGTTTTACAATTATATTTTGCATACCCAATTGTTCTGGGTTAGGACGAATTCCGCCAAAACCTTTTAAAAAATATCCGCCAATTCCTGTATAACAGGTATGAATTTGACTATTTCCAACTGCAGACCAACGTTCTGGCCAAACTGTTTTTCCTTGTTCCAAAAAATAGCCATAACTAGGGTGATGTTTGTCTCTTAATAGCTCGTAAATTAAATCCATACGTTCACCATATTCTGTAAAATAACGAGTGTATAATGCCTGTCCTGAACTTCCTGTGTCATAATATGGAAATTTATATAATACATTATCTACTAAATTGGCTTCCACTTTCTCTTTTTCTGATGCTGGTGTTATGCCAGATATTAAGGCAAAAGCTTGATCTACTTGATAGCCTTTTACATATTTACCAGTTTGTGCATTATAAGATAGTTTATGTGTCGCTTCTCTTTGGACTTTCAAACGATCCTCATAAGTTTTAGCATCTTCGATTTTTCCTAAAACGTCTGCAATATTCATTGCATTTTCTAACATAAACGCATACAAACAGTTGTTAAAATGAATAGCTTCTGTCGAGTTACTACTTGTCCAGAAGTTTCCTCTTGGCGTACACCAATCTCCCAATCCTGGGAATTCTCTCAACCCTTGTTTTCCTGCTTTTATTGCTCCTCCTGTTTCATAATTTGAATTTTCATACAACCAAGTCATCCATTTTTGCATAGACTTATAATTGTCTTTTAAAACTTTTTTATCACCCAACATTCTGTAGGTTTCCCAAACTGTTAGCGGATTATTAGCTTTCCACATTAAAAACGGACGATCTTCTTCATTAATCACAGCACGCGTTTTTCCATCTGGTAATTGTGCATCTCTTGTATATTGTAAATACTGATCCATATAAGCGCCACTTTCAAAATTTGGTAATGCATCTCCATACATAGCAGCTACTGTAACTTCTCCCCAACCTCGTCGTTCACGATGAGGACAATCAACCAAAATACCATCCATAGTATTGGCTAAATAAGTATTTAAGTTCACTTGATAAATCTGATTCAATTGCTCACTTGAAGATTTAAAACTACTAATCTGTTTCCGATTATTTGTAACAACATAACCTGTTGCATCTTCTTTTTTAGGTGGATATTTTAATCCATGAACGGTAATCCAACGTCCACCTGCAACATTAAATCGATTTTGAAATTTCCCTTTTCCAGATTTCCCAAAAATGTATTTGCTTTTCTGTTTCCAATTCGATTGTACTTCTGTTCTGTCGCTAATTTCAAATAAAATAGAATCGCCTTCTTGCCCTTGATACAAATCAATTTCGAAAAAACCAGTATAATTTTCTCCCATATCAATTCTGTAAGTTCCATCACCATTTTTATCAACTCCAATCGCCTTTATTTCTTTAAATTTTATTTGAGGCTCTACCATTTGAGCACTTAATTTTGCCTTAATTGGAGTGTAAATTGCTCTTACTTCTCTATTTTTTCTGCTATTTAATGCAAAACTGATGTTATTTCCTTCAGGAATTTTCGCATTCAGTTCTTCGTGATTATACGAACTTGCATTCATCCAATTGCTATCATCATATTCTGGTGTATTCCAATCGTCTTCTCGTTTTCTATCATCTATTGTTTCTCCTCCAAAATGTAAAATATCCCAGTCGCCATAATATTCGGTATAACTTTTTTTTGTTTTCCAAGAAGTATCTGTTTTTAGTGTGATTTGTTTACCTCCTGCTACAATTTCAGCCTGTGCTTTAAATACAAAAGGGATGTTCCTGTATTCTCTAATTCTTCGCCAACGAGACCAACCTGCAGCGTGCCAAATAGCAATAACATTGTCTCCTTTTTTTAGTTTATCAGAAATATCGTAGGTTAAATAGGCAATCCTTTTTTTCATGTATGTTGATACAGGATTCATCACGTTTTCTGTAATTTTTTCTCCATTTACATACAATTCATGATACCCAAAAGACCCCACAAACACAAATGCTGATGAAGCTTTATCTGAAAGCATCACGTTTTTTCTATACCAATTATGGTCAGTTTTTTTCTGATCTGATTTTAAAATCCAATCTCCTTTCCAATCCGATTGTTTCAATAATCCCATAGAAAATTTGGCAGGTTCACTCCAATTAGAAGCATCACTATCTTTATCCCAGACCTTTACTTTCCAGAAATACTGTTTTGCAGATTGTAATTCTTTACCAGCATAAGTAATATTTACAGACTGATTAGAGTCTACTTTCCCAGAATTCCAAACATCAACTTTATTACTTTCTAAATTGTCTAAACTACTTGCTACTAAAATTTGATAAGCAGTTTGTTTTTGTCCTCTTGTAAAATTCTCTTGACTTAATATCCAACTTAATCTTGGTATAGTATTATCAATTCCTAAAGGATTTAATCGATATTCGCACCTTAAATCGTTTACTTCAACACCATTTAACGTGCGTTTACATGATAATAAATTGAACAAAACACTAAGAATTAATAATAAACATACCTTAGTTATTACCTTTTTAAAAAATGACTTTCTCATTATGTATCCTTTTTTCTAATGAAGTTGAGTTCTCCATTCTAAGATTTATGATATTTTTCTCGAATTATTCTAACCTAAGTTATATTGATAAACTTAAATTATATTCCGAAATATATTTTAAATAGTACTATTAACCATCCTGTAATATTATGGTTGAGAAATTTAAGATTACCATATTTTATTCGACAGGATACAACAGGGGTTCTGTCGCATCTAATGTAAGGGAAAATCAAATTTATTATATTTACTTCCAAAAGATGTTCAAAGGTCACTGTTTTCCTAAAGCAATCATATTACAAGCTGTTTACTTCAAATTAAGGTTTAGACTTAGCTATAGAGATGTAGAAGAACTTTTATCTATCAGAGGAGTCAAAGTGGA
>CBFIGS010000029.1:0-6722 GCA_965662295.1 Polaribacter sp. | reverse complement strand
TGGGAAGCACAAAGCTTTTCTAAGAATTCCAGAGAAGGTTTTGAAAATAGGGCAATGGGGTGAATAAGCCTTTTGTGTTGCAAAACAATTAAATCCCAAACCAATACACGGATTATTCCCAAAAATAATTTTTTATTTCTGGGAATATTTTTTTGACTATATATCACTAATACCACTCAAAAAGTCTGAACTACTGTATGTTTGGGTCACGAATAAATAGTTCAATCAAAAAAACGCCAAGCTTGCTTGAGCGTTTTTTTGATTGAACTATTTTCAAAGCGGAGCTTTGTTAGGATGGGCGCAGCCAATCCTATGTCGTGAGTAGTGAAGAGCTCTTTTTTTTGTGTTTTAAGTGGGTTAGGGGCGCACCAATGGACTTTTTAATCCATATTTATTTTAAAATTCTTTATCAAAATCTTCTAATTTTTATTTATATGTTCAATAGATTTTTCAAATTGTGATAATATTTCTATTATTTTAGGACTAAGAACATTATTAGGAAGTTGTTTTAGGTTTTTATCTTTATAAAGTTCATACAGATAACTTGTTTTAGTTGATACAATTCGCAGTTTTTCCAATAAATCTTTTGACATTTTTTTAGTTTAGGGATTTTGTATTTTTAAAGTTAATAATTACAAATTAAAAACGTCTTTTTTCCGATTCGAACTTTTGATTTATTGGATTAAATGGGTGATATATACTATCGGACTGTTTCTATATTTTTTCTTTCAATTTTGATACCAGTATTTATCCAGTTTCTATGTTTTTTACTAAATTCATCTGAATGTGATACATAGTATCTAATAGTGTCTCTGTTGTATCTGTCTACCCTGTTTTTGAAACTTAATGTAATTGTCCTACAATAGGGGCGCAGCCAATCCTATATCGTGGGTTTTCAGCATGGAGAACATTGAGGATCAGTGCAGCTAATCTTTTATATAAAGCTTGTTTTTTTATTTCTATCCTAAGAAATTTCAATTCTTTTTTTTTTGATAATTCATTTTTATTTTTAAATTGCAAAACAAAACTAATTTAAACAATATGAAGATAATTAATTTAATAGCCTTTTTCTCAGTATTTTTAATTGGATGTTCAGGGACTACTTCAAATGAGATATCAACAAAGGCAAGTGGCGGAAAAATTCTTAATGGCCCTAAAAAAGGAGCAACTTATTCATTTGCCAGTGATGAGGTTGGGCAATTAGCAATCGATTTTTCTGATGCTTTTGTTCGAAAAGATATAGATTTTCTTTCAACCGAACATTTTACAGATTCAATCTTTTTCTATCCTGAGAAAGGTTTAGAAAAAGTAATAATGGATCTAGAAACAGGTAAAAAATTAATAAAAGCCATGCATGAACCCTATGACTCAATAACGCGTTGGGTCTATGATGTGATGCCTGTGATTCCATCCTACGATAAAGACTTAACAATTGTTATGTTTCCTTTTAGTGAGAAGCGTTACAAAAAGGACGGAACAATCGAAAAATATAGGTTCTATGAGCGACACTACATTAGAAATGGAAAAATTACAGGTGTTAGAAAATGGAGTCAAGAAGAGTAAGTATTCAACTACATAAAAAATAAATCAAAACATATTGAACCTTTAAATAACGAATCATGAAAAATCAACTATTGTTAGCAATTTTTGCTATTACAGTTCTGGCGTGCTCAAATAATAACGAAAAAGTAGTATCTATGGATGCTAAATCGTTAAAAGTTAAAAGTCATATAGACGCCTACATGAATAACGATTCGAGTGTAGCTGAAGCCCTATTTGCAGAAGATTTAGAACTCTACGATCAGTTTTCCAATAATCAAAAAAATGGGGAAACTGTTTCCAATACTGGGGGGAATAAGGGTTTAATTGAAGCTGATAAATTGACACATGCTTTGTTTAGTGGAATTAAATGTACTACTGATAACATCAAAACATATACAGACGCCAATGGGCATGTATACACAGCTTTTTGGTCAATGTGGTCTGGTAAAGGTAATTTTACAGGAGCAGAGACGACTATACCATTTCATTGTGTGAGCTTGTGGAAGGGAGATAAAATTTCTAAAATATGGCGTTATATGGACCCATCTGCTTTACAAAAAGAAATAAAAGCCTTTGAAGGAGTGAACAATTCATCAACAAAAGTGATGGGTTTAGCAGACTTGAAAGTTAATGATGGTTTTGCTAGAAATGACGTTAAAGAATTTATGATCAACTTTACAAAATTTGTTAGAGAAACTGAGCCAAATACATATGATTTTGGATATTTTATTTCTGCCGATGGAAAGCATGTAAACTTGATTGAGAAGTATTATGATTCTGCCGATTTTGTTCATCATCTTAATAATTTTGAATCAAGTGAATTTGCTAAAAAATTCATGACTATTTTTAGTTTAGAACGTGTCCTTGTAGTAGGTAATAGTTCAGATGCATTAAAAGCTAAAGTAAAAGGTTATGGAGCTGAGCTTCGCGAGAACATCGGTGGTTGGATTGACTAGGTTACAAAATTTTTTAAATATTCATTTTGTGCTTTTTTTTCACAATAAATTAAATTTGAGACACTCATTCTAATTTCTCAAAAAGTTCGAACTTCCACAAGTTTGGGTCAGGAATGAATCAACAAAAAAATGAAACAAAGTATCATTTAAAATCCTTCTAATCTTGTTGAAATAATGTGCTATTTTATTAATCTAGGAATGTTTTTATAGTGAGGCGAATATTTGAATTGTAGAAATTACAAAAGGGTATTGAATATCTAAAAAATGATTGGTAAATTGCATATTAAAGTTCGATAATTGTATTTAAAAAAATATCCCAAAGTAATATCCTTCTTATTCCTACTTTTTTTAGGTCTATTCTCTTTTATAGCCCACACATCCTCCTCTAAAGAGCTAATAGTAAATGAACAATTACCTCCTAAAAAGTTAAAAGAAGTAGCTCCAAATTTAATAGTTCACTATCCAGAAAAGCTTACAAAAAATGTTCATCATAAATTAGATTCATTATTAAAGCGTATTCACAAAAGGCATGATTTTCATGGAGCAGTGTTAGTTGCAAAAAATGAAAAAATAGTATATGAAAATCAGATAGGGACTGCAGATTTTAAAAAGAAAACACTCTTAAATAAGGAGTCTGTATTTCAACTAGCTTCAGTAAGTAAGCAGTTTACTGCAGCAGCCATTATGTTATTAAATGAAAGAAATCAAATTAAACTTACAGACACTGTAAATACTTATTTCCCCGACTTCCCTTATGAAGCGGTAACGATTAAAAATCTTTTGAACCATACCGCAGGCTTGCCAAAATATTTTTGGATAGCAGAGCATAAGTGGCAGCAAGAAAAGGCCCCTACAAATAGTGAAATGATGGAGTTTTTGGCATCGACTGATGTAAAGCGGTATTTTAAACCTGGACGTAATTTTGATTATTCCAATACGGGTTACTTTGTGCTCGCTTCTATTGTTGAAAAAATTTCTGGCACTTCTTTTAGCTCTTTTTTAAAAAAGAATATTTTTGAACCACTACAAATGAATCATTCATATGTATACAGTTTTGAGAATGATTCTATTAGAGAGCATCAATTAGATGGTTATCGATTGTATAAAGGATGGAGACATATAAAGATTCCAAGTACTGTAAATGATGCTATTGTGGGCGATAAAAACGTATATACTACGGCAGAAGACTTGTTTAAGTGGACAAAAGGACTAAATTCAGGTAGTTTTCTCACAAAAAAATCATTAGCGCTTATGTATTCAAAAGGAGAAAGTGTGTACGGTAGAAAAATCCCTTATGGATTTGGTTTTAGAATTGATACTAAAGAAGAAAATAGTATTTACCATTATGGTAAATGGAATGGATTTAGTACCGGACTTACAAGGTATTTAGAAGACAATCTGGTTGTGATTGTTTTAGAACATACCAGCTTTAATGCTTTAAAATCATTGAACAGAAAAATAAAGAAAATTGTTATTGAAAATTTAAGTGTTTAACCTTCTATTAAGAACTTAATTCATCTACAATAATTCCATCTTGCAGGGTTCCAATAACCCCCATGGCAGCTCTTTCACCCGAAATCATTGCCGCATTTAAAGACCCGTTTAAAAGTTGGTCTCCTGCCAAAAATATCGAAGAAGTTAGCTTTGTTTCAGTACTTGAAATTTCATATTGGAGGTCGTCTAGTTTTGGCAAGGCCTTCTTAATTTGGTATCGTTTTATGAATGTTGTATTTGTTATTCCACAGAGATCTTCTAATTCTTTAGTGATTTGTTGAATCAACTTTTTTTCAGAAAGGTCATGATTTTTCACAATGGTAACTGACAATAATTCACCTTTTCCTTGGGTTGCAGTTTTTATTGATGTATGATAAAATAGATTGTTCATCAGTGCATTTTCATCAGCAATTAATCCTATTAAGGGTCTTGAAATGATTCTTTCCGAAGTTTCAAAGTACAAGGTATCACAAGTTTTCCAAAGAGTTTCTTGATTTTTTAGGTTGGCAACTAACTGACTTGCTTCTGTGGCAACAATGGTAAAATCACTTTCTATTTCTGAACCGTCTTTCAAAATAATACCCTTATCTTTTAACGATGCTACTTCAGAGTTTAAAAGAATTTTTGTGTTTTTTAAGTTGTCTTTTAATTGATCTGAAATTGCCTGAATTCCAGCTTTCGGTAATACGGCCAATCCCTCACCAAACATTTTATAGACAAACTCAAACATTCTACTTGAAGTGTCTAAGTTGGGTTCTAAAAAAATTCCACTAAAAAAAGGCTTGAAAAAAGTTTGAATCATCTCTTCTGAAAAACCAATATCTTTTAGATACTGAAGGGTGGTTTTTTCGTCTTCTTTAAAAATGGTGCCAATATTTTTTTTCTTTAAAAGAGTATTCAGTTTTAGAATTTTTAGTTTATCAGAAAGGCTTCCAATAGAAGAAAATAGTGTTGGTATCAATAAAGAAATGGAACGCAAGGGATCTCCAATCGTTTGTGCTTTTCCGTTTTTAAAAATAACAGCACCGGGCAATAACTTTTGTACGGTAAGGGTTTCAAAATCTAAATATTTTTTGGCTGCTGGATACGAAGTTAATAAAACCTGAAAACCGCGATCTAATGAGTACCCATTGACAAGGTCAGATTTTACTCGTCCTCCAACAGAATTAGTGGCTTCAATAATAGTTGGTTGATAGCCATAATTTTCTAAAACTTGGGCGGCAATTAATCCACTAACCCCTGCGCCAATAATATGAATTTTAGAGGATGTCTTTTTCATTTTCGAGTTCTTTAAGGTTCTTTTTTTTCTTGAGATAAGAGGAAATAATTCGTTGTACATCTCGGTTGTCTTTTTGGAGTTGTACAAAAAATTGATATTCTTCTGGATGTTCTAGTTGTGATTCTTGGTCTTTATCTACATAGCCAAAACCCAAGTATATACCATTCAAAATTAAGACAAATCCAATTTCATTTTCGGTTCTTCCCTTTTCTCGAATCACTAAATTTTTGGCACCTATCCCAACAGATTTTATGGCTTTTTTTACGCGAATATTGTAGGATTTTACAGATTCTTTATCACAACAGATACCTTTGCATTCTTTCAGTTGGTAATGAAAACAACTCGAAACATTGGTTTGTAAATGACAATATTTTGGGCACAGGTCAAATTCGCTGCACAAGTATTCTAAATGATTTCTACATTCTGCTACAGTATAATACTTTCCAATTGCATTTGGAGCTAATTTAAGCCGATTATACGCGAGGTGAATAATTCCTTTTTGATCTTCGTACCAAAACAATCCTACTGCTTCACCAGCTCGGCGTTGTGCTCGATTAAATTTTGGATATCGTTTTTTTATTTCTGATGATTCATGTAAAAGAGCAAGTATTTCACTTCCAGTTTCTGTATACGAAATATCAGCAGTTTCCAAACACATCGAGATTTCTTTTTTCTTTTTGTCGTAAAAATGACTGATCACTCGCTGTTTTATATTGTTTGCTTTACCCACATAAATTACCTCTTTTTTTGTGTTCTTAAAGTAATAAACACCGTGTTTTTCTGGTAAGTTATCAACTACAGATTTGTCTAAAAGTGGCGGTAAGGTAGCCTGTCTAGATTTTGGGTTTAAAAAAGAATTGATGGTAAAGTTGTCATCTCTTTCAATGAGTCTTCGAAACAATTCTACAGTAGCCTCTACATCACCTCTTGCTCGATGTCTTGCTGAAATAGAAATCCCTTCATGAGCACAAATATTTCCTAAACTGTACGATTTTAATCCTGGAATTATTTTTCTTGACAAACGAACGGTACACAACTTTTTCCGCTTAAAATTGAATCCTAAACTTTTAAATTCTGCCTGAATAATGTTGTAATCGAAGTTTACATTGTGAGCAACAAAAATAGTGTCTTTGGTAATTTCTTCAACCTTTTTTGCAATTTCATAAAACTTAGGTTGATTTCGAACCATTGCTTGATTAATGCCTGTAAGGTTGGTAATAAATGTTGGGATGGGTGCTTCTGGATTAACGAGGGTTGTAAATTCGTCAAGTACGTTTTCTCCATCAAAAATAAAAATGGAGATTTCGGTTATTTTTTGACCCTTGTATCCATTGCCTGTAGTTTCTATGTCTACAACAGCGTACAATCTATGCAACGATATTTTTTAAATTTGCAATTGTATTGATAGGGTCTTCTGCACCAAAAACATAACTTCCTGCTACGAGAACATT
>CBFIGS010000028.1:0-7784 GCA_965662295.1 Polaribacter sp. | reverse complement strand
ATTCTTTGTTTGTTTTCTTTATGCTTAAAAGAGAACTTTCGCGCTGCCCCTAGAGATACGGAAGCAATGGCTCCTTCTTTTTTCAGCATTTTCTCACCATCGGAATGATATCCCATTCCCTCTTCTCCAGAATGATATAAATTTAACAAACATGAATTATAGGTTTCTCCACTTTCTTTTTCTACAATGTCTTTTAATGCTAACAATTCTTTGGTAAAGATACTTGCTTGCTTTGTTACTTTAGAATAAGTATATGAATATGCTGATTCTCCATACCAAGCAACTTTTCGTTTGGTAATTATTTTTTTACCAAATATAATTGCTTCGTCAGGTTTAAACTGAATGGTTTCCATAAAGATTTTATAATAAAAGTCAGATTGGTTTTTATTTAAAATTTTTCCGTGGTAGTGAGTAACCCCATCATAAGGAAGAATGTTTTTGATCTTGTCAGAAGTAAATAAATCCATGTGTAAAAATAATAAACAATCGGGTTGATTTTAACAATTTAGTGGTTGATTTTATCTATCAGTACTAGTTGATAAATCATCTATTCTTATAATGTTGCTATTTGATAAGTTTTTAGAGGGAAAAAGTCAATTTCTTTCAATTGCGCTATATATATATCAAGGCTTTAAAAAATTAGATCAATACTTTACAAATTTTAAAAGAGTAGTATCTGAGCCTTTGTTTATTTTCATAAAATACATTCCTCTCTTTAGTTTATGGACATCTACTTTATAAGTATCAGTATCACTATGAACTTCTTGCCCAGTAAGTGTAAACACCTGAACTTCAAATTGACCCGACACCCCAGATATATACAATTCATCTCGAACGGGATTTGGATAAATTTTCACCTCAGTTGTAACGTATTCATTAAAAGAAAGTCTGGACGTGTTTTTAGCATTTGGGCTCCCATTAGGGTTGGTACAACTCCAACTTTCTGGTAAAGCATTGTCTAAATCTGGGGTCATTAATTCTAAGGTATTCCCTGTTTGATCTGCACAATCTGACCAAGGTGATTCATTGGTATAGCTTACTTCATCTTGAAGAACATTGTCTTTATTATACAGCCTTACAGCATCAGAGGTTCCAAATCCAAAACCAATTTCTCCAATGTAATTTGTTATTTCTGGATAGACAGAAGTAAAATCTGAAGCATCCTTAACAAATACTAAATATCCATCTCCTTCAATGGAAGTACCCTCGGGAATGGTAAAAATATGTTGATCATTGTTATCTTTTATTTGCCAATTTGAGATGTCCAAAGGAACTGCATTCGGATTGTACAACTCCACCCAATCATCAGCATTAAAATCACTACTTGATTTATAATTAATTTCGTTGATCACTAGGGGTTTCTCGCTAGTAGAGATGACAAAATTTGGAATTACTTGAAAAGAGTCATTTAAGTCAATGTTTATCGTTGCTTGATTAGAATAAAGATCTCCACTCCAATGAGAAAACTCGAAACCTACCTCAGGAATTGCTGTTAACTGTATAGGAACCGTTTGAAAATACGCTCCAGTCCATATGGATTCTTGAATTTTTAAATTTTCATTCACTGCCACAAATCCTTTAGAAATAGAAAGATTTTTGATGGTTATTGGATGGATATTGGGTAAATTAAATGTAGATTTGAGATGATTTTTTACAATTTCCGGCCGATTGCTAGCAAACGTTTTCATTACATTGATATAATAGCCCACCCATCCTTCTATATTGGTAATATTATTACCAAAATTAACAAGAGAGGGGTCGGATTTCCAACGTGAATAATGGGCATTTATTTCTGGTTGAATCGAATTGTATATCTGATCGATATGTGAAATCACATTTGCAGACAAGAATCGAGTGTTTAGTTCATCTGCGTATCGGTTTATAAAAGTGTTTCTAAATCCAATATTTGTAATCAATCTTCTAAACAAGAGAGTAGACCATGGTGGATTAGGCCAACCTGGGCCATTGGGATTCAATGCAAAACTAAGGGTATCATCGTTAAAATTATTTGTGTTAAAAAAGGGTCCAAAGCCAAAATCTGTATCATACATAATCCAACGCCATTTCCCAGCTGGATGTTTCCAAAATTTAATATTATTTCCAGGCCAATCAGTATTACTAAAAAAAATATTTGATGCTTGATATAAAGCATAGGCCTTTAAATCTATTTGTTCCGCTACATATTCAAAATTTGAATCAATCGTTAAATCAGTCGTCTCTATATAATTGATTAATTCATAGTATTCTTTATTACTCCCCTCAATTTCTTCTGCATTATTAGTTAACAGCGTAATATCATCTGCATTTATGTTATGCTTAGAAGCCAACGAATGCTCATTGATTTTCTCTCGTAAATTATACATCCCCCAATACACACCATTTATATAAGTTGCTACAGGATTATGCTCTTGAAAATCTTGGCCAGAACCCCGCATTAGACTTGTAAGTGTTATATCTTTTATTGAAGACCGCATCCAATCCTGACCGGAATTTCTTAATATCAAAGATTGAAATTCACGATAATTGAGTTCGTTAAAAAAAGGGTGCTTAAATTTAGAATCTCCATACTGACCTCTCGCAAAGAACGAAAGAGAGCGCTGACCATTTTGACCTCTGCTCCACCCTCCAAAAATTTTTACTCCAGCGTTGAACGCTACAAAATTATCTGTTTCTTTTTCATGAAAAGAAAAATGAATTGGTCGCTCCCAATCTTCCCAAAAATTCGCTCCATAATAAGGAATATTTGTATCGTAAGTTCCATCAGGTCCAAAAACATAAATTCCGGTATCTGAATCAAAAAAATCTGAGGGATTTGCTGTCAATAACATGACATCTAATTCGTGATTAGCACCCAGAATAAACGATTTGGTATAAGTTGCTGAGGGTAAATAATTTTGTGAAAATATTTTTGCTCGCACACTCATATTAGTATTGATCTGAATTGGAGTCGTATAAACGAATGACGATTCTGAAGGAGCACTTCCATCGAGTGTATACCGTATAAATTCTTCTGAATTATTACCCGATAATGTTAGACTTACAGGCCCATTTATTAGTCCTCCTTCTTGTGAAAAAAGAACCTCACTTTGGACAGCTCCTAAAAATTCATTACTAGAATTCTCACTTCCTGGTGTGGTCTCCAAGTAAGTTACCACATTTTCAGAGCTTTTAGAAACTCCTATCGATGTGTTTGGAGGAAGTTTCTCTGCAGTAATTTCGTCAATGAGCGTTCCTATGTTGTCTGTTAAAATAAGTGTCTCTGAAGTTGAGGAAATTTTAAAATTGGTATGAAAATTATTAGTCGATAATCCCAAAATAACTGGAGGTTCAACACCCACACTACTCGGAGATGAAAACACTGCAGACAAAAAAGGAATGATGGTAAAATCTGAAGAACCTTCACTTATATTATGGGCTTGAATGCTTAGTATATTTTCTCCATCGTTTAAGATTGAACTATAATCTGAGATCTGAAATCTTTCGGGGGTTCCTCCCAAATATAATTGTGCTTCATGATCAGTAATCGTTCCAGCATCATAGGCAGGAGGCACACCATTTATATTTGCACGTGCCACTTCTATACCATTTATATAAGCCACAAAAGCATCATCATAATCCATGTCTAAAATTAATGAAGAAACAGCTGAAACCTCCGATATCGTAAAAGTCTTTCTAAGATATACAGATCTAGAGCCATTCGGTATTATTGTCGCGTCATCTCCATCTGCATAACCAAAACTAGAGGCTCCTTCAGACCAACTAGAGTCATCAAAACTGAGTGCTTTCCAATTAAAACTGGGTTCAGAGGTTGGAAGCAGATATTGAAAAGTATCTCCCCGATTGATGAGGGTTCTAGAGTAACTGATATTAGAGCGATCTTTGGAAGAGGCCCACAAAAGCAAATACGCATCTGGTGAAAGTTTTATATTAGGAAATGTCCACTTTTCAGGGGTCTCTGGATCATCAGACAAAAACCACCCATTGATAGAAACATCTTGTGATCCGTAATTGTAGATTTCTAACCAGTCGGGGGTATCTCCATCTTCGTCTATATAAACAGAATTGGAAGAAACTACTTCATTTATTCTTACCGTTTGTGCTGTTGCATTGGCTATTAAAAAAAGGAAATAAACTACGAGATACCTCATTAAATTAGTTTTGTACTTCTCAAAGATAAGAGGATTATCGTATTCATACAATATTATTTACCTACCACGTAGATATCTATTTTAAATAGAGAAACCTATTAATTGAAACAAATCGGGATTCACTTCGTGCATCCCTGTGGGTTATCCTGGGCAAGCATAAAAACCCAAATTCTTTCCAAGAATTTTGTCTTTTTTATTTTCCAAAAAAAGCAAACAAGTTTGGTTTTTTTGGAAAATAAAAAACCCACAACAAACGTTGTGGGTTTCCTTTTGCGGAGAAAGAGGCTCTAAAACTATTATTTCAATCATTTTTTAAAAACATTGAAAACACTACTTCACTTCAATGAATTGCTATAAACTTAACAATATAAGGTGTTTTAGGAGTAACAACAAGTTACAATAAGTATCAATTAAAAATAAAAATGACTGACTAACCGCTGACTAAATTATATTTTTTTTGTTATATTGCAATATAAATTTATTACTAGTATGGCTACAATCAAATATTTACTTCAAAGTAGAAGTTCTACTGCACCAGTATATTCAAGGCTATCATTAAGCAAAAACATTAGCTACAAACGAAAAACAGGATTTGTTATTGATTTCAAAAATTGGAGTACAAAGACAGGTTATCCCAAAACAAATGATGCGAGCAGTAAGCAACTAAAGAACAAGTTAAAAGAATTAGACATATACATAATTAAGAGATATAATGATGATTACACAAAAGGTATTTTAATTAATGGCAATTGGTTAGCATCCGTTGTAGATGAATTTCACGGACGTACAAAACCAAACAAAACCGAATATTTAACTGAATACGGAAAAGAGTATTTAGAAAAATTACCCCATCGAATAACAAAAAAAGGAACGAGAACGAGTAAAGACACTGTTACAAAATACACTACTATTGTTAAAAAATTAATTGGTTTTGAAAAGTTCAGTAAACGCACCTATTTATTAAAAGAAGTTGACTTACAATTTAAAGATGAGTTTTTCAGATATTTGACAGAGGAAGATAATATTGGGGATAATACAGCAGGTAGATATTTAAGTTTTGTTAAAACAATACTTTTAGATGCACGAAAAAACGGCATAACTTTAAGCCCACAAATTGACGACTTCAAAGGCTTTACAGTAAAACCACCTATTGTTACTTTAAGTTTTGAAGAAATAGAACTATTGATAAAAGCTAAATTTGAAACCGAAATCTATGACACTACAAGGGATTGGTTAATAATAGGGTGTTATATTGGTCAACGTGTAAGTGATTTACTAAGATTAACAGATAAATACTTAATCGAAAACGAAGGCTATAAATTTATTGAAGTAACACAAAAGAAAACCAAAAAAACTGTCTACATTCCTTTGCACAAAGAGGTAAAGAAGATAATGGATAAACGAGAAGGACAATTCCCTCCCATTTTTTCCAAAAATGAAGGAAGCAATAGTACGATATTTAACCGTCATTTAAAAGAAGTTTGTAGATTAGCAGGGATAGATACACCAACAAAAGGCAATTTAAACAACCCTAAGACTAACAGATATGAAACAGCAATTTATCCAAAATGGATGCTTGTCTCGTCTCATATTTGCAGAAGAAGTTTTGCTACTAATTTTTACGGATTAAAACAGTACCCAACCCCAATATTAAGAGCAATTACTGGGCATTCATCCGAAGCTATGTTTTTAGGCTACATTGGCAAAGAAGCAAATGATTTTGCCTTACAATTAGCTAAAGTTTGGGATAATGAAACAGAAGTCAACCATAGTAATAATAAAGCAGTTAAATTGACTGTAATTAAAAATGCTTCAAATCAATAAATAATGATACCAATAGAATTTAGACAGACAATTAAGTATAAAAAAAAATATGATGAATGGATGGCTCAATATGACTACGAAGATTTACCTCATGAGTTTAAGTTCTTACCTCCACCTGAAATTCAACAAGAAGAATATGAAGCATCTCCAGACTACAAACTTAAACAACAAACAAAACAAAGTTTTTCTAAAGAATACCAAAAACTAACAGAGGCTAATAGCTATTTTTTAGGATGCAATTATCATATTTATACCTCAACTTATGAAACACGCTTAAAAGCTTTCAAAGATATTTATACAGATGCAGAAGAACACAACTTTATAGTTGATGAAACAGATTTAATTAACAGTTACCAATTTTCAGATTTTATTGACACGAGTCTTAAAAAGAATATAGGTTACTCACTCCAAAAAACACAAAATTATCTTAGAGACAAATTGAAGTCTTTAGGCTATGAAATAGAAAACACTATAACAAAGGAAGGTAAAGTAAAAAGCATGGCTACTAAAGGATCTTCTGTTATTCAATTTGACAACGAACCATTAATTGATTTAAGCGATAGCAATGCAAAAGATAAAATTAGGTATCTCGGTTTAATTGGTTTTTTTGAGTTCATAAAAAAAAGAGAGCCCTATTTAAACACTAATAAAATTGCATCTTTGTTAAGTGCAATTACAGGTTGCAATCAAAAAACAATACAGCCATATATCAATCCGATTTTAAGCACCGAAGTTATGCAAGATAAAAACCCTTTAAAAGACAGTAAAAAAGTAGCAGAAGTAAGAAAACAACTAATCAACTTAGGACTAAACAATATAGAAACCGTTTAGGTTCTTTTTAGATACTACATTTTTCCAAGTCTAATAGCATTTTTTTTATTTATTTTTTTTAAGCCTATAACAGTAATGTTTATAGGCTTTTTGCGTGATTTTAAGTTTATTAAGATCAAAACTTCGCATAAAATGTCTAGCCTAAAAAACGCCTATCGGTCCTATGTGTCAACATTAATTTTTAAACACATAAAAAATGGCACAAGAAGTAATTCAATTTATTGGTGTAACACCTAAACAATTTAAAGAGGATTTTTTAGAAGAAACTAAATCATTTATAACAGACTTAGTTCAAAATTTAAAACCACAAGAAACAGAAACTTATCTAACGAGAAAGCAAGTAGCCGAACTTATTGGAGGCATTTGTGTAGGAACTGTTATCAATTGGAGCAAAGAAGGCGTTTTAACTGAATACGCTATAGGTAGATTAATTAGATACAAAAAAAGTGAGGTAGAAAACGCATTTATAAAACTAGAGAAGTAATGGAGGAGTTTAAAAAAGTTACAAGTAGTATTAAAAAGAAAACTATTATTGATATTAAATTCTCGAACCTTGAAGAAAATATAGATTTCACTAAGAAATGTATATCTCTCGTAGATCAGTGGTATTCTGAGAAAAACCCAAAGGGTCTTAATCATGGAGTAATCAATTACTATTCCTTAGAAGAAGCAGTAGGTTTTATAAATACATTACCTAAGAAGACAACAAAGAATAATGCCCCTAACTTTTTAAAAGGTATTTATGAGGGAGGAACTAGAGGTGAGTTCTGTAAAAATTCTACAAACTTACTATTCTTTGATATTGATGTAAAAAAACAAACAAAAAACAAAAAAGGTGAAAATGAACATCTCTTTGATGCAAAGCTAAACAGTGATGTATTTGATTATTTGCAAACTATCTGTGTTTTTGTCTTTAGATCGCACAGTGGGTTCGGTATAGCAGGAGCATTATACGTTCCATACTTAAAGGGTTTACTTGTA
>CBFIGS010000027.1:0-11309 GCA_965662295.1 Polaribacter sp. | reverse complement strand
TAAAATAGCTATTAGATATACATAGTAGTTGGGCTATATATACATTTCACAGACACTATAAAAAAAAAGAAAACGACTTTTAAAATCGATAGGGGGTGTTGTTTTGAGAATTATGGTTGGAATTTTTTGGCGTTTTTTTTTGAAGCTTTTATTTTAATAAAGATTTATCAGCAAGTTTAGGATACTTCCTTACGTTTCTTATCAATGTTTAGTATTTTATTGTTATAATGTGCAGTATTACAAAAAGGAAAGTCAGCAGTAAATCATTGTTAAATCCTATTATTAAATACAAGTATTAAATTGACAGTAATAATATCTCAAGGCAATTATTTAGCAATTACTAGAATAATAAAAAAAAATGTACATTTAAACAATAACTGACTAACGACTGACTAAACACAACAATAAAAAACCGTAAAGACTTATTAATAAAGTAGTTACGGTTTTTAATGGCGGAGAAAGAGGGATTCGAACCCCCGGACCTGTTACAGTCAACAGTTTTCAAGACTGCCGCATTCGACCACTCTGCCATTTCTCCAGAAGTCTCATCAGATATTCTCTGAATGCGGATGCAAATATAGAAAGCTTTTTCATTTTCTGAAACAAAAAACAGATTATTTTTTGAGATTTTTGAATATCGTTCACTACCCATCCTATCTTTCTAAGAATCAGATAGTATCCTTAAAATCTATTTTTTAGAAATCGTCACAAAACAGCTTAAATCTAGATTTCTTATCACTAGTTTAGTATATTTGTAAAAAATTCTAATTGTATACTTATGTCGTTTAATTCTTTCGGAAATTTATTAAAAGTAACCACCTATGGAGAATCTCATGGGACCGCTATAGGAGGTATAATTGACGGTTTTCCTGCTGGAGTAGCTATTGACTTTGACGCTATTCAAAACGAATTAAATAGACGAAAACCTGGGCAGTCTAAAATAGTTACCCAACGTAAAGAACCAGATACTGTTGAGTTTTTATCTGGAATTTTTGAAGGAAAAACAACCGGAACTTCCATTGGTTTTATAATTAAAAATACAAACCAGAAATCTAAAGATTACAATCACAATACCAATGTATACAGACCTTCTCACGCAGATTACACCTATGACAAAAAATTTGGGACTAGAGATTATAGAGGCGGTGGAAGAAGTTCTGCACGTGAAACTGCCAATTGGGTCGTTGCTGGAGCATTAGCCAAACAATTGATTGCCAATATCAATATCAATGCGTTTACCTCTTCTGTAGGTGATATTTTTATAGACAAACCTTATCAAGAGCTAGATTTTTCGAAAACTGAACATAATATTGTTCGCTGTCCAGACGAAACAACGGCAGAAAAAATGATTTCCAGAATAAAGGAAATTAGAAAAGAAGGAGATACCATAGGAGGAACCATTATGTGTGTCGCACAAAATGTACCCGTTGGATTGGGGGAACCTATTTTTCATAAACTACATGCTCAACTAGGAAACGCGATGTTGTCTATCAATGCTGTAAAAGGCTTTGAATTTGGAAGTGGATTTTGTGGTGCTAAAATGAAAGGTTCTGAACACAATGACATATTTAATGCAGATGGTTCTACAGAGTCTAATTTATCTGGAGGAATTCAAGGTGGGATTAGCAATGGAATGGATATTTACTTCAGAGTTGCCTTCAAACCAGTGGCAACGATTATGAGCTCTCAGCAAACGATTAATTCAGAAAATGAGGTCACAGAAATTACGGGTAAAGGAAGACACGATCCTTGTGTCGTTCCAAGAGCCGTACCTATTATAGAAGCAATGACTGCCTTAGTTTTAGCGGATTATTGGCTTCTAAATAGAACAAGAAAAATATAGTTATACAATTGTTGTTCCTTTGTAGAAGCTGGGAAATCAATTACAGATACTAAACATACGTTGACAATTTAAATTATTTTGAAGCTAATAAAGTGTGAAAATTAGGTTATACTTTATCGATATTGTTCGTGCCTTTGCCATTTTAATGATGCTTCAAGGACATTTTATAGACACCCTGTTAGAAAGTTCTTACCGAAATTTAAATGCTGATACCTATAGAGTATGGTCTTTTTTTAGAGGGATTACTGCTCCTACTTTCTTTACCATTTCTGGATTAATTTTCACTTATCTCTTGATAAAAGCCAAAGAAAAAGGCGAGGAAAAGGCTAGAATGAAAAAAGGGATTACTAGAGGTCTTTCTTTAATTGCGATAGGATATCTCATAAGAATTAATTTCATCAATTGGTTTTTGGGATATAAAAACACCTCTTTCTTAGCTGTTGATGTGCTGCATTGTATCGGATTGAGTTTAATACTAACAGTCTGCATCTTTTATTTGTGCAACAAAAAAATACTACTGTTTTCTGTGATGATGCTAATTTTAGGAGTATGTATTTTTGTAGCAGAACCCTTGTATAGAAGCTTAGAAATAGCAGATATACCACTTTTTATACACAATTATATTTCAAAAAATAATGGATCTGTATTTCGAATTATACCCTGGTATGGATACACCTCTTTTGGAGCTTTTATAGCAACACTATTTTATTGGAACCTTCATAAAACATATTTTAAAATAACAACGATTTCTTCTTTTATAAGCATTGGATTGTTACTCATCTATTATTCTTCAGACCTACTTTTATTGGGGTATGACACTACTAAAATTGAAGTATTTAGGAATGCTGCAAATTATAATTATCTATTTTCAAAGCTAGGCTATGTGCTTTTATATTTTGCTTTTTTTTACAGTTTGGAAAAGTATCTAAAATATCCATTAATTGAAAGAATTGGGAAAAATACCCTGTCTATATATGTCATTCACTTCATTATTTTATATGGTAGCTTTTTTGGCATAGGATTTAAAAATATCGGTAAAATTTTATCACCCATTCAGGTAAGTGTTGGGGCAGTATTATTTCTGATTCTTACTATTTTTATCAGTTTTAAATATCCTAAAGTAACAATGCTTTTAAAAAGTAAATTCCACAAATTGTATCAAGTTATTATAAATAGGGTACAATAATAAAAAAAGCGAAACTATATGTTTCGCTTTTTTTATTATGCTTGTCCTGTTGGTCCAAAATTTATTGGAATAGGAGGTTGTTCATAATCTTTAATTTCTCCATGTGCTTGTTCAAATTTTCTGACATTATCTACCAAAGCCTTTGTCAACCTTTTTGCATGCTGAGGAGTTAATATAATCCTAGATTTTACCTTTGCCTTCGGTACTCCTGGCATAATATTGATAAAATCAACAATAAATTCTGACATTGAATGGTTAATAATCGCCAAATTAGAGTAGGTCCCTTCAGCAATTTCTTGACCCAATTCTATATTAATTTGTCCGTCTTTGTTTTTGTTTTCTTCCATAAGAATATATTTAAAAGAAAAGCCTCTAATAATTTAGAGGCTTTTCATATGAATTAAAAACTTTGTTCTATTTCATCTTTAGGGCCAACGATAATGTGATCGTAAGCTCTCATACCTGTACCTGCTGGAATTTTCTTACCAACAATTACATTTTCTTTCAATCCTTCTAAAGTATCTACTTTACCACTTACAGCAGCCTCATTTAATACTTTTGTAGTTTCCTGGAAGGAAGCTGCAGAGATAAATGATTTTGTTTGAAGTGATGCTCTGGTAATACCCTGAAGAACTTGTTCTGCAGTTGCTGGTTTCGCATCTCTTGCTTCTACCAAGTTTTGATCATTTCTTTTTAGTAAAGAATTCTCATCTCTTAGTTGACGTGCAGAAATAATTTGACCTGCTTTTATATTTTCAGAATCTCCTGCATTTTCAACAACTTTCATTCCGTAGATAGCATCGTTGTTTTTGATAAAGTCAATTTTGTGAATTAATTGATTTTCTAGGAATAATGTATCTCCAGAATCAATAATTTTAACTTTACGCATCATTTGACGAACTACAACTTCGAAATGTTTATCGTTAATCTTCACACCTTGTAGACGATATACTTCTTGTATTTCATTTACTAAGTATTCTTGAACAGCAGAAGGTCCTTTTATTCTTAGGATATCTGAAGGAGTCGTTGCTCCATCTGATAAAGGCATCCCTGCTTTGATAAAGTCATTTTCTTGAACTAAAATCTGATTAGAAAGTTTTACTAAATACTTACGAATGTCTCCAGTTTTAGATTCAACGATAATTTCTCTATTACCACGCTTAATTTTTCCAAAAGAAACCACACCATCAATCTCTGAAACAACAGATGGATTAGAAGGATTACGTGCCTCAAACAATTCTGTTACACGTGGTAAACCTCCTGTAATATCTCCTGCTTTACCAGATTTTCTTGGTATTTTTACTAAGGTATGTCCAGAAGCTACAGTATCTCCGTCATTAACCATTAAGTGTGCACCTACTGGTAAACTATAAGAACGTAAAGCATTACCGTCTTTATCTTCTATAATTAAAGATGCAATGATTTTCTTGTTCTTTGAATCGATCATTACTTTCTCTTGGAAACCAGTTTGCTCGTCAATTTCTACAGAGTAATTAATCCCTTGTTGTAAATTGTCAAACTTCACTTTTCCTTCAAACTCAGAGACAATTACACCATTAAATGGATCCCATTGAACAATTACATCTCCTTTTTTGATCGATTTTCTATCCTTGTCAAAAATTATAGAACCGTAAGGAATGATATTCGTACTTTGAGTAATTCCTGTTTTCTTGTCTTTAATTTTTATTTCTGCGGTTCTAGAGATTACGATATCAGCGTCTTTTCCTTCAGCGTCTTTTCCAACTACAGTACGTAAATCGTCAATCGTAACTTTACCGTCAAACTTAGCTATTAATTTATTTTCTTCAGAAATATTACCAGCAACCCCACCTACGTGGAATGTACGTAATGTTAACTGAGTTCCAGGTTCACCAATAGATTGTGCTGCAATTACACCAACTGCTTCTCCAATTTGTACTTTGTTAAGAGTTGATAAACTCTGACCATAACATTTTGTACAAATTCCTTTTGAAGATTCACAAGTTAAAGGAGATCTTACCTCTACTCTATCAATTCCAGAAGCTTCAACAGCTTTGGCTAATTCTAAGGTGATTGGTTGGTTTGCTTGTAAGATAATTTCATCTGTTAATGGATGATATACATCTTGTAAAGAAACACGTCCTTCAATTCTATCTGATAAAGATTCTACAATCTCATCATTTTTCTTTAATGGAGTCACTTCCAATCCTCTTAAGGTACCACAATCCTCTTCAGTAATAATAACATCCTGAGAAACATCTACCAATCTACGAGTTAAGTAACCCGCATCTGCTGTTTTTAAGGCGGTATCTGCTAATCCTTTACGAGCACCGTGTGTAGAGATAAAGTATTCAAGAATTGACAACCCTTCTTTAAAGTTAGAAAGAATAGGGTTTTCAATAATTTCTCCACCACCTGCAGTTGACTTTTTAGGTTTTGCCATTAATCCACGCATCCCTGTTAACTGACGAATCTGCTCTTTAGAACCCCTTGCACCAGAATCAAGCATCATGTATACCGAATTGAAACCTTGCTGATCTTCTCGCAAGTTTTTCATAGACAATTCAGTCAATCGATTATTGGTAGAACCCCAAACATCAATTACCTGATTGTAACGCTCTTTTTGCGTTAACATACCCATGTTGTAGTTTCCTACAATTAAATCCACCTCTTTATTAGCTTCATCAATCATGGATTGCTTTTGTTCAGGGATAATGATATCTCCTAATGAAAATGACAATCCACCTTGGAAGGCAAATTTATATCCCATGTTTTTTATCTGGTCTAAGAATTCTCCAGTAGTCGGAATATCGGTAGCTTTTAAAATCCCTCCAATAATACCTCTTAAGTTTTTCTTAGTTAATACTTCATTGATATAACCAGCAGCAGCAGGAACAACCTCATTAAATAAAACTCTACCAACAGTTGTTGCTATAATTTTAGTTACTTGTTCACCGTTCTCATCGATGTCTTGAGTTCGTACTTTAATTCCAGCATTTAAATCTACTTTTTCCTCATTAAAAGCAATTGTAACCTCTTCTGGTGAATAGAACGTTAACCCTTCTCCTTTAATTGGTAATTCTGGAGTAGAAATTCTTTCTTTGGTCATGTAGTACAATCCAAGAACCATATCTTGTGATGGTACTGTAACTGGTGCACCGTTTGCAGGATTTAGAATATTATGAGAAGCTAGCATTAATATTTGTGCTTCTAAAATAGCTTCTGGTCCTAATGGTAAGTGAACTGCCATTTGATCCCCATCAAAATCGGCATTAAAGGCCGAACATGAAAGTGGATGCAACTGAATTGCTTTCCCTTCGATTAATTTAGGTTGAAATGCCTGAATACCCAATCTGTGTAAGGTAGGAGCTCTGTTTAATAACACAGGATGTCCTTTAATTACATTCTCTAAAATATCCCAAACAACTGGTTCCTTTCTGTCTATTATTTTCTTTGCAGATTTTACTGTTTTTACAATCCCTCTTTCTATTAACTTACGAATTACAAAAGGCTTGTAAAGTTCAGCTGCCATATCCTTAGGAATACCACATTCTGAAAGTTTTAATTCTGGTCCAACAACAATTACAGAACGTGCAGAATAATCAACACGCTTTCCTAATAGATTCTGACGGAAACGACCTTGTTTTCCTTTTAATGAATCTGATAAAGATTTTAAAGGTCTGTTAGATTCTGTTTTAACTGCTGAAGATTTACGTGTGTTATCAAATAATGAATCTACTGATTCTTGTAACATACGTTTTTCATTACGTAAAATAACTTCTGGAGCCTTGATCTCTACCAATCTTTTTAAACGATTGTTTCTGATAATAACTCTTCTGTATAAATCATTTAAATCTGAAGTTGCAAAACGACCTCCATCTAAAGGAACTAAAGGACGTAATTCTGGTGGAATTACTGGAATAGCCTTCATAATCATCCATTCTGGATTGTTCTCTCTATTTTTTTGAGAATCTCTGAATGCTTCCACAACATTCAAACGTTTTAACGCTTCTGTTTTACGTTGTTTTGATGTTTCTGTATTTGCTTTGTGTCTTAATTCAAAAGACAAGGCATCTAAATCAATACGAGCTAATAAATCAATCAAACACTCTGCTCCCATTTTAGCGATGAACTTATTTGGGTCAGTATCATCTAAATATTGATTTTCTTGAGGCAACTCGTCTACAATATCTAGGTATTCTTCTTCAGTTAAAAAGTCCATTTTTTGTAACGGCTCTCCTTCTATACCTTTTGCAATACCTGGCTGAATTACTACATAACGCTCGTAGTAAATAATCATATCTAACTTCTTAGATGGAAGCCCTAAAAGGTATCCCATTTTGTTAGGTAATGATCTAAAATACCATATGTGAGCAACAGGTACCACTAAATTAATGTGACCAACTCTTTCTCTACGAACTTTTTTCTCGGTTACTTCTACACCACATCGATCACATACAATACCCTTGTAGCGAATTCTTTTGTACTTTCCACAAGCACATTCATAATCTTTAACCGGACCAAAAATACGTTCACAGAACAAACCGTCTCTTTCAGGTTTGTGTGTTCGGTAATTGATGGTTTCTGGTTTTAATACTTCACCTTTAGAAATTTCTAAAATTGCTTCTGGTGATGATAAACCAATTGATATTTTATTAAACTTTTTTACAGTGTACTTCTCTTGTTTTCTTGCCATGTTGATGGATTCGAATTAAAATTGTAAAAATGGCCTCTATGAGACTTATAAATAATTAATTGTAGAAGTAGCTTCTATACTACTTCTACAATCAACGTTGTTATTCTTCTAATCTGACGTCTAAACCTAAACCTTTCAGTTCATGCATTAATACGTTAAACGACTCTGGTAAACCTGGTTCTGGCATGGTTTCACCTTTCACAATACTTTCGTAAGTTTTGGCTCTACCCATTACATCATCAGATTTTACAGTTAGGATCTCTCTTAAGATACTTGATGCACCATAAGCTTCCAGTGCCCATACTTCCATCTCTCCAAAACGTTGCCCTCCAAATTGTGCTTTACCACCTAAAGGTTGTTGTGTGATTAATGAATATGGTCCTATAGAACGTGCATGCATTTTATCTTCAATCATATGTCCAAGCTTGATCATATAGATGATCCCTACTGTTGCAGGTTGATCGAAACGTTTTCCTGTTCCTCCATCATATAGATAAGTATGTCCAAATCTTGGTACTTCTGCGTCATCAGTAATTTGATTGATCTGATCTAAAGTGGCTCCATCAAAAATTGGTGTTGCATATTTAGTTCCTAATTTTTGACCTGCCCAACCAAGAACAGTTTCATAAATTTGACCAATGTTCATACGAGAAGGTACCCCTAACGGATTCAATACAATATCTACTGGAGTTCCATCTTCTAAGAAAGGCATGTCTTCAGCTCTTACAATACGAGCTACAATACCTTTGTTTCCGTGACGTCCTGCCATTTTATCACCTACTTTTAATTTACGTTTCTTTGCAACATAAACTTTGGCTAATTTTAAAATTCCGGCTGGCAATTCATCTCCTACAGAAATTGTAAACTTTTGGCGACGTAAAGAACCTTGTAAATCATTTACTTTAATTTTGTAGTTATGAACTAGTTCTCCTACATAATCATTCAAATCTTTATCTGTGGTCCAAGAACCTGTTAAGTGAACGTAGTCATCTACAGAGTTTAACATTTTAAGGGTATATTTTTTACCTTTTGGTAAAACTTCTTCACCTAAATCATTAAAAACTCCTTGAGAGGTTTTTCCGCTGATAAGCGTAAATAATTTCTCTATTAAAATATCTTTTAATCCTTCAAACTTTGTCACGAAAGAAGCTTCTAAAGAAGTAATAGCGTCTTTATCTCTTATTCTCTTGTTCTTGTCTTTGACAGCTCTTTTGAATAATTTCTTATCAATTACTACCCCTCGTAGTGATGGAGAAGCTTTTAATGATGCATCTTTTACATCTCCTGCTTTATCTCCAAAAATAGCACGTAATAATTTTTCTTCTGGAGTTGGATCAGACTCTCCTTTAGGTGTAATCTTACCGATTAGAATATCACCAGGATTCACTTCTGCTCCAATTCGAATCATTCCATTTTCATCCAAATCTTTGGTAGCTTCTTCAGAAACGTTAGGAATATCATTCGTCAACTCTTCAGTTCCTAATTTGGTATCTCTAACATCTAAAGAGTACTCATCAATATGAATAGAAGTAAAGATGTCTTCACGAACTACTTTCTCAGAAATCACAATTGCATCCTCAAAGTTATACCCTTTCCAAGGCATAAAGGCTACTTTCATATTTCTTCCTAATGCTAATTCTCCTTTTTGTGTTGCATACCCTTCACAAAGAACTTGACCTTCTTCAACTCTATCCCCTTTTTCAATGATAGGTTTTAGATTAATATTAGTTCCTTGATTGGTTTTTCTAAACTTGATTAGGTCATAAGAAACCTCATCAGATTCAAAACTTACTAGTCTCTCCTCATCAGTTTTATCGTACTTAATCGTAATTTTATTTGCATCTACATAAGTTACTTCACCAGTACCCTCAGCATTGATTAAAATTCGTGAATCTTTAGCAACTCTTAGTTCTAAACCTGTTCCTACAATTGGAGACTCTGGTCTCAATAAAGGTACCGCTTGACGCATCATGTTTGATCCCATCAATGCACGGTTGGCATCATCATGTTCTAAGAAAGGAATTAAAGATGCAGAAATAGAGGCAATTTGATTTGGAGCAACGTCCATATAATCAATTACATCTGGGCTTACTACTGGAAAATCACCTTCTTCACGAGCAATAACTCTATCTAAGACAATTGATCCATCTCCATTTAATTCTAGATTAGATTGCGCAATTTTCTTACCTTCTTCTTCTTCTGCACTTAAATAAATTGGTTCGTCAGAAGCTACAATACCATTGTCAACCTTTCTATAAGGTGTTTCAATGAATCCTAAGTTATTCACTTTTGCAAAAACTGAAAGTGAAGAAATTAATCCAATGTTTGGTCCCTCAGGAGTTTCAATTGGACACAATCTACCATAATGTGTATAGTGTACATCACGTACCTCAAAACCTGCTCTTTCTCTTGATAATCCACCAGGTCCAAGAGCAGATAATCTACGCTTGTGAGTAATCTCTGCTAATGGATTCGTTTGATCCATAAATTGAGATAGTTGATTGGTTCCAAAGAAAGAATTAATAACTGAGGATAGTGTTTTTGCATTGATCAAATCGATCGGAGTAAAAACTTCGTTGTCTCGAACATTCATTCGCTCGCGAATAGTTCTTGCCATACGGGCTAAACCTACACCAAACTGACCTGCTAACTGCTCTCCTACTGTTCTTACACGTCTGTTAGACAAATGATCAATATCATCAACTTCTGCTTTCGAGTTGATTAATTCAATTAGATATTTAATAATCGTTATGATATCTAATTTGGTTAATACTTTTTGATCTATCGGCTCGTTTAACTGAAGTTTTGTGTTCATTCTAAAACGACCAACTTCTCCTAAATTATAACGTTGCTCAGAGAAGAATAATTTATCGATAATACCTCTTGCAGTCTCTTCATCTGGCGGTTCTGCATTACGTAATTGTCTATAAATATGCTCTACAGCTTCTTTTTCCGAGTTTGTAGGATCTTTTTGCAAAGTATTGTGAATAATAGCATAATCTGCTGTATCGTTATCTTCTTTGTGAAGTAAAACGGTTTTAGCTCCTGCTTCAATGATTTCATCAATATGCTCTTTTTCTAAAATTGTATCTCTATCGAAAATAATTTCATTTCTTTCTATGGAAACAACTTCTCCTGTATCTTCGTCAACAAAATCTTCGTGCCAAGTTTTTAAAACTCTAGCAGCCAATTTGCGACCTAATACTTTTTTAAGTCCAGCTTTAGATACTTTTACTTCTTCTGCAAGATCAAAAATTTCTAAAATATCTTTATCTCTTTCAAAACCGATGGCTCTGAATAAAGTAGTTACTGGTAATTTTTTCTTTCTATCAATATAAGCATACATTACTTGATTGATATCGGTAGCAAATTCTATCCAAGATCCCTTAAAAGGAATAACCCTTGCTGAATATAGTTTTGTACCATTTGCATGGAAAGATTGCCCAAAGAAGACACCAGGTGATCTGTGCAATTGAGAAACTACCACGCGTTCTGCTCCATTAATAACAAAGGTTCCTGAATTGGTCATGTAAGGAATTGTACCAAGATATACATCTTGAACAATCGTTTCGAAATCTTCGTGTTCAGGATCTGTACAGTACAGT
>CBFIGS010000026.1:0-15626 GCA_965662295.1 Polaribacter sp. | reverse complement strand
TTGAAGTTCAGAAACATCCTGATAAACATCTTCTAACTCGGTTTGTAAACTTGGAAGAATAGCAACTTCCTCAAAAGAAATTTGAAGATGCTTCTGTATCTCAAGATTTATTTCTGCTTTTATGGAAGATTCCATTTTTTCTGAAAGGACACCTTCTTTTTTCAGAAATTCTTCGTAATTTTTTATTGGATCTTTGATTTTCCAAGAATCTAAGATCTCTTGTGGAACATAATGTGTCCCACTTGCTTCTTCATGACCTCGTACTCTAAAAGTTTTAAATTCTAACAGTACAGGCCTGGGATTTGAACGAATACTTTTAGCTAATTCATTAACCTTCGAATAAACTTCTAAAATATTATTTCCATCAATAATATGACTTTCCATTCCATAACCAATGCCTTTATCTGCTATATGCTTACATTTAAATTGTTCCTCTAAAGGAGTAGATAATCCATATCCATTATTTTCAATACAGAATAAAACAGGTAAACTCCAAACTGAAGCAATGTTGAGAGCTTCATGGAAATCACCCTCACTGGTACCTCCTTCACCAGAGAAAACAGCACAAACACTTTTAGTATTTTTTAATTTATTTGCTAAAGCGATTCCGTCTGCAACCCCAAGCTGAGGACCTAAGTGAGAAATCATGCCAATAATTTTGAATTCCTGAGAGCCAAAATGAAAACTTCTATCTCTTCCTTTCGTGAAACCATTCATTTTACCAAGCCATTGAGAAAACAATCTGTATAGAGGAATATTTCTTGTTGTAAAAACACCCAAATTTCTGTGCATTGGCAAAATATATTCATGCTTATTCAAAGCAGCAGTAACCCCCACTGAAATTGCTTCTTGTCCGATTCCAGAAAACCATTTGGATATTTTTCCTTGTCTTAAAAGAATGAGCATCTTTTCCTCAATCAAACGAGGTTTTAACATGTTTTTGTAGAGTTTCAATAACATTTCGTCATTGATTGAATTTTTTATAAAATCAATTCTAGAAGACATAAATTATAAATATCATAATTTTATACACAAACATACTAATAAAGATATAGAATCCATAAAAAAAATCCTTATCATTTAAATGATAAGGATTTTTTGAGTTGTATTAAAAATAAAGATTACAATTCTTTAAAAATTGCATGCATCATTCTCTTTTTGTCATTGATACTTTCTTCCAAAGCAATCATCGTTTCTGTTCTATTAACACCTGGGATGTCGTCAATTCTGTAGATAATATCTTTTGCATCATTGGTTCCTTTAGCTCTCACTTTACAAAAAATATTGTACTTACCAGCTGTAACATAGGCAACAGTTACATTAGGAATATTTCTTAAATCTGAAATTACATTTTGAGTCATGGAGGTTTTTTCCAAATAAATCCCTACATGGGCTATAAAAGAATACCCCATTTTTTCATAATTTAAAGTAAGTGTAGACCCTTGAATAATGCCTTCATCTTCCATCTTCTTTACACGAACATGAATTGTTCCTGCTGAAACTAGCAATTGTTTGGCAATATCAGTAAATGGTGTTCTAGCATTTTCGATTAAAATATCTAATATTTGATGATCGATCTCGTCTAATGTAAATTTTTTCATTTTTGCGTAATGTTCAAATTATTAAGCAAATTTATGTATTTAATTTAACTAAAACAACAAGAGACTAATAAATACCTAATATTTTACCCTTCTATAACGATTTCGGAGTGACCAATTTTGAAATTTAAACGATTTTCATCTATTTTGTTTAATTTTGAAACAAACTTTCCGTCTACAATTTTATCCTCATATTGAAACCCCTCATCATTCCTTGAATCTGAATACCTGTGAATCACGTCATAGAAAATTTGATCGTTATTTGGAATTTCAAAATACTCTTGATAATCATCAAAATTTGATGCTTTGGCTATGTGATATACACCCTGAAAAATGGAAAAGAAGGTATATTTTCTTGATTCTTCTCTGTGATAATCTCTAGGATAATGGCCCGATTCAACTAGTATTGTATTATACCCTAACTTTTGAAAATTATCTCCAGTTGCTGTTGGATAGAACTCATCTGTATATCTGCCTACAAAATTTGGAATTACCTTTTGAAGCATCCTATTCATACTTACAATCACATTCATTGTTTGAATTCTCCCTTTGGTTAGTGCTCTTGAAGCTTCTTCAGAAGGAGCTAAAAAGGAAATTGTTGCAGGATTTGTAGTCCCCTCTACTCCAAAAATAGTTCGCTGATCATGAAGATTAAAACAAAAGTTTGGATTGAATTCTTCTAATACAGTACGCAAAATTTTACTTTCTTTAGCAACTCTTTCGACAGCATCCCTATTTAAATCTATATTATTTGCATTGACTCTTGTGTACACTTGGGCACCATCTGGATTCAACATAGGTATAAAAACCAAAGTACATTCTTTAATTATGGTCTTAAAAATTGTATCTGATACTCCTGCAAGGCAATTGAAAAAATCAAACAATCCTTTTGTACCTGTACTCTCATTACCATGCATTTGAGACCAGAATAATATTTTTTTAGAACCATTCCCAATTCTTAATTGCATAATTGGTTTATTTTCTTCTGAAAATCCAATTTGAAAAATTTCAAAATGAGCTTCATATTTAGAAAATAATTTTTCAATATCATTGTAGGTTATCCATTTTCCATGCAGAGAGCCTTCTTTATAAATTTTGTAAATATTTTCTAAATAATCAATTTCTAGTGTATCCATTATCATCTCAATATAATTTTCAAAATTACACCATTTTGTATTGTCATCAAACTAAAAAAAATACAAATGTAAAACCATCAAAATTTACAAGTGTAAACAATTCAAACCGCACAAAGATCACTTTTGTAAATTTAAAAAAAGCAATACAATACAAATGTAATCAGGTTTCTTGAATATAAAATATAATTATAAATTATTTTATTAAATATATGCAAATCAGTATTTTATATATATTTAAATAAAGTTAAACTTTATATAAAAATTACTAATTTTGTAATTTATTATCATATACTTTGATACTAATTTTGTATTTTTTACATTTGTGTAATAAAATATTATTACAATGGTAAACATACCAGAATTTACTTCAAGATTAAAAAAAGTAATCGATTTTCATCAGTTAACTGCCTCGATGTTTGCAGATAAAATTGGTGTTCAACGTTCTAGTATTTCACACATTCTCTCTGGAAGAAACAAACCAAGTTTAGATTTTATTTTAAAAGTAATTGCAGAATTTAGTGAGGTTGATATGTATTGGCTTCTAAATGGAAAAGGTACTTTTCCAAAAAAAACAGCTACACCTACTCCATCTTTATTTAATACAGATCCTGAAACCATTCAAAAAAACATCGACCGAATTGTCGTTTTTTATGATGACGGTACTTTTTCTGAGTTTAAAAAATAACCAATTGCTTATCATGACAACACTTGAAAGTCGAGAATAAAGACCAGTAAGACGACTCTTAATCTGTTTTTACAATAGCTTCGCCATTGCCTCTTTTATTAGTTCAATATTTCTGTTTTTATGAGACAAATTCTTACTTTTTTGATCTTTTACCATCGAACGCATTAAGTTTATCGCTACTTTATCAAAATTGAAGGATTTGTACTGATTTCCTTTGACAACCATATCATCTACAAGATTCTGGATAGCTTGCGTATTATTGCTTTCTGAAATTTGCTTGAAAGCTTTTTGATACAATGCCTTTGTAGCATCATCTCCTGTTAAAAACATTCCCGCTAATATATTTTTTGCTATAAACGGCATTTCTTTCTCATCTTTTTCCTCGATATAAATACGAGTTAAGGGCGTCGCTAATATTTTTCTAACTTCATCGGGTAATTTTTTTGATTTGTCAATAGCGAACTGATTGTCTATATAATATATTGCTACCAAGGCTTTCCCTAAAACAGAATAAGATTCACTCTCCAAAGCTCTTATAAAAATTGATTTTAATTTTGGATCTGTTAATTTTCCTAAAGTCTCTATCGCAACAGCTTTTACTAAGGTTTTTTCATCAGAATTTGCGATTTGCTTTATTTTTTGAATGGTATTTTTTTTGGAAAATTTATTAATCAAGTCTATTTTTTCTAGAGCAAGAATTCTCATCTTATAAGAAGGATCATTCATTGCATATGACACTGCATTGAATGCAATTTTCTCCTCTTGTTTTTTTGATACTGCTAAAAGAGCTTCTCTTCTATGCGTATAATGTTGAGCATTTTTTAACTGAAATATATAATCACTCAAAATCTTATTTTCATTAATCTCACAAAGCAGGACACCATCAGCATTTACCTGAATTAAAGACGGTAGTTTTGAATACGAAAATGTAAAAGAAGCATCTTTCCCTTTGACAAAAACACGGTGTCTTATTCTTTTTCCTCCTTCAAAAATATCAATGGCAAGAGGAAAGGCAAACTCATTAGAGTTTAACTGTAATAAATTTACAGTAACCTTACCCTGAATTGTATTATAGTCATAAGAAACATCTATTTTTGGATGACCAGAATTATAATACCACTGATTGAAAAACCAATTCAAGTCTTTACCGGTAATTTCCTCAAAAATCAATCGTAATTGATGAACTTCTGCAGATTTATATTGATAGATTGTTAAATACTGTTGTAAACCCTCGAAGAAAGCAGAATCTCCTAAGTAATTTCGTAACATATGTAAAATGGCACCTCCCTTGTTATAACTTACAGCATCAAACATGTCTTCTTTATCAGCGTAATTAAACCGAACCAAATGCTTATTTGTGTTTTGCCCATTCAAATATGCTTGGTTTGCCTCAAACAAATGCATATCTGCATCTAATTTACCGTATTTGTATTCCCTCCACAAGTACTCACTATAGTTGGCAAAAGATTCGTTTAATGTAAGATTAGACCAACTCTCTGAAGTAACTAAATCACCACACCAATGGTGAAATAACTCGTGAGCTATTGTATTTTCTTGAATATTTTCATCAATCAATTGACCAGGAGTTTGATAAGCTTGTTCACCGTGAATTACAGCAGTTGTATTCTCCATAGCTCCTGAGACATAGTCTCTTCCTACAATCTGACTGTATTTATCCCAGGGAAATGCTACTCCTAAAATTCTTGAAAAGAATTCCATCATTTCTGGAGTATTTCCAAAAATATCTTTTGCGTAGGGCGCATATTTTTTTTCAACGTAATAATTAATAGGAATGTGATCATAAGAATCTTCAATAATTTCATACTCGCCTACCCCCATAAAGAACAAATATGGAGCGTGTTTTTTATCCATTTTCCAATAATCTGTTCTATTAGGTCCATTTTCTGTTTGATCGATAAGCTTTCCATTTGATAATGTTACAAATCTTTTAGGGACAGTAATATAAATTTCTTGGGTTGTTTTTTGATTTGGAGCATCTATAGTTGGAAACCAACAACTGTTTGCTTCTGTTTCTCCTTGTGTCCAAATTTGGGTGGGTTTATGCTTATCAAAACCATCGGCATTAATAAAATACAACCCTTTTGCACCTGTGATGGCAGCACTTCCTCTTTGTAAAACCTTTTCTGGACGTGCAGTATATTTAATATAGACTGTAAACTCTTCATCTTTGACATAGTCTTTTGGTAATGCTATCTTTATGTTTAAATCATCATAATCATAATCCAATATTTGATCATTCAAAGAAACTTGATGAATAAGCATCGCTTTGGCATCCAACAAAAGGGTTTGGGTTGAGTAAAAATGGGGTTTTGCAGTAATCCAAGCTTCACCATTTAATTCCTTTTTGTCAAAATTAAAATCAACTTTTAGTTTGGTATGAACCAAATCATGAACCCTATCTCTTTCTGGTCGGTAAGAATCATAGGTCTGGGAAAATTGAACCCAACCAGACATTAACAACATTAAAACTACCCAATTTCTTTTCATCATAAAAATTATCAATACTTGTTTTGCTAAATTTCAAATTTAAGAAATATTAATAGTGCGGTTGTTAATGAGCAGTTAAATTCTCATGCAATCAAAATAAAGGCTCATGAACATTGATTTCAATCAAATTTAATGTTTAAAATTATCGCAATTACTTGCTAAAAACAGCATTAAACTGCTTTAAATTTAGACTATTGGAATCAATTTTCAAGTTGTTTATCATAGCTATTATATTAGTAGGATTCATATTTTCTCCTAATAACCTTGCTACACCTACTCCAATTTCATTACCATATCCAAAAGCAATGACTTCATCTATAGAGGATGTTTTTCCTGAATAATAAAAGTGCATATTCATATCTTTTACTTTCATAGACATAAGAGATTTGTACTTTTCATTCTCTGCAAAAATACTTTTTAATGTTTGCTTCTCAACTTCAAAAACCTCTTGATTTTCCCTAGCAGGAAACGCAACAATATTAATTTTATGAATACTTTTAAGTGTAGCTTTTACCTGATCTGGAACATCTTCTGATTTTAATTGCAAAAAACTTGTAGGAATGTCAATAGTTACAAATCCATTTTTTTCTTGACTTTCAACTAAATATTGTTGTAATGAAATTTTCTTTTGACAAGAAAAACCCAATAATACCAACAATAAAAGTAGTGATCCTTTAGTATATTTTTTCATTATTATATATTTTTTAATGATGAGTAGGTTAAAATTCTGAATTGGCGTTTTTGCTAAAAAGTATCTGCTAATTCTGATAATTTGTTTACATCAATAGTACCAATTAGGGAAACAATAAGGGCTTCTGAAGTTTTGTTCGTCATTTTACTCAATCCCTTTACAAACATTAAAACTTCGCTAACATACTCTTTCTTTTTAGTAGTTTTTACATAAATTTTTACTCGAGACCCCTCATCTTTAACACGCATTAACTCAGTCAATTTTTGTTTTTTAATAGACGTATTTACCATGTCTTCCATTGTATTTGCGACTTGAGTATCACGGGTAGAAAACATTTTAAACTCTTCTAGATCTTGTATCATTTGAAAGACTTTCATACCCTCATTGTCATCTATTGCGATATTTTTGAACTTAGAGATCAATTCAAAAGCATCTTTGGTAACTACGACCATATCAACTCCGTTAAGGTCTTCTAAAGAATCAAAAAGAGATTGAGCATTAACTACTATTGAAGTAGTTAAAAAGATTAGTACTGTTATTAATTTTTTCATTTTTTTAGTTTTTTAGTTTCGGTGTTGTTTTATAGGAGTATACATTCGCTAAGGCTACTTCTCCTTTTTTAAGTTGGTTAGAGAGCAACTTTAAACCTTTGGTAATTTGAGCTAGTTTCTTATGAGCCTGAAATCGATCGTATTCTTGTTTTGCAACAAATGTAGCACTTAATAACAATACTATAGAAGCCGCTACAGACATGAATTTTCTTCTAATATTATTGAACTTCTTTGGTTTTAATAGAATATTTTTATTGTAAGTATCGTTTTTAACAGCCGTAAAATAAGTAAATACAGATACATATTCCTGAAGATGAGGAGCTACAAATTCACCTGTAAAATAATCCCTTAGATCTAATTCTTCCTGTAAGGAAGTATTTCCGTTATTATATTTTACTAGTAATTTTTCTATGCTAGTTAATTCCATAGTTTTGTTTTTTTATTAGTGCATTCCTTACTGTTTTTCTGGCTCTAGAGAGTGCAACCCTCACTGCTGTTGGCTTCATCTCTACTATAGCACAGATTTCCTCAAATTCATAGTGTTCGACATCTCTTAATTGTAGAATTATTTTTTGTATTTCTGGTAACTGCTCAACTAGTTCATGAACGATATTTACTGCATCTTTGGATTCAATTTTTTTTTCTAAAGAGGTTTCCTTTTCTTTATAATTGTTATGAACCAATCTCAAATTACTCGCCTGTTTAGACTTTAACCGATCATAACAATAATTTTTTGTCATGGTCATGGCGAAAGCTTCAATGTTTTTATAATCAGAAATTTTTTCCTTATTTTTCCATAATTTAAAGATCATTTCTTGAGTAGCATCTTCAGCCTCCTCTCTAGAAACCAACAGTTTTTTTGCCAATCTAAAAACTTTGTCTTTAAAAGGTTTAATCACTTTTAAAAAGTCTGATTCCTTCATTGATCCCTTTAATTTATGAGCAACAACTTGTTGTTAATTTTTTTTCATCGAGTATTATATACATCAAGACGAAAATAAATAGATCTTGTTACAAAATATTTTAAATTTAATATTAATTCTATTTTTAATTCCTATATTACTTGAAAAAAATATGAAAGTAGTTACAAAATTATTCGTTTTAATTGTATTTCCTCTTATTTTCTTCTTTTGCACTAAAAAAGAGCAATCGTTTTCAAAAGATATAGAAATTCAAGATTTTATATGGAAAGGGATGAATTCGTATTATTTTTGGCAAAGCAACGTTCCAAATTTATCAGATACACGTTTTGATTCACAGTCGCAATTAAATGACTTTTTACAAGGGTATGACTCTCCTGAAGAAATATTTGAAGCCTTGCGATATCAGCCTGGTGTAGTAGACCGATTTTCTTGGATTGTAGATGATTATATCGCATTAGAAAATTCTTTTCAAGGAATTAATGTCTCCACTGGAATGGATTTTGGCTTAAGGCGTTACAACAATAATCCAACCAATGTATATGGGTATGTTCGATATGTTATCCCAAATTCAAGTGCAGCCTCTAAAGCTGTAAAACGGGGGATGATTTTTAATACCATTAATGGTATTCAACTTACAGATCGTAATTATCAAAATTTATTGTTTGATACTTCTACAAGTTTAGACGTTGGATTTGCAAATTTTAATGATGGGAATCCAATATCAAATGACATTTCCATCACCTTATCAAAAGAAGAAATTACCGAAAATCCTATTGCCATTTCAAAAATCATAGAGGAAGGGAATAAAAAAATAGGGTATTTGTTATACAATCAATTTTCAAGTTCTTATGACGACCAATTAAATGCTGTTTTTAATTCATTTAAAAACGAGAATATAGATGACTTAATTATAGACTTAAGATACAATGGTGGTGGCTCTGTAAACACCGCTACCTATTTGGGTAGTATGATTACTGGTCAATTTACAGGAGAACTGTATTCAAAGGAAGTATGGAACAATAAAATAAAAAATGCATATAGCGAAGATGTATTTTTTAATTACTTTACTGACGAAATTAAGAAAACAGATCAAAATGGAAATGTTATTACTCAAGAACCCATCAATAGTTTAAATCTTACCAGCGTGTATTTTATTGTTTCTGGAAGTTCAGCGTCTGCATCGGAACTAGTCATTAATTCTCTTAGGTCTTATATTGATGTAAAACTGATTGGAACTACAACTGTTGGTAAACAAGTTGGTTCAGTTACCTTATATGATTCGGATGATTTTAGAAGAAATGGTAAAAATTTAAAGACGACACATACGTATGCAATCCAACCTATTGTTTTAGAAATTTCTAATAAAGACAATCTAAATGAACCTAATGGATTTACCCCAGGTACTACCCTACCAGGAATACCTATTGCAGAAAACACAGGGAATTTAGGGGTTTTAGGTGAATACTCAGACCCATTATTAAATAGGACTATCGAATACTTAACAACAGGTTCAAAAGGAATTTCAAAAATTAAGACATTAAAATTCTCTGATTTTTACAATTCTAAATTAGCAAACCCTGCTAGTAATAATATGTATTTAGATTTGAGATCAAAATAAGTTAAGGAAGATACTATTTGATCTTTACAATATACTAGATATTGAAATAACCGCTGAAATTACTTGTTTTTAAGAAACCCTTCTTTTATTTCTTTATCCGTCAATACATCAGGACGAAACTCACTCATTAATTCTTCTTTTTTAGATTTTGCATACCTATAACCAGACTCCCACCATTTGGCCATTAGCGTTTTATCAAACACTAAAGAATTTGTTGTAAGAACCGTAGGTGTATAATATAAATTTAACTTAACTCCTTTGTTGTTAGCAGCCAATTTACCAATGGTAATATTATGCCTTTCTACATTTGTTAACATAAAATCAAATACATCAAATAATAATGAAAATGGATTATTAGCAGCCAATCTATTGATTTGAGTAACTTCGGTTTCTAAAATAATCGCATCAATCTCTGTAGCCCCTCTTAAAATAGCCTCTCTGATTGGAACCAAAGATCCAAAACCACCATCTGCATATTGGCAATTGTTTTTTTCTAACAAACTCATAAATGGAACATAATTGCAAGAACCCCATATCCAATCACAAAAATCATCATAAGTACATTCATTGATAGATTTGTATTCTATTTGATTTGTTGTAAGATTAGATACCGTAACAACTACCTCTTTGTGATCAGCTCTAATTAAGTGATACATATCTTTTGTAATATTCTTTTTAATTAAGCGTCTCAGATTTTTACTTTCTCCAAAAGTTTTTCTTCCATTTAAAAAATTCCAAAGAGTATTTAAGTGGCGAATACTAATTACTTTCTCTCCAGAAACGTTTTTAATTTTAAAAGGATTGTTACTAAAAATTGTTTTTTGGTTGACATTTGTATAGAGATTTTTTAAATCATCTAATTTACCCAATGCTAAATGTGATATCATTAGACTACCTGTTGAAGTCCCTATAAATAAATCGTATTCCTTGTGTTCTTTGTTCAGTAAATATTGAGAAACACCTCCAGCAAATGCTCCTTTACTTCCGCCTCCAGAAATTACCAATGCTTTTTTCATTATCTAAAAATGATTTGTCTATTTTAGTACTATAAATATATCAAAATGAAAAGAAAAATCCTATTGATGATTTCATTAATAATAGCGATATCTTGCGAGAAAAAAACATCATCTCGAAATTTAGATACTGTTACAATACAGGAGTTTAAAATGGATAATGTTAGCATTCGTGCAATTCAAATCATGACAAAAAATAAAATAGTTTATGCAGGTTCTAATGGACGCGTAGGCTATTTTACAGATAGAAAAGAAGCAACTTCTTCAATGAATCAAATCAAATACCAAGATTCTTTAATCCCAAATTTTAGAAGTATTGCATTTAATGGTAGCGATTACTTTGTACTTTCTGTAGGAAACCCAGCTTTGTTATATAAAATTTCAGAAAACAAAGCAACCCTAGTATATAAAGAAAGTCATCAAAAAATATTTTACGATTCCATGCAATTTTTTGAAGATCAAATACATGGAATTGCTGTAGGAGACCCAACAGAAAATTGCGCATCAATTATAGTTACTGCTGATGGTGGAAAAACTTGGAATAAAATCCCCTGTTCAAAATTGCCAATATTTGAAGAAAATGAAGCATTTTTTGCTGCAAGCAATACAAATATTAAAACAATTGGTAGCACCGTTTGGATTGCATCAGGAGGAAAAAAAGCACGTATTTTAAAATCGGAAGATTATGGTGCTACATGGGAAATATTTGACACTCCCATTATCCAAGGAAATGGACCTCAAGGAATTTATTCAATCGATTTTGCGAATAAAAATAATGGAATTATAATGGGTGGAGATTACTCAAAACCTATGGAAAATATTGCTAATAAAGCGATTACTACAGATGGTGGTGAAACCTGGAAATTAGTAGCTAACCGAGAAAACCCTAATTATAAAAGCTGTGTACAATATGTTCCAAATACCAATGGAAAAGAAATTTTTGCAGTTGGAAAAACGGGAATTTCTTTTTCTAATGATGGAGGTTATTCCTGGAAAAAAATCTCTGAAGAAGCCTATTATTCCATTCAATTTTTAGATAATAATATTGCATGGCTATCAGGGAATAACAAAATTGGTAAAATGATTTTAAATTAAATATGAATAAAATGATTGAAAAACAAGGCATTATAAATAGATTTATCAAATACGTAACGATAGATACTGAATCAAATCCAAATAATCCTGCTTTTCCAAGTACTGAAAAACAATGGAATTTAGCAAAAATTCTAGTTGATGAATTGAAAGATATTGGAATGGAGGAAGTAGATTTAGATGAAAATTGTTATATCATGGCAACCTTACCTAGTAATATAGATTATACAGTCCCTACAATCGGTTTCATTGCTCATATAGACACGAGTCCAGATTTTACAGGAGCAAACGTAAAGCCTCAGATTATCGAAAATTATAAAGGCAATGACATTGTTTTAAACAAAGAAAAAAATATTATTTTGTCTCCAGATTATTTTAATGATTTATTACTATACAAGGGACAAACAATCATAACCACTGATGGAACAACACTCTTAGGAGCAGATGACAAGGCAGGTGTTACAGAAATAGTCTCTGCTATGGAGTATTTGATTCAGCATCCAGAAATTAAACATGGTAAAATAAGAATTTGTTTTACTCCAGATGAAGAAGTTGGCAAAGGAGCTCATTTATTTGATGTAGATAAATTTGGAGCTGAGTGGGCTTATACAATGGATGGAAGTCAAATTGGCGAATTGGAATACGAAAATTTTAATGCTGCTGGAGTAAAAGTTACAATGGAAGGTAAAATGGTTCATCCAGGTTATGCAAAGGGAAAAATGATAAACTCTATGCGCATTGCAAATGAATTTATGACTGCTCTTCCTCCCCAAGAAGTCCCTGAAAAAACCTCTGGTTATGAAGGTTTTTTTCATTTACATCAGATCAAAGGAGATGTTGAAAAAACCGTATTAGAATATATTGTTAGAGATCATGATTTAGAGCTATTTGAAAAAAGAAAAAACTTGATTCAAAAAATTGCTTCTAACTTAAATAAAAAATATGGCCAAGATCTCATAAAAGTATCGATTAAAAACCAATACTTTAACATGAAAACAAAAATAACTCCAGTAATGCATATCGTAGATATTGCAGAAGAAGCAATCAAAGAATTAGGAATTACTCCCCTGATAAAGCCAATACGTGGAGGAACAGATGGATCCCAATTATCCTATAAAGGATTACCCTGTCCTAATATTTTTGCAGGAGGTCATAATTTTCATGGTCGTTTTGAATATGTACCTGTAGAATCTATGATAAAGGCTACTGAAGTAATTGTTTCTATTGCAGAAAAGGTTTCAAAAAATAAAAGTCTTCAGTAAACTGAAGACTTTTTTAATAGCCTGAGCTATTGTGTAAACAATTTTGTAATAGAGCCCCTAATCTCTATTATAAAGATTTAATTTACAATACAAATTTAAACATTTTTTATCGTACTTTAAAATAAAAATTAAGATAATTCAGGTTTTTTTCCGACAACACCCTCAAAAAAAGCATGGAAGGTATCAAAGTCATTCTTCATATCAGAAGTGATGTAATAAGGTTCAGAAATTTTTATTTTCTTTTTACCAAAATCTAGGGTTGCCATTACTATTGGAACATTAGCTCCTTTGGCTATGAAATAAAACCCTGTTTTCCATTTTTGAACTTTTTTTCTAGTTCCTTCTGGAGATAGTGCGAGTATGAATTGATCTCTGGCATTAAAAACAGCTATGATTACATCGACGAACTTATTACTTTGACCTCTCTTGACAGGGATTCCTCCAAGAGCTCTGAAAATAAACCCAAAAGGTGAAGAAAATAAAGAACTTTTCCCTATGAAATTAATCATAGTACCAGAAGCTATTCTAGATAATATTGCAATAGGAAAATCTACCCAACTTGTATGAGGTGCAGCAATTACAACATATTTTTTCAATTGTTTTGGAAAATCATTTTCCAATCTCCATCCCAAAACTTTAAATAAAATAAATCTCGCAATACTTCTCATGCAATTATAAATGTTAGTTGTTTATAAAATCCTTCTTTAAAGGTTTTATGTTATCATTTAAAGTGATAAATTTATGAACTTAAATTGACATGATGAACGAATTAACTATTTACTTATTGATTGCTTTAATTTTTGCTCCAATTGGATTTTATATTGGAAAATTATTAACCAAATTATCTACTGAAAAAGAAAAAGCTGGTTTAGAAGAACGTGCCTCTTTGATGAGCCAGGCTAAAGAAATTTTAGATTCAAATATCATTCAACTTCAAAAAGAATTACAACTCGTAAGACAAGAAAAAGAAGATCTCAGTAGGTTAAATACCAGACAAGACGCTGAATTGATTAATTTACATCAAAAATTAACTGAACATAAAAACGAAATAGAAAAATTACAAGAAAAGTTTACCAAAGAATTTGAAAATTTAGCCAATAAAATTTTAGAAGAAAAATCCAATAAATTTACCAAACAGAATAGAGAAAACATTCAAACGATTCTTAATCCTCTTAAAGAAAAGATAGCTAGCTTCGAAAAGAAAGTTTCTGAAAATCAAGAAAAAAGTACAGGCATGCATTCTGCTTTAAAAGAGCAATTAACTCATTTAAAAGATTTAAACAAACAAATGAGTAAAGAAGCTATAAATCTGACAAATGCTCTAAAAGGTGACAGTAAAACTCAGGGTGACTGGGGGGAAGCACAACTAGAAATTTTATTAGAAAAAGCTAATTTAGTTAAAGGAATACATTTTTCTACTCAAGGAGGATATCGTGATGATGATGGTCGCTTAAAAAAACCAGATTTCGTGATCAACCTACCAGACAATAGACATTTAATTGTAGATTCGAAAGTATCATTAACTGCGTATGAAAATTATTTTAGTACCACAGATGAATATGAAAAAGAAATCTATTTGAAAAAACATTTAGAAAGTATTCGCAAACACTTCAAAGAGTTAGGAGATAAAAAATATGATGCATTATATGAAATTAATTCCCCAGATTATGTTTTAATGTTTGTCCCTGTAGAACCTGCTTTATTGATTGCTTTAAACAAGGTAAACTCTCTATACCTGGAAGCATTAGACAAAAATGTTGTGTTGGTTTCTACCTCAACTTTGTTGGCAACCTTAAGTACAGTTTCTTCTATATGGAGACAAGAAAACCAGAAAAAAAATGTCATAGAAATTGCTAAACAAGCAGGGGCATTATATGATCAATTCGTAAATTTAACAAACGATTTGATCAAAGTTGGAAATCAATTAAAGACAGTACAAGGGAGCTATGATAGTTCTATGAAAAAACTTACAGGAAGAGGAAACTTAATTACGAAAGTGGAAAGAATAAAGAAATTGGGGGCAACTACCTCTAAAAATCTAAATCAAAATTTATTAGACAGAGCTATTGAAGAGGAGTAAATAAATCTTTAATCTCATAGTTATAGCCAACTACTCACTATAATCTTTAAATCTTACGCCAAAAAAACACCAAGCATTTACTTGATGTTTTTTTGTATTGAAAACATGTTGTTATTGATAAAAATTTGTTGCAACTACATTACAAACAATCTTCTATGAGACATCATATCTGACACTCGCTCTCCTATTTCATGGAGTGCTTCGTCATTATCTGCATTTTGAATAGCCTCATCTATAAAACTTACAACAGCTTCCATATCAGATTGTTTTAATCCACGTGTGGTAATCGCTGGAGTTCCAACGCGAATCCCTGATGTAACAAAAGGACTTTTATCATCAAAAGGAACCATATTTTTATTGACTGTTATATCTGCTTTACCTAAGGCAATTTCTGCATCTTTTCCTGAAATATTTTTATTTCTCAAATCGATTAGCATCATGTGGTTGTCTGTACCTCCTGATATTAGAT
>CBFIGS010000025.1:0-15685 GCA_965662295.1 Polaribacter sp. | reverse complement strand
CAGTTCTTCAATAGAAGATAAATCATAGATTTCTTGATTTTTAGGATGATGAGATAGTTTAGAGATGTTTACTTTCATAAAACGAATATATTGAAGAATATATTCTTGTGCAAGTTGAATGGAATAGGAGTTTTCTTGTAACTGAGAAAATTACTTTTTTCTAAAATGGTGGTCTGACCCGTTTTTATATCGGAGTCAATTTTTTTCTCCAGAAGAAATTGATAGGGTAGGTGTTATAAAAAAGATAATTAAAAGTTTTTTCATTTTTTCTTTCTTAATCCACGTAAAAATAATCTTTCTTATTTTAAATCTAAAATCTGTTAAAATTATTAATAATTGGGGGAGGTTAGTTTATATCTAATTGTTAATCATTTAATTACCTTTCTTACTTCTTCTAAATAAACTTCTTTTGGGAGTAATCCACTATCGAAAAGAGATTTGTATTTTGTTAACTGTTCCTCTTGATGTTTTGATATTCCTGAAGATTCTTCTGACTTGTCATCTTTTAGATTTGTACTGAATATTTTATCATTATTTTTCATCCTATCTCCTTTTAGAATGTTGTAATATCCATCAAAAACTTTTTGAGATTTATGTCCAGTCATACTCATTATAATTCTGGGTGGAGTTCCACTCTCAATTTGTTCTCTTATAAATGTTTTTCTTCCAATATGAGAAGAAACTTTTTCATACAAATTCACCGAGATATCTGTTCCTTTTACCATGGTTCTATCAAGATTATATTGAGGTGATTTCACCCCTCTATTTAATCCAACTTCTCTACAAATTTCTTTAATATGTTTATTGAATTTAGTATTAGATATTGGATTCCCTTTGTTTGTTCGAGGAAATAGATAGTCTTCTTTACCTTTACCTTTTGAGTATTTATTAAAGATTTCCATCGTTAATCTATTCAATGGAACTCTTGTTATCCTTTCGGTTTTTTCTGATTGATATTTGATTTCACCTCTCATTCTATCTTTAGAATCAAACTCTTTATCATCAACTCTAAGTTTTATCATATCACCGAATCTCATTCCCGTTCCACATAAAAACAACAACATATCTTTATATACTTCGTAAGAAGTTACAATTGAGTATTCTTTTTTTCTTTTAGTGGTAATATTCTTCATGTAGTGAAGAGTACCTTTATTCTTGTAATTTAGATGGTTTTCATTAGAGTAATCAAAATCTTTGAAGTTCACTAACCGAACAATATCCTCTCTTGTTAAAAAAATTATTTCTTTTTCAAAATCTCTAAATACTTTTTTAGGGATAGGAATAGTAAATGTAATTCCGATTTTTTCTTTAACCCATTTACTAAAAGATACTAATACTTTTAATCTTTTCTTTATGGTAGAAGGTTGTAAACCTCTCTTGTCACAAAATTTAATTAACCCAGTTACAAAAGTTGTATCAATATCTTCGGTAGTTAATTGAATCCTTTCTCTTTGTTCAAAAATGTTAGTGAAACGTATTAAATCTTTAATGGAACCTATCACACTTCTGATGTAAGAATCTGAATTCTGAGTTAATATTTTATATTCTTCAGAGGTAATCCAATCGTTATATTTTTCTAGTAGTATTAGAAAGTGAACATCAGAAAGTGATTTCTTTCTTTTTTGAATCTTGTCAGTTCTTAGATGAGTTTTTATTAAATTGGTTGTTGGTATTCCTCCATTTCTTTCAATTTCAAAAACGATATCAGATATTTCTTTAAGTTTTGATTTTAATAGTAAATTCTTTTCTTGATGGTTTTCTTCTTTAGAATCTATTGGGTTTTTCTTTTGAGTGTTTAAATAATTTTCAATCCAATTTTTATAACGAATTTTTATACCTGTAGAAATGTTCATTCGTTTACCATCAACAAAGACTCTTATGATAAAATAGATTTCATCATTGTTTTCATAAGAGGATTTATTTTTTCTAAAATGAGGAAGTAATTTTATAGTCATTTTGTATACATTGAGTACTCAATATACAAAAAAGAACCATAAAAATGTACACCATAGTGTACACATTTAGAGTGATAAAAATATAAAACCCTCTAAATCATTGATTTAAAGGGTTAAAATGTGGTACCTCCAGGAATCGAACCAGGGACACAAGGATTTTCAGTCCTTTGCTCTACCAACTGAGCTAAGGTACCATTGCCTTAGCGGATGCAAATATAAAATGTTTTTTTACATCTACTAAAGAAATTTAAAAAAATCTGTTGTATTTTTGATATTCTTTAGCAAACAAAAGATGAATCTAATCATAGATATAGGTAATACAAGAGTCAAAGCAGCTGTTTTTGAGAAAGATACATTGATAGATCTTATTTTTTTTGATAAAGAAAGCATTTTATCAGAAATTAAAACAATCACCAAAAAGTATCTAATTTCAAAGGGTATTTTGTCTAATGTTGCTCTGATTTCTGATACAACGTTGAAAACAATAAAAAAAATAGTTCAAATTCGGATTCTATCAACGTCAACAAAAGTGCCTTTTATCAATCTTTACCAAACACCAAACACCCTCGGGATAGATAGAATTGCTTTGGCAGCAGCTGCGGTTACTCAGTTTTCAGAGAAAAATGTGTTGGTGATTGACGCAGGTAGTTGTATTACCTTTGATTTGATTACTTCTAAAAAAGAATACTTGGGAGGTGCCATATCGCCAGGAATCAAAATGAGATTTCAATCATTGAATTATTTTACTGCAAATTTACCATTATTAGACAAAGAGGAGGTCACAAATTTTATAGGAGTCAATACCCAAGAAAGTATCAATTCGGGGATTGTAAACGGCGTGCTTCAAGAAATTGATGGGGTTATCAATCAATACAAGAAAAAATATTCACATTTAACAGTTGTTTTAACAGGAGGGGACACAAATTTCTTGTCAAAACAATTAAAAAGTAGCATATTTGCCCATCAAAATTTTCTTCTAGAAGGACTGAACGATATTTTGATATTTAACTCAGACACATGATTAGAAACATCTTATTCGTTTTTATACTAATAATTTCAACTGCGGCATCAGCTCAAAGAACAAATTCATCACCTTATTCTTTTTTTGGAATAGGAGAAGAATTCAATCCTCTTACCATAGAACAGAGTGCAATGGGAGGAATTGGTGTTGCTTTTAGCCATTACAAATACTTAAATTTTACCAACCCTGCAGCTTACGCAAACTTAAGATATACTACCTATTCTTTTGGGACGCTAAATAACCAATTAACTGTAGACGACGGAGTCCTAGAACAAACGTCAAATGCGACCAGTTTGAGTTATTTTACTTTAGCATTTCCGATAGGGACTAAAGCGGGGATGTCTTTTGGAGTTCAACCGGTCTCCTCTGTTGGTTATTCTTTGGCCAATTCGGTCCTAGATTCAAATGGGGATACTATGGAGGTATCGATTTTCTCTGGGAATGGAGGTGTAAGTAGGTTTTATGGGAGTCTCGGTTTAAAAATATTTAAAGGACTTTCTTTTGGAATTGAAGCAGCCTATAGTTTTGGAAAAGTAGATAATAGTATTGCCAATCAAATAGCAAATGTAGCTTTAGCCACAAAATTCAAAGAAAATAAACAAGTAAGAGGGGGGTCTGTGACAATGGGAGCTCAGTATAAAAAACAACTGAAAAACAAACTTGAAATCAGTGCTGGAGCCACATTGAAATTAGGGAACGATATAAAAGTTTCAGGAAGTAGTCAAACTTATTCTTTAACCTACAGTAGTTCAGGTTCCGAAATAGCTAGGGATACACTTTCGTTTTTGGATACAGACGGGAAACTAAAAAAAATACAATCTATTGATGGAAAGTATCGAATGCCAATTAAAACAAATTTTGGGTTGGGTATTGGGAAGTATGATACATGGTATGTAGGAGTAGAATATGAAAATCAAAATGCTATAGAAACATTGGGTTTTTCAAATGCATCTAATTCAGCCTACAATTATGGAGCGTCAAATAGATTTTCTCTAGGGGGGTTTTATCTCCCCAAAATAAACTCCATATCTAGTTACTGGCAGCGAGTTACCTATCGAGCAGGGATCCGCCTTGAAAATACAGGTTTACTAGTAGATGGCTCTGGTTTGAATACAAATTTTACTCCCATCGATGATCTTGGCATATCTTTTGGACTAGGATTACCATTGAAGCAATTATCGACACTAAATCTAGGGTTTGAGTTTGGTAAAAGAGGAACAACCACCAATTCGTTAATACAAGAAAACTATTTTAATTTTAGATTAGGGTTATCTTTGACGGATACAAATTGGTTTCAAAAAAGAAAAATTGATTAAAACAACAAAAATAAAAAGTATGAAAAAAACAGCGTTTTTACTAGTTGCTATGTTTTTGATAACGTTTACAAAAACAAGTGCTCAAGAGGATATAAACAGAGAATGTACGATTAAGTATAATCTTTTTAAAGGAGATTTTCAGTCTAAAAAGTACGATGAAGCTTATACCAATTGGTTGTTTTTGATGGATAATTGTAAAGATTTATCGGTCAATATTTATAAGTATGGAGCGACATTGGCAGAAGATGTAAAGAAAGATCCAGTCTTAGCCAAAAGAGTTTATGAGCAAAGATTACAGTATTTTCCAAAAAAAAATCCAGCAAAGGTTCACAGTGATTATGCTACCTTTTTATCAAAAAATAAATTAGCTTCCGATGACGAGATTTTTGCCATATTAGAAAAAGGATATGGGATCGATCCAACGAAAATGGGGGTTAAAAATTTATACAAATATTTTCAGGGAGTAACCGATAGAAATAAAGATACCAATCCTCAAAAAGTATTTGACACCTATGATGATGTTTTAGAAAATGTAACGCTGAAGCTAGAAAGCTATGCTAAAAAATTAATTCCATTATCAGACTCTACAAAGGTTCTAGGGAAAAGAGAGAAAAGTCTAAAAAGAGCCTACACCATAAATTCTAGAGCTCTTGGTACAGTTGAAGGAAATTTAGATGCGATCATCTCTGAAATTGCTACCTGTGAAAGATTGGTGCCCTTATATCAGAGAGATTTTGAAGCAAATAAATCAAATGCTATTTGGTTAAAAAGATCTGTTTCTAGAATGTTTAACAAAGGATGCCAATCGGAACCTTTGTTTGAAACTCTAGTAAGAGCCTTTGCGGAGGCTTCTCCATCTCCAGAGGCCTATGCTTTTTTAGCGAGTGTTTTGGAGGATAAAAATGATATAAATGGAGCTTCAGAAATGAGGCAAAAGTCTTTTGACTTGGAAACAGATCCGATCAAAAAAGCAAAAATAAAATTAAAATTTGCACAAGCTGCAAAAAGTAGAGGACAGTTAAGTAAAGCCAGAAGTCTAGCGAGAGAGGCGATTAAATTCAATGCTAACTTTGGAAAAGCCTATTTATTTATTGCTAAGTTATATCAAACAAGTGTGAATAAATGCGGTAAAAATGAATTTGAAAAAAGAATGGTTTATGTTGCCGCCCTCAACAAGGCAAGAAGAGCTGCTTCTGTAGATCCAGGTATTTCAGGGATGGCTAAAAAATATATCAGAAACTATAAAGCCAACGCGCCAAGTAAAAAAGTTATTTTTACAGCAGGGGTAGAACCCGGTAGTAATTTCCAAATAAAATGTTGGATTGGAGAAACAGTTAAGGTTCCTTTAAAATAATTTTTTGAAAATCAGAAAAAATATAATCCAAAAAAGCATTGTTGTATTGAGTTTTACAGCAATGCTTTTTTCCTGTTCTAATAATACCCAAGAAGTGAGAGATTTTCTTGCCTCTAAAAATTTACCTATTGGTATTGCAAAAAATGCCTTACACGTCTACAAGGACTCGGGAAGAATTTCGTCAAAGTTAATTACTCCCTTATTGCATGACTTCAGTAACAGAAAACAACATCCATACAATGAGTTCCCTATGGGAGTTAAAATCATCAATTTTGAGGGTAAAGATTCTGTCACAATAACGGGTAATTATGCCATATCTTATTCTAAGACATCTGTTTCTGAAATCAGTGGAAATGTTGTCGTTTTAAATCATACCGAGCAATCTAAATTAGAAACAGAACGGTTATTTTGGGATCAGAATACACAATATGTCTTCTCCGAAAAAGCATTTACTTTAAGTACTGTAAAGGATACTGTCTACGGTATTGGGTTTGAATGTAAAGAAGATTTAAGTATGCATTTGGCAAAAAAAACAGTAGGAAATTTAATCACTTCAGAAAAATAATGTAATGAATACAATTTGGAAATTTTTTCAGTACGGCTATTTAATAGTTGCACTAGTATGTATCGTAGAGGCTTTTGACAAATGGAATGTAGAGAGACAAAAAGCCTATTTGTTTTTGGGTGCATCAATTTTTATTATCTTAGTTTTTTTCTTTAAAAGACATTTTAGAAAAAAAATAGAAAAAAGAAACAACATAAATAAATAGTGTATAAATTTCTTCATGGAAATTGAAATTATCATCATACTTATCTCAATTGTTTTTTCCGCATTTTTTTCGGGAATGGAAATTGCCTTTGTTTCAGCAAATAAACTTCATATTGAACTAGAAAAAAAAAGAGAAGGTTTCATTCCAAAAATTCTTAATAAAATTACACATAAATCATCTAAATTTATCACCACAATGTTGGTTGGGAATAATATTTCTTTGGTGATTTATAGTTATTATATGGGTGTTTTTTTAGTGGATGTTTTTTCACTAGAGGGCTACAACAGTTTTTCTATTTTATTAGTTCAAACCCTTATTTCAACACTTGTTATATTGATTACTGCGGAGTTTCTACCCAAGGCTATCTTTAGAATTTACGCGAATGAAGTTCTTAAATTATTTGCGGTTCCAGCCTATATTTTCTATGTTGCATTTCATTTTTTTTCAGAATTTATTACTTTTATTTCAGACTTTTTTTTACGAATTTTCTTTAAAACAAAGGCTGATGAATTACAAACAGCGTTTAGTAAAGAAGAGTTAGGAAATTATATCTCAGAACAATTAGAAACAGGAAATGAAAATGATGAAATAGATTCTGAAATTCAGATTTTTCAAAATGCATTGGATTTTCATAATGTAAAAGCAAGAGAAGTGATGGTTCCCAGAACAGAAATTGTTGCTGTAGAACTTCATGAAAAAGTAGCGAATTTAAAACACATATTTATAGATACAGGATTGTCTAAAATATTAGTTTATAAGACTTCTTTGGATGATGTGATAGGATATGTTAATGCTTTCGAATTGTTTAAAAAACCTACAACAATCAAATCTATTTTATTGCCTTTAGAGATTGTACCTGAGTCTATGATGATCAATCATGTTTTAAATAATTTAACAAAAAAACGAAAAAGTGTCGCTGTAGTTGTAGATGAATATGGGGGAACTTCTGGGATGATAACCCTAGAAGATATTGTTGAGGAGTTATTTGGTGAAATTGAGGATGAACACGATACACAAGTATTTTTAGAAAAGCAAATTTCCAAAACAGCATTTAATTTTTCTGCAAGATTAGAAGTAGACTATTTGAATGAAGAATACGGTTTAAATATTCCAAAGTCTGAGGCATATGAGACCCTCGGTGGCTTTATTATTAATTTTACAGAAAGTATTCCTAAAAAAAATGAAGTCGTAAGTATTGAAGGGTTTGATATAAAAATTATCAAAATGAGTACTGCTAAAATTGAAGAGGTATCCCTAAAAATAACCGAGGAAGATACCTAAGGGTTGCGATTTTACTAGCAAGGTTTTAGAACCCCCTCTTTCCAAGACTAATAAGTATAAAATCGGTTGCAATATTAAAAGCCAAATTGTATATTCGCAGACCGAAATTAAATAAATGACGTATGGCAGTATTAGCGAAAATTAGAGAGCGTTCAATGTTTCTCATCATTATAATTGGTTTAGCACTTTTTGCTTTTGTGTTAGACCCCTCTACACTAGGTGATTTTTTCAATTCATCTAAAGTTAATGAAATAGGGGAAATAAATGGAGAAACTATTTCAAGACAAGCATTTGCTTCAGAATTAGAAGCATACAAGCAACAAGCTGGAAATCGTATTTCTGAAATGCAGGCAAGTAAAAATGTATGGGACAATATTGTTAGAAAAAAAATCTATCAAAACCAATTGTCAGAAGCAGGGATTACTGTGGGTGAATCAGATGTTTGGCGTGAAGTTATTAATGCAGGCTCCGTTCAAAACAATCCTCAATTTCAAAATGAAATAGGGACGTTTGATGAATCAAAATTCAAACAATTTTTAGCAGATACCAAAGAAAATAATTCTCAAATGTGGGCTGCTTGGTCTAATTATATGAATAAGATTAGAGAGAATGCAGAGAAGAACACCTACAATAACCTAGTTACTGCGGGTCTTGGAGCTTCGTTAAAAGAAGGAGAGTTTCAATACTTTTCAGATAATACCAAGTTGACTACTCAATTTGTATTTGTTCCTTATTCTTCTATCGCGGATAGTTTAGTATCCGTTTCCAAGAGTGAGATTTCCTCTTATATTAAAGAAAATGCTACCAATTTTAAGGTAGATGAATCCAGAGATATTTCATATGTAAAGTTTGACATTGCTCCTACTTCAGATGATGAGAACATCATTAAAGAGGAAGTAGCAAGTTTTATTGAAGATCTAAAAACAAGTTCAAATGAAAAAGAATTTTTAGATGAAAATGATTCTGATTCTGACTTAGATGAAAACTTTAAATTTGAAAATAGTGTCAACAAAACAGTTTCTTCAGATATTTTTAAAGCATCCAAAGGAACAGTTGTTGGACCTTACAAAGACAAAGGCTTCTTTAAAATATCAAAAATTACTGCAATTAATAAAATGCCAGACTCTGTAAAAGCAAGTCATATTTTAATTCCTTTTGTTGGTGCACAAAGAGTTGCTCCAGAGATTACAAGAACAGAAGATGAGGCTAAAAAACTAGCGGATAGTATTTTGAAGGTTGTCAAAAGAAATCGAAGTAAGTTTGCAAGACTGGCCAAAGACTTTTCTTCCGACAGAGGATCTGCGGAAAAAGGAGGTTTTTACGATTGGTTTAATTACTCAAGAATGACTCCAGAATTTAGAGATTTTGTTTTTGAAGGTAAAAAGAGAGAGATCGGAGTTGTCAAAACCCCCTATGGTTACCATGTAATTAAAATAGATGGGCAAAAAAACTTCCAACGTGTAGTAAAGCTGGCAACTTTTAGTAGAAAAATAGTTGCTTCTGAAACCACAGAGAATGCTGTTTTCCAACAATCAGAGCAGTTTGCACTATCAATTTCCAAGAATAAAAAGTTTTTTCAGGTAGCGAATGAAAATAAGTACAAAACAAAACCAGCAATTGGTCTCAAAGCTTTAGATGAATTTGTTCCTGGTTTAGGAAGTCAAAGACAGATTGTTTCTTGGGCTTTTGGAAAAGAAACCACTCCTGGAGACTTTAAGCGTTTTGATCTTGAAGGAAGTCATGTGGTTGCTTTTGTAACTGCTAAAACTGAAAAAGGATTATTATCTGCTGCCAAAGCAACGAATAAAGTGAAGCCAATTTTAATCAATGAAAAGAAAGCTCAATTAATCGCTGAGAAATTTAGTGGAAATACTCTTGAAGCCCTTTCAAAAGAAAATGCGACGACCATTAAAAAGGCAAATGGAGTTACTTTAAAAAATCCTACATTGGCCGGAGCAGGTTCTGAGCCAAAAGTTGTTGGAGCCATGTATCATGCAGAATTAAACAAGGTGTACAAAAACATTTCAGGTAGAAAAGGGGTATATGCTTTTGTCTTAACAAACAAAGAGTTGCCGTCTGCACTACCCAACTATGAGTCCTTGAGAAAAAATATTTCTGCTGAAAGAAAAAGAAAAACAATTATGATATATGAAGCTATCAAAAAAGCTTCAGATGTTCAGGACAATAGAGCAAGCTTATATACAGCAAACTAATTTAGAGTTTGTAAACAATAAAAAAACCGTTCAAATTTTGAACGGTTTTTTTATGGTAGTTTAGTTAAAATTGAAAGGAATATTTCTAACCATTCATAGAGATTAAAAATTCTTCATTGTTTTTAGAAAATTTAATTCTCTCATTAATAAATTCCATGGCTTCAATTGGATTCATGTCCGCAAGATATTTACGTAAAACCCACATTCTTTGAACGGTCTTTTCATCTAATAATAAATCATCACGTCTTGTAGAAGATTTAATCAAATCGATTGCTGGATAAATTCTTCTGTTAGAAATATTTCGATCTAATTGAAGTTCCATATTACCTGTTCCTTTGAATTCCTCAAAAATTACTTCGTCCATTTTAGATCCAGTTTCTGTAAGAGCAGTTGCTATTATAGTTAAGGATCCTCCATTTTCAATATTCCTTGCGGCTCCAAAGAATCGTTTTGGTTTGTGAAGCGCATTTGCATCGATACCCCCTGAAAGAATTTTTCCAGATGCAGGAGCGACGGTGTTATAGGCTCTTGCTAAACGTGTAATTGAGTCTAATAGAATAACAACGTCATGTCCGCATTCAACCAGTCTTTTTGCTTTTTCTAAAACGATATTTGCAACGCGAACATGTTTATCGGCAGGCTCATCAAAAGTAGAAGCAACTACTTCTCCTCGAACACTTCTTTGCATGTCTGTAACTTCCTCTGGACGCTCATCAATAAGTAATACAATTTGATATACTTCTGGATGATTCAAAGCAATAGATTTCGCAATGTCTTTTAATAACATCGTTTTACCTGTTTTAGGCTGTGCTACAATCATACCACGTTGTCCTTTTCCTAATGGAGAAAATAAGTCTATAATTCTCGTTGATAAAGAGCTTCCTTTTTCTGCTAGATTGAATTTTTCTTGAGGAAATAAAGGAGTTAAATGTTCGAAAGAAATTCGATCTCTGACGATGTTAGGATTTAATCCGTTTATTTTTGAAACTCTAATTAAAGGGAAATACTTTTCACCTTCTTTTGGAGGTCGAACATTTCCTCTAACCGTATCTCCAGTTTTTAAACCAAAAAGTTTAATTTGAGATTGAGAGACATAAATGTCATCTGGAGAGGATAGATAATTGTAATCTGAAGAACGTAAAAAACCATAACCATCTGGCATCATTTCTAAAACACCTTCACTTTCTATGATGCCGTCAAATTCGAAATCTGGATCTTTATATCTGTTTTTAGATTTATTACCCCTGCCTACAGTGTTGTTTTTTTCTCTGTTATTGTCTCTACTAGATTTGTTCTTATTATTTTGAGAGCCATTGTTTTTAGAACCGTTATCATTCCTCGGTTGATTCGGTTTTTTGGATTGAACTGCATGTGGTGCTTGGGAAGACTTTTGAGAGCCATTCGTTTGCTTTTTGTTTGCAGTTGACACCTCCTTAGGTTCTATTGTTGCCTCATCGGTTGTGTTTTTTTCAACACTTTCTATTTCTTTGGTAAGAGGAGTTACTTCAACATTCTTAGCGTCTCTTTGTTTGGTAGCTTCTTGCGAAGGTTTAAGAACTCTTTTTCTTTTTGTTTTTTCAACTTTTTGCTCACGCTCTTTTGGAGGCATTGGAGCTTTGTTTTTTGTTGGATTTGCAGCTTGTATATCTAAAATTTGATATACTAAATCTAATTTTTTAAGTTGACTAATTTTTGTTAGTCCAATAGATTTAGCAATTACCTGTAAATCAGTAATCGTTTTTGCTTTTAGTTCTGAAATTTCGAACATTCGTTATGTATTAAGTTAAATTGTAAATCTTAATTGTATAAGATTGATTATAAATTTGTTGATTATATATAGTTGTATATAGTGCTATACAAAATTAAAGTGTGTGGTTATTCTTTTTACAAATATATACATTTTTTTTAAGTTTTAGGTTTTCTTTTTTAAAAAGAAAACTCTACTTTTGTAAAGCTATTTTTTTAAGATGATTCAAAGGATACAGAGTGTATATTTATTGTTAGCAACTGCTGTTTCAGGAGGGCTAATATTCTCATGTAACTTATGGAGTAATCTTAAAGGAGCAGTGTTTGCATTGGATTTATTTTTGAGAGATTCTTATCTGTTAAAATTAATTCCGTTGCTATTTATGCTCTCTAGTATTGCTTCTTTTCTTTCCATATTTTTATTTCATGATCGAAAGTTGCAATTTGTTATAGGGCGCCTTATAATTTTGGTCAATCTCTTTTTATTAGGAATATTGTCTTACATATCTCTAACATTACCTGGAGAAGTTTCGATTTCGGAGAAAGGTATTGGGATGTTCTTACCAATTTTAGTTGTTTTGCTTGTTGTTTTGGCAAATAAAGCTATAAAAAAGGATGAAGATCTTGTAAAATCTGCAGATAGATTACGATAGACTTAACAAATTAGTATATTTAGTGCGAAAAAAAACCGAGAAGTTCCTTCTCGGTTTTTTTATTTTGATGACAAGTCATTTTTTTTTAGTAAATTAATAAGAAAATTGTTTTTGTAATCAACTGTTAATCAAATTTTTAAAAATATTCATTCACCAAAAACAGTGAGATTTTTCACTGAAAATAGTGAGTTGAAAATTTCACTGAAAATAGGGATTGTACAGTTTCTACAACTACTCTAAATTTGTTAAGTAAGATGAAAGAAAAGATACACGTTCATGTAGCTGATGATCATAAAATATTGATAGAAGGAATCATCGCTGTAATTAATACCGATAAAAATATTAAGATCAAAGGATATTCTTTAACTGGGCAAGAAGTAATAGATTGGTTCAGTAAAAAAGAAAATACTGCGGACGTTTTAATTTTAGATATTTCGATGCCTATCATAGATGGCTTTCAAGTTTTAAGGTATTTTAAAAAAAACAGTATAGATCAGAAAGTTATTATTTTATCCAGTTATGACGATCTAAGAATTATTCAAGAGGTTTTAAGCCTTGGCTGCAAAGGCTATATATCAAAAAGTGAAGCTGGTGAGCATATATTAAGCGCTATCAAATCAGTTTCAAAAGGTGAGCAATATTTTAGTACTGACATACAATCTATTTTGCTTAAATCCTTGTCAGGTGAAATGGTTGCTAAAGGAAAAATCCCCGATAAATTCTTGATAGACAGTTTGACAGAAAGAGAACTTCATGTTCTGAAGTTAATCACGAAAGAATATAGTTCACTGCAAATGGCTGAAGCGATGTTTCTTAGTGTTTACACAATAGAAACATACAGAAAGAGTTTGTTAAAGAAATTAAATGTAAAAAATTCGGTAGGCTTAGCAATGTATGCTTTTAGAAATAAAATAGTATGATTTATTCTCTCAAAAAAGGTAATTAGTTTAGTTGAATAATATTATTTTATTGCATACATTCTGAGACTACAATTGAACTAAAAATAATGTATATAATTTAAATCACAAAAACCCCCTTACTATGAAAACCCCTAATTTATTTATCTTATTGGTATTATTCACAATCCTGTTATCTTCCTGTTCAACAAATGAAACTCTTTTACAAGAGGAAGACCACTCAAATTTGTTAGATACCTATAAAATCAGTCGAGATGAAAGTGGAGTATATTCTCTAGATTACAACTTAAAGGAAAATATTCAAACTGAAATTTTCTTGGATCAAAGTACAAACACGAAGAATATTTATTTGTATCCCTCAGATAACAATTCAGGTAGCAGAAAGTTTACGCAAGATTTAACAATAGAAGACAATCAATTTAATGTTGGTTTTGTTGGGTGGAATTCTGACAATCACCCTCAAATTAGTATTATAGACGACAACCATTCCATAGCAAAGAGTTTGCAGGGGAACAAATTGAAGACCTACAGCATCTCCCTCAATAAAGAAGGGAATTTTGTGCTAGATTTTTCTGTAAAAAATAACGTTAGAGTTGATTTTGTTTTTAATGAAGAATTAAAAATTTATGAAATCCATCTAGAAGAGGGAAAGTCATCAGAAACCACTTTTTCTAGAGTTCTGGAAAAAGTAGATGGATACCCTTTAAAATTTGATTTCGTAAATCATAATGAAAAAAGTTATCAAAATAAACCAGCGAACCCCGACGGTTTACCATCGAATAGAAGACCAAGAGCTATTATCATTTAACCTGTAAAATTTTGAGAATAAAATTATTATTCTTGGGATTAGTATTTTTTACTAATTATTTTTTGTACCCATCAACAGAAGAAGTTGGAATCTTTTCAACTTCTTCTGTTGTTCATCAAAATGATTCGCTTTCTTCGGAATATTTAAAAGCTAAAAAACACTTTAGTTCCAAGAATTATTCTCATGCTTTACGCATTTCTTTGGAATTATTACAAAGTAACCATTCATTAACTCCTAATGAGTTGATTTTAATAAATCAACTTATCGCAGATATTTACTTTGAATCTCGAAATAGCATAAATGCAATTAAATACTATAAAAAAACACTTCATTACCTTACAATTTTTAAAAGAGATCAATTAGATTTGAACCTACCGATTTCAAGTAATTTTAATCAACGTACGAATCTCATAAAAGCTAAAACACTGATAGGGATAGGAACCTCTTTTTATCGCTTGGAGGATACAAATTTAAATACCACCTTGGATAGTGCCCTGTATTACTATCAAAAAATAACAAATATTAAAGATGTACATCGAGAAGTTCTCGAGGTAAAGTCCAGAGCATACACAAATATATCTGGTATTTATATGAATCATAGTCGTTATGAAAAAGCAAAGGAATTTGCTAACAAAGCGATAGATATTCACAAAAGGCAAAATAATAAAGTAAATCAGGCAGCAGCCTTGGGGAATTTATCGAGTATTTTTGTTCTTGAGAAAAATTACAATAAAGCCAAAGATATTTACTTTGAAGCCTTGGATCTAATTAGAAATATTAAGACAGTCAAATCAATGAAAGTTAAAGAGGATTTGTACTTTAATTTGGCGTTCAATTTATACAAATTAAAAGACCACAAAAGTTATGACTTTCAATCGCTTTCTTATAGGTTAAAAGATAGTTTAAGAGAAAAAGAGTTCAGAGAGATTATCACCCAAATAAATATGAAATTTGACTTTGATGTAAAAAAGAAGTCTCTTATGAGAGAGGAAGAACACAAGCGTTCTAGAGTGGCTGTTGGAAGTTTACTCATAATTTTTTCTTTATTAGGGGGCTTGTACTATTATAAACTTCGTCAAAAAAATTTAGGTTTACAATTAATTCAAACAAAACTAATTCAAGATCAACATATAGAAAAAATAAAATCAGAATCTCAAGTTAGAATTCTAAATGCCACTATAGACGGTAAAGAGTCTGAAAGAAAACAAATTGCAGAAATACTACACGACAATGTTAGCGCTTTATTATCGTCTGCAAACATGCATCTAAGTGCCACTAAAAAACAATTTAATGATAATACCCCGCAAGAAATAGAAAAAACTCAAGCCATAATACTAGAAGCTTCACAAAAGGTTAGAGATTTATCTCATAATCTTATTTCTTCAATATTATTAAAATTTGGTTTAGAATACGCGCTAAAAGATATTGTAAAAAAATATTCTAATAGTCAGTTAAAGTTCAATATTTCTGCTAATAATATTAATAGATACCATCAAGATTTTGAGATAAAAATATTCAACATCATTCAAGAGCTTACTAACAATATTTTAAAACACAGCAAAGCCTCTGTTGCGCAAATAATTATAACACAAAAAGAACAACAGTTGTCTGTTATTGTTAATGATAATGGAATTGGGTTTTCTACTCTTTC
>CBFIGS010000024.1:0-16272 GCA_965662295.1 Polaribacter sp. | reverse complement strand
CGATACGTTGCCGTATACACACTTTCCAGGCGTGCGCCTTCGACCACTCGGCCACCTCTCTATAAATATAAATCTATTAATCCTTGCGGAGTTTCAACTTCTATTATCTTTTTTTCTCTATCCACTTTTTTAATGAAATCATCTATCATCGGAATAAAAACTTCTGCTCCTTCTCGATCAATTTCAAAAAGTGGCTGTGCAGCTTTGTCATTGATATGAACAATTTGTCCTACTTCTCCAAAATTTGCATCAACAACCGTAAAGCCAATTACTTCATGAAAATAAAATTTATTACCAGTGAGTTTTGGCAACAAATTTAAGGGTAAATAAATCCCACATTTTAAAATGGAATCTGCTGCTTCCTCCGAATAGATGTCTTCAAATTGAACACGCAATTGATTTCCTTTGTGCAGAGAACTTTTTTCAATAAAAAATGGAACCAAGTTGCTGCCAAATTCGACATAAACTGATTCCATTTCTTTATACAACTCAGGCTCATCTGTATCTAATTTGATAACAACCTCACCTTTAAAACTATATTTCGTTACGATTTTGCCTAAATAAAAACAATCTTCTTTACGCATTGCCGTAGAAATTTATAATTTACTCTGCTGCTTTTTCTTCTGCTGCTTCAGGTGTTTCTGGAGCCGCTTCAGTTGCTTCTGGAGTCTCTTCAGTAGTTTCTACTTCAGTTTCAGCTACTTCTTCTACAACCTCTTCAACTACTGGTTTGGCTGCTTCAATTCTTGCTTCGTTCACTGCTTTTTCAGCCGCCAAAGCCTTCGCTTTTGCTTCAGATTGAGCTTTGGATAATCCTGCTTCTTTGTCTGAAATTTTTGCAGCTTTTTCCTCGATCCAAGCAGCAAATTTTGCATCTGCTTGTTCTTGCGTCAATGCTCCTTTACGAATTCCTCCAACCAAATGATTCTTTAACATCGCACCTTTGTAAGATAAAATGTTCTTTGCAGTATCTGTTGGCTGTGCACCATTTTGTAACCATTCTACAGCTTTATCAATATTCAAATCGATAATTGCAGGGTTTACATTTGGATTGTAAGTACCTAATTTTTCTAAGTATTTACCATCTCTTTTTGCACGGGCATCTGCGGCAACAATCCAATAGAATGGTTTCCCTTTTTTACCGTGTCTTTGTAATCTGATTTTTACAGACATAATTTATTAATTTTTTAAGGTGCTCGACCTTGGTTATTAAAATCCTACCATCTCGTGGTAAGTGGGCGCAAAAATACAAAACCTTTTTGAACTATCACTTTAATTTTGAAAAAAAATCACTCCCCAAATAAACATGATATTCTTATGTTTTCAAATCCTAAAAAGACACTAAACAATCAACAATCGTTGATAACTTCCAATCAAAATTCACACAAAAAAATGTAAATTTACAATTCGTTTATACAACCCAACGCAGCAACAAATATACATTGTCATGTACTTAATTTTTGATACAGAAACCACAGGTTTACCAAAAAGCTGGAATGCACCAATTACCGATACTGACAATTGGCCTAGATGTGTTCAAATTGCCTGGCAATTACATGATCAAATGGGAGCTGTTATTGAACACAATGATTTCCTTATAAAACCTGACGGTTATAACATTCCTTATGATGCAGAGAGAATTCATGGAATCTCTACTGAGCTAGCCGAAGAACAAGGAATTTCCTTAACAAAGGGCTTGAAACTATTTAATGAGGCCTTACAAAAAACGACATTCATTGTCGGTCAAAATTTAAATTTTGATTTGAATATTATGGGCTGTGAATTTCATAGGCTTGGAATTCAAAACAACTTAACTTCACTTCCAATTCTTGACACTTGTACTGAAAAAACAGCATTCATGTGTAAAATCCCAGGAGGTCGTGGAGGGAAGTTTAAACTCCCCACCTTAACCGAATTGCATACCCATTTATTTGGCGTTGGTTTTGGAGATGCTCACAATGCGACTGCTGATGTGGAAGCAACTACGAGATGTTTTTTAGAGTTAATTCGAATCGGGGAATTTACAAAAGAGCAACTTAATGTTGAAGCGGATTATTTTAAAGATTTCTCAGAAAAAAATCCAACACCAATTCAAGTTATTGGATTGAAACACATCAATCTTAAAAAAGAAAGTGATGCAATTCGCAAACGTTTAGACAAATTAAAAGATGTTGAAACAACACAAACTACTTCCGAAGGATTAGCTGCTCTAGAAAATGTAAAATTTGCCCATTTACACAATCATACACAATTTTCTGTTTTACAATCTACAATGCAAATTGGCAATATCATCAAAGCAGCTGCTAAAGACAATATGCCAGCAGTTGCCATGACAGATACTGCAAACATGATGGCTTCCTTTCATTTTGTTAGTGCCATTTTAAATCACAATAAAAATTCAGAAACTCCAATGAAACCAATCGTTGGGTGTGAGTTCAATGTTTGTGAAGATCATCAAAACAAATCTGTCAAAGACAATGGGTATCAAATTGTTTTGTTGGCAAAAAATAAAAAAGGGTACCACAACTTAGCAAAAATGTCTTCGATTGCTTTTGTTGATGGCTTCTATTATGTTCCGAGAATCGATAGAGAAATCATCAAAAAGTATAAAGAGGATATCATTGTTTTGACAGGGAATTTATATGGGGAAGTTCCAAGTAAAATTTTAAATCTAGGAGAAACACAAGCGGAGGATGCCTTACTTTGGTGGAAAGAAGAATTTAAGGACGATCTATACATTGAATTAATGCGTCACAATCAACAAGATGAGACCATTGTCAATGAAACCCTCCTAAAATTTTCAAAAAAACATAATGTAAAAATTGTTGCCACCAATAATACCTTTTATTTAGAAAAAAAAGATGCCAATGCACATGATATTTTATTGTGTGTAAAAGATGGTGAAAAACAAGCGACTCCCAAAGGGAAAGGACGTGGTTACAGATATGGTTTACCCAACGATGAATATTATTTCAAGTCTTCGGACGAAATGAAAACTTTGTTTGCAGACTTGCCTGAGGCCATCACTAACATCCAAGAAATTGTAGATAAAATTGAAATTTTTACACTAGCCAGAGATGTTTTATTACCCGCTTTTGATATTCCAGATGAGTTTAAAGACAGCAAAGATCTTGAAGATAAGGGGAAACGAGGTGAAAATAATTTCTTAAAACACCTGACGTATGTTGGGGCAAAAAAAAGATATGGAGAGATAACTGCAGCTATCAAAGAGCGTTTGGATTTTGAACTTTCAGTTATAGAAAAAACAGGTTATCCAGGATATTTCCTAATTGTTGAAGATTTCATCAGAGAGGCAAGAAATATGGATGTTGCTGTTGGGCCCGGACGAGGTTCTGCAGCAGGTTCTGTAGTTGCTTATTGTTTATGGATTACCAATATTGATCCCATTAAATATGATTTACTTTTTGAGCGTTTCTTGAATCCAGAACGTGTTTCCATGCCAGATATCGATATCGATTTTGATGATGAAGGACGAGGAAGAGTCATGGATTATGTCATCAACAAGTATGGCTCAAATCAGGTTGCACAAATTATTACTTACGGAACCATGGCCGCAAAATCTTCTATTAGAGATACTGCCAGAGTCTTGGATTTACCACTCTTTGAAGCAGATAGAATTGCGAAATTGATTCCCAACATCAAACTAAAAAATATTTTTGGTGAAGATGCTAAAAGTAAAGGGAAAGTTGCGGGTCTTCGATCAGAAGAAAAGGTCATGATAGAAGAATTGAAATCAATGTCTCTAGGAATGGGGGTTGATGCTGAAACGATCAATAAAGCAACGATTCTAGAAGGTTCTGTCAGAAATACAGGAATTCATGCTTGTGGTGTAATTATCACCCCAAGTGACATCACTAACTATGTTCCTGTAGCACTTGCAAAGGACTCTGATATGTATGTGACACAATTTGATAATTCTGTTGTAGAATCTGCAGGGTTATTAAAAATGGATTTCTTAGGATTAAAAACATTGACGCTAATTAAGGATACTGTAAAAATCGTAAAAGCGAAACATCAGGTAACCCTAGACCCAGAGAATTTCCCATTAGACGACGAAAAAACCTATGAACTCTTTCAAAAAGGAGAAACAGTCGGTATTTTTCAATATGAATCTCCAGGGATGCAAAAGCATATGCGTTCATTAAAACCAACTGTTTTTGCAGATTTAATTGCAATGAATGCCTTGTACAGACCGGGCCCAATGGAATACATACCTTCCTTTATTAGTAGAAAACACGGTACAGAAGATATTGAATATGATTTGCCTGCCATGGAAGAATATCTGGCAGAAACCTACGGGATTACCGTATACCAAGAGCAAGTGATGTTACTCTCTCAAAAACTGGCAGATTTTACGAAAGGTGAAGCCGATGTTTTACGAAAAGCAATGGGTAAAAAACAAATTGCAGTATTGGATAAAATGAAACCAAAATTCATTGAACAAGCTGCTGCTAATGGTCATGATCCAGAAAAATTAGAAAAAATATGGAAAGATTGGGAAGCCTTTGCAAGTTATGCTTTTAATAAATCTCATTCTACCTGTTATGCTTGGATTGCTTATCAAACTGCCTATTTAAAAGCACACTATCCTGCAGAATATATGGCTTCGGTGTTATCCAACAACATGAATGACATCAAGTCTGTTTCCTTCTTCATGGAAGAATGTAAGAGAATGGGATTAGCAGTGTTAGGTCCAGACTTGAATGAATCGTATCTGAAATTCTCTGTAAACAAAGAAGGTGCTGTTCGATTTGGAATGGCTGCAGTGAAAGGTGTTGGTGCTGCTGCTGTAAGAGCCATAATTAAAGAACGAAAAGAAAACGGAAATTTTACTTCAATTTTTGACCTCGCAAAACGGGTAGATTTACGTGCAGCCAACAAAAAATCATTTGACAGCCTAGTAAAAGCCGGAGCTTTTGATTCTTTTTCTGATACCCACAGGGCTCAATATTTTTCTACAGATGAGAAAGGTCTTACATTTTTAGAACGTGCCATGAAATTTGGTAGTAAATATCAGGAAAATAAAAATTCTGCTCAAGTTTCTATGTTTGGTGAAACCTCTTCGGTGCAGTTCCCTGAACCAGAGATTCCTGAATGCGAAACTTGGGGAACAATGGAGCTTTTATCTCAAGAAAAAGAAGTCATTGGTATTTATATTTCTGCACATCCTTTAGATGATTTTAAAAACGAAATGATCTTTTGCAATGCATCTCTGAGACATTTTAAAGATGATATTGGGAAATATGTAGGAATGAATTTATCTTTTGCTGGAATCATTTCTGATGTTCAGCACCGAGTTTCCAAGGCGGGGAAAGGATGGGCTTTGTTTACGATTGAAGATTATAATGACAGCCATGAATTTCGAATTTTTGGGGAAGAATACTTAAAGTTGAAACACTTTTTGGTTCCAAACTCTTTCTTATTTGTTCGGACGATGATTCAACCAGGATGGACTAACAAAGAAGGAGTTACAGGGGAACCTCGATTAAAATTTACAGAAATCAAGCTTTTACATGACATCATGGATGAGCTTTGCAAAAAAATTACAATCAATCTTTCATTACAAGAAATTAAAGAACATACAATTTTAAATCTTGAAACTGTTCTAAAAAACAATCCTGGAAAACAATCTTTACATTTTAATATTTGGGATGCAAAAGAAAAAATTGAACTAAGTTTACCTAGTAGAAATACTAAAATAAAAATTTCATCAGAGTTCTTAGCTACTTTAAAACAGCAACAATTTGATTATAAATTGAACTAAGTTATTTGAGTGAAATCTAATTGGTAAACTCTCTAAAAAGAGTTTCTAAATTTTTATTTTGAGCGGTTAGTTCTAAAATTTTCACCTTGTTTTCTTGTGCAAAGTCAAATAGTTTGGGACGCATGTCCTCCTCATTTGTAAATCGAAGTTGCCAGGTATTATTTTCAAGATTTTTAGATGAAATAAGGTTGTTAAGTTGATTAATTTTTGAAGAGGTAACACTACTATCAAAAACAATATTGATATTTTGATGTTGCTTATCTTGTAATTCAGAAAGGGTAGTGTCTCGAACTATTTGACCTTTATTAATAATGATTACTCGATCACAAATGGCTTCTACTTCTTGCATGATGTGTGTAGAGAACAAGACGGTTTTATCTTTTCCTAATTGTTGTATTAATTCTCTTATTCCCACCAATTGATTTGGATCTAACCCTGTGGTTGGTTCGTCTAAAATCAATACTTTTGGATTGTGTAAAATAGCAGCAGCGATCCCCACTCTTTGCTGATACCCTTTAGAAAGTTGATGTATTTTTTTGTGCGCTTCTGCCGTTAAACCAACCTGTTCAATACAAATTTCAATTTGATTTTTATCAACCTTAAAAATTGAGGCTTGGAATTGCAAATACTCACGCACAAACATCTCTTCATACAAAGGATTGTGTTCTGGCAAATACCCAATTATTTTCTGTGCGTCTAATGGGTTTTCCAATACATTTATATCATCAACAAAGACTTCCCCATTCGTCGGTTTTATAAACCCGGTAAGGATCTTCATCATGGTTGACTTTCCAGCTCCATTAGGACCTAAAAATCCTATGATTTGTCCTTTACCTGCAGAAAAAGAAACGGAATCTAATACCTTTTGACTTTTATAAAATTTAGAAACAGAAGATACGTTTATAGACATGTCATAAATGTAATTTAAATTATATAAATACCGAAAAAAATCTTTTCTAAATGAACCGTTGGTAATTTTTCATCCTTGTTTTAAAAGATGAAAATTAAGAACAAAAAAAAGACTCAATAATCATGAGCCTTTTTGTATTTATTTTTGATGGCTAAAGCTGATAGCGAACTCTAAAGGTTAACAGCCTCGGTAAAACAAAGGTTTCTCTAATATTATTGGAAATATTGCCAATAGAAACATTTGTAAGAGAATCTGTCCCTAATAGATTACTCCCAACCAATTCATATTCCCATTTTGCATCTCTATTTTTACGATATGCCATTGTAAAATTCAACACATCAAAAGAATTTTGAACCTCCCCTTCTTGCTTTACTTCAGTATACTTGTAATCTGTTCTTAGAGTTAAGGAGTTCCATAGGTAGGCATCAAAACTGATTGAGGGTACAAATGTTGCCGTTTTAAAATTAGTTGTAGTATTGTTTAATAAACTGGTATTATCCTGATCGTTAAATGACATATTATACCCTAAGGTTATATTTGGTGCTTTTGTAAAGTTGGTGTTTATAGAGGGTCTTATGGAGTAAGAATTGGATTGTATTTTGTTTTGATTGTCTCCAAAAAATTGATACCCAATATTATTATTATAATTCCCTCTGATTCTGGCTCTTATTTTCTTAAAAGTTTTACTAAAACTAGCTACTGCAAATATATTTTCTGTGTTGAAGGGTAAATTTTGGTTGGTTCGAGTAGACACGTTAGAACCTCGAATAAAATTAGCAATACTCCCTATTTGGTCAATAGATTTTGTATGGCTTAGAAGCGCAAACATACTCGTCCCATTATAGAGATTATAGTTGCTATAATTTAACGAAGTAGTATAATTTGTACCATTCGTTAGATTATTATTCCCATAAAAGAAGTTGTTATAACTGTTGGCCACCAATCCTTCGGCGAGTTGATTTACATCTGTAAAATTCACCTCTTGTTTGTATCTAAAGGTCAAACTCTCACTTCTTTTAAATTGCAGGATCGTTTCAAACTCCGGTAAAAATTTATGGAACGTATCTTCAAACTTTTGAGATCCTCCGAATTGAGTGTTGTTGATGTTGTATGCGTGAGCGGTAAAACCTGGGGTAAATGTAAAAATTCCAGATTTTAAACGATAACGAATCCCAGCATAAATATCTGTAAAATTGTATTCTGTATCGTTGGTAGTATTCGTATTTACAATTCCTGGAATATTCGGATTTGGGTCAAATTCTGAGTTATTGTCTAAAACCTGATAGAATTTAGAATCAAAATTTTGTTTACTTAAGATTGTCCCACCTACAAAGTTTAAATTACTTTTTGGGTTTAGAATGTAATAGTAATCTAATTTTGCATCTAGTTGATTGGATTTTACTCTTCTGTCTTGATGAAATAAATATTGTTGCACATTGGTATCAAAACCTAATTCTTCTGCAACAGGATCAAATCCATCTAGATCACTATCTGGATTATTTTCCAAGGAAGCAGCATAAAAAGGGTCTTCGTCTTGAAGTAAATGTTGTACTTCTAAAGCAAAAATATTTTTTTCATTTGCTGTGTAAAAATAACTTAGATTCTGATTGATTCTAAAAGGGGTAACATTTTCATTTTCATTGATATTATTACCCACTACTTGAGAACTTGTATTGTCTGTTCTGAATTCATTTGAAAAACGGCCAATAAAATCATAGTTCATTTGATTGTTGATGTTTTTCCTGTATATGCTTCCAAATTTTACCAAACCAGTATTACTTGTTTGATCTGTTGTACTTTCTGTAATATCATCTGGTATGTTAGGATCTGTGTAGTCAATAAGGTTTCTATTTTTTTGCCCATTTTTATTAGAGGACCATATAAAAAACCCACTTAGATCTAATTTGGGATTGGGAGAATAACTAAAATTTAGAGCAGATAGTTTCGTTTCAATTCTATTAGCATTACGTGTGTTCGCGGTTAAAAAACCTATCCCTGCACTGGCAAGATTGATATTTGTACCGTTGGAAGGACTTTGACTTACAAAACCACCGCTAAACCCTCTAACATCATTTCTACTTAAAACAACTTCACCAATATTATTCACATCGGCAATAACATTCAGGGTATATTTTGGAGTGTAGTAAAATAATTTTGGCTGAAAAAGATACAAAGACTCATCAGGTGCTGATCCAGCACCTGCCAAAACATCTCCGAACCAAAAGTTCTTTTTACCTTCTTTTAATTTGATGTTGATCGCAACTCTGTCCTGGTTATTTTGAACACTACTCAATTGGTTAACGCTAGAGTAATTTCTTAAAACCTGAATTTTATCTACCGCACTGGAAGGAATATTTTTAGACGCTAATTTTGTATCGCCACTAAAAAAATCTTTCCCGTCTACGGTAATTTTTTCGACAGCTTTTCCCTCTACTTCAATTTCACCTGCATCATTCACTTCTACACCTGGCAATTTCTTTAAGACATCTTCTAACTTTCGCTCAGAACCATTTTTAAAAGAATCTGCATTGTATATAATGGTATCTCCTTTTATGACGACTGGCATTTTTGAAACAATACTGATCCCATCTAACATTTGATCTTCTTTCATGGAGAAAGTGAGCGATATATCAGCTTCTTTGGTCTTTACGAATCTACTTATTTCTGTGAAACCAATGTAACTAATCTTCACATTGTAAGTAGTATTTCTCTCTAGATCTAACTTAAAATTTCCTTTGGCATCTGTAAAACCAAAAGAAGCAATTTTTTTAGCAACAGTATCTAAGGCTATCACATTTGCCATTTCTAGGGGATTCCCAATAGAATCTTTTACAACCCCTGTTATTTGAACTTGCGAAAATGACACACAAGAAATGAATAAAATAAAAATATATCCGATTTGTTTCATTTGTAACTTATCTTAAAAACTTTATGTTAACTAGTATTTGTTTTAGGATCTTCTGCGATTTCCTCTATTTTTAAAACGCTCTTTTAGTTCCTGAGTTTTCACTTTTACTATTTCCGTATAATCTTCTCTAGTCACTTTTTTCCCTTTGTTAGGTTCCTTTATTTCTATAGTTTTATCAGCGTCAATACTAACCTCTGTGCATAACATTGTCGTTCTTCCTGCATTTAACTCTAAAATTAAACCGGGTAAACCCCAATAAACATCAGGTCCAGAACTAACTGGAATTTGAGGAGTATACCAGGCTGTAACTGTTACCATTTTTTTTGCTGGCTTTTCAGAGGTAGCAGTAGAATCTTTTTTCTTTTTGTTTCTACTTCTACTAAAAATACTTCCCCAATCTACTTTGGTATCTTCTTTGACTAAAATTGCTTTGTAACAAGTATAATTCCCAATTTTCTTGGTTTCCATTCCCATTTCCCACTGAAGTGGTTCCATCTTTTCTGAAACTAAGAACCTCTTGCTAAACATTTCTACATCTTCAATCATGCTTTTATCTGAGATATTTTTATAAATAGAACCCTGACCATTACTTCGGGACCAACTTGGACCTGAAACTCCTGGGCCCTCTAACTGAACATTTTCTCTAAAAGAGGAGGTCGTTTTATTAAAGGTCAATGTATATGTTTTTTCTAAAAAACTCTTAAATCGAGCGATCATTTGTTTCTTTTGTTGTTCAGACATCTTGTCGTACCTGCTCATATCCATGGAAGTTTTGGACATATAGGTAGCCTTCCCTTGAAAATTATTTTGTGAGAAAGTTACAACACTAAACAATACTATTAATACGATGGATAATTGTTTCATAATTTTTACTGAATTAATTTTGTGTAAAAATAGTTTTAAATAAAAACTAACTAACTTAAAAAAAACTTAAAACTTTATTTTTCCAATAGGGATCTGTTAACCACCTATGATAATCTCTATGCCTTTACCATCTCTACTTCTGTAACGATTCATCATTTCTTTGGATTTTTCTAAAGAAATTTCTGAAAACTTTTTACGAGTGACTTGTTTTCCTTTTGTGGGTTCCTTGATCTCGATCGTTTTAGACGGATTCAAAGCTATTTCAGTACAAACAATTGTTAAACCATCGTCATTTACTTCTAAAATTAATCCTGGTAAACCTCCATAATTCCCAGGACCATTGCTGATTGGAACATCAGGAGTATACCATGCAATAACCCTTATTTTTTTTGTTCCTTTTTCCTCCTTAGCTTCACCGTCAACGATTTTAAGCTCTACAGCTTCTTCCTCTTTTTCAAATACTGCCTTATAACAAGTATAAATTCCTATATTTTTTGTTTCCCCTGTTAGTTTCCAATCATAGGCAATAATGGCATCTTTTATTAAAAACGTTTTGCCCATTAATTCCTTTTTATTGGTGATTCTTTTCTCATTGATATTTTTATAAAATTCTTCTGTACTTCCAGATAAACCCTCAAAAGTAATAGTAACACCATTTTGTTGGGGTACTCTGGGTGTGTCTAAAACTTGCTCCTCTCTATACATGGATTCTGTCCTAGTAAAATCTAATGTAAATGTTTTTTGAAACATTTTTCTCATTTGGGCATTGAGTTGTTCTTGTAATTTTTCTTGCATTCCAAGATTACCAGTCATAGAGGTACTGTCTAATTTTACTAAGGGTGATTTTCTGTGAGTTTTATAGGTTGCGGTTCCTGAAAAATTTTGTGCACAAAATGATCCCGTAATAAATAAAGACAAAATAAAAATTTTAGTACTCATCGATTTTATATATATAATATGATTAATATTTTAGAGGACACAAAGATGGTTTATAAATATGATACAGAAGGTTAATCTTTGTTAACGTGTGTTAATCTATTATTTTATCCAGTAGTTCTTACTTACTTTTGAAGTATGAATGCAAAAAATCATCATTGGATTTTATATTTGATCACCACGACCATTATCTTAACTATTTTCGTTCAGTTATACTGGAATTACAATAATTATCTAGAAAATAAGCAACAGGTTAGAAATGAAATTCAGAATAGCCTTGACATTGCTATTGACGAATACTATACTGATATTTCAAAATCGAATTTTTTTGCTGTTATTAATTACCGTGGAGACAGTAAAAAAAATGGTTTTTTTAAGAAATTTTGGAATAGAAGAATTGATTCTTCCAAAAAAGAATTCAGTATTTCCTCTATTGAAATAAAAACAGATGACCCTAAGGAGTACAAAAAAATACCAAAATTATTAGATTCCATTTTAATCGAAAGCCCTATAAACACTATATTTAATCCCAATAAAATCACTCGTAGAGAATTCATCAAAACTAGACCAGGAATACGAAAGTTAAAAAACAAAATAGATAGCATAAAGTTCCTGAAAGGAATTCAATCTGTAGCTGTGGCTCTTGAAAATGATGGTATCAATTTTACCAAACTAGATTCTATTTTTATCAATCAACTTTCAAAAAAAGGAATTGAAACACCTCATTATTTCAATCTAATAGACAAGGAGAAAAAAATGGGCACTAGTAACCACATTGATAAAACAGAATTGACATTGTTTTTAACTTCAAAATCTACATTTCTAAGACCAGATCAAAGTTTACGTGTATATTACCAAGACCCCACAAAATTAGCATTAAAAAAGAGCTCTATTGAAATTTTACTTTCACTTATACTCTCGCTAACTATTATTTACTCTTTATTTTACTTGTTTCAAATTATTAAAAAACAAAAGCAACTGTCAGAAATCAAAAATGACTTAATTAATAATATCACCCACGAATTTAAAACACCTATAGCAACAATTTCCACAGCAATTGAAGCCATTGAAAGTTTTAATGTAATCGACGATAAAGAAAAAACTAAAAAATACGCCTCTATTTCGGCATTTCAGTTAAAAAAATTACATCAAATGGTCGAGAAATTATTGGAGACAGCCACCTTAGATTCTGAAAACTTGGTCTTACAGAAGGAGTCAACCAATCTTGTTGAACTCATTTTTAAAATTATAAAAAAACACGAACTATTGACCAAAAAAAATATCAGTTTTACGACTCCTATAGATTCCATAATTTTAGAAATAGATCTCTTTCACTTTGAAAATGCCATCTCAAATTTAATTGACAATGCCATCAAATATGGTGGAGACAACATAGAGATTAATCTTCATAGTGTTCTAAATACACTAGAGATTTCTGTTTCCGATAATGGATATGGAATTGAAAAGAACCAACAAGAAAGAGTTTTTGATAAATTTTATAGAGTCCCAAAAGGAAACACTCATGATGTAAAAGGATTTGGAATTGGTTTGTATTACACAAAAAAAATTATTGAAAAACATGGTGGTCAAATCAAAGTAATCTCAAATTTTGAGAATACCACCTTTAAATTAGTACTTCCTAATGAGTAATATAAAAATTGTTTTAGCAGAAGATGAGCCTAGTTTGGGACATATCCTTAAAGAAAGTTTAGAAAGTAGAGGTTTTGAAGTATTTCATGCTCCCAATGGTGAGATTGCATATGATTTTTACCAAAAAGAAAGTCCAGATATATTAGTCCTAGACGTAATGATGCCATTAAAAGATGGTTTTACATTGGCAAAAGAAATACGAAAAGAAAACAGCTCTATTCCTATTATATTTCTCACAGCTAAATCTCAAACAAAAGATGTTTTAGAAGGTTTTGAACATGGAGGAAATGATTATTTAAAAAAACCTTTTTCTATGGAGGAGTTGATTGTTAGAATTCAAGCACTTCTGGATCGCGTGAAAATTAAAAAAGACAACAACCGTATCATACTTGGGAAATATATTTTCAATTACACAAAACAAAGTCTCCATTACGCAACCGAAACAGTTGTGCTAACTCATAGAGAATCAGAATTACTATTTTACTTGTCAGAAAAACAAAATGAAGTTTTGGATCGAAGTTTCATTTTAAAAAAACTTTGGGGAAATGACGATTTTTTTAATGCACGAAGCATGGATGTTTTTATTAGTAAACTCAGAAAAAAACTTGCAAAAGATCCAACTATTAAAATTATCAATGTGAGAGGTTTTGGATATAAACTTACAATTTAGTTAGGTTAGGTTTCTAAATTTTAATTATCTTTAAACCCCCGATTTTAATCTCTACAACTTAAAGATATGCACATTGCAATTGCAGGAAATATTGGTGCCGGTAAAACCACACTAACCAAATTATTAGCCAAACATTATAAATGGAAACCACATTATGAAGCTGTTGACGAAAATCCTTATTTAGATGATTTTTATGCAGAAATGGAACGTTGGTCTTTTAACCTACAAGTATATTTTTTAAATAGTAGATTTCGTCAAATTTTAGAATTGAGACAATCTGGGAAAGACATTATTCAAGATAGAACTATCTACGAAGATGCCCATATTTTTGCACCTAACCTACATGCAATGGGGCTAATGACTAATAGAGATTATGGGAATTACAGTTCTTTATTTGATTTAATGGAAAATCTAGTAACACCTCCAGATTTATTGATATACCTGCGTGCAGATATCGCCACACTAGTTGGGCAAATTCACAAACGTGGTAGAGAATATGAAAACTCTATCAGCATCGATTATTTAAGCAGGTTAAATGAACGTTATGAGGCTTGGGTGTCTACCTACACAAAAGGGAAACTATTAATAATTGATGTAGACAAGCTGGATTTTGTTGATAATCAGGAGGATTTGGGTTATATCGTCGATCGAATAGACGCTCAAATAAATGGCCTTTTTTAAAAATAAAAAACATATCAATTTATAGAGACTTAATCAAACAGTCTCTTTTTTTTTGAACTAATTTACACTAATGGATAGTGGACAGTTCCTATAATTTTGAACAATGATTTACGCTCATTCATAAAAAAATATTCACTGAAAAACAGTTTTATTTCATAAAAAAAAAAAAGAATTTTGTAACATTCACTTGCATACTCTCGTATAATCATATGCAACCCTTATATAAACCTTTCAATAGTTACAGAGAATTCGATGAGACAACTTAAGATTACCAAGCAGGTTACCAACAGAGAAACTGCATCACTAGACAAATATTTACAAGAAATAGGAAAAGTAGACTTAATTACAGCTGATGAGGAAGTAGAATTAGCTCAGTTAATCAAAGCTGGTGATCAAAGAGCCTTAGAAAAATTAACCAAAGCAAATTTACGATTTGTAGTCTCTGTTGCCAAACAATACCAAAACCAAGGATTGACATTGCCCGATTTAATCAATGAAGGAAACTTAGGGTTGATTAAAGCTGCAAAACGTTTCGATGAAACACGAGGTTTTAAATTTATCTCTTATGCTGTTTGGTGGATTCGTCAATCGATCTTACAAGCACTCGCAGAACAGTCTAGAATTGTACGTTTGCCATTAAATAAAATTGGTTCGATTAATAAAATTAATAAAATGTATGCTTTCTTAGAGCAAGAAAATGAGCGCCCACCGAGTGCTGAAGAAATTGCCAAGAAATTAGACATGACAGTCAATGACGTAAAAGAATCTATGAAAAATTCTGGACGTCATGTATCTATGGATGCGCCTTTAATTGAAGGAGAAGATTCTAATTTATATGATGTTCTTAATTCGGGAGAATCTCCGAATCCAGATAAAAAACTTTTACACGAATCGCTGAGAATCGAAATTAATAGAGCGCTGGAAACCTTGACTCCTAGAGAAGCAGATGTTGTAAAATTATATTTCGGTTTGGGAGAACACCAACCTATGACCCTAGAAGAAATTGGAGAAACATTTGATTTAACCCGTGAGCGTGTTCGTCAAATTAAAGAAAAAGCAATAAGAAGACTGAAACATACCTCTAGAAGCAAAATTTTAATGACTTATCTTGGATAATTTATTGTAAATAAAAGATGTAAAACTCTCGAAGTAATTTCGAGAGTTTTTTATTTTATATCCTTATTTTTACAAAAAGATACAACAACATCATAATGAACAATTTAATAGCACCTTCAATTTTAGCGGCAGATTTTGCCAATTTACAACGCGATATAGAAATGGTAAACACAAGTGAAGCCGATTGGTTTCACATTGATATTATGGACGGGGTTTTTGTACCGAATATTTCTTTTGGAATGCCTGTTTTAAAAGCCATCACAAAACATGCTAAAAAAACGATTGATGTTCACTTAATGATTGTAAATCCTGACCAATACATTCAGACTTTTGCAGAATTAGGGGCTACTATTTTAACGGTACATTATGAAGCTTGCACCCACTTGCACAGAACTATACAGGCCATAAAAGCTGCAGGAATGAAAGCGGGTGTTGCCTTAAACCCTCACACACCAATTGCAGTTTTAGAAGACATCATTACAGACTTAGATCTGGTTTGTATTATGAGTGTAAATCCTGGTTTTGGAGGTCAATCTTTTATTGAAAACACCTACAAAAAAGTATCTCAACTCAAACATTTGATTGATTTTACGAACTCTAGTTGTCATATAGAAATTGATGGAGGTGTTACCGATAAAAATGCCAATGCTTTGATAGAAGCTGGGGCAAATGTTCTCGTAGCAGGAAGTTATGTTTTTGGTGCAGAAGACCCTATTAATACAATTGCAAATTTAAAAAATATCGTTGCATAG
>CBFIGS010000023.1:0-17114 GCA_965662295.1 Polaribacter sp. | reverse complement strand
TAAATAATAAAAAATATGAACAAAAAACCCTTATTTGTAGTTGCTCTAATAATTACCTTTTTTTCGTGTAAACAAAGCGAACAAACAGAACGTTTAATCGTGAACTACAATGAAATCAATACAAAATCTAACTATATTAACAACGAGGTTAGTGTTTACACCACAGCGGAAAACACAAATAAAAGACTTTCTTTAGACAGCAAAATTTTTTTTGTTGAAGCAAATCAACCTTTAGAAACGGAAGTGGCTATTTTTGTCAATCCTCAAAAACAATTTCAAGAATTTTTAGGCATTGGAGGTGCAATTACAGATGCTTCAGCAGAAGTGTTTTCTAAACTAAGTAAAGATAAACAAGAAGAACTTCTCAACGCTTATTTTACTGAAGAAGGGATTAACTATAACATCATAAGAACCAGTATTCACAGTAGTGATTTTGGTTTAGGGAGTCATACCTATATAGAGGAAGGCGACAAAGAGTTGAAAACCTTTTCCATAGAAATGGACAAGGAAAAACGCATTCCGATGATTAAAAGAGCACAAGCCCTTATCAATGATGATTTGGTATTTTATGCTAGTCCTTGGAGTCCACCAGCTTTTATGAAAACAAACAATCATATGCTTCAAGGGGGTAAGTTGTTACCTAAATATTATCAAACTTGGGCTGATTATTTTGTAAAATTTATTAAATCCTACGAAGCAGAGGGAATTCCTGTTTGGGGCGTTACGATTCAAAACGAACCCATGGCTGTACAGCGTTGGGAATCGTGTATTTATACGGCAGAAGAAGAACGGGATTTTTTAAAAAACAACTTGGGGCCAACATTTGAAAAGAATGGTTTTGGCCACAAAAACATTGTCGTATGGGATCATAATAGAGATCTAATATCTCATCGAGCCAACACTATTTTTGAAGATCCTGAAGCCAACAAATATGCATGGGGCATAGGGTTTCATTGGTACGAAACATGGACTGGCGGAGACCCAAAATATGACAATCTTAAAAATATTAAAGAATCATTTCCTTCCAAAAATTTATTATTCACAGAAGGATGTCAAGAAAAATTTGACCCCACTCAATACGAACGATGGTCTAATGCTGAACGTTATGGAAATTCTATGATTAATGATTTTAATAGTGGTACTGTAGGCTGGACCGATTGGAATATTTTACTCAATGAATTTGGAGGACCAAACCATGTACAGAATTTCTGTTTTGCGCCTATACATGCCAATATAAAAACAAACGAGCTAATTTATACCCCAACCTATTATTACATTGGACATTTTTCAAAATTCATAGAATCCAAAGCAAAACGCATTAGCACAACCACAAGTAGAAGTATAATTGAAAGCACATCTTTTCAAAATCCAAATGGAGATATTGTAACTGTGGTCATGAATAAAACGGACCTGCCAATTAACTATAAACTCATTGTTGAGGGTGCGGAAATTCAGCAAACAATTTTACCCCATGCAATGCAATCTGTACTATATTAATTTAAAAAATTATTACATTGAGTAAGAGGACATATCTTTTATTTATTACCATAATTTCGGCTCTTGGAGGGTTATTATTTGGCTACGACACTGGAGTTATAAATGGTGCACAATTTTACCTTAGTAAATATTTTGAACTCAATGATGCAATGAAGGGCTGGGTGGTAGGCAGTGCATTGATAGGGTGTTTTATTGGTGCGATCATTGCGGGAAAATTAAGCAGTTACATTGGGCGCAAAAGATCATTAATTGTATCTGCTGCTCTCTTTATAATTTCTGCATACGGCTCTGGTCTTCCAGACATATTCCCAGAAACTGTTTCAGTTCTTGTTATGTTCAGAATTATAGGAGGTCTTGGCATAGGAATTGCTTCAATGAATGCCCCCATGTATATTGCAGAAATTTCACCAAATTCCATAAGAGGCAAGATGGTTACTTACTACCAACTGGCGATCGTTGTTGGCTTTTTTGCTGTGTTTTTGGCAACCTATTTCATTGGTAATGATTTATCTCAATCAGAAAATATTTCATTTGGTTGGCGACGAATGTTTTGGTCGGAACTAATTCCAAGTACTTTGTTTTTAATTTTATTATTCTTTGTCCCCAAAAGCCCAAGATGGCTAGCGATTAAAGCTAAACATGATGAGGCGCTAGAGGTTTTGATTAAACTTCAAGGGGTAGAGAGTGCACATCAAGATATGCAAGAAATTAAATCATCGTTACAGGCTGATGAATTGGACTCGAGACAAGTAAATTATTTTTCAAAATCAGTATTAAGCATTATCTTCATAGGATCGATTTTATCTATATTACAGCAGTTTACAGGCATCAATGCGGTGTTGTATTATGGTGCAGATATTTTTGAAAAAGCATTAGGTTTTGGGCAAGTGGATGTGTTAAAGCAGCAAATTCTTCTTGCTTTTATAAATGTTGTATTTACATTAGTTGCCATGTATGGTGTTGATAAATTTGGCAGAAAACCACTTATTTATGCTGGGTGTATTGGTATGATAATAGGATTTTTATTTTTGGGAATCACTTTACAACATCAATCCATAGGTATTTTATCTTTAACGGGAATATTGATATTTATTGCTTCATTTTCTCTATCAATGGGTCCAGTTGTTTGGGTGTTACTTTCTGAAATATTTCCCAATAAAATTAGAAGTGTTGCCATGTCAATAGCTGTAGCAGCACAATGGGCAGCCAATTATTTGGTATCACAAACATTTCCAATGGTTACTGGAAGTGAAATAAATAACAATGTCTTTTGGAATGGATCTTTACCCTATTTCATTTTTATTGGCTTCACTTTGTTTATAATTCTATTTGTCTACAAATATATACCTGAAACCAAAGGGGTTAGTCTTGAAAAACTTGAAAAGAAATTGTGGGATTTTTGAATTTAGCTGTATTATAGTTTAAGCTCGATTAAAATATTTTTAAAAATTCCAAACTCTGTTTCGAAAATAACTCAATTGAGTGTACAACAACTCTTGTTAATCTTATGATTTTCAAGGGTTTGCTTATTTATAACCTCTTCTTTTACCAACTATTTGACAACCATTATTTAATTTCTTAGTAAATCAGTACCATTGTTGAGGTATAAAACAATAATCATAATTTTCTATCAAAAATTCTTTCCTAGTCTCTTGTTTTAACAATATTCCAACATAATTTTATTATTGACTTTGAACCCCTGTAAAAAGGCATCTTTTTTTTGTACATGATTATTTTTCATCTCACTGTTTTCAGAGATCTAAAAAACCCCGATTTATGGGTATTGATTTACATTAATTTTGTTAGTATATTTGATAAAAAATTAATTATATGAAATTGACTAACCTTCTAAAATTAGGATCATGTTAAAAGCTGAATCCGAAATAAAAACAAAAAGTAAACCGAGACACGGATCGCTACCGTATCGAACAATTTATTAACTCGGAAAAATCTAAAAAAAATAAAAGATATTTCCCCCTAAATTTTAATATCTATGAAAAAAGGAAAGTTAAAAAACTATCTTAAGCCTGTTATCCTATTATTTAGAATTACTATTTTTTTTCAAAATTGCAAAAATAACATATTAGGTGCTTTTGATCCAGAATCAAATAAAAATATCCAAAACTTAACTTTTAAAGAATCTATTGTTTTTTTTAATCAAAAAAATCTCTTTGATAAGAAATATAATTATTCAACTTTAAAACTCAATTGAGAATCTATTTCATACCCTATAACACTTCCTTTAGTAATTAATAGATAATACTCAAAACTATAACATATAGTTAATAAAATAAAAACCAAAATAATAGGTATCTATAAAGATATCCAGTAAAGTATAAACTTCAACACTGGTGCTTTGCTGGCTTCTTCAAAATAAATTTATCATATGTAAATACTCATGAAAAAAATAATTTTATTCATAACTCTTATAATCACTACTTTCAGTTGTAAAGAACAAGACACAATTAATTTAAACGAATTAACGGTTAATGGTATCGTTGTAATCGGAAAAAACAAATCTGTATTAATATCTAATTTTGGGCAACCCTATAAAATTGAAAAAGAATTTTCTAAAATGGACAATATTGATATGCTCATTTATAAATACAAAGGGGCAGTTTTTTATGTTGTGAAAAATCTGATAAAATACTACGAAATAACAGACAATTCATATTACTTGACAAAACATAATATAAAAGTAGGAGACAATATAGAAAAGCTAAAAGATATTTACCCTTTAAGTTATAGTAAAAAAAGTAGAACCCATTTGTCATTAGAAATACAAAAATATGATATGTATGAAATTTTTCATCATAATAGCACAACAAAAAAAATAACATTAATAAGAACAGGGCATTATTAAACCATAATAGATTAAAAAGCACTTTTTTGTTTTGAATCGGGCTCCCTCAGTTAGGATGGGGTTCGATTTTTTTTAATATAGGCTATAGATTACAATCTCTTAAAACTCCAGTAGAAACATAACAAAATCTGATAACTATTGGTTATGATATATAGTATGTTTTTAATTTTTAAGTATCTTCTTGTGCAATATAGAGGTATTGGTTTGTATCTGAAGTAGGTATAGTCCGTTTTCAAAAGCACTTACATCCAACTCGACCTTTCTTTGATTAAAGGCATAGCTACGAACCAATTTTCCATCAAGACTGAAAAGTTTTATGTCAAAAATTTCTCCTGATGAAATTTCTAGCGTTAACAAATCTGATACTGGATTTGGACCAAGGGTTACATAAGGTTCTATTTTAACAAAATTAGTTGAAAGGTTTCCAGCAATATCATTAATTGCTGTCCAACTACTGGCCAAACTATTGTCTAATCCCAAACCTGAAAGTTGAAGTAATGCTCCCTCTCCATCTGCCTCTTCTGGCCATGGTAATACATCATTATAGGTAACTTCATCAATAATATTTCCATAGGCATCTAACAATACAAGATCTTCACCGTCATTTGACAAACTTCTCGAAAATTCACCAAAAGGCTCAAATCCATAACGCTCTTTAAAAGACTCACTCTTATTTGCCAAATAAATTGACTTATTACCAGAAATTGTAGCTCCAGGAGAAAATTGATAGGTTAGTCCTAAGCCTCCAAAATAAATTCCTGTTAGATTTACAGAAGATGAGCTATTATTAATAATTTCAATAAACTCAAAATCACTTGAATCTTGGTCTTCTTGTACCAAAGGATGATAATTTATCTTCGAAATGACCAAGGAAGGTGTTGACACATTATCACATAAACTTGTATCAGATAATTGACCTGATATCCAAGAGATTCGCTCAAATATAAATGATTTCAATGCACTCATTTGATCTTCAAATTGACCGGTAGTCCCTGATAGTAATTCCTGGCGTGTGGCAGCTTCCAATATAAGTGTTTTGGTAGCATCAATGAGTTGGGAGATCCCATAAGAATTCATTGGATTCCCGGGAGCAATAAGCTCCTGCCAACGCTTTGTCAGGTAGCATTTAAAAACGGGATCATAAAATAGATCTGTCCAAAATTTCGTCCCCATATTTTCATACTCAAACTGCCAGAGATATGATTTACTTCTATCAAAACCAAAATCAAATAAATCATTTCCGAACGTTAAATTAAAGTCCCAAATAGGCCCAGCTCTCAATTTGCCGTTACGGTCTTTGTGAAAAAACGTACTAAACTGATATCCATCTGCATTGGATGCAAATTCGTTGAGGATCATAAAATCTACAAATGAAGGAATGTCTATCACGGATGGATACCCTGTCGTAATAGAACTGTTGCCTTGGCTTGCATATACTTTAAGCTTCTCAAATTCATTCTTTATATACTCATTTTGCTGAAACTTAACAGTCGTAGGCTTAGGGTGCTCGTGTATATAATTCACCTGACCCCAACCGTAAGAATCCATATACCAAGCAGGGGTATCTGACCCTTCATTTTTATCTGCTTTGGTAATATACCCCCCTGTAAGTTTGGGAAATGATAGATCGGTTTCTTTAATTTTATTGATATCAATCCGACTATCATCTGCTTTTAATTTCTCTTGCAAGACATAAATACCTCGAAAATCTCCATTCAATACCACCTCACAATAACGACCTCTCGACGCATAGTTTCCTGTTAAGTTTGAAAGTTTATAACTGAGATAATCTCTCATAAACGAGGGATCATAGGCTAAACCATTCAAAATCCAATCATTCTCTTTGGGCATTTCAAGAAAGGATACATTTACTTTTTCGCCCTGATCATCATAAGGAGTGAATGCATATTGTTTTTTATCTAGTAGACTTGAAGAAGATCCCCGATATTCAATTTTAATAGCCCCGGCATAGTGAAGAGCTGATGGATTATTGATATCTGTCAGAAAATTTCGTTGTCCATTAGCATTGTAAATAATTTTCATCGTAGCATTGATCTTTGGATCATTCGGAATTTGTTGACCTTGTTCTGTATTAATGACTACTATGGGTAGGTTCGAAGACTCAAAATTAACCTCACTAGGAATGTTTGGAGTTTCAAACCATGAAGGAGGGGTTCTATAGTCATAGTCCGTTGTATTGACTCCTACAGACAGTATAGGAAGTACAGTCAAATCGGAGGAATTAATTGATTCGTTGTGAACTTGCACGGCAATTACATTGGTACCTGTAGTTAACAACGCTGTATCTACTGTAAAACGTTCTGGTGCGAATCCTTGATAAAGCAATGCTTCGTGTAATCCATCACTAGCCTGATCAAAATTAGGCACAGATCCTGAGACTAAATTTCTAGCGATTTCTTGCCCATTTAAATAAGCAACAAAACCATCGTCGTAATCAAGATCTAATACCATCGCCTTGACCACAGATGCATCTGTAATTGTAAAAGTAGATCGAATATACACAGACATCGTACTTGGTAGAATTGTAGCATCATCATCATCTCCATATCCAAAGCCTGAATTTCCCGTATCCCAACTTGAGGAATTGAATTCTACTTGGTTCCAATTTGAATTGGGTTGTGAGCTGGGCAAAAGATACTGCCATTGATCTCCAGGAAGAACCACACTTTCCCAATGATCTATTTGAGCATAAGTTAAAAACGAGACGAAAAAACTGAACAATAATAAATAACGCATAATTATTTTTAAAATTTCGTAAATCTATTAATTTAACTTGTGTTTGAGAAGTATTTTTTCAATGAATTATCAATTTTTACATAATGTTCAAAAAAAAACTGTATGCTTCTATTTTGGACTATAAATTCTTTGGGCTTGTTCAACAACATCTGCACGGTCAAATGACATTTTTTTTGTTTTAAAATTTGCGTATAATTCCATTTGATCTGTGTAGTGTGGACTCTCCGGTCTCCTGCTGTTTCCAAAAGAAATAACAGACTCATAATAAGTTTGAGTTGGAGTAAATCGAACCATACCTATGTAAGATTCTCCGTGAGTAATTTTTATACGCCCATTTTTATAGGGACTTCCTCGCATTGCTGTTACCACATCAGGTAGACCAAAAATAGGTAGTTCCTTGGTTCCTCGAACCAACTTTTGAAAATCTCCAAGCTGAATCCGTTCACTATCAAAATGAGTTTTCATATAGGCTTTTGTAATTTTTAACGCTTCAAACAATACTTCGTGTGTAAAAGTACGGTCTGCTCCTAGGTTTCTATAAAAAGGACCCAGCTGATAATATAACAACGCATATGCTCCTGCTCCATAGGAAGACGCATGAGCAACTCTATCCCAATTTTTAATATCTGACAAAAGGACACGAACAGTAGGGTAATCTTCTACCTTCATCTCAAACAAGGGATTTAAATCCATAAAGTTATAGTGCAATGGCGTGGGTAATTGATGATCGTATTTTATGCGCTTGAAACGCTCATAATCAATATGTTCCTCTGCCTCGAGCAATTCTAGCAGACGGGTAGAACGATTGTTATCATAGGTTTCATAATTCATTGCTTTTGCGAAATTTTCGGAGGACGGATTATCGATTTTCCCAGAAGATTTAAATGGGCTGTGGTTTGCATTGTATACAAATCCTGATTTTGGACTCACAACTTGGGGTAATTCGCTAATATCGTAATAGGTATTCCATAGCGTCTCTTTTGTATTTCCCGGAACCACATCTGTCCAATCATATCCCTCTGCCCTTATTGGAATTTTACCATTCGAAATGTAGAAAATTGTATCATTTCTATCTGCATATCCTATATTATACCCTGGTAATGCTTTCATCTCTAGTGCCTTGTAAAAGGATGTGAAATTTGTTGCCTTATTCATACGCCACCATTGCTCTAAGGCATTGATGTTTGTGGTACTTGGGGTTCGAACAGCATAGACTCCTGTTTTGTTCTTTAGTGTAGGACCATAAATACTTCGGTAAAATTTTTTGTAGATGGGAATAGGTATTCCAAGAAATTTAAACGTAAGTTTTGCTTTGAATTTTTCTAATTTGTAGGGTACTCCATCAACTAGATACACATCTTTTTTCTTTGGATGCATTTCTAGTGCAAAAACATCTGCTTTGTCTGGGTAATTTACGGTATGTGTCCATCCCAAAAATTGATTGTCACCAGTAAGTATACAGGGAGTTCCAGGAAATGAAGCCCCAATGATATTGGTTCCTTCTTCACTGACCAAATGAGCTTCATACCAGGAGGTTGCCCCTTCTAAGGGCTGATGTGTATTAATGGTTAAAAAAGTTTGATCAGAATGAGTTCTGTTTCGACTCACTGCGATTAAATTGGACCCTTTTGTGTCTTGTTCTATTTCATAGGGCCATGACAAATTATCATTTACAATACCAGTTACAAGTTTATCAGCACCGTTTGAAATAAATAACTGTAACTGTGTATAGCGAAGGAGTTTTTTTGGTGTAATCGGAAACAACTTTTTTTCGAGAACTTGGTTAGGATGTTTGAGAGCAAATGCATTCAACCCATCTGTAAAAGCTTCCAGAAGTGTGATAAATTTATCATCAAGTGTATGATAGAGTTGATCGACTGTCTTTTCTGCTTGAATAAATTGCGTTAAAAAATCTGCACCAGCTCCTTTCAATCCAGAACGTCTTCCTAGCAATCCATTCCCTGCTAAATAGGCTTCTTGTATAAGTTTAAAATGATCTTCAGCTTGAACCCAAGCATACCCGTATGCTACTTCAGAATCTTTCGCTGCGTATATGTGTGGGACCCCGTAGGCATCTCTAATAATTTGAATATTATCAGGGTTAATTTGAGCATAACTATTGGTATAAATACCTAAAAAAATAAAAAATAATATTGTTTTTCTCATCAAGAATATTTTTTTGTAAAAATAACATCCTGACCTTTAAAATATAGTTATAGTAAAGTTAATTTTAAATTGGAATCAATTAATGCTTAAAGAATAAATTCGAAGCTCAATCGTTTATTATAATCATATTGACTCCTCTCAAAATTGAGAAATTATATATTCTAAAATTAAGTGATAAACAAACTAAAATCGGTATACATCCTATCCTTTTTCATATTCCTGATATACGCATGGACGGTTATTTAAAAAAAATATTAGTTATATTTACACTGTTTTTATGAAACTGGACGAACATTCCGTTCTCTATCAAAACATGGAATAATCTACAATTGTGTTGAAATTATTTACCTTACTTATATTTCTAACCTCATTGGGTTCTTTAGAAGATACAACTTCGAATGAGTCTTTATACGATATCAAAATTGAGGGAATTGACGGAAACACAATTGATTTAAGTCAATACAGGGGTAAAAAAATACTATTTGTAAATGTAGCCTCAAAATGCTGGTTTACTTATCAATACGACCAATTACAAGAGCTTTATACTACCTATAAAGAAAAGTTAGTTATCATTGGCTTACCCTGTGACCAGTTTAGAAATCAAGAATATGGAACAGCACTAGAAATAAAAACATTTTGTCGCTTAAATTATGGCGTTGATTTCCCATTGACCTCAAAAATTGAGGTTAAAGGAAAAAATCAGCATAAGTTATACCAATGGTTAACAATGAAAAGTAAAAATGGAAAGAAGAATTCTTCTGTAAAATGGAACTTCCAAAAGTATTTAATTGATGAAAAAGGAGAATTGATCGATGTTTTCTATTCATTTACAAAGCCTATGAGTAAAAAAATAACCAAGTTAATATAACCCCTTGATCATCGAGAAAAATTTTTTCTTTCTCAAAATATGTTTAAACAATACAAAATCATATTTTTTTAACCAAAAAAGCCACAACAATAAATGTCGTGGCTTTGATTTTATGGGTGCTTAGTACTATTTATTGCTCTATTAATACTCTTTCATTTACAAAAAAGGTTTGCACTTTCCCGTTGACTATCAATGCATCATGTACTTGATTTACTTTTACCTCTTTTCCTTCAACAGTTAACGTAACATCATGCCCAGAAGTCACATATTGTCTTAGAGCCCCATCTTTGGTTGTAAATTCGTTTGCAATTGCATATTTAGTAACCCATTTAGGATTATTATTTGCAAACCATTCTTTTAAGAAAGCAGCATGGGCCTCTGTTCCATCTATAAACTCTCCTCTAGGTCCATAAGCTTTAAAACCCTTCTCTGCGTTTAATGCTTTGATCGTCTCCATGTCTTGTTCATTGTGCGCTTTGATGTATTTTTCCCACACCGCAACTGTTTCCATATCTCCTCCAAAAAGAGGTGTTTTAACACCTTGAGTCACATCAAATCCAATTTCTTTTGGAGCTTCAGTAACTTCTTTATTAGAAGTATTTGCACAAGAGATCATTAGTAATGAAATTGCTGATAACAATATTATTTTTTTCATATTAAAATAGTTTAAGTTAATAAAGTAAATATAAAAATTAATTGCTAAAAACAAGTGTTAAGATGAAATAACATGTGGACAAAGAAATTATTTTTTGTATTGATGGGGATTTTCCCTAATTCCTTTTTTAAAAAACTTTCTTAGTGTTTTTCTCAAACCATTATCTATTCTTAAAAGTACATCTGTTATTTTTTGAGTAGATCTTCCCCTGAACAATGTAATATGAAAATGATCATTCAATGATAAAGGAATTTTGGAAAAATAATAATTAGAGATACAAGCCCTTATATCATCGGTTTGAACTTTATTGACAGCATGCCAAGATTTTTGATGTGTGGCCATCACCACCAATCTATTATATGTACTCTCTATTTCAATTGGAGCATGTTCCAAACCATTATTCCATAATTCTAAATTTCCGCCATTTTCTGATTTCCAATTTGGTGAAACATAGAAAAGCAAATTTAAAACTCTCCAAAGCTGTTGATCTTTATCATGTGAATTGTCTATGTGCGGTTGCAAATAATTATCTTTTTTCATTAAAGAAACTCCTCCAGCATATAAATTTTTATCGGGCACAACATTTTGTAAACCACATATTTCAGCAATAATAGCAACTATATTATCTTCTTGAAATGCATAGATTACCTCCTCTAAAAGAGGATCATACTTATTCATTTGATAGGCCACGTATTTGTACTCTCTTATGTTTTTTTTCAGCTTTGAGTCTGATAGTTTTGGTAAGTTTTGATAAATTTCTTCAACCAAATCCAATGGCAACAAACGATCAATGTAGAAATAACCTATTTGATTTTTAGTCTCTGAAAATTGCTTCTTCAGTGTTTCTTTTTCAATGGTTAATCTCTTGAAAATTAAAGACGCTATGTGCTTTCTATGATTCATTTATAATTTTCTAAAGGCATACTTAATTAATGAAAATATATAAAATACTGGGGCTAAATAAACGGAACTTAGATTGGTTTTTAAACTGATTTCTTCCTGATACATCTTCCAGTGTCCTTTTTTAGAAATTCCGTCTGAATTGCAGGTTGTAATTACTATCTCTAAAATTTCACAGGGAATTTTTTTCTTAAATAAAGATAAATGAAGCCAATAATCAGACAAAATTTTATACTTTAGATTATAAAGGATCTCTGAAAATAGGGTTTTCCTGTAAAATGTTCCTTGATGATGCAAACCATTCCAAAGCCAGATCATAGAAGACCAGATTGGTTTTTTTATGGTTTTATGTTTACTGTATACAAATGGCCTTGTGTTTCCATGGTACCTTATGTTTCCTGAAACCAAAGAGTGCTCCTCTTTTATTGAGCTAAAAACATTGGCTAAAACATCGGTGTCAAAAAAAACATCAGCACTCCCCAGAAAAAAGAGCCATTCCCCTTTAGATTGAGAGATCCCTTTATTCATCGCATCGTAAATACCACGATCTTGCTCTGAAATAAAATTAAAAGGGGGTAACAGTGTCTTTAAATATGCTTGCATTTCTCCTGAAGAATTTCCATCAACAATCCAAACTTCAAAATCTTTGAATACTTGACTTTGAATACTTTGCACGGTTGCTTTTAATCCTTCGAGATTATCTAAAACAGGAATTATTATGGTTAGTTTTGGATTGATATTTAGTTATTTAAAATAAGTATCTAATTTTTTTACTTCTGCTTCCCAACATAAAATTTCTTTGGTTTCCTGTTGGTTCTTTTTTATGGTTTCCATAAGAGTTTGATCTGCTAGGAGCTCATTAATTTTCTCTGCTATTTTCTTGGGTGTGTAATCATCTACAACGACACCAACTTTATATTGATTTACAATTCTTGATATTTCGGGCATATTTCCTGCGACAATAGGAATTTCTGCATGGATAAAATCGAACAACTTATTGGGTAATGAATATGTAAAACTCAACCCCAGCGGCTCCTCTAATACCATCCCTAAAGTAGCTAATTTTGTGTAATTAACAAGCACATCTCTATCTATCCTCCCTAAAAAATGAACTCGATCTTCCATTTTCTCCCTAACAACAAAAGCCTTCAACTCTTGTTCAACTTTCCCGTAACCAATAATTACTAAGTCTAGTTCTTTGATATATTTTAAAGCACTAACCATGGGTTTAATACCTCTTCCGGGATTCAAAACACCCTGATAGAGTATTGTTTTTCTTTGAGTTGGAAAGTGTTTTTTTGCTGATAAAAAATCACTTTTTTTTGGAGGGACATTTCTAATAACCCCCATCTTATTTTGATATTTTTTATGATAAAAATCGGCAATAGATTGACTCACTGTATATGATTTTTTAACTTTTGGAAGAAAAAAATCTTCTAGCTTTCGCCAAAAATTTTGAACAAATGCTCTACCCTGTAATTCTGGAACCTCAGAAAAAAGCTCATGACTGTCATAAACTAAATCAATACTTTTTAACTTACTAGCAAGAAAACATCCCGGTAAGGTATCTAAATCGTTGGATAGAATACAATGGAATTTTTTGAATATAATAAAAAAAAATAATCTGATATTATACTCTGCATAAAACAAGAAATTGGTGTTGAAAAAATGTTTTTTTCTTATAATTTCATAGGTTCTATTAACGGCAATAGTATTGGGCAAAACCCTACCATAAACAAGAACTTCAAAGCCTATTTCAACAAGATAGTTACATACTTTATGAACTCTATAATCGGTTGAGATATCATTGGTTACTGCTACAAAAATTTTTTTTGGTTTCGAGGTCATATAATTCCTAACTATACCATTGTCTTTTGAGTAACTTCAAACAATTCTCCAGCTTCACATTTTATGGTTTTCTGTTTGAATTTAACAATTAATTGATAATCATGCGTTGCCATTAAAATCGTTTTTCCACTTTGATGAATCTCATTTAAAAGGGCCATTACTTCTAGGGAGGTTTTTGGATCTAAATTCCCTGTTGGTTCATCTGCTAAAATTAATTCTGGATCATTTAATAGGGCTCTTGCAATGGCAACTCTTTGTTGTTCTCCCCCAGAAAGTTCAAAGGTTTTTTTGAAGTATTTGCTTTGCATGCCAACTTTATTCAATACCTCATTAATTTTTTCTTTTCTGAGCTCTTTATTCTTCCAACCGGTTGCTTTTAAAACAAATTCTAAATTCTCAAAAACAGTTCTATCATTTAATAACTTAAAGTCTTGAAAAACAATTCCTATTTTTCTTCTTAAAAAAGGAATTTCTTTTTCTTTTATTTTTTTTAAATCAAAATCTACAATTTTTCCAATCCCTCTTCGTAACTTTAAATCGCCATACAATGTTTTCATAAGACTACTCTTTCCACTACCTGTTTTACCTATTAAGTAGTAAAATGCTCCTTTTGGTATTGTTAAATTAACTTTAGACAACACCAAATTATCTCTTTGATAGATATCCGCATTTTCTAATAATAAAATTGGTTTTTGCATAAAATGAGATGTTTCTACAAACTTAAAAGTTTCTACCGATTATATACTATGAATTACTAACAATTCTTAAATTTGAAATAAAAAAACATACATTTAAGTAGGCTTTATCAAACAAAATTTAAAAACAACTGTTTTGATTTAGATATTGTAAAAACAATAACATGAAATTTCATTTATTTAAAAAACGCATTTTATTGTGATTCATTGTATTGATTTCTCTAATAAGATTGAGGGGATTATACAATTGTTGATACTCATGCGTTTTAAGTTTTAAAAGGAATGAATTATAAGTTTGACTTTTAATTAGATGTCTTCATTAAAATAATCAAAGTATATTCGCATAAATTTAAATCCGAAACAATGAAGTCCTATTTATTTTTATTTGTATTTGTCTTATTCTCTTGTTCTAAAAATGACACTATTTTTGAACCTCAAACTGAAACAGATATTTTAAAATACATTGAAGACAATAACTTAAATGCTACAAAAAGCAGCTCTGGTTTGTATTATGTAATTAAAAATCTAGGGACTGGGACTAGACCAACAAGTAATTCTAATGTTACGGTAGCCTACAAAGGATATTTCTTGGATGGAAGTGTTTTTGATCAAAGTAATGCCAATGGTATTTCTTTTGGATTGAATCAGGTGATTCCCGGATGGACAGAAGGGATCACATATTTTAAAGAAGGTGGAGACGGAATCTTATTGGTGCCTTATCAGCTAGGATATGGAGCAAGTGGTCGTGGCACAATCCCTGGGGGAGCGGTATTAATTTTTGATGTAAAACTAATTCGAGTAAACTAACTAGTTTCACAATTCACAAAGTATATATCCAAAATAAGTTGGAGCTATACAATAACAAAGAGCTCGATAAATTATACCGAGCTCTTCTCTTATCATAAATTCTAAATCCTTGTTTAGTATAGTTATTACTGTACTATTTTATTTGATCTCTTGTAATAAAACTTCAACCGCTTTTTTAAGCTGGTCATCTTCTCCTCTGGCTTTCCACCCTGGCTTATTAGCTACTAAATAATCCGGTACTGCGGGACCGTGTTCCATATTCATTCCAGATTCTTTAACATACCAAGCTCTGAAAGGCATTCTTATAAAACCGTCTTGCAAACGATGCCCTCCTGTAGAAATCACAGCTCCAAAAGTGGGTTGACCAACTAACTTTCCTAACTTTAAACTCTTGAAAGCATGCGCAAAAATTTCTGCATTGGAATAACTACTCTCGTTTGCTAAAGCTACCAGAGGTTTTGTGTTTACAGATAAAATTGCCCTTTCATTGTAGGGATAATTTTCGGTGTACTTTTGATTGTTTTTTTCAAGGTTCCCTGTTGCTCCTCTTGGAACTGTATAGGCATGTTGCTGGTAAGTTAACACAGCCATTAATCTGTCTGTAGTCCATCCACCCCCATTGTTCCTTACATCAATAACAATTCCATTTTTACCATAACCACTCGCTTTCAACTCACGCTCAAAACGCTCAAAACTTTGTAAATTCATCCCTTGAATATGAATATATCCTAATTGTCCATTGGAATATTTTTCTACTAAATTCTTACGAGAATTCACCCATTCTTCATAACACAATTCTCTGATAGTTCTTGTAGATTCTGTTCTTACAACAACCTCCTTAGCACTCTCTAAAGTCAATAAAATTTCGTGTCCTGAAGTATTCTTTAAAAGGCTGTAGAAATTAGTATTCTTTCCAATCTCCTTTCCGTTAACAGCGGTGATAACATCACCAACTTGAAGAGAAACATTAGTTTTTGTAGCTGCGGAATTTGGCAAAATAAAATTAATTTGTACACCCTTTTTTACATTGGAAACATCAAATCCTAATAAGCCAACTTGATCACTGTAAGTATTTTCTGGAGTACTTCCTCTATACCCCATATGACTTGCGTTTATTTGACCTAACATATTGTTAAACATAAAAGAATAGTCTTGTTTTGTAGTAGCTGACAACACCCAAGGCCTGTACCTATTTACAATCTCATCCCAATTATATCCATGATATTTAGGGTCATAAAAACCTGCAGTGATGGCTCTCACTCCTTCTTCAAAAACCTGCTCATTAAGTTTATTGAAATCGGTTGTGTAAGTTGCTGAATGTGAGAAGGGTGCAACCTTATCTGTTTTCAAATTCAGTGATTTTAATTTTCCTTTTGATGAGTAATATAAGGTCTCTTTATTTAGACTATAACTACCAACATTCGAAACTCCTTTAATCTCTACTGGAGTTCCTCCTATTAATTCAACTTTGTAATAACTATTTTTATTTGATGCGAGATTTGTTGCTGAGATATAAATACTTTTGCTATCGCTACTAAAAAGAGTTCCAAATTCATTACCTGCCCAAGTTGTTAATTGAACCAATCGGTCATAAATTTTATCTTCATCTATCTTTACAACAATTTTTTTGGCTGTTTTTTTCTTCTCTTTTTTATCTTTAACGTCTTCTTCCTCTTGCTGATAATAGTCTCCGTCTTTAAAATCTGCTTTGGTTTTTTCCCAATCAGATTTTTGCAACCATACCATCCAAGTATCATAGTTAATACCTCCTCTATCTCCTGCTCTATTCGAAACAAATGAGATTTTTTTTCCATCAGGACTCCAAACTGGAGAGGAATCTGATCTTGGGTGCATGGAAATATTAATTTTATTTGAAGGATTCTCTACCGATTGAATATAAATTTCACTGTCAAAATTCAAATCTTTTTGAGAGTAGGCAATATATTTACTATCAGGACTCCAAGAGACGCCCTCAGCGGGTGCCCAGGAATCTGAGTAGTTTTTAATTTTTACTATTTTACCCTCTTTAACATCAGCAATGACCAATTGACCTCTACC
>CBFIGS010000022.1:0-19216 GCA_965662295.1 Polaribacter sp. | reverse complement strand
GATGAGATGGCATTTCAATTTTAATAAACCTGCTTCAAAAACGGTAAATAACCCTGTGGGTCCTGCTCCAATAATTAAAATATCTGTTGTAATCATTTTAAGATTCTTTTTTCTCTATTAATCCTTTTGTAAATTCGTTGAGTGTTGTTACTTTTTCTTCGAAATCTCCTTTTATAGTTTTTCTAAATTCGTTTAGATTTTTTACAAGATCATTGATGTTTTCCGGAATCACGTCTTCAAAAAACTGACGTAATCTTTTGGCGGTCGTTGGTGATTTCCCATTGGTTGAAATTGCTATTTTTACATTTCCCTTGGTTACAATTCCTCCCATATAAAAATCACAAAACGGTGGGTTATCAGCCACATTTACCAAGATACTTCGTCTTCTACAATGCGTATAAACCGTTTCATTTACTTTTGGTAGATCTGTTGTTGCAACTACAATGTGTTTCCCTTTCAAATAGCGTCTGTGATATTTTTTATATATCAATTGTACATTGCCTTTCTTTGCCAATGCTTTTGTTCCTTCTCTAAACATTGGAGATACCATAATCACATTTGCATTGGGACTCGATTTTAACAAGAATGTTAATTTTTCCTCCGCCACAAAACCACCTCCAACAATTAAAATTTGTAAAATATTGGTTTTTAAAAAAATGGGATATAAATTATTAACTTCCATAAAGCACGCTATTTTCCTCAACTGAATATTGCAATTGAATGTCTGAAATTATTTGTCGGTGATTTACAACTTCTCCCAAAACAATAATTGAAGGGTTACTTAACTCATTTTCTTTGACAATCTCTAAAATAGTATCGACAGTTCCAATACCCACTTTTTCATTTGCTCTTGTTCCATTTTGAATAATAGCAACGGGTAGATCGTTTTTGTTTTCTTGTTGAAATAATGCTATGATCTCGGGTAGTTTTCCCATCCCCATTAAAACAACCACTGTCGCATTTGACTTCGCTGCCAGTTTGATATCATTGGAAAGTTTATGATCTTTTGTGGTCCCTGTGATGATCCAAAAACTTTCTGAACTTCCGCGTTTTGTTAGGGGTATATTTTGATATGCTGGTACTGCTAATGAAGACGAAATACCTGGAACAAATGCTGTTTCAATTCCAAAACTTTCGGCATATTCCATTTCTTCTGCACCCCTTCCAAAAATAAATGGGTCTCCCCCTTTTAAGCGAACTACATGTCCTTTAGAGTTTGCTCGTGCTACAATTAACTCATTGATCTGTTCTTGCTGATAACGATAACAACCTCTTCGTTTGCCAACAAAAATAATTTCTGCATCTGAGTTTATATAATCTAATAAATCTTCATTAACCAAAGCATCATATAAGACAACCTCTGCAGTTTTTAGTGCACGGATGGCTTTTACTGTGATTAAATCTACGTCTCCAGGGCCAGCTCCAACTAAGGTTAATTTTGGTGTATTTGTACTCATTTTTTTTCTTCTAAATAGCGATTCTAATTTAACTAGTTTCGGCAGTTCTGTAGGCTCTTACTTTTTGTAAAAACTTATTTGAATTTTTAATATAAATTTCAGCAAATTCCTTTGATGGAGCATATTTATTAATTTGATAAATCAACTCCGAAAAAGAAATGCCTATTTCTATTTTTTTAGACGTAATAAACAACTCATCAAATTGAGATATGATGCTTGCATGGGTATTTGTTTTCCTCTTGTCTGCTAATAATAGTGCTTTTGCTGAGTTCACCAAAGATTGATACGCGTAATAAATTGCGCTAGAATACACCCCATTTTCAAAAGCCTCGTTTGCATTTTCAATTTTTTCTTCACTTTCAAAAAATAACGTAGCAATTAAATCGATCACCACACCCGCGCATTCTCCGATCCCAATTTGTTTTACATATTTTTCTTCCTCTCCCCAATCAATAAAATCCTCTTGAGATAAATTAGAGACCTCTTGTAAATCATTCAAAAGATCATAGAAATATTTTTCCCCTTTTTCTTTATAATATTCGACAAACTCTTTTCCATCTGCCTTTGCTTCAAAATCATTTAAAATTCTTCTCAAAGCTTCAGGGCCTCTTCTACTAGGTACTTTTACTACTTTATCTGCAAAAGCTCCATTTCCATTTCCTAAATTCCCTCCACCCAAAAGAACTTGTAAAGCAGGAGCAACTAATTTTTCGGGGGTTCTTACTGTCATTCCTTGAAAACCAATATTGGCCATATTATGCTGTCCGCAAGCATTCATACAACCGCTAATTTTGATCACTAAATCCTCATTTTTTAAATATTGTGGGTATTCAGTTGCAATTACACGCTCCAGTTCTTTTGCAATTCCTGTGCTACTTGCTATTCCTAAATTACAGGTATCTGTCCCAGGACATGCTGTAATATCTACTGCTTTGTTATAACCTGCTTCAACAAATTCTAATTTTTTTAATTCGGTGTAAAAAAAAGGAAGCAACGCTTCTTTTACGAAAGGAATAACTATATTCTGGCGTAGGGTCAATCGAATTTCTCCTGCAGCATAAACATCTACTAAATTGGCCAATAATCTTGCCTTATCAGTATAAAAATCTCCTAATAAAACTTTAATTCCTATGGCAACAAAACCCTCTTGCTTTTGTGGTATTATGTTTGTTGCTTTCCATACATTATAAGCAGCTTTGTCTTGTATCTCTATTACTGGAGCCTCTACTGAAACTGGTTTTGAAGGAATATAAGATTGGTAATCTATGGCTACTGATTTGAACTCAATTGCTTTTTGTTCTTGGGTAATTAATTCTTTAAAAGCTGCCAAACCAATGTCTTTTAAAAGAAATTTCATTCTGGCTTTGGCTCGACTTTTACGTTCACCATAACGATCAAAAACTCTTAAGACCCCTTCCATTACTGGAATCATTTTATCTGCAGGTAAAAAATCATACAGCACCTCTGCATGACGTGGCTGAGATCCTAAACCTCCAGCTACCAAAACTTTAAAACCTCTTATTCCATTTTGAATTTTAGCAATAAATCCTAAATCATTCAAATATGACAAGCCTGTATCTTCATCTGTCGCAGAAAAAGACACTTTAAATTTACGACCCATTTCCTGACAAATTGGATTCCGTAAAAAGAACTTATACAGTGCATCTGCATAAGGAGATACATCAAAAGGTTCGTTTGGATCTATTCCTGCAGTTTCTGAAGCGGTGACATTTCTTACAACATTTCCACAAGCTTCGCGTAAGGTTACCTCATCTCTTTCTAAGGCTGCCCACAATTCTGGTGTTCTATTTAAATCTACGTGGTGAATTTGTATGTCTTGACGCGTGGTGATGTGTAACCTCCCTCTGGAGTATTCATCAGAAACTTCAGCAATTCTTCGCAATTGATTGCTTAGTACTTTCCCGTAAGGAAGTTTGATACGAATCATTTGCACTCCCTGTTGACGCTGACCATAGACTCCTCTGGCTAACCGTAAACTTCGAAACTTTTCTTCATCTATTTCTAAGTTATTAAATTGTTCAATCTTATGAGCCAATTCAATAATATCTCTCTCTACAATCGGGTCCTCAATTTCTGTTCTAAAACTTTGCATATATGTTTATTTATTGTCTAATAAAACCGACACCAACTGTGTTGTTTGTTCTTGGATTAATTAAAATAAAAGCCCCATTCGATTTATTTTGATGAAAAGAATCCACAAAAAAAGGCTTACTTAATTTTAATTGAATCTCTCCAATTTGATTTAACGCTAACTTAGAGGGATTTTGAATTTTTCCAGAATAATCTGTTTTAATGATACTTGATAATTGCGTAATTTTTGCCTGTGCATCATTTACACCATGTTTGATATAATATTTTTGCGATATTTCTAAGGGGGTGGAATCCATCCAGCAAATAGTAGCCTCTAGGTTTTTTGTGATTGTTGGTTCTTCATTTACTTTTACCAACATATCTCCTCTACTTACATTTACGTTATCTGCTAAGGTCATGGTTACAGCACTTCCTCTTTTTGCCTCGACAAATGTTTCATTAAAAAAATGAATACTTTCTATACTAGAGGTTGTTTGTGAGGGAAGTACTCTAATTTTGTCTCCAACCTCAAAATTTCCTCCATAAATTTTACCTGCATATCCTCTAAAATCGTGATACTCCTCTGTTTTTGGCCTAATAACTGATTGTACAGGAAAACGTGCTTGAGATGCCTCATTGATGTCTTCAATTTCCAATCCTTCTAAATGATCTAATAGGGTTTTGCCCTCATACCAGGGTGTTTTATCAGATAAGGAAACCACATTATCACCTTCTAAAGCTGACAAAGGGATAAATGTTAAATTCTGATTTTTATATTCACTTTTAGTTGCCAAAAACTCTATTTCTCCTTTAATACTGTTAAATTTTTCTTGGGAAAAATCTACCAAATCCATTTTATTTATTGCAATGACAACATTTTTAATTCGCAATAAATTATTAATAAAAAAGTGTCGATACGTTTGTTCAACTACTCCATTTCTTGCATCAATCAACACGATAGAGGCTTGCGCTGTGGAAGCACCAGTGACCATATTTCTTGTATACTCTATGTGACCTGGAGTATCTGCAATAATGAAACTTTTTGAAGGGGTCGAAAAATAAATATGTGCCACATCTATGGTGATTCCTTGTTCTCTTTCTGCAACCAAACCATCTGTAGCCAATGAAAAATCTAAATAATCAAAACCTCTTTGTTTACTTTTTTCTTCAATCGCCTCTAACTTATCATCTGTCAATGATTTGGTATCATACAACAAACGCCCAATTAAGGTGCTTTTACCGTCATCTACACTTCCTGCTGTAGCTATTTTTAATACGTTCATTTCTTTTTAATATTGACTTTTTTACAAATTATTATGCCTCTTATCACAACTGTTTTTTTTCACTTATCAACTAATTATCAAAGGATAAGTGTGGCTTCTTCAATTTTTAAAAATACCCCTGTTGTTTTCTTTTTTCCATGGCAGCTTCTGATCTTTTGTCATCTATTCTTGCACCTCTTTCTGAAATAGATGAATCTCTAATTTCTTCTACGACCTTTGCTATATCTATAGCATCAGACAAAACGGCTGCCGTACAACTCATGTCTCCAACAGTTCTAAATCGAACCATTCTTTCCTCAACATGCTCTTCTTCATCTCTATAAACAACCTGATCGTCTGCAGACCAAATCAATCCGTCTCTAAAGAATGTTTTTCGCTTGTGAGCAAAATAAATAGAGGGAATTTCTATATGCTCTTTTTGAATGTATGACCAAACATCTAATTCTGTCCAATTAGAAATTGGGAAAACACGCACATTTTGACCTAAATCTATTTTTCCGTTCAACATATCAAAAACTTCAGGACGTTGATTTTTTTCATCCCACTGACCAAAATCATCTCGCACAGAAAAAATTCTTTCTTTTGCCCGTGCCTTTTCTTCATCTCTTCGAGCTCCTCCTATACAGGCATCAAAACCAAATTCCTCAATGGCATCTAATAAGGTCTCTGTTTGAAGCATATTTCTACTTGCATATCTACCTGTTTCTTCTTTTACACGACCACTGTCTATATTATCTTGGACATTTCTCACATATAATTCGACTCCTAATTCTTTAACTAGTTTGTCTCTAAATTCGATTGTTTCAGGAAAATTGTGACCGGTATCTATGTGCAATAAAGGAAATGGTATTTTAGCAGGAAAAAATGCTTTTTGCGCCAAACGAACCAAGGTAATACTGTCTTTTCCTCCAGAAAAAAGCAATACAGGTTTTTCAAACTGAGCGACTACCTCTCTAAATATATATATTGCTTCGCTCTCTAAAGCATCTACTTGTAGTGTTTTTTGATTCATCATGATGTCTTTTAAATATGCAAACCACATTCTCTGTTATTCGCTACTTTGGTTGGGTCGAAATAAGTAAACTCATTTGGCAAACCGTTCTCTTCCAAATACGTGTCTAAAGCCTCATCCGTCCAATGATAAAAAGGACTTACCTTAATGATACCGTCTTTACTTTTAGAAACGATATCGATACTATTTCTAAAAGATGTTTGCCCTTTTCTTAGGTTTGTAAACCATACATCTGGTTGATGTTCTTTCATGGCTCTTGAAAAGGGTTCTAACTTAACTTGCTCTGTAAAAATGACGTGTTTTGGATCTTCTATGGTAGGTATTCCTAACACACTATTTCTGTGTGCAACCGTTTGCTTTGGGATGTATAAATAAATATTTAAGTTGAATGCCTCTATAATTTCTTCTGCGTGTTTGTAAGTTTGGGGAGTATTATAACCTGTGTCACACCAAATCACTTTTATCTCTTTCTGAACTTCGGTAACCGCTTTTAAAATAGCCACTTCATAAGGTCTAAAGTTCGTAGTAATCACTGGTTTTTTTGCAAAAGAAATAGCCCAAGAAATGATTTCTGACGGAGTTTTATCCTTTAACTCTTGATTGATATGTTCTAAATGTAAGCTCATTATTTTCCCCATTTTATGGTGTTCCATATTCTTTCATGAAAGAAATACAAAACTAATTTTGTAATAAAATCTATCGATGCAATAGATGTTGCTAACCCAATTTCTCCGAGAAAAATATAAGATACTAATAGTGTATCTAAGGTTCCCACAACTCTCCAGCTTAATGCTTTTAATACACTTCGTAAAGGTTTTTCAGAATGTTTTACTTCTTCAAAACCTCTACTCTGTGCTTTTTTACTAAAAATGATTTGGTCTAAAATCATAAAAAAAAATTAATTCAAACATTACCCTACTAAAATAGTAGGATATGCAAATCTACTTCAAAAAAAGCTAATAAAAAATGAAAAAATGTAAATAATTCTGAAAACCCTACTAAATTAGTATATTAATAAAAAAAGAGACATAAATTAAGAATATCGAATTACTACAAGGATGTAGTTGAATAAAAATGATAGGGATATTTATGCAATAATCAAAGATTATCTACTGCACAAATCGGCCAGGGTAGTGTTTCTAAATATCTGCAAAGAACTATCTCTTAACTGGGTCATTAGGGTATGAACGGCACATAGGTTTTCGTCTGGACAATCAGCACATTTTTCATAAAAATTCAAACTCACACAGGGTACCATTGAAATTGGTCCCTCAAGGATTCTCATCACTGATGTCATTTGAATTTGACTTGGCTCCTTTAAAAGGTAATAACCGCCTCCTTTTCCTTTTTTGGAACCTAATATCCCATTTTTACGAAGTGTTAAAAGGATTCTTTCTAAAAATTTTAGAGAGATGTTTTCACTTTCTGAAATTATTGCAATTTGAACAGGAACTCCAAATTCTTGTCTGGCCAAATACGTTAGCGCTTTTATTCCGTATTTTGTTTTTTTAGAAAGCATGCAACAAAGCTACAGCTTTAAATATAATAATCAAACACTTAAAGCTTGTTGAATATCTGCAATAATATCTGCTACATTTTCTAAACCTACAGAAATTCTTACCAAACCATCTGTAATTCCAACTTCTAATCTGTCCTCTTCGGATAAACGTCCATGAGTGGTAGATGACGGATGCGTAACAATGGTTCTAGTATCTCCTAAATTAGCCGACAAAGAACACATTTTAAGACTGTCTAAAAATCTTCTTCCCGCTTCAATACCTCCTTTAATTTCAAAAGCAACGATAGAACCTCCCAATTTCATTTGACGCTTAGCTACTTCATATTGTGGGTGGGAAGATAAAAAAGGGTATGTAACTAATGCCACATTTTCATGGTCTTCTAAAAACTGAGCAACTTTGAAAGCGTTTTCACAATGCCTATCAACTCTTACTGCCAATGTTTCCAGACTTTTAGACAAGACCCAAGCATTGAAAGGAGACATGGCCGGACCTGTATTTCTAGCAAATAAATAAATTTCACGCAGCAATTCTTTCTTTCCCACGGTAATCCCCCCAAGAACGCGGCCTTGACCATCTATTAATTTTGTTGCTGAATGAATTACCAAATCAGCTCCAAATTTTATTGGCTGTTGGATATAGGGAGTTGCAAAGCAATTATCTACAATAAAAATAAGCTGATGCTTTTTGGCTATTTTACCAATAAGCTCAAGATCTAGAATATCTACCCCTGGATTTGTAGGGGTCTCAATATAGATAATTTTGGTGTTTTCTTGAATCAAACTTTCCAACAAGTGCACTTCGTTTACCTTAAAGTAAGAAGTATCAATATTCCATTTTGGAAAATAGTTGTGAAACATACTATGGGTAGATCCGAAGACAGATCTGCAAGAAACAATGTGATCTCCAGCATTTAATAATGCGGCAAATGTAGAGAAAATAGCAGACATCCCAGTTGCAAATGCATATCCAGCTTCGGCACCTTCCATAACGACAATTTTGTCTACAAATTCTGTTGTATTTGGATTTGTGAATCTGCTATACAAATTGCGCTCTTTTTCTTCTGCAAAAGAGGAACGCATTTCCTCTGCATCCTCAAAAACAAAACTGGAGGTTAAATATAGGGGCGAAGAATGTTCTGAAAATTGTGATCTCTCAATCTGATTTCGTATCGCTTGTGTTTCAAATTTTTTTTCCATTTTCTTAGGGTTTATAGATGCTTCCTAACATATAATTCTTTTAATTATGATGTTTTGCTAATCTTAATATATCGCCAAAAACACCTCTGGCAGTAACGCTTGCTCCTGCTCCTGCTCCCTGAATTACAATCGGTTGCGCTCCATAAGATTCTGTGTAAATTTCAAAAATTGCATCAGACCCTTTCAAGGAACCCAAAGGGGTACTTTCTGGTATAGACACTAATTTTACTTCTAACATTCCTTTATTTTGTGATAAATCTCCACTTAATTCTCCTATATACCGCAATACATGATTTGGTTCTTGACGGTCTTTTAACGTTTGATATTCATCATCTAAAAATTCTAAATTTCCTAAGAAGTGATCCAATGTATTTTCTTGTAAATTTGCTGGAATTAAATTTTGGATAGCAACTTCTGTCAATTCATTTTCTAAATCTAGTTCTCTTGCTAAAATCAATAATTTTCTGGCAACATCATTCCCTCCTAGATCTTCTCGAGGATCTGGCTCTGTATATCCTTTGCTTATAGCTTCTTGTAATACTTTTGAAAAAGGAACATTCGCTTTAGAAAAATTATTAAATAAGTAACTTAATGACCCTGAGAATACACCTCTTATTTTGGTGATATTTTCTCCTGATTCGTGCAGTAAACGAATGGTATCAATCAAAGGCAAACCTGCACCCACATTTGTTTCATACAAATATTGCTTCTTGTGTTCTTTTAATTTTGCTCTTACTTGTTTATAAAAGTCAAAAGACAAAGTATTGGCTATTTTATTACAAGAAACCAAATCAAAACCAGCTTCTATAAGAGGAATGTAGTGCTTCACAAAATTCACACTTGCTGTATTATCGACAGCAATTAAATTTTCAAAATGATGTGTTTTTGCAAATGATATGATCTCTGAAACAGCAATGGTATCATCTCCATTTTCTATAAGATCTTTCTTCCATGTTTCAGAAACACCCTCTTTTCTTAATAATACGTTGGTAGAATTGGCTACTGCAAAAACATTGATCTGAATTTTTCTTCTCTCTAAAATTGAAGGGGTATTTTCTATGATTTGATCTATTAGAGTTGCCCCTACTAACCCTTTTCCAAAAATTGCGATGTTTATTTTTTTCGTAATCCCAAAAACTTGCCCATGAATTACATTCACTGCTTTGTGTAATTCCTCTTTTTTAACTACCAAACTTACATTTTTACCTGTAACCGTATTGTTAAATAAAACAGGTACAATTTGATTTTTAATTAAGGCATTGTAAGGGTGATGAAATTCACTCAAGTCTTGACCAATGATAGAAATTACAGCAACATCATTCACCACAGAAATTTGATGTACATCCTGAGAATAGAAATCATTTTCAAATTCTTTCTCCAGTGCCGAAACCGCTTGACTGGCCTTATCTGCATCTATAATTAAACCAATTCCTCTTTCAGATGAACCCTGCGAAACAATACTTACACTAATGTTTTTATCACTTAAAACTCTAAAAATTCGGGCATCAACTCCAACTTTCCCTAACAAACCTCTTCCTTCAAAATTTAACAAGGCTACATGGTCAGTTGTAGAAATAGATTTGATTCCTTTTGCAGAGGATGCTGAAGTGATTAAGGTTCCTTTATCTTCCTTATGAAATGTATTTAAAATCCGTAAATTGATGTTCTTTTCCAACAAAGGAATCATTGTTTTTGCATGCAAAATAGTGGCGCCAAAGTGAGCCAATTCATTGGCCTCTGAGAATGACAATTGTTCAATCTTTTTCGCATCAGCTACCATCTCTGGGTTGGCAGTATAAATACCGCTCACATGGGTGTAGTTTTGCAGTTCATCTGCATCTAAATAATTTGCTAATAAAGCAGCAGTATAATTCCCCCCATTTCGACCTAAAGTAGTGGTTTCTCCTTTTTTATTTGAAGCAATGAAACCTGAAACTATGTGAATGGCTTTTGTATTGTTTTTAAAGTAAGCAATTACATTTTCTTTTGAAACTGAAGATATTGGCTGGGCATTTCCAAAATTTTCGTCAGTGATAATTAAGGATCTTGAATCTACCGGATTGACAGAGATTTGCTGCTTTTCCAATAAACTTGCGACCAATTTAACTGACAACAATTCTCCTTGTGCTAAAACCTCCTCTTTTATTTTTTGACTGTAATCGCCTAACAAAGAGACCCCTTCAAAAATAGTTTCTAAGGTTAAAAACTCTTGAGAAAAATCTAGGTTTTCGTTGGCTTCTTGTTGATATTTTTTAAATTTATTAAATTTAGTTTTGTATTCTTTTTTTGTTGCTGCCTTGGCTAAAATCGACTCCAATTGATCAGTGGAATTCCCCCTTGCAGAAACAACAACCGCAATTCTTTCTCCGTTTTTATTTTTGTTAGAAATAATTTCAATGGCATTTTTCAAACCACTCCCATTTGCTAAAGATTTGCCTCCAAATTTTAAAATTTTCATCTTTTTTTCTTTGTAATCTTTGTTAAAAATAGGTTCAATTATTTTTTGCAATTGATCATATTCCATTAAAAAAGCATCATGACCGTGAACAGAATTTATTTCATAATAAGTGACATTCTCTTTGGTTAATGCCAACTTTTTGTATGTTTCTCTATTTTCTTCTGCAGTAAAAAACAAATCAGAATCTACACCAACAATATGAATATTTGCCTCCACATTGTCTAAAAGATTCCGGTCTTTTCTTCTCCCAGCTGAAACATCAATTGTTTTTAACAATTGATTCATTAATTTATAAGAAGATAATTGATATCGCTCCTGTAATTTTTTCCCATGATGTAACAACCAACTTTCAACATCAAATACATCTGAATTGTCTTTTTTAGATCTATGAAAACGTTCTTTAAAAGATTCTGGTGTTCGGTAACACAACATCGCATGCATACGAGCATCATGAACGGGATTGTTTGAATTTACTAGAAATTGTTCTTGAATTTGGCAATTTGCAATTAACCAATCGGTCGATTTCCAATCGGTAGCTACCGGAATAAAATGTTGTGTGATTTTTGTTTCTAACACAACCATTTCCCAGCCAATTCCACCACCTAAAGAACCTCCTATTAATGCAAATAGTTGTGTGATTTTTAATACTGACAAACCTTCTAAAAAGATTCTGGCAATATCTCTTGCAATGAAGGCTTTATAATTCTCAATTAAAAAACCATCAAAACCATTTCCAGGAATATTAAAAGATAAAACGGTGTAGACATCCGTATTTATTGCTTTGTGCTTGCCAACAATCTCTTTCCACCATCCCTCATCTCCGGCTACATTGCTATGACCAGTTAATGCATGGTTGATTAATACTACAGGAGCGGTTCCTAATTCTTTTCCAAAAACCTGATAACTCAAGTTAAGTTCAGAAAATGAGGCACCCGCTTCTGTAGTAAACTCTTTTATTTTAATATGTTTTAATAGCTCTTTCAAGGAATTATTTATAGTTCAGAAAAAGCTGCTTTTAAATCATTTTTTAAGTCTTCTATATCTTCAATACCCACAGACAGTCTAATTAAATCTTGGCTGACACCAGCACTTGCTTGTTGTGCATCATCTAATTGTTGATGCGTAGTACTTGCTGGATGAATGATTAAAGATTTTGTGTCTCCTATATTCGCTAATAAGGAAAATACCTTTGTTTTATCTGCTATTTTTTTTGCCGCTTCAAAGCCTCCTTTTGCTCCAAAAGTAACAATCCCACTTTGTCCTTTAGGCAGGTATTTATCTGCCAAAGATTTATAAGCACTACTTTCTAAACCAGGATAATTTACCCAAGCAACTTCTTCCTGAGCTTCCAACCATGTTGCCAATGCCAAAGCATTTTCTGAATGTTGTTTAATTCTTACAGGTAAGGTCTCTAACCCTTGAATGATATTAAAGGCATTTGTTGGACTTAGCGCCCCTCCAAAGTCACGCAGCCCTTCTAAAATTAATTTAAACGTGTAGGATGCTGCTCCTAAAACTTCGTGGTATTGTAACCCGTGGTACCCTGCAGATGGCTCTGTAAATTCAGGAAATTTACCGTTCGCCCAATTAAAGGTTCCTGCATCGATAATAGCTCCACCTAAAGAAGTCCCCTGACCTCCAATATACTTTGTTAATGAATGAATCACAATATTTGCTCCATGCTTTATTGGGTTCAATAACGATGGTGTAGCTACTGTATTATCTACAATAAAAGGAACTTCTGCTGCCTTTGCATGAACTGAAATAGCTTCTAAATCGAGTACATCTAATTTTGGATTTCCTAAAGACTCAACAAAAAACGCTCTGGTGTTTTCTTGAACAGCAGCTGCAAAACTCTCTGGATTTGAAGCATCTACGAAGGTGGTTGTGATTCCAAACCTTGGCAGGGTAACGTTTAATAAATTGTAGGTTCCTCCATACAAACTACTCGAAGCAACAATATGATCTCCTGCTTTTAAAAGCGTTAACAATCCTGTTGAAATTGCTGAAGTTCCTGAGGCAAAAACAACCGCTCCAATTCCGCCTTCAACAGCCGCCAAACGATCTTGTAAAATTTGATTTGTTGGGTTGTTCAAACGGGTATAAATAAAGCCTAGTTCTTTTAGTGAAAAAAGGTTTGCAGCATGTTCCGAATTGTTAAAAACATAAGAAGATGTTTGATAAATTGGAACCGCTCTAGATCCACCGTTTTGTGATACTTCATGACCTGCATGTAATGCATTGGTCGCTAACTGTAATGTACTCATTTTTCTAATTTTTTTGAGTTAATAAATAAACAAAAAAGTCAAATGCATCAATAATGGTTGATGTACTTACTAGAAAAATGTTATGAAGAAATAAGATTTCCTGATTAGGAAAATTCTTTTTTGTTATCTATCCAAATATAACTATTTAGGTAGAATTTAGCACCTTCTTTAATTTCTAAAGGGTTGCTAAGGTTTCAACGGGTCTAATCCCTTCACCTTTCTTGATAACATTTCAATAAGTTATTGAACTTTGTGAGTGCAAATATATGTTCAGAAAAATTTAATATCCAAGTAAAAATAACTTTATTTTAAAGAAATAACAATTTCACATTTATAAGCCTGTTTTTATGCGTATCACTTAAATTATAGAGGTCAAAATTTAAATTTCTAATAATATCATAATGAAATATTATGATGAAAAATGATAATATTTAGATTTATAATGTAACTTTGCAGAGAATTTAAGAGGAAAAATTTGAACTGATTGCAACCTCTGATACTGATCTATTCAGTTGAAATAAAAAATGCTAAAGCAGTATTTTTCTACTACTTTACGCATTCAGCAATCTTTTTTATTTTTCAATTACAATAAAAAAAAGATTTATATGTCCTATTTATTTACTTCAGAAAGTGTTTCCGAAGGTCACCCTGACAAAGTTGCTGATCAAATTTCTGATGCGCTTATTGATAATTTTTTAGCATTTGACCCCTCTTCTAAGGTTGCTTGTGAGACACTAGTTACCACAGGTCAAGTTATTTTAGCTGGAGAAGTAAAATCTAAAACCTATTTAGATGTTCAAAAGATCGCTAGAGATGTCATTAACAAAATTGGCTATACCAAAAGCGAGTATATGTTCGATGGCAATTCTTGTGGAGTGTTGTCTGCAATTCATGAACAATCACCAGATATTAATCAAGGTGTAGACAAAGCGAATCCAGAGGAACAAGGTGCCGGAGACCAAGGAATGATGTTTGGATATGCTACAGATGAAACTGAAAACTACATGCCTTTAGCCTTAGAGATTTCTCACAGACTATTGATTGAACTGGCTGCATTACGAAGAGAAAACAAAGACATTCCCTACTTGCGTCCAGATGCGAAGAGTCAAGTAACAATTGAATATTCCGATGATAATATTCCACAAAGAATTGATGCAATTGTCATCTCTACGCAGCACGACAATTTTGATCCTTCTGAAGAGGTGATGTTGGCTAAAATTAAAAAGGATATTGTCGCAATTTTGATTCCCAGAGTCATTGCAAAATTACCAGCTCATATTCAACAATTATTTACAAAAGAAATCACCTATCATATCAATCCTACAGGGGTTTTTGTTATTGGTGGACCGCATGGAGATGCTGGTTTGACAGGAAGAAAAATTATTGTAGACACCTATGGAGGAAAAGGCGCCCATGGTGGAGGCGCTTTCTCAGGAAAAGACCCTTCTAAAGTAGATCGATCGGGTGCCTATGCTACAAGACATATTGCTAAGAATTTGGTTGCTGCAGGTCTTTGTAAAGAAGTATTAGTTCAGGTCTCGTATGCAATTGGTGTGGCCGAACCTACTAGTATTCATGTAAATACTTTTGGAACAGCTAAAAGCAATTTGTCTGATGGAGAGATTAGTAAAAAAGTAGCCGCTATTTTTGATATGCGCCCTTATTTTATTGAACAACGCTTAAAATTAAGAACTCCTATTTATTCTGAAACGGCTGCCTATGGACATATGGGAAGAACTCCCGAAGTGAAAAAGGTGACATTTACAAATCCAATGGGTGAAACTGTTTCTGAAGAAGTAGAAACATTTACTTGGGAAAAATTAGACTATGTCGATAAAATAAAAGAAGCTTTTAAACTGCTTTAACGTCTTTATCTACGGAAACGGCTCATTAAAATGAAGGTTATGTAGTTACTGACGACTCTAAGCCTGATAGATTTATTGATAAATATGGCTATGGATACGGGTATGGAATTAAATAAAGTCAAAAATAAGCTCTTGTCGAAGTTCGCTAACTTTATTATTCAAAATTAGCATACAATCAAATCTATTAATGACTTAATTTCCCGCAAAGGGAGTTCCAAAAATACCAACTGCCAACTCAGCCCATATGAACAAAAACATTAAAACCAATATCCCTATGTATAGAATTCGATTTTTTAAATTGATTGTGCGGTTAATGACAACGTTAATTCCAATACCAAGAAAAGTCAATAAAACCCCCATAATTAGGAAATCTAACAGGCTCCAGTTAATCTCTTCAGTAATTGTCATTCCAATTAAAGGAATCAATAACAAAAAAAGAGGATAGAATATTCTTTTTGACATCTTCAAAAATAAAAAAAAATTCTACCTTTATGCCATGAGCACAGGTTTCTTTATAGCATTGATTTGTTGTCTGGGTGGTGGGGGTTATTTAATTTTAAAAAAGAAAAAGCGTTAAATTGATGAAAACTCAAACCATTATTTTGGTTTTCGCCATATTCTTAACTGGAATCATGGCAGGAATTTTTTTTACTTGGTCCAATGCGGTAAAACCAGGTATTGGAAAATTAAGTGACCTAGAATATTTGAATGCACTACAATCTATGAATCGAGTCATCTTAAATGGTGCATTTCTAATTGTATTTGTTGGAGCTATCATCGCTGTAGCTTTGGTTCCTTTGTTTCATTTTCATTTATATCCCAAGAATATTTTTTGGCTATTCATATGCATTCTTCTCATTTATTGGATTGGAGTCTTTGGTGTGACCGTATTTGGGAATATTCCTTTGAATGAAATATTAGACAAAACCAATCTAGAAAGCATTACTTTGGAGGAAATTAAAGCTTTGAGAAGTACCATAGAAAATAAGTGGAATAATTTCAACTTAATTCGCTCTATTTCTTCAGGAATAACTTTTTTACTACTTATTTTCTCAATTCTTCTATCAAACAAATAAAAATAGCTATACTATAATCGTTCAAGGTTTTATTGTTTCAGGAGAGATCAGTCCATAGAAATATCGAATATCAATTTTTCTCCAAAAGGTTTTATTCAAGTTAATAATTTATTGTCTTCAAAAAAATCTATTTTTGACATATATTTTTTGACGTATATTTTTATTATATGAGATTTTTAACTTTCATTTTATTAATATTTTATTTGCAAATTGGTTTTGCTCAGGAAACTTTTTCACCAACTAAAATAAACAAAAATCAAATTATCTTAGATGGCTTATTGTCTGAAAAAATTTGGGAAAATGCAACAAAAATTCCCTTGGATATTGAATTTAATCCAGCCAATAATCTTGAGGCACGAAAAAAAACTACTGCCTACATTACTTATTCTGACACCTATTTATTTATTGCTTTTCACGCTGAAGATGACCCAAAAAATATCCGAGGATCTATTCGCCCGAGAGATGATTTTAATATTTGGAATGATGATCTTGTTTTGGTTCGTTTAGATCCTTTTGCAGACGCAAGAAACAATCTAGGATTAGCTGTTAATTCTCTCGGGAGTCAATTCGATGTTAAACAAGTAAATGCTTTGTCCGACTCAGATCGATATGACAGTACTTTTAATATGAATTTTGAATCCAAAGCCGCCATAATAGACAATGGATACACCGTAGAAATGAAAATACCATTTTCTGAAATTCCTTTTCCAAATGGAACAGATCAAGAATGGCATATCAATTTTTATCGACGATACTTTGAAAATGGAAATGAAATAGAGGTGAGTAGCCAACCTCGTGACAGAAATAATAGTTGTATCGTTTGTCAAACTTCGGACAATCTAATTTTAAAAGATATTGTTATTGATAAACGGCTAGAAATTCTCCCTTATGTTTCAAGTAACATTCAAGGATCTAGAAACAGCCCTGATGAAAAAATTTCTTATGAATCTGTAAAAGGAAAAGTTGGTCTAGGATTTAATTTAGATCTCAATAAGAATACTAGTTTTGAATTGACACTTAACCCCGATTTTTCTCAAGTTGAGGCTGATGTTACTCAAATTGATGTAAATTCCTCTTTTTCTCTGCAATACCCAGAAAGACGTCCATTTTTTAATCGGGGAACAGATCTTGTAAACTATACAGATGGGGCATTTTACTCGCGTTCTATTGTAAACCCGTCTATAGCAACAAAATTATTGAGCCAAGGAAAGAAATCGCGTTTATTTTTACTGAACGCACTTGACCAAAACTCGGTCTATCTAGTAGGTGGTGAGGATCGATCATACATTGGACAGGGAGGAGAAAGTTTAATTAATGTTATTCGCTATCAACATCTGTTGAGCCCTAAATCTCGATTTGGAGGGGTAATGATGAACCGTTTCTATAAAGGTGGTGGCTTTGGTCACCTTATGGGTTTTGATGGACTTTTCCTTTTAAATCAAAATCTGCGTTTGAGTTTTGAAGTTTTCAAAAACTTCAATGAAGAACCTGTAAATGATTGGATAGATACGGATGCTTCTATTCGTGGAAAAACAATCGCCTTAGATGGAGATAAGATTGATGGTGATGCTCTTTACTTGCAGCTTTATAGAAAAACTGAGCATTGGCAAAGCTACCTCTACTATAGAAATATTTCTCCCCAATATAGATCTGACGTGGGTTTTGTCGTTAAAAATAATCGTCGCTGGGGAACTTTTTTTCATGAATATATCAATATTATAAATAAACCTGCTATTCAATCTTTTGGCTTTGGAACTAGGGTAGATGTCGTGTATACTTTTGAAGATTTATATAAAAACTTTAGTATTGACTTGTTTGCCTCTTTGAAAACCTATGGTCAAACAGAATTATCATACAAATTAGATTATGATGCGGTAAAAACTTTTTTAGGAATTCGTTTCAACGACTTACCTACACATTCATTTTCTATCAATGGATCTCCAAGTGAATCCTTTAATTTTAGAGTGAATCTAGACAGTGGAAAAGACCTGTCTGTTAACGAAGACATCCCTGAAATCGGAAATCTTACTTCCTCTTTTATGACCTTAAATTTTCAAGTTAATGATAACTTTACTGTAAACCCTTCGTTAAGATATTCAAAACTAGAAAAGATAAATGGTCAAGGAAATTATTTTAAAGGAAGTATTGCCCGTTTAAACGTAAGATATCAGTTTAATAATGAATTTAATATTAGGCTCGTTTCTCAAAAAAATACATTTACCAATCAATTTTTTATACAACCTTTGGTTCAATGGAATCCCAATCCATCAACAATTTTCTATTTAGGCGGGAATCAAAATACCATTGAAGAAATTGAAGGAGCTCACTTTCAAATCCTTCAATTCAATCAAACACAATTCTTCTTTAAGTTTCAATACCTCATTGGACTTTAAAGAGACAATTAACTTTTTTCAACACAACTTTGGTATGACCAAACAAAAGAAACTTAGCTGCATCTTTCCCTAAAAAATTGAAAATTTCGATTTTAAGAGTTGTAACTGCATCTTTACTTCAGAGATCAAGTCTATTCTATTGGCCAGTGAGGTTTTAAAAAGTAATAAAAATAAAAAGGAGGTCAAAAATGACCTCCTGTCTAAGATGGCTCCCCCTATTATTCAAAGTTACAGCACAAGTAAATCCTTAAGTGAATTAAATTTTACTTGCCGTTCTGAATAGGGTCAGTATTTGGCATTAGTTTATTAAGGATGAAATAAACCGGGCAGAATTTTGTTATTGGACTTATAAGTTGAAGTCCACCAACTGCTACTGCGATCCACACAAAGTTCAAATTGGATGTGTATAGCGTTAAGCCTGCACTGATTAAATACAAGACTCCTACAATAGCATCATGCGCTCTAACTTTAGAAACATTTTTTTCCATATTGATTTATTTTATTGGTTACATAAAGATAATGATTATAAATTAAAAAACGGCTACACTATAAAAGTATAACGGTTATATCATTTTGCCAACGCGCCATCTCGCTCCTT
>CBFIGS010000021.1:0-19332 GCA_965662295.1 Polaribacter sp. | reverse complement strand
AGTTTGTAGGATTAAAAGAAGGAAGTCATTTGTTCGAATATGAAATTGATAACACGTTCTTTGAAGCCTTTACTTATGATGAATTTGAAAGTTCATCAATTAAAGTGTCATTAGATTTTATAAAGAAGAGCACATTATTTGAACTAGCTTTTACAGCAAACGGTTCTGTGTTAGTTCCTTGCGATCTTACCAATGAGTTGTATGATCAAAAGATTGAATCTGTATTTTCTTTAGTTGTAAAATTTGGACCAAAATATAATGATGATCATGAAGATATTTTAATAATACCTCATGAGGCATATGAGTTTAACGTTGCTCAGTTTATATATGAACTCATCGTACTATCAGTACCTAGTAAAAGAGTTCATCCGAAGGTTCTCGATGGAACCATGCACTCTGTAGCACTAGACAAGTTGAAGGAATTAGAAATTAAAGAAGTAAAAACTGTTGAAGAAACAGACCCAAGGTGGGATAAATTAAAGAATTTAATAACAGAAAAAAAGACATAAAATGGCACATCCTAAAAGAAAAATATCTAAAACTAGAAGAGATAAAAGGAGAACGCATTATAAAGCAGCTTCTCAACAAATAGCGACAGATCCTACAACAGGAGAAGCGCACTTGTATCACAGAGCTCACTGGCACGAAGGTAAATTATATTACAGAGGACAGGTAGTATTAGAATCTGCAGCTGCAGAAGCATAAAATTATATCAAAAGTTACATAAAAACCCTCAATTATGAGGGTTTTTTTATGTTTTTTAGGTGAGAATTATCATTTTTGACAATTTTTACTTAAAAAAGTGAAATTAATTTCACTACTTTTGACGTTCGTAATTATATAGAAAATAAACTAAAATTATGATTAAAATTACTGCAGCAATCACCGCAGTTGGTAAATATGTTCCAGAAGATGTGCTAACCAATAAAGAGTTAGAGAAGATGGTAGATACAAATGATGAGTGGATTACTACCAGAACTGGAATTAAAGAACGAAGAATTTTAAAAGAAGAAGGCCTAGGGACCTCTTATATGGCCATCAAAGCAGCAGAGGATTTGTTGCACAAATCAACTACCAATCCAGCTGAAATAGATCTTGTAATTGTAGCCACTGCTACCCCAGATTTACCCGTAGCATCAACAGCTGCATACGTAGCTTCTGAAATTGGATGTGTCAATGCTTTTGGATACGATTTGCAAGCAGCCTGTTCTAGTTTTTTATATGGAATGTCCAATGCAGCCAGCTATATTGAGTCTGGAAGATACAAAAAAGTGTTACTGATTGGTGCAGATAAAATGTCTTCCATTGTAGATTATAAAGATAGAGCTACTTGCATCATTTTTGGAGATGGAGCCGGTGCCGCCTTATTTGAGCCTAATCATGAAGGTTTGGGTCTGCAAGACGAGTATTTAAGAAGCGATGGAATTGGACGTGATTTCCTAAGAATAGAAGCAGGAGGGTCTATCATGCCTCCAACAATCAAAACAGTCGAAGAGAACAAGCATTTTATTTATCAAGAAGGTAAAACGGTGTTTAAATATGCCGTCTCTAATATGGCAGATGTGGCAGAAAAAATGCTAGTTAGAAATCATCTTAAAGAAGAAGATATTCAATGGTTAGCTCCTCATCAGGCAAATAAAAGAATTATTGAGGCAACTGCGAAAAGAGTGGGTGTTGGTTCCGAGAAAGTAATGATGAATATTCAAAAGTATGGAAATACAACCTCAGCAACTTTGCCTCTTTTACTAGCAGATTACGAACAACAATTAAAAAAAGGAGATAATATAATTTTTGCTGCATTTGGTGGTGGTTTCACATGGGGAGCTGCGTACGTAAAATGGGCATATAACTCATAAGTAATATAATTAAATAATAAGAAGTATGGATATTAAAGAAATTCAAAATCTTATCAAATTTGTAGCTAAATCTGGCGCTAGCGAGGTAAAGTTAGAAATGCAAGATGTAAAAATTACGATTAGAACTGGTGCTGGTAAAACAGAAACTACTATTTTACAAACAGCTCCAATGGGAGCCATGCCTCAAGTGGTAGCTCCACCTGCAGCTCCTCAACCAGCGGCTCCTGAAGCAGCAGCTCCTGTGGTTGAAACAGATGATGCTAAATATATTACTGTTAAATCTCCAATTATTGGAACATTTTACAGAAAACCTTCTCCAGACAAACCTAACTTTGTGGAAGTAGGTTCAGAGATTTCTGTGGGAGATACTGTATGTGTAATAGAAGCGATGAAATTATTTAATGAGATTGAATCTGAAATTTCAGGAAAAATTGTCAAAGTTTTAGTAGACGATTCTTCACCTGTAGAATTTGATCAACCTTTGTTTTTAGTAGATCCATCTTAGTTTAATTCGAAATTTATAAATAAATTTTCTTATTTATATGTTGTCAATTAGCTAGCTAATTAATTTAACAAAATAAAGATGTTTAAAAAAATATTAATTGCCAATAGAGGTGAAATAGCACTTCGTGTTATTAGAACCTGTAGAGAAATGGGGATCAAAACGGTTGCAGTTTATTCTACTGCAGATGAAGAAAGTTTGCATGTAAGATTTGCAGATGAAGCCGTTTGTATTGGTCCAGCTTCTAGTTCTGAGTCTTATTTAAAAATGTCTAATATCATCGCAGCTGCAGAAATTACCAATGCAGATGCCATTCACCCAGGATATGGATTTTTATCTGAAAATGCGAAGTTTTCTAAATTATGTGAAGAACATCACATTAAGTTTATTGGAGCTACTGCGGAAATGATAAACCAAATGGGAGACAAGGCGAATGCAAAATCGACCATGATCGCAGCAGGAGTTCCCTGTGTTCCAGGAAGCGAAGGTGTTATTGTAGATTTTAAAGATTGTGTTAAAGTAGCCGATGAAACGGGTTATCCAGTGATGCTAAAAGCCTCTGCAGGAGGTGGAGGTAAAGGGATGCGTGCAGTATGGAAAAAAGAAGACTTAAAAGAAGCTTGGGATTCTGCAAGACAAGAATCGAAAGCTGCTTTTGGAAATGATGATATGTATATGGAGAAGCTTATCGAAGAGCCAAGACATATAGAAATTCAAATTGTTGGAGATTCTTTTGGAAAAGCATGTCATTTATCAGAAAGAGACTGTTCTGTTCAACGTCGTCATCAGAAATTAACAGAAGAAACTCCTTCTCCTTTTATGACGGATGATTTAAGAAAAAGAATGGGAGATGCCGCTGTAAAAGCTTCTGAATTCATCAAATATGAAGGAGCAGGAACTGTAGAGTTTTTGGTAGATAAGCATCGAAATTTCTATTTTATGGAAATGAATACGCGTATTCAAGTAGAGCACCCAATTACAGAAGAAGTGGTGAATTATGACTTGATTAGAGAGCAAATTCTTGTTGCTGCGGGTGTGCCAATTTCTGGAAAAAATTATTTTCCTCAAATGCACTCTATAGAATGTAGAATTAATGCAGAAGATCCCATGAATAATTTTAGACCTGCTCCAGGTAAAATAACAACTTTTCATGCTCCAGGAGGTCATGGAGTTCGTATTGATACGCATGTATATGCTGGTTATATGATTCCTCCAAACTACGATTCTATGATAGCGAAGTTAATTACCACGGCTCAAAGTAGAGAAGAAGCCATTAATAAAATGAAACGAGCTCTCGATGAGTTTGTCATAGAAGGGATCAAAACAACCATTCCATTTCACAGACAATTAATGGATCATCCAGATTATGTATCCGGAAATTATACAACGAAGTTTATGGAAGATTTTGAAATGAAATAATAGTTATTGTTCAATAAATTTAAAAAGAGAATACGAATGTATTCTCTTTTTTTTTATCAATATTTTGATGTTAAAATTTGGTAATGCTGCTCTGTATGATGAGCTGTCCACATAACAACCTCTCTAATTGTCATTTTTCCCATAAGAGGGTGGGGAAGTAGATAGGTATCTAAATCATGTTCCGTCCATTCTCGAAACTTTTCAATCAGTTTCTTTTTTTCCTTATCCAATTTGGTGATATATGAAGTTTTGTTGGCAAGTGTTGTAATGGGCATTTTTTTCGACATATTAGCGACGATGCTTGCATGTATCACGAGTTTATCGTGATATTTTTTTACCATTTCATCATAGGTTCGATTGGCTCTATTATTCACTCCAAATTTATATTTTAAAAAGAATTTAGGGAGCCATAATGCTCTGTTTACGGCTTGTTCACTTTGAATCAAATGAATGATATGCTCACCAGTATTCCATTTGTTTTGGGGCCCTTTTATCCAATTTTGATCTGGATGTTTATATAGCCATTCGTATAGTAATTGATGCTTAAGTTTGAGATCATCAATTATTTCTAGTTTTGTCATGGTTTGATATATGTTCGTAAGAGGCCTTTTGTATCTTTTAAAGATAAAAAAATCTTCTTAAAAAAAGTAATCGGGGTTCAATGTCTTGGAGATAGAGGGGGTGAAACGTTCGTATTCTGATCAGATTGTTCTATGGTAACTTTAATCAAATGATTTAATTGCTCACATAATAATCGATTTGTTCCGAACATTCTGAAGTTTCAGGGGTTCTAAAATATACTTTTATATAAAAATTTTCAAAACCGTGATTCCCAGCTGGTGGAGCTACAAGGTATTCAATAGACATTGTATTGTCGCAATAAAAATTCACAATATATGTGTCAGTAAGTTCAGACCAAGTATTAAGAGGATTGTTGAAAGTTAAACTGAATGTACGATCGTTTATTTTGCTCCAAATGCCATTGTGTCCTGTGTTTACCCCTGCATATAAATTAGTAAAAGTATAATCTTCGTTAAACTCTAATGTATTTCTTGTCGAAAATTGACTGGTTTGATCAAACCATTGTTTTTCAAATATAGCCGTACCATTAGAAAAATCTACACCAACCAACTCATGTTTTTCTACCCTATAGTTTTCCCATGCTCCTTCTATTTTAGTGAGTTCTTTTGGTAAAGGCTTTGACTCTTCTTCGCAACTAGTGAATGTAATTGCTAATAATATCAGTAAAACTGTATTTTTCATGTGGATTGGTTTTATTGCAAAATACAAATTTTAAAATAGTTTTCTTATGTAATTTCGGATTGCGCCAGGTTGCTTTATTGTGGAGTAGTGGGGCGTGAAATTGAATTGTTTTGGGGTGGGTTTGGGTAAGCTTAAATAAATACCCTTGTATAAAAAGTAAACTTTGTATTGCTACACTATAATTCCACATGATAGACATCACTAAACTATTGACATTCTACTAAAATTTTAATTTGTCCTTTATTACTGCATAAATGGGAGTTTTTACGCCTCTTTGAAAACAGTGAGAAAAAACTTTTGAATGATAGTTTCACAACCCTACAACCTCAACCAAAATAAAAACGACTTCTTTTTGATTAAGGAAGCCGATTTCATTTTTATATTTCTATGATTTTACTTAATCTAGATAAAGCTAATAATGAAAATAGTATAATTGAAACTATATGATATTTTCTTTTATAATTTTTGCACTCAATATCTTCTTTAGAAATACTTATTTTAATAGTTGCATAAAGATTGTATAGTGCAACAGTTAAAAATAATATGAATATAATTTTATTCCACATAATATAATTTTTTAAGTTAAAAAGCCCCCATACAATCTGCAAAATCAACAATTGCAAGAGCAACACCAATAGGACCTAATGCTTTCCCCCCAACTTTTCTCAATAATTTTAAAGCTCCTTTTTTTCCTAATTTTTTAATTCCACCTTTGAGCGCATTTACTGCCGCATTAACGCCTAAAGCTTCTAACACACACCCTCCGATACCACTTTGCGCATAAGTAGATTCAACAAAAAGATTTGAAAAATTAATAGCTGTTTGAGAATTATCATTATCCCAAACATTTAGTAGAGCTAGACCAACAATTACTAATCTTGGGTCATTTTTAGATCCGAAAATTTCTATCAAATCATTTTCTTCAACATCAAAGGCTAAAAGAAGTTCTTTTGTTCCATCTATTAAAGGGTTGATCATTTTTTTAGCTTCATAATCGTTTTCTCCTTTCCTAAAACTAGGGTTTAAGTTTTTCTCTTTTATATTAGTTTTTACAACGGGGATTGTTTGTTTTAATATATTTTCAAATTTTTCTAAAGCTAATTCTTTTTCTGATATTGAAAATATATTGTCATCCGTTTGACAAGCTTGATTTAAAAAAACGATACCAAAGAATAATAATTTAATTGTAAATATTGCAAACATTCCTTTTGCAAATTTGTTTATACCTTTTTTCATAATTTGTGTTTTTTAGGGGGAAATATCTTTTTTCTTTTTCTAAGATTTTTCCTAGTTCATAGTTTTTTTACGGTTTCGATATCCGTACCTCGGTATCCTTTTTGTTTTATTTCGGGTTCAACGTTTCACATGATCCGAAGCTTGGGGGGCGAACCCGTCTCTTACCAATTTTTTTTCTTCAAACATAAAGAGAAATTTAATCTATGTCAATCCCTGAAAATGGGGTTTTTTTATCCCTGAAAACGGGGAGTTTTATTCTCTTCACCCATTAAATTTACAAATGAAAAATAATCAACAGAAGTAAAAAATATGTATTTAGATGAAATGGTTTTCTTATACGGTAAGAAGAAGGTAAACCCCTTGATTACTTTGTAAATGGGAGTTATTATACCTCTTTAAAAACGGTGAGAAAAAAAATAGAAAGAATTAGCCTATAGTTCAATTAGCCGAAAATACCCTTCGGTTTTTCTCTTACCTCCCGCTCAGGAAATGCCCTGATGTTATCCTTTCAGACCAGCAGTCTTAAAAATAAAAAATCTGCGCAAGCAAGCCAAGTCGCTTCGTCGTGGAGTAAAGGCGAGTAAAGTCGAACTCTTTTGGGGAGGACATTCTATCTTTTTAAAAAAAAATTGACAAATTAGTTGTCAAATTTCTTCAATAAAGCAGGTAAATAAAAGATATCTGTAACCAGAGCAACCGCTACTGTTACCGCACAAAGCAATCCAAAATCTCTGACTGAAGGCACAGCGCTCGAGGCAATAATTAAAAAGCCAGCAACCAGTGCAATTGTAGTTGAAAATAAAGCAGTTCCTGTGTAATGCATCGCGCTATTCATCCGCTTTTCAGCGGAACCCTGAACTTGGTCGCTTTTTCGATATTTATAAACCAAATGAATTGTGTCATCCATTGCAATCCCTAACATAATTGGCGTAATCATTGCTGTTGTAACATCTAGCGGGATGTCTAAAATACTCATCAATATCGCTAAAATTGTCAGTGGTAATAAGTTAGGAATCAATATCAAAATCGAAGTGCGTAGGTTTTTTATAAAAATTAGTAAGCACATAAATGCCACAAAAAAAGCTGCAAAAAAGGATTTGAATTGAGTTTCTAGAATAAAACTATTTAACTGAGCAAAAACGACAGCAAATCCATTAATCTTAAGTTTGTAATTGTTCGTGTCAAAAGAAGTTTCAAAAGCTATTTTTATGTCATCCAATACTTGATTGAGTTGTGAGGTACGACCCTCCATGAGTGTTAAGGTAAACCCTGCTGTCGTCAAATCTTCGGAGAATAATTTAAAAAAACTATTGTCCTTTACATCAACTCCAGAAAGTATACTTTTCAACTTCTTTTCAGTTACAAGCGATCGAAATAAAGCGGGAATGGGTTTTTCTAAAAATTGTTTAATATTAACCACCGAAACAGGATTAGAAATAAATTTATTTAACTCTAATTTTTTTTGAAATTTTTCTAAGCATTTCAGCGCTTCTTTATTCAAAATAACATCACCGTTATGTGTAGAAATGTTTATTTGTAAACGGTTACTTCCTCCGAGTTCTACTTCTACTTTTCGTAAATCTTGCTTTGCCTTTCCTTCAGCCAAAAGATTACGAGAATTTGTATCTATTTTAATTTGAAAAATAGCATAAAAACCAATTAATAAAATAGTGGTAAAACCAACAATTATTGTATGCTTATAATCCCAAGTTATACGATTCAACCAGTGAATAAATGCTCGTTGATTCCAACGTTTTAAGCTTAGTATGGGCTTTGCTTTCTCAAAATTTAAATTCATATAACTGAATCCAATAATGGTAATAATATACACAAGAATGAAGCTTATGACTAAACCTATACAAGTAAAAACCCCCATATTTTTGAAAGCAGGTAATGGTGATAAATACAAGGCAAAGTAACCAACAAATGTGGTAAGAGTTGTGTAAAAACACGGCGTTATACTTTTACGGATAGCAACTGCTAGTAAGTCAATTTTAGTCAATGTATTGTTTGCCAACCCCTCTTTGTGGTAAATATTTATAATGTGAACAGCATCACTGACGCTATATACCATTAGGATTGTTGGAATAAGCATTGATATCATATTTAGTGCAAAGCCTTGTGAGGTAATTAGCCCAAAAAGTAAGCTTATGGGGATCGCAACAGATAATAAAGAAATGATTAAATAGCGCATACTGGGCAATAAAAACAGTAGCATTATAGTGATCACCACAATCGTTAACACTCCAAAGATTATACTCTCCTTATAAATTCCTTTGCTATATGCCTCATTTAAAACTGGAGGTCCAGTCAAATAGTGATGCTCATAAAGGGTTTGAATAACTGTTCTTATTTCTTCAACAATCACTTGTCGCTCTTCTTCGACTGTTGACGTTGGGTTAAGTTGAATATAAAAAAACTGATTTTTATAATCTTTGGTAACTAATTGAGAAGTAATATTTGGTAATTTTGAGAACAGACTTTTTAGACCTTTTTCACTTCGTTTTGAATTATACAAGCCATCAAAATAAAGGGTGTTGTTTGCATAGATAGGATACTTAGCTTTAGCTAAACTATACGATGTTTGTACATATGGTAAATCCTCAATACGTTGGTGTAACTCTTTTAATGATACAACTTCTGTTTCACCAATGGCATTTTCTAACGGTAACATCGCAATAAAAATTTCATCGGAACCGAAATTTTGCTGATAATCGATATAAGCACGATAGCTGGGATCATCTTCCAAAAACCAGATGCCAAGCGAATTGTTAACGCTTAATTTAGTTAGGGTATGATATCCGGATAGTCCCATAGCAACTGCCAAAATAGCCATAATTGCTATTCTGAATTTGATAATCGTTGCTATGATTTTTCTTAATCTTTCCATATGTGTTATAGCAAAAGCATCCTAATTGCTGTAGGACAATCAGCTTGCAACTTTCTGATGGTGCTAAACTAATTACCAAAAGAATTAATCACTCCTTTCTGTATTGTTGAGGTAATTAGACAATATAAAGACTCTATCAGCGACGCTAAGATAAATAATGATTTTTTTATTCTTATAATGCACCAGATGCACGAAATGAGGTTTTAAAAATAACTTTTTTTTTACAAAAAACACATTAAAACATTCTAATTGTACAATCATCGTACAAATTTAGATATCAAAAAACTCAATCAATCGATTATTAATTAGTTGAGGTATTATAAAGTGGAGACGCCGAGAATATCCTTCGGTTTTTCTCTAGCCTCCCGCCTAGGAAATGCCCTGGCGCTGATCTTTCAGAGCAGCGGTCTTAAAAATAAAAAATCTGCGCAAGCAAGCTTGGCAGATTTTTTTGTTTTAATCCCGGATTGCGCCAGGTCGCTTCATCGTGGAGACGCCGAGAATCGAACTCGGGTCCAAACAAGCAGCCAAAAAGCGTTCTACATACTTAGTTCTTTCTTAATTTTCGACTAAAAGCTGATTAAGAACAATCCATTTTTAGCTTAACTTCTTTAGTTTCAAAAACCCGTCAAAGTTCCAGGTTTTCTATATTTACTTTTACGATGCCCAAAAGTGAAACGCCGTAAATCAAGGCTTTTCGCGGACATAAAGCTTTCCCGCCTTGCGGGACTAGGCCAATCCTACTATGATTCGGATTAAGCAGCTAAAGCGTAGTTATCTTCGCCGTTTAAAAAGTTGAAATCAGTTTTACAAGTATTATTTCATGCCTTGGTATGCTTACTAATTCACTGTCCTTGCTGTCAAAACCAGTCGTCCCCTTGTTCTGAATTTACTTCAGAACTTTAGATCTAATGAATAAGAACACAAAAGTATGAAAATGAAACCGATTAACCATTTGCGCATCCTATCTAAATGCGCTAATTTTGGTAAAATTCAATTTTATGAAATTTGGAATTATAAAAGAACGCAAAAACCCACCAGATAGAAGAGTCGTTTTTTCTCCTTTAAAATTAAAAGAATTCAAGGATAAATTTCCCGAAGCAATACTCAAAGTAGAGCCTTCAGCCATCAGAGTTTTTTCTGACGATGCCTATCAAAAAAATGGGATAGAAGTTTCCGAAAGCATGACCGATTGCGATGTTTTAATTGGGGTAAAAGAAGTGCCAATTGAGGCTTTAATTCCAAATAAAAAATATTTTTTCTTTAGCCATACCATTAAAAAACAACCCTACAACCGCGCATTAATTCAGGCTGTTCTCCATAAAAATATAGAGTTGTATGATCACGAAACGATTGTCAAAGATAATGGCATGCGCTTAATTGGTTTTGGACGCTATGCAGGGATTGTTGGAGTATACAATGGTTTTAGAGCGATAGGTTTGAAACTAAATACCTTTCATTTACCGAAAGCATCAACATTAGATGGGCAACCAGAATTAATCTCAAAATTGAATAATATTCAGTTGCCAAATTTTAAAATTCTTTTAACAGGAAACGGAAAGGTTGCCTATGGTGCCAAAGAAATGCTAGATGCAATGAAGATTAGAGAAGTTTCTGTAGCCGAGTATCTTCAGCATACCTTCGAAGAACCTGTGTATTGTTTGGCAGATGTTTTGGATTATAACAAGCGCAAGGATCATCAGGTATTGGATAATTTTGATTTTTACGATCATCCAGAAAATTATCAGTCAGATTTTATGCGTTTTGCCAAGGTCACCGATTTCTTTATTGCCGGTCACTTTTACGGGAATGGAGCTCCTTATCTATTTACTAGGGATGATGCGAAATCTAAGGATTTCAAAATCCAATTTGTAGCCGATATTTCTTGTGATGTAAACGGACCTGTAGCTTCAACGCTTAGAGCATCTACGATTGCAGCTCCTATATATGGTTATCATCCCGAAACTGAATCTGAAGTAGATTATACAAATAAAGAGGCGATAGTTGTGATGGCGGTCGATAATCTACCTTGTGAATTGCCAAAAGATGCGAGCGAAGGTTTTGGGGAGCTGTTTTTAGAGCATGTGATTCCTGCTTTTTTTAATAAGGACAAAAACGGCATTTTACAACGTGCAAAAATGACGGAAAAAGGAAAACTCACCCAACGTTTTTCCTATTTACAGGCCTATGTTGATGGAAAAGAATAAATGACTACAGACCAACAATTTTTGATCGATTTAGCGAAAATGAAAATGCCTTTTGGGAAATACAAAGGTCGTTTTTTGATTGATTTACCAGAACATTATGTTGTTTGGTATAAAACGAAAGGTTTTCCTAATGGAAAATTAGGCAAACAAATGGAGTTGGTCTATGAACTTCAATTAAACGGACTTGAAGACATTGTCAGAGAGTTAAGGAAAAGGTACTAGTACCTAACAGCAATACCATATGCTATATGAGCGATCCCAATGATAGAAAGGGATGCATACCAGTAGCTTGGAATCAACAAACAAATAACTGCTAAAAAAATACTGAGGGCAGACAACACCAATAGATTTTTACGTTGTTTGTTCATAGAGAGTGCTAATAACCCTCCATAAAGAGTCAGAAAAACAGGAGTGAGGTAGTTTATAAACCCCAGATTCATCAGTGTTATTAATATAGAAAAAATTACGATTACTTTAAAAATATAGTTTCGAAATGCAATTTTAGTTTCGGTATTCCATAGCTTGTAATCAAATTTTTTCGCAGTTCTTCTGCCTCCAAAAAATAAGGCCAAAGTAGAAAATAGAAATACAAAAAAAAGGATCGCCAAGATTGCTATTTCGACAATTTGAGGAGATAGCATTCCCATTGGGTTGTCATCGATTAGAAAGCCCTCTATAATTTTATGAATTAAAGATCCGGCAATAAAAAAATACAATCCAATTAGAATGCTTGTAAAACCTTTTAAAGAAAAATTACTTTCAAAAGTATCATGCATATCTTCAGTATATATTTGCTAATATACAAAAATCAAACCTACCTTGGTATTACTGATAGATGAACCAAAGTTGGATTTTGTGTTAAAAAGGAGCTTTGAAATTGAAAAAATTATAGGTTTGAAATGGTTTTTCTGATGGCGACTAAATTTGTTAGCAAAGCTTCCAAATTATCCAAATGCAACATGTTTGCACCATCACTTTTGGCTTTTGAAGGGTCGAAATGAGTTTCTATAAACAATCCATCTACATTGTTTACAATTCCAGCTCTGGCGATGGTTTCAATCATATCGGGTCTTCCTCCAGTAACACCAGCCGTTTGATTGGGTTGTTGAAGTGAGTGAGTCACGTCTAAGATGGTTGGGGCAAATTCTCTCATTTCAGGAATGCCTCTAAAATCGACAATCATATCTTGGTATCCAAACATGGTTCCTCGATCTGTGATCCATGCTTTGTCGGAGCCAGCATCTTTTACTTTTTGGACTGCGTGTTTCATGGCACCGGGACTCATAAATTGTCCTTTCTTTAAGTTCACAACTTTACCTGTCTTTGCTGCTGCAACGACTAAATCTGTTTGACGAACTAAGAAAGCCGGAATCTGTAAAACATCGACATATTGAGCGGCTTTTGCTGCATCTGAAACTTCATGAATATCTGTGACCGTTGGGACTCCAAAAGTTTCAGAAACTTTACGTAAAATCTTCAAGGCTTTTTCATCTCCAATTCCTGTAAAACTATCAATTCTACTTCTGTTTGCTTTTTTAAAACTTCCTTTAAAAATATATGGAATTTCTAATTTATCAGTAACAGTAATTACTTTTTCAGCAATTCTTAGGGCCATTTCTTCACCTTCTATGGCGCAAGGACCGGCAAGTAAAAAAAAATTATTTGAGTCTGTATGTTTTATGTTTGGAATTTCTGAGATCATCATTCGTTCAAATTTTGGTCAAAAATACGAAATTAAATTAGCTATATTTAACCTTTTAAAATCAAATGTACATGAAAATAAAAGCAATACTGATTTTCTCATTCATGGGACTAATTTCTTGCCATAACAAGAAAACAACAATCTCAACAGTAGTAGCTTCTAGCGAATATAAAATAGATTCAAATACGGTAAAAAAGCATCTGTATACATTAGCTTCAGATGAGATGGAGGGGAGGGCATCTGGAACTGCGGGCATAGAAAAAGCCGCTGTATACATTGAAGACGAATTTGAACGAATAGGTCTTTCTCCTTTTAAAGATTTAGAAACGTTCAGACAAACCTTTACTTTTCAAAATAGCAGCACTAAAAAAGAGATAACCGCAAGTAATATTATTGGTGTTTTAGAAGGGAAAAGTAAAAAAAATGAATTTGTGATCATTTCTGCTCATTATGATCATCTAGGAATTTTAAAAAAAGAGGGGCAATTAGATCGTATTTATAATGGGGCAAATGATAATGCTTCTGGAGTGACAGGTGTATTGGTACTTGCGGAATATTTTAAAAATAAAAATATAAACGAGCGAACGATTGTTTTTATCGCTTTTACAGCGGAAGAAATGGGACTAATGGGCTCTACCCATTTTGGAAAAGGAATAGATCCTAAAAAATTTGTTGCTGGCATCAATTTAGAAATGATAGGTAAAATTCCAAGCTTTGGTCCAAATACAGCTTGGTTAACCGGCTTTGATCGTTCTGATTTTGGCAAAATTATTCAGCAAAATTTAGAAGGATCTCCTTATCAATTATTTCCAGATCCCTATGCAACATATAATTTATTTTTTAGATCCGACAATGCTTCTTTGGCGCGTTTAGGAGTACCTTCTCATACTTTTTCTACCACACCCATAGATGTAGATAAAGAATATCATCAAGTATCGGATGAGGTGGAAACTCTAAACATGACAGTAATTACCCAAACAATACAAGCAGTTGCGAGGGGAACAGAAAGTATCATCAACGGGACAGATACTCCCACAAGAGTGGTTCTAGACGAACAATAACTTTTATTTTTGCTCTACTGACAATTTGTATTATCCAAAGCTTTTGTATTTTTACCTTTTTTAAAAGACCTTTTAATGAACATACATTTTATTGCCATTGGTGGAAGCGCTATGCACAACTTAGCCATTGCCCTTCACCAAAAGGGATACCAAGTATCTGGGAGTGACGATACCATTCACAACCCTTCTAAATCTCGTTTGGAAAAGCATGGTTTATTACCTGATGCGTTTGGATGGTTTCCCGAAAAAATTTCTTCAGACTTAGAAGTGATCATTCTTGGGATGCATGCAAAAAAAGACAACCCCGAATTGTTAAAAGCCCAGCAATTAGGATTAAAAATCTACTCCTATCCTGAGTTTTTGTATGAGCAATCTAAAGATAAAACTCGAGTTGTTATTGGAGGTTCCCATGGAAAGACCACCATTACTTCCATGATTTTACACGTGTTAAACTACCATGATAGAGAAGTAGATTATATGGTTGGAGCCCAATTAGAGGGCTTTGAAACCATGGTACATTTAACAGCAGAAAATGATTTTATTGTGTTGGAAGGAGACGAATATTTGAGTTCTCCCATTGACCGACGTCCTAAGTTTCATTTATACAAGCCAAATATTGCTTTATTAAGTGGAATTGCTTGGGATCATATCAATGTTTTTCCAACTTTTGAAAATTATACAGACCAATTTGCAATTTTTACAGATTCGATGATTCATGGAGGAAGTATGATCTATAACGAGGAAGACGAAATTGTAAAAGAGGTCGTTGAGTCTTCGGAAAACCATATTAAAAAATATCCCTATACTACCCCAAATCATTTTATTGAAAATGGGATTACATATATAGAAACTAGTGAAGGAGATCTTCCTCTTGAAATTTTCGGAAAACACAATTTACAAAACCTCGCTGGAGCAAAATGGATTTGTCAGCACATGGGTATTGATGAAGATGCTTTTTATGAAGCTATTGGAAGTTTTAGTGGAGCAAGCAAGCGTTTAGAAAAAATTGCAGTAACCCCTTCTTCAGTAATTTTTAAAGATTTTGCACACTCACCTAGTAAAGTAGCCGCAACTACCAGGGCCGTTAAAGATCAGTATTCAAAGAGAACGGTATTGGCTTGTTTAGAATTGCATACCTATTCTAGTTTGAATGCTGAATTTTTATCAGAATATAAAGATTCATTAAAAGCTGCAGATACTGCCGTGGTTTTTTATTCTCCAAAAGCAGTAAAAATTAAGCAATTAGAGGCTGTTACGGCCCAACAAATAGCGAAAGCTTTTCAGAGAGATGATTTAATTATTTATACCCATCCACAAGAGTTCAAAGATTTTTTATTTCGTCAAAATTTAGACAAGGTAGCCCTTGTTTTAATGAGTTCTGGAAATTATGGAGGATTGGATTTTGAGGAGGTAAAGAGGTTGGTTCTTGCAAGATGATGCATGTGTTTTAACTTTTTTAGTCAGTTTAATATAAGGTCAATAATTGGTTAAAATTAATGACCATTTCTGATGATCTCCCTCGAAACACACTATCGATCATAAGACTTTTTGGAAAATCTAGATTTATGATTGGTAAAATACACAAGTACTCGTTGGTCTTCTTTTGATTTTTTTGATTCAATAAATTCGTTAATGCCTAAAATTTTAAATAATTTATTGTTAAGGCTATTTATGGAGTCTAACTTAATCTTATTATTTTGAGGGTAGCTAAGATTGGCTTCTTCAACTGCATCAAATATTTTTTGAGAAAAAACCTCATCATTTGATAAAATAAGATTCAGGACCGCTTTCTCTTTAGTATCGAGAATATAATTAACTCCATTATATCGAAAACCAAGTTCAGATAATTGCGGCATTTGATTTTGTTTGTAACGTCCATAAATGATTACGCAAATAATTAAAAAAAGTACAAAAATTCCAGCATCATAGAAACCGACAAGTAACTGTTTTGAGGTTGCATAAATAAATTGTTGATCGTCACTATTTTTTTGAACAAGGATTTCAGCTATTGGATAACTGATAACGCGACCTTTTTTAAAATTATGGAGAGTGTCATTTAAAATAAATCCTGATTTGTTAAAAACACTAAAACTTGAGTTTATTCTGGTCAAAGGCTCAAATGAGTTTTTTTTGAAATCAACAAGTAAAATATTGTTATTTAGACTCTTTACTATATTTTTAGTGCCATGGTTGATTTGATTATAAAAAAATGGAAGATTAGAGACCTTGAGGTTAGTCCATTCTTTTGTTTTAAAATTAAATTTCCAAATATCTTTGTTTTCCACATGGCTAAAACCATCAAAAGGATTTAATATTTTACCGTTTACAACAAAATAGTCGTCCTCTATTAAAATACCCTTATGATCATATAATCCAGGGGCCAATAAGGTTCCTTTGATTGGATAAAACTCCCATTCTTTGGTTATTTCATTAAAATAGTTGAAAAAATTTCTAGTACTCCAAAAACCATAGCCTCCAAATTTAAAAATGGTATCATTTTTTTTAAACACTTGACAACCAAACGTCATTTTGTGATCGAAGGAGTTGTCAATTCGTCTTAGGGTGTCATTTATTGATTCATACACCATACCACTTGATTTATTTACAATTCTAGTAGCATTCTTTTTCCATTTAAAAATTTTAAAACTTGTTTTTAAAGAATAGTCATTTCCAAAAATATTTTTGGGAATATAAAATTCATTGACAATTTTATTTTTGGTGTTTATAATTTTTATGGTATTGTCATATTGAACAAAAAAAACATCTTTATCGCTAGAAAAACAGATTCCATCGTTCAAACCAAAAAATATTTGAGGAATCAATAGAACAATAAGAAATAATTTTTTTTTAAACATCATAAGCCTTAAAAATAAATTTTATTATTTAAAATTTACTATTGCAAAAATAATATTAATATAATAATATCTATTAAACAATTTTTTATTAGTTTTTTTTGAAAATTAACTGATAAATTTGAATGGGTATTAAAAAAAAACTAGGCTAAAATGAGAGTTTAGTTCTTGGGAACCAATCGCTTTTGAATCGCTTTTTTAAGTACACTAGGATAATATTCTTTCATATCTGAAAATAATGATGGTCCTGTTTCGTAACTACGTGCAATAGAGTTTCCGAAATAGTTGTAGTTAAGCTTAAAGTTGTCTGCAAGTCTTGCCCGTATCTTTTTAGGTTTTAGATATTTCTTTTGAGGCAGTGTTGCAATAAAGCCAAATCCTCCCACATCTCCGAGGTTTGTTTTCTTATAAAATAGGTGTACGAATTTTTCTTCAAATTGTCTTGATATAGAGAAGTGATATCCCAAGTCATTTTGCATGAAGGTTCCGTAATTTAAGCGAAAATCAATATCGTGTTTTTTCCATCGATAGTTGATTGTTGCATTGTAAAAAGATTGCTGATTCGAGTTATAAATTGGAATAACCTCTTTATCGAGGTATGAGTAACGACTCATCCCGTAATTGATAGAAACATGAAAAGTTTCTTCCTGTAATAGTTTGTCAAAACGGATATTGTATCCAAACCTATTGAATTGAAAATACCCTAGAGAGGTATTGATAAAACCATTGTATGGCAATTTAAAATCTTGTGATAGTACAGCCATGTAGGGACGTGAATAAAATTGATTGTTCAAATCATTGATAATTACCATTTGATACGATACATTGAGTTGTGTTCCATGACCAAGCACAGTTTGCATATTGGGTCTGGCATACAGTTTCTCTTTTACTCCATTATCAAAGTTTCCAAGCTGATAGTCTAAATGAAATCCAAGTTGAAAATCAAATTTGTAAAACGAATTATTGAATGGAGTATAAGCTCCATAGATTGACTCTAATTTATCCACATTTAAAGAAGCATAGATAGATTTTGTATCCTCTTCTGAATAAGAACCATTATTAATTGAAGAAAGTACTTTAGAAGGAATGTTAAAGTATACCACAGGAAAGCCTGTATTGTATATTAAAAGGTGTGTTTGTTTCCCTACAGGTATTTTAGCATTGGAGAGGGTTTTTAGAACTTCCACTAAGGCATCTCCTTCAAAACGATATCGATTATTTTCGTACCCAACATAAAGTTCATTACTCTTGGTAAATACACGAACATTTTCGTAGCCTAGGCTTACTAACTTTTTAGCGAAATCATCCTGTGCTACAAATGAAGTAGTGCAGAGGAAAAACAGCAAACCAATAAAACGTTTTACCATATCTGATATTTATAGGCGATCATGGCCGCTGGTTTGTTTAAGTCCCACATCCCTGCTTTCAAAACCAATCTGTTAAAAAAGGTGTGCGAAAGTCCAACATGAATGTTTTTTGAATCATATTCCAAAGAAATCGAGGTATTAGGAAGACTTTGATACGAGAATTCAGCACCGCCAAACAGGCCTAAAAAATCATAGCGATACAAGCTTAAGACATCGGATCCATATCCAACGGTGGGTTTGAATTTGAATTGATTCCAATTAAAAGATTTGGTTAAAACCAAGTATGCACCTCCATAATTTACACATGTATCACATGACAAGCCGATAAAACTAGTAAAGTCTTGAGCACCAGCGGTAATTGTGGGCATCCATTTGGTTTCTTTTAAAAGTCGAATTCGAAAAGCAAACATTCGATCTGGAAAGTATTTTGTTTCAAAATTTACAGGGAGGTTTAATTCATGGGTATAACGAAACATGATTTCTACTGAGGGTAGAACTGTAACCGTAACAAAAGTAGGCATTCCCGGATTTCCTTTTTGATCGTATCGTTGAAAATAGCCTTCTGGTATATAAGAGGCTCCTAACACCAGTGTTCTGTCCGGGTGCATTTCGGCAGTTGGGATAAAAAATTGTCCCTGTGTTCCAGTGATAGACTGGGCTTTGGTAAAAAAGCCATAAAGCAATATAAGAAATACAAACCTCTTCATTTCGGGTGTAAATTACAAAAGCACTAGTGTAACAGATACACTAGTACTTTTTAATTTTTAAATCAATACTCTTATTGTATTACAATCGTATGAGCACGTGAATTTTTTTCATTCTTCAATTGAAGAAGATAAACGTTGCTTTTTAAATTACTAATATTGATAGAGTTTTTTGAGGGAGACACCGTCGTTTTTAAAATTTCTCTTCCCATTACATCAAAAACACTAGCTTCTAGTGTTTCGTCAAGGCCAGAAATTAATAATTTATCGCCA
>CBFIGS010000020.1:0-21780 GCA_965662295.1 Polaribacter sp. | reverse complement strand
AAAAAAGAAGGAGCCATTGCTTCCGTATCTCTAGGTGCAGCGCGAAAGTTCTCTTTTAAGCATAAAGAAAACAAACAAAGAATAGATATTGTTTTAGAAAATGGCAGTTTATTGGTGATGAAAGAAGGAACTCAGAAAAATTGGTTACATAGATTGCCGCCTACCAAAAAAGTAAATGCACCTCGTATTAATTTAACTTTTAGAACGATAGAATTATAATCTTATACTTACTTTTGTTAAAAAATTTTTCATTTGGATTCTAACAAACAAGCGACTGTAAATTTAAATAAATACATTAGCTCTTCAGGAATATGCTCTAGAAGAGAGGCTGAAAAATTTATCAATGAAGGGAGAGTTACCCTCAATGGAAAACCCACTCAATTAGGAAATAGAGTGGGTAAGAATGACTTAGTAAAATTAGACGGTAGACTTGTAAAGCCTCAAAACAATACCCTGTATATTGCCCTGAATAAACCCGTTGGGATTGTTTCTACTACCGATGATAGAGAACCAAAAAATATCATAAAGCACATCAATTATCCAGAGCGGTTATTTCCCATTGGTCGTTTAGATAAACCTTCGGAGGGGCTCATTTTTTTAACAAATGATGGAGATATCGTCAATAAAATATTACGAGCAGGAAACAATCATGAAAAAGAATATTATGTCACTGTAAACAAATCTATTACCGCCGATTTTATTCAAAAAATGAGTAATGGAATTCCCATTTTAGGCACGATAACCAATAACTGTTTGGTAGAAAAAATAAGTGATAACATATTCAAAATTATTCTAACCCAAGGTTTAAATAGGCAAATTCGAAGAATGTGTGAATACCTCGATTATGAAGTAACAAAGTTAAAGCGTACTCGTATTATGAATGTTGAGTTGGGATATTTACAAGTCGGGGATTGGAGAGAGTTAACCCAAGATGAAATGAAAGAAATTCATAAAATGATTTCTACCTCCTCTAAAACAGAAGAAGCCTCTACCATTAAAATCAAAACTAAAAAGTTGGTTTCTAAGAAAAAGGGAGCTCCTTCCAAAAATGTCTTCAATAAAAAAAGCGCTTCATTCAGGAAATCCTCTTCAAAATCGAAGAAGAGTAAATCGAGTTTTGGATTCAAAAAGAAACGCAGATAATCTTTATATAGTAGCTCAAAAAATAATTTTTACGATAATTTGTGGTGGCTTTTTTTTATAACGATTCAATTGTATTATCAATTCTTAAATAGTCTTATCTTTGCTGCCAATGAATCGAAAATTTATTTAAAACATACAAAGGATAATGCTGTGTAGTTTTACATATGCTATTCTTAGTATTTTAAATCATCATCTAAATTTAAACGCTTGAAATTCGACTTAAAAATTACTGATCCAAAAAGTAAGGCAAGAGCTGGTGTCATATCAACAGATCATGGATTGATTGAAACTCCGATATTTATGCCTGTAGGAACTGTTGGGACTGTAAAAGGGGTACATCAGACAGAACTTAAAAATGAAATCAATCCAGATATAATTTTAGGGAATACCTATCACCTATATCTGCGTCCTGGTTTAGAAGTTCTAGAAAAAGCTGGAGGTTTGCACAAGTTTATGAACTGGGATCGTAATATATTAACAGATTCTGGTGGTTATCAGGTATATTCTCTTTCAGGGAGAAGAAAAATTAATGAAGAAGGGGTAAAATTTAAAAGTCATATAGATGGTTCTATGCACTTTTTTACGCCCGAAAATGTCATGGAAATTCAACGAACAATTGGTGCAGATATTATCATGGCTTTTGATGAATGTACTCCGTATCCTTGTGATTATCATTATGCAAAACGTTCGATGCATATGACACACAGATGGTTAGATAGATGTATGAGCCATTTAGAAACCTTACCCTATAAATATGGATTTGAACAAACTTTTTTCCCAATAGTACAAGGAAGTACTTATAAAGATCTTCGAAGACAATCGGCAGAGTACATCGCTAATGCTGGTGCCCAAGCAAATGCAATTGGCGGGCTTTCTGTTGGTGAACCTGCCGAAGAAATGTATGCAATGACAGAGGTGGTTACAGAAGTTTTACCAGAAGACAAGCCTCGTTATTTAATGGGTGTTGGAACTCCGATTAATATTTTAGAAAATATAGCCCTAGGAATTGACATGTTCGATTGTGTAATGCCTACAAGAAATGCTAGAAATGGTATGTTGTTTACTGCACATGGCACCATTAATATCAAAAATAAAAAGTGGCAAGATGATTTTTCTCCAATTGACGATATGGCCATTACTTGGGTAGAGACCATGTATTCAAAAGCTTATTTACGTCATCTTTTTGCTGCGAAAGAAATGTTAGGAAAGCAGATAGCTTCGATACACAATTTGGGTTTTTATGTGTGGTTAACTCGTGAAGCAAGAAAACATATATTAGCTGGAGATTTCAGAGAATGGAAAGACATGATGGTCAAACAAATGAACAAACGATTGTAAATTATTTAGGATAAAACAACAAAACAATTTTGCGCTTTTGAAAATTATAGATTGGTACATATTAAAACGATTTTTGGTAACTTTTTTATTTACCTTATTGATCTTAATTCCTATAGCAATTGCCATAGACATCTCAGAAAAGATCGATAACTTTTTAGAACATCCAGATTTAGGATTTTACCAAGTTCTGGATGAATATTATAAAAATTTTATCATCTATTATGCCAATACTTTTATGCCTTTGGCATTATTTATTGCAGTAATCCTGTTTACTTCTAAGCTTTCTAATAATACAGAGATCATTGCCGTTACAAACGCAAAGGTATCCTTTACAAGATTTTTATATCCTTATTTTATTGGAGCATCCCTTATAACGCTTATTTCTTTGGGGATGAATCATTTTGTGGTGCCCAGTAGTAGTAAAGAAAGAAAGAAATTTGAAAAAGAGTACATAAAGAATAGAAGACAAAAAAACGAATTAAAATTTGTAAGAGAGTTTAGTTTACAACTTACCGATAGCACCTATATTTTTATAAGGAATTTTAATACAGAAACCAATTCTGGATATGATTTTACCTCAGAGGTGTATGATGGAATCAAATTGAAATCTAAATTGGTTTCCAATAGAATCCGTTTCAGTGAAACAGATTCATCGTTCATTCTTTCTAATTGGAAAATGCGTAGAATTTATAATGATAGAGATCATATTTCCTCAGGATCAAAAATAGATACTGTTTTTAACTTTACTCCCAAAGATTTGATCTATAAATCTGCATTATCTCAAGAAATGCCCTCGGGAGAATTGATGAAGTTTATTGAGGTTTCTAAAAAGCGAGGAGTTAAAAATTTAAATGCATATTTGGTTGAATATTATAAAAGAACAAGTTTACCAATAGCTTCTTACATATTAACCATCATTGCTGTTGCTCTCGCATTCAGAAAAAGAAGAGGTGGAACGGGAGTTAATTTAGCAATTGGTATTGGAATCATGTTTCTTTATGTTTTCTTGATGAAAATAGCGGAAGTTTTGGGAGGAGTTGCAGGTGTCAATGCTCTTCTATATGTTTGGATCCCTAATATTATTTTTGGCTGTTTGGCTGTTTATTTATACTTAGATGCAAGAAAGTAGACTTAAAAATTATTTGCTGCTGCATTTAATTATTTTTATTTGGGGTTTTTCCGCTATTCTTGGAGCATTGATAAGCTTAGATGCCGTTCCTTTGGTTTGGTATAGAATGTCTTTGGCAGTTATTTTTATTGTTCTTTATTTTTTCCTAACTAAAAAGTCATTTAAAGTAGATCGCATTGGTATTGCAAAGTTTTTTGTTACTGGAATTCTTATAGCCCTTCATTGGATATTTTTCTTTTCAGCGATCAAAGTCTCCAATGTTTCTGTTGCATTGGTCACGATGAGTACCGGCGCCTTTTTTGTTTCTTTTATAGAACCTCTTTTCTTTAAAAGACGCATCAAAGTATTAGAAATAGTATTGGGTTTTTTTGTATGTATTGGCTTGTACATCATTTTTAATTTTGAGAGTCAATACCGACTGGGGATTTTTTATGCATTAATATCTTCACTATTAAGTGCTTTTTTTTCGGTTTTTAACGGCCTTTTTATAAAACAATATGCTGCAAGTAAAATTTCTTTGTATCAATTGTTTTTTGGTGTCATTTTTATTACAATTTATTTGTTGTTCACAGATGGATTTTCTGCCTCTTTTTTTGAGTTATCAAAGTCAGATTGGTACTACCTTTTAATTTTGAGTAGTATTTGTACTGCGTATGCTTTTATTACCTCGGTTAAAGTGATGAAATACTTGTCTCCATATACGGTTATTTTAACGCTCAATTTAGAACCTATTTATGCGATTGTATTGGCACTTTTTATTTTTGGTGAACAAGAAAAAATGAATCCTGAATTTTATTTTGGCGCTTTCATTGTATTATTTGTTGTTTTATTAAACGGAATGATCAAGAATAAAAACAGTATTAGAAATAAAATCAATGAAAAACCTGTTAGAAAAAACTAACTTTTTTTTTAAAAAAACAATTAATTTTATAGTATGTTTGCTTCTCAAAACAACTAAAATCAAATAATTACAAAATGGAATATTTAGATTTTGAAATGCCTATCAAAGAGCTTTTAGATCAATTAGATAAATGTTATGATATAGGTAAGGAGAGCGATGTAGATGTAACAGCTACTTGTAAAAAAATTGAAAAAAAACTAGCCAACGCTAGAAAAGATATATATAAAAACCTAACACCTTGGCAAAGAGTTCAATTATCTAGACACCCTAATAGACCCTATACATTAGATTATATTAAGGCCCTGTGTGGTGATACTTTTATGGAGCTGCATGGAGATAGAAATGTAAAGGATGACAAGGCCATGATAGGTGGTTTAGGTAAAATAGGCGATCAATCTTTTATGTTTATAGGGCAACAAAAGGGCTACAACACAAAAACACGTCAATATCGGAATTTTGGTATGGCCAATCCCGAAGGATATCGAAAAGCCTTACGCTTAATGAAAATGGCTGAAAAGTTTAAAATTCCAGTTGTTACCCTACTAGATACTCCAGGAGCTTATCCTGGTATGGAGGCTGAAGAACGTGGACAAGGAGAGGCAATTGCTAGGAATATTTTAGAAATGACCCGTCTAAAAACTCAAATCATTACTATTGTTATTGGTGAAGGGGCTTCAGGTGGAGCTTTAGGGATTGGAGTAGGAGATCGAGTTTACATGATGGAAAACACATGGTATACAGTAATTTCTCCAGAATCTTGTTCTTCTATTTTATGGAGAAGCTGGGAGTTCAAAGAACAAGCGGCAGCAGCCCTAAAATTAACAGGTTCTGATATGAAAAATTTAAAATTAATTGATGGAATTATTCAAGAACCCTTAGGAGGTGCCCATACCGATAGAGAGGGCGCTTTTAAAGCAGTTCAAGAACAAATTCTTACTGCTTTTGATGAATTAAAAGAATTGAATGACACAGATTTGGTTTCCAAAAGAATGGATAAATATGCACAAATGGGTGTTTATGAAGAATAGTGATCTGTAATATATGCATAAAAAAAGCGAAATCTACATTTAGATTTCGCTTTTTTATTGATGTTTCTGTATTATATATTTAAAGAGTTTAATAGGTTTTTTATCGCAGGATTTGAGGGTCTTGGTGCATTTGCATCAACGATGTTTCCTTGCGGATCTATTAAAATGAATCTTGGTATTCCATTTATTTGATATTCTTGTTGAAAACGTTCATCTTTTCCAGACCATAACTGAATCCCATCCATTTGTTTTGCCTTGATAAAATTTCTCCATTTGGTCTCTGTTGCTTCCCAAGAACCTCCATTTCTTCTAGATTCATCTACAGAAATACTGATAAAGGCAATATTTTTATCATGATATTCTTTTTCCAGTTTTTTCAGAGGAATAATTTCTCTGATACAGGGTCCACACCAAGTTGCCCAAACATCTATATATACATACTTTCCTTTATAGGAGCTGAGTGATTTTTTTCCACCATTGACATCGATATAATTATCAAATGTAGGGGCAGGGCTTCCTTTCTTTAGTTTTAGACTGGAAGCATAATTATATTCAAGGTATTCAAACAGTCGCATATTTTGACTTGAAATCATTTCAACTAATGAGTTTTCCATATTTTTATACGAAGATAAAATACTGTCATATTCTTTTTTTAGCGTATTTATTTTTGTGTTGAAGGCTTCTTTTTCAAGAGAGAAAAGAGAGGCGGGATTTCCAAGTTGTCTACTTTTTTCTATTTGAACAAGGATAAAGTTTGAGTTAGAGGCTCCGTTCCCTGAGAACTCCAAACTCGTCATGAATTTTTCAGCATCCCCTTTGATAAAAAGATCAAAACCATTTTTTAAATAAATAGGAGCTCTTTTTGTTCTGTCGGTTTGCAGCGTGTAAATATCTGTTTCGGTTACTTTTAGCGTATCTTTAAAAGAACCATTTTCGTTGATAGAGATGTTTTTAATAGCTCTTCCTGTTCTGTCAAAAATAGAAATTGTACTTTGTTTGTTGTTTTCTAATTTCCCAGCAATGGAGAGGTATTCTTTTGGGTGTTCTCTCGAGCAAGAGATCATAAAAAGTAGTATAAAAATAACAATACTTGTCTGTTTCATTGAGTAGCCTTTAATTTGACTACAAATATAGACCATAGAAACATATAGAAGTACATATAAAAAGTTAAAATAGTTGCATATACAGAACTGAATTTGCACTTTTGAGTTCTAATTAAATTAGATATGGAAACAGTTCATTACATAGATTCAACTCCCTTAGACTTGTCTAAAATTCAAGAAATTATTTCACTGGATAAAAAGTTAGTTTTATCTGATGCTGCAATCGAAAGAATTCAAACATGTAGATCTTATTTAGACCTTAAAACGAAATCGATTTCGAAGCCAATTTATGGTATAAATACAGGTTTTGGAGCTTTGTATAATGTTAAAATTAACGATGAAAATCTTCAAAAATTACAAGAAAACTTGGTAAAGAGTCATGCCTGTGGTACTGGTGAGGAAGTTTCTAGTGAGATTGTAAAACTGATGATTTTATGTAAGATTCAAGCATTAAGTCATGGTCATTCTGGAGTTCAATTAGCCATCGTAGAAAGATTGATTGAATTTTATAATAACGATATCATACCTGTTATCTATGAACAGGGATCTCTCGGAGCCTCAGGAGATTTATCCCCTTTAGCACATGTGGCTCTGCCATTACTAGGTTTAGGAGAAGTATATTATAAAAATAAAAAAATACCAGCTGAAAAATTAACCCAATTTTTTTCTTGGGATAAGATTAAACTTCAGTCCAAAGAAGGTTTGGCACTGCTAAATGGAACACAGTTTATGACTGCGTATGGTATTTATACTCTTTTAAAAGCACACAAACTATCCTATTTAGCCGATGTAATCGGAACACTTTCATTGGAAGGATTTGATGGAAGAATAGAACCTTTTAACGAATTAATTCATAATGTTAGACCTCACAATGGACAACTAAAAACAGCACAAAGAATTAAACATCTATTAAAGGATAGTGAGTTAATTTCACAAGACAAACAACATGTGCAAGATCCATATTCTTTCAGGTGTATGCCCCAAGTTCATGGAGCCACTAAAGATACCATTCGTTTTGTGACAAAGACCTTTTTAACAGAGGTAAATTCTGTTACAGATAATCCAAATATTTTTGTAAAAGAAGATCAAATCATTTCTGGAGGTAATTTTCATGGACAACCCTTGGCTTTGGGGTTGGATTTTTTAGCCATTGCAATTTCAGAATTGGGAAATATATCAGAGAGAAGAACCTATCAATTGGTTTCGGGCCACCGGCATTTGCCTCCTTTTTTAATAGCAAACCCAGGTTTAAATTCTGGTTTTATGATTCCACAATATACCGCGGCGAGTATTGTGAGTCAGAACAAACAATACGCCACACCTGCCAGTGTAGATTCTATTGAATCTAGTAATGGTCAAGAAGATCATGTGTCTATGGGGGCAAATGCTGCTACTAAATGCAGAAAAGTGGTAGATAATTTACAGACTATTTTAGCAATAGAGCTTTTTACAGCATCCCAAGCTTTGAGTTTTGGAAAGGGTAAAACCGCTCCTTTTTTAGAATCTATTATTGGGTCATTTCGTCAAAAAATTCCTATTGTCACAGAAGATCGTGTAATGCATTTCGATATTGAAAAGGCCTCAGAATTTATCGCTTCTCTTGAGATTGATCATGAAGAATTATTTTGAGTTATTACCAAGCATAGCCTAGAGAAATACCGATACCAAAAGAGAGTTTTTCTGTATTTGATTCACTCCCAACTAAAAATCCAAGACCACTAAAAAGGTCTGCTGTAAGGTGCTTGTTTAAAAACCATTGATGTCCTATTTCGCCTCCAATAGAAAATACCTCGTACCCTTCATCGTAATAGTTTTCTTTCAATTTTAAATAACCAACGCTGGGCCCAGCGTGAAATCCTCTTAGAGATTCTTCGGCGGTCATAAAGTAAAATCTTTGTTCTAGACCAATTCCAAACCCTTGGATATTTGATTTCGAATAGTACAGTGCAGCTACAGTGATGGATTGATTTTTTTTGCCTGCAAATTCGATACCTAGATTTGAAATACCGAATGCCAAACCTAAGGGATTTACTTTTATAATATTATTTTGTGCATGACTCGTATGACATAGGTTTGCTAATACGAGCATTAAGAGAAATAATTTAATATGTGGTAGCATTGGTTTGAAAAAAATCCCAAACGATATGTTTGGGATGATATTATTAAGCTTTCGCTTCTGTTTCATTCTCGGTTTCTATTTCAGTTCTTTTTTCGGGAGTTTTTTTTCCTTTTTTTATTTTAATGGTTAGCTTGCTTTCTGTTTTGTCTAAGTCCATTGTAATGGTATCTCCCTCTGAAAGTTTTGAATTTACAATTTCTTCTGCCAGGGCATCTTCGATGTATTTCTGGATGGCTCTTTTAAGCGGTCTAGCTCCGTACTTTTTATCAAAACCTTTGTCTGCTATGTAATCTTTTGCTTTGTCGCTTAAATTAAGGATATAGCCTAAATCAGCAATTCTATTCAATAATTTTTCTAATTCAATATCGATGATCGCATGAATGTCTTTTCTTTCCAGTGCATTGAACACAATAACGTCATCAATTCTGTTTAAAAATTCAGGAGCAAAAGACTTCTTCAAAGCATCTTCAATTACAGATTTTGCATGCGCATCTGCTTGTTCTTTTTTGGAAGCCGTTCCAAAACCAACACCACCACCAAAGTCTTTTAATTGACGTGCGCCAATATTAGACGTCATGATAATGATGGTATTTCTGAAGTCGATTTTTCGTCCAAGGCTATCCGTAATGTATCCGTCATCTAAAACTTGTAACAACATGTTAAATACATCGGGATGTGCTTTTTCTATTTCATCTAATAAAATTACGGCATAGGGTTTCCTTCTTACTTTTTCGGTGAGTTGTCCACCTTCTTCATAACCAACATATCCAGGAGGGGCTCCAATTAAGCGAGAGATAGCAAATTTTTCCATGTATTCACTCATGTCAATTCTAATTAATGAATCATCAGAATCGAACAATTCTCTTGCTAGCACTTTGGCTAATTGAGTTTTACCAACACCTGTTTGCCCAAGAAAGATAAAGGAGCCAATTGGTTTGTTTGGATCTTTTAAACCTACTCTGTTTCTTTGAATTGCTTTTACCACTTTACTGACAGCATTATCTTGACCAATTACCTTGCCTTTAATGGAGGTTGGTAATTCTAACAATCGATGGTTTTCTGCTTCTGCAACTCTATTTACAGGGATTCCTGTCATCATAGAAACGACTTCTGCAACATTGTCTTCGGTAACAATTTCTCTATTTAACTTCGAATCATCTTCCCACTGTTTTTGGGCAGAATTTAGAGCCGCTTCCATATTTTTTTCATCGTCGCGTAACTTGGCAGCCTCTTCGTATTTTTGTCCGTTTACGGCCTTTGTTTTTTTATCTCTGATAATTTCTAATTGAGTTTCTAATTTTAGAACTTGTTGAGGAACCTCAATGTTTGTAATGTGAATTCTCGACCCTGCTTCGTCCAAAGCATCAATTGCTTTGTCTGGAAGATATCGATCCGTCATGTATCTGTTTGTTAATTTCACACAAGCTTCAATGGAATCATCGGTATAGTTTACATGGTGATGTTCTTCGTACTTACTTTTTATGTTGTGTAAAATTTTCACAGTTTCTTCCACAGAAGTTGGTTCTACAATTACTTTTTGAAAACGACGTTCTAAAGCCCCGTCTTTTTCGATATTGGTTCTGAATTCATCTAATGTAGTTGCACCAATACATTGTATTTCTCCTCTTGCTAAGGCTGGTTTTAACATATTAGAGGCATCTAATGAACCCGTTGCACCACCAGCACCAACAATCGTATGTATTTCATCTATAAATAAAATAATATCTTCATTTTTTTCAAGCTCATTCATTAACGCTTTCATCCGTTCTTCAAATTGACCACGGTATTTTGTGCCAGCAACTAAGCTTGCCAAGTCTAGAGAAACAATCCGTTTGTCAAATAAAATTCTCGATACTTTTCTGTCAATAATTCTCAGAGCCAATCCCTCTGCAATTGCAGATTTACCAACACCGGGTTCTCCGATTAACATTGGGTTGTTTTTCTTTCTTCTACTTAAAATTTGAGAGACACGTTCAATTTCCTTTTTTCTTCCAACGACAGGGTCTAGCTTTCCTCTACTTGCCAAGTCCGTTAAGTCCCTTCCAAAATTATCTAAAACGGGAGTTTTAGATTTTTTGGTAGTTTTCTCTTTTTGAGGTTGGTTGAATGGATTCGTTTTACCTGAAGCGTATTCGTCATCAGCAGGAGTTTCTGCAATAGGATGTATGGATTCCTCTGAGTTATCAACATGAAGTTGCTTGTACAATGCTTTTGCCTCATCATAGTTAATGTTGTATTTATGAATTAACTTGGTCGTTGGATCATTTTCATTTCTCAAGACACATAATAATAGATGTGCAGTATCGATCGCATCACTTTGATATAGTTTTGCTTCTAAAAAAGTTGTTTTTAAGGCTTTTTCAGCTTGTCGAGTCAAACGTAAAATAGGCTTATCTGTACTTTCTACAAAAGTAGGATTTGCAGGGTTTAATTGCTCTAATTTTTTGCGTAATAGACTTAAATCAACATCAAAAGCTGTTAATATTTCTATTGCTTTACCTTCTCCCTTTCTGATCAAACCCAGTATGAGGTGTTCTGTTCCAATAAATTCATGCCCTAAACGCAGCGCTTCTTCTTTACTGAAAGTAATTACATCTCTAACCTTTGGTGAAAAATTATCGTCCATATTTCTTTCTATCTATAATTGATGTGATGTAAATTTAGTTCTTTTTTATGGAGTTAATTACAAAAAATATGCCAATCGTCAAATACTGACAATATTACTCCATCACCAAGGTAAAAAACTATTGTAAATCAAACAAATAAATTAGTGTTAAAAATTATCAAAAAATGTTGATAACTCTACCGAATTGAACCCTTTAAAATCTTTGTAAAAAGTAATAGAAATAGTATCTTGCCTTGTTTTAAAATAATGAGTAAAATTTAATCAAATATATATATGGCAGACGGAGAAAAGTTGATTCCTATTAACATTGAAGAACAGATGAAAGCTGCATACATTGATTACTCAATGTCGGTAATTGTATCAAGAGCATTGCCAGATGTAAGAGATGGCTTAAAACCAGTTCATAGAAGGGTTTTATTTGGGATGCATGAGCTTGGTATCAAAGCTACGGGTTCTTATAAAAAATCCGCAAGAATTGTGGGAGAGGTCTTAGGAAAGTATCACCCTCACGGAGATACATCTGTATACGATTCTATGGTGCGTATGGCTCAAAATTGGAGTGTACGATATATGATGGTCGATGGCCAAGGAAACTTTGGTTCTGTAGATGGAGATTCACCAGCGGCGATGCGTTATACTGAGGTAAGAATGCAGAAGATATCAGAAGACATGTTAGCTGATATTGAGAAAGATACCGTGGATCATCGTTTGAATTTTGATGATACTCTTCAAGAACCTACAGTCCTGCCTACTCGTATTCCTAATTTATTAGTAAATGGAGCTTCTGGTATTGCAGTGGGTATGGCAACCAATATGGCGCCTCATAACTTAACAGAAGTTATTAATGGTACGATTGCATACATTGATGATAATGATATCGATATCGACGGGTTGATGCAACATGTTACTGCTCCAGATTTTCCAACAGGAGGTATTGTTTACGGTTATGATGGTGTAAGAGATGCTTTTCACACGGGGCGTGGGCGTATTGTAATGCGTGCTAAAGCCGTTATTGAAGAAGTGAAGGGGCGAGAGTGTATTATTGTCACCGAAATACCTTATCAGGTAAATAAAGCAGAAATGATTAAAAAAACTGCTGAATTAGTCAATGATAAAAAAATTGAAGGAATTTCTAATATTAGGGATGAATCTGACAGAAATGGAATGCGTATTGTGTATGTTTTAAAACGCGACGCGATTCCTAATATTGTTTTAAATAAATTATTCAAATATACCCAATTACAGACTTCTTTTAGTGTGAATAATATTGCATTGGTCAATGGGAGACCAGAGCAATTGAATTTAAAACAATTAATTCATTATTTTGTAGAACATCGACATGAGGTAGTTGTTCGTAGAACTGAATTTGAATTAAAGAAAGCAGAAGCTAGGGCTCATATTTTAGAAGGGTTGATCATTGCATCCGATAATATTGACGAAGTGATAAAAATCATCAGAGCTTCCTCTAATGCAGACCAAGCAAGAGAAAGTTTGATTGAACGTTTCGAGTTAACAGAGATACAAGCAAAAGCAATTGTAGAAATGCGTTTGCGTCAACTGACAGGTTTAGAGCAAGACAAATTGCGTGCAGAATTTGACGCAATCATGGTAACAATTACAGACTTGAAAGATATCTTAGCCAACGAACCAAGACGTTATCAAATTATAAAAGACGAGTTACTCCATATCAAAGAAAAGTACGGAGATGAGCGAAGATCTTTGATCGAATATGCAGGAGGAGATATGCGTATTGAAGATATGATTCCTGATACCAAAGTAGTGGTTACGATTTCAAATGCAGGATATCTTAAACGTACAAACCTTGAAGAATACAAAGTTCAAAATAGAGGTGGTAGAGGTCAAAAAGGAGCAACGACTAGAAATGAAGATTTCCTTGAACACTTATTTGTTGGGACCAATCATCAATATATGATGTTCTTTACTCAAAAAGGAAAAGTTTTTTGGATGCGTGTTTATGAGATTCCTGAGGGAGGTAAAAACACGAAAGGTAGAGCAATGCAAAACTTAATCAATATCGAACAAGATGATAAAGTAAAGGCATTCCTGGTTACTCAAGATTTAAAAGACCAAGATTACATCAATAATCATTTTGTAATTATGGCCACTAAAAAAGGTCAAGTAAAAAAGACCTCACTAGAACAGTATTCTAGGCCGAGAACAAATGGTATCAATGCAATTACCATTAAAGAAGGTGATGAGTTGTTAGAAGCAAAATTAACAACTGGAGACAGTCAAGTAATGTTGGCTCTGAAATCTGGTAAATCGATCCGCTTCGAAGAAGCTAAAACTCGACCAATGGGAAGAACCGCTTCTGGAGTTCGAGGAATTACTTTACAACATGAAAATGACGAGGTTATTGGAATGGTCGCTGTAAACGATATGGAAAGTAATATTTTGGTTGTTTCAGAAAAAGGATATGGGAAACGCTCTAAATTAGAAGATTATAGGGTGACCAACAGGGGAGGTAAAGGAGTTAAAACCTTGAATATTTCCGAAAAAACAGGAGAACTAGTAGCAATTAAAAATGTAGACGATTCAAATGATTTAATGATTATCAATAAATCTGGATTGACCATTAGAATGGCCGTAGAAGATTTAAGAGTGATGGGACGTGCAACTCAAGGAGTTCGTCTGATAAACATTAAAGATTCAGATAGCATCGCTGCGGTTGCTAAAGTCATCCATGAAGAGGATGCTGAAGAAGAATTAGAAAATGGAATCGAAATTGAAAACGATTCAAACGATAACGAACAACAATCATAAATTAATAAAATGAAAAAACAAGTATTAATAATAGCAATGGGATTATTATCCATGGCTTCTTTTGCTCAGAAAAATGAATTAAAAGCAATAGAAAAGTCGATCAAAAAAGGTCAAATTGATGAAGCAAAAGCTGCTATTGAATCCCTAGAATCCTCAGAAACTTTAATTGAGCCAAAATACAAGGCAAAATATTACTATTTGATAGGATCTGCATACGGTACCTCCAATGTGACGAAAGCTGCTGATGCGTTCGAAAATTTATTTGAGTATGAAAAGCAAACAGGAAAACTAAAATATACCAAAGAAGCCAAGCCTAAGTTCAATCAGTTGATTCAATTTGTGTCTACTAAAGCAATAGAGGATTATAATGCCAAGGAGTTTAAAAAAGCTACAGAAAATTTTTATTTGACTTATAAATTAAGTCCGACAGATACCTCCTTTTTATACAATGCAGCGCTGAGTGCTTCCTTATCAAAAGAATTTGATCTTTCTTTAGATTATTACAAGGAATTACAAAATATCAATTATACAGGGATAGCCACTAGTTATTTAGCTCTCAATAAAGAAACTGGAAAAGAAGAAAGTTTTGGAAGTAAAACTCAAAGAGATTTTATGGTGAAATCAGGTCAATATTCAGATCCACGAGATAATGTTTCTGAATCTAAACAAGCGGAGATTATCAAAAACATTGGGTATATATATGTAAACCAAGGGAAGCCAGAATTAGCAATTGCAGCATTAGAAGAAGCGAGAAAATCAAATCCTAAAGACATCAATCTCCTGTTAAATCAAGCTCAAATGTATATCAAGCTAGAAAGAATGGATAAATTTGGACAATTGATGATAGAAGCTGTTAAATTAGATCCAACCAATCCAGTGTTGTTTTTTAATTTAGGAGTGGTCAATGCAAATGAGAATAAAACAGAAGCTGCAATAGGTTTTTATAAAAAGGCTATTGAATTAGATCCAGCGTATGGAGACGCTTATTTAAATTTAGGAATCGCTATGCTCGCTGAAGAGAAAACAATTGTAGATGAAATGAACAATAATTTGTCTAATTTCAAGAAATACGATGCGTTACAAGCAAAACAAAAAGCACTCTATGAGAAAGTTTTACCGTATTTAATCAAGGCAGACGGTATCAATAGGACAGAGGGTACCGTAAGAATGCTTTTGAATATCTACGACACACTAGAAAGAGAAGCTGAAGCAGATGCTTTAAGACCTATTTTTAAGAAAATGAGAAATCAATAAGGGACTCCCTATTGAAATTTCATAAAAAATCCGAAACGTACATCGTTTCGGATTTTTTTTTTATCAATTATTATTACATTAACTTTTTGATAATTCTTAATTTGTGGGTATGTTTTTGTAAGTCTTTATTAAAAATACCACTATGATCTAGCGTGTCTATTCTAACTTTACCATGTGCATGAATGATATGGTAATCATTTAAAATGATCCCTACATGGATGATTTCGCCCTCTTCATTATCAAAAAATGCCAAATCACCCGCTTCGCTTTCTTCTATAAAACTCAGTACTTCCCCCTGTGAAGCTTGACTTTTAGCATCTCTAGGCAAATGATGACCGCATAATTTATAAACCATTTGAGTAAAACCTGCAGCGTCTATACCAAAAGGAGTTTTACCACCCCATGAAAAAGGGGTGTTGAGGTACAAAAAGGCAGTTTTAGAAATATTGCTTTTTGTTTTTATTTCTGACAAAACAGTTCCTTCGTACCGGTAAGAATTGGCATTTATTTGCAGTGTGCCGCTTTTGTAAAAAGGCAAGCTAGCTCCCAAAGGAATCGTGGTTAATTCATCGTTGCTGTTGGTGATAAAATCAATAATTTCTCCACAATAATATTGTTTTTCAGAGGTTAATTCCAAAAATAAACGTTGTGTAATATTTGTGAATTGTTTGTTGTCTATAAATCCTTCATAGTTATCATAAGTCAATCTAATTTTACTCCATTCTTTTTCACTTTCAATAACTTCAAAAGTTTCACCAAACAATAACTGACTGACCATTTCTGATGAGTCAATAGGCAGAGCTCTGAGTGGAGCAGTACTTAAATTACAAATGCCATACAGCATAAATTTGATTTAGTTTGGGTGATTAAAATTACATTTTTTCTATGACTATAGCAGATGCACCTCCGCCGCCATTACAAATAGCAGCTGCTCCAATTTTAGCATTATGTTGCTTTAAAATTGAAGTCAATGCAATGACAATTCTAGCTCCAGAAACTCCTAAGGGATGCCCCAGAGATACTGCTCCGCCATTTACGTTTACATTTTTATCGTTAAGGCCTAAAATTTTCATATTTGCTAAACCTACAACAGAAAACGCTTCATTTAATTCGAAAAAATCTACCTCATTCATCGAGATATTTGCTTTTGCTAAGGCTTTTGGTAAGGCTTTTGCAGGTGCGGTTGTAAACCATTTTGGTTCGTGTGCGGCATCCGCATAACTTTTGATTCTTGCTATGGGTGTGATGTTTAATTTTTTCGCTTTATCAGCAGACATCAATACCAAAGCGGCTCCTCCATCATTAATCGTTGATGCATTTGCAGCAGTAACTGTTCCCTCTTTTGTAAAAGCAGCTCTCAACGCTGCTATTTTTTCCATTTTCACATTTTTATACTCTTCATCTTCAGAAAAAATAATAGTCTCTCCTCTTCTTTGTGGAATGGGTACCGGTACAATTTCATCAGCAAATTTACCATCCTTCCAAGCTGCTGCAGAACGTTGGTAAGATTGAATTGCAAAGTGATCTTGGTCTTCTCTCGAAAATTCATATTCAACAGCACAAGCATCAGCACAAACCCCCATGGCAACTTGATCATAGGCATCTACCAGGCCATCTTTTTGCAGTCCATCCTCCATAGTAATTGGACCAAATTTAGCTCCCTTTCTTGCGTATTGATAATGTGGAATCATGCTCATGTTTTCCATCCCTCCAGCAACAACAACTTCTACATCTCCTATGGCAATAGCTTGAGCAGCTAATTGAATCGATTTCATCCCAGAAGCACACACTTTATTCACAGTGGTACAAGGAACAGTATCAGGGATTCCTGCATATATTGCTGCTTGTCTTGCAGGTGCTTGACCCAATCCAGCAGAAACTACATTTCCCATAAAGACTTCTTCAACCAAACTCGGAGCTAAATTTATTTTTTCTAACGCCCCCTTTATAGCGATTGCCCCTAATTTAGGTGCGGAAATTGTAGCTAAACTTCCCATAAAACTACCTATTGGAGTTCTTGCTACCGATACAATTACCACTTCTTTCATAGAGTTATAAAATTTATTTTAAAAACTAATTTGTTGTGCTAAATTAACTATTTTTAATCAATTTCAATTTTATAATATAAGTTGAATTTTTGACCTTGAATTTTTTATGGTAAGTTTGTCAAAAGAAGATAAGATGTATGAGCAACATAGTTAATAAATTATATCAAAATAACACGATTATTTACAAGGTGATTTTATTTTTAGTTGCCACGACAGCAATTGTTTATTTATTTCCAAAAGGAGGGCAGTTTAAATACGATTTTAGCAATGGTCAACTATGGAAATACGACAATTTATACGCCCCTTTTGATTTCGCTATTCAAAAAAATGAGGAGGAAATCACTTCAGAAAAACAAAAAATTGAGGAATATTCGAAACTCTATTTTATATACGATTTTGAGATAAAAAATAAGGTGTTTACAGCCTATGAAAATAGAATTTTACAGATCAGAGAATCCGATTCGTTAAGTATCAATCAGATTCAGCGTTTGTCTGCAATAGGTCAATATGTTATTGACACCATATACCAAAAAGGGTTTATTGAGGTCGCAAGTCAAAATCGAGTTTCTGGTGAAAATGAAATCGTTGCTATCAGAAAAGGGAATGAAGTAGAAGACTTTGTTTTTAAGAGTTTTTTTACCTCTAAAGAAGTTTTAGAGCTTATCATGTCTAACTTCGAATCGGAACTGACACCCTATGGTAAAAAAGCAATGTTAGACCTGTTGTCTACAATTGTAAAGCCAAATATTTATTTTGATGCTGCTTATACACAAAAAGTAATTGAGAATGAGTTAAAAAATATTTCATATACCAAAGGAAAAGTTGAATCTGGTAAATTAATCATTTTAAAAGGAGACATCGTAGAAGGAAAAAAACTTGCGGTTTTAAATTCTTTAAAAAGCGAATCAGAATCCCAAGTTTGGACTGCGTCTAATTACAATTGGATTTTGTTCGGGTATACGATTCTAGTATCCCTAGCATTGCTCATGCTTTTGTTGTTTTTAAAGAAGTATCGCTCAGTAATTTTTGATAATAATAATAAGGTAACTTTTATCTTTTTCAATGTTTTTTCGATGATTTTCATACAAACGTTGGTCATCAAATACAATTCTGATTATGTATACGTGGTTCCTCTGAGTATCCTACCCATTGTTTTAAAAGCTTTTTTTGATGCGCGTTTGGGGATGTTTACACATGTGTTGACGGTCTTACTCTTAGGATATATTGTCCCCGATAGTTTTGAATTTATTTATTTACATATTATTGCAGGTATTGTAACCATATTAACGGTTTCTGAATTGTACAAAAGGGCCAATCTTTTTATCTCTGTAGCTCAGATCACGCTTATTTATATGATTACTTATTTTGCTTTTTCAATTATAAAAGAAGGAAATATCTCTCAGATTAATTGGAACTACTTTATGCTATTTGCAGCCAATGGATTATTATCATTCTTATCCATCATACTTATTTATATGTATGAGAAAATTTTTGGTTTGGTTTCGGATGTTACTTTGTTAGAGTTGTCCAATACAAATACAAAGCTTTTAAGAGAACTCAATGAAAAAGCTCCAGGAACCTTTCAGCACTCCATGCAAGTGGCTAATTTAGCCGAAGCGGCCGCCAATGAAATAGGAGCCAATTCGATGCTGGTAAGAACAGGGGCCTTGTATCATGATGTTGGTAAAATTTTAAATCCAATGTATTTCATAGAAAACCAGTCTACAGGGGTTAACCCTCATAACGATTTGTCTCCTAGAGATAGCTCTAAGATCATTACTGATCATGTGATTAAAGGGGTAGAGTTGGCTAAAAAATATAAATTACCCGACAGAATTATCGACTTTATAAGAACTCATCATGGAACTAGTTTAACCTATTATTTTTATAGGAAAGAACAAGAACTCAACCCTGAGTCTAAGGTAGATATTGACCTGTTTAAATATCAGGGACCGATTCCCTTTTCCAAAGAAACTGCAATTTTAATGATGTGTGATGCCGCAGAAGCAGCCTCCAAAAGTTTAACAAAACCAACAGCATTGTCTATAAGTGACTTAATTGATAAAATAATTGCCAAACAAATGACAGACAATCAGTTTATAAATTCTGATATTACCTTTAGAGAAATAGAAACTATTAAGAAGGTGATTAAGAAAAAATTGATGAATATTTATCATCTGAGGGTAGAATATCCTGAGTAAAAAAAATATAAAAAAGTTAAAAAACATCTTGCTATATTGTTTTTGTAATCTTACATTTGCACTCGCAATTTTTGTTTCAAGCTTTTGTTTGAAGTCGAAAAGGAGAGGTGGCAGAGTGGTAATGCAGCAGATTGCTAATCTGTCGACCTTTTTGGTCGCCAGGGTTCGAGTCCCTGTCTCTCCGCTAAGAAATTGCATTCGGGGTGTAGCGTAGCCCGGTCATCGCGCCTCGTTTGGGACGAGGAGGTCGCAGGTTCGAATCCTGCCACCCCGACACTGTTTTCGTAGAAACATAAAAACTACGGGCTCTTAGCTCAGCTGGATAGAGCACCTCCCTTCTAAGGAGGCGGTCGAAGGTTCGAATCCTTCAGGGCTCACTAAATCGGAGAATTGATTCACAGGAATTGGTTCTCCTTTTTTTATGTTTGAGATTTCCTTCGATAAAATCGGAATTGACCCAAAAATTGCATTCACTTTTGGGGTTCGAACTCTGTCGTTTGACTTGTCGTAACCCAATCCGGATGGAAACACTAAATTTTGCAGTTTTTGTTTTTGTTTTAAATCCCCTTCATTCCAAATCTTCTCAAGAGAAGCCGATAAACTAAGCGCTTTATCAATTGCCAATTCAAGGTTCGAACTATTTAATGTTGGATTTTCAATTTTTGACTGTAATTCTTCTTTTTGAGTTTCATATTTGTCTTTAAACTTTTTGTAGATAGCGTTATCTAATTCCCCAAGTGCGTATCGCTCTTCAATGGATTCTATTTTAGTATTTAGCTCTGTAATATTTTTTTTAATGAACTTCTTTTGGGTCCTTAAATCTTTGGTGATATTATCATAGGTATATGTCATCACCTCTTTTATGATGTCTTTATATTTTGGTTCAACTTGATACGTTCTCAAATCCTCTGTAAAAGTACTATGAAGTGTTTTAGCGGATTTGTTGCACGAGCACCCTTTAGTTCTACACTTGTAATAGTAAAGCCCTTTTTTCTTGACAAGATATCCTGTTAGCGGTAGTTTACAGCTTTCACAGTAGATAAACTGCTTTAGGGGTAGATTGTCATTTTCTGCTTTGTGGTGTGTTGGATGATGGGTATTGATAGAGTTAATCTTTAAAAAGTCTTCTATAGATACAAGTGGCTTATGCTTTCCTTCAATTATTTCACCTGGAATCATCTTGCTCACAAGTATACCACAATAAAAAGGATTTTTAAACAACTCACTTAGTCTACGCTCATCTATTTTCATTCCTAAGTTTTGAAGCTTATCGATTATATCAATATTAGAATAGATTCCTTTTAATTTCCATGCAAATGCTTTCTTAATTAGCTTTCCATCTTCGGAGGGGATAATATCCCAATCTACCGCTTTGTGGTATTTCTTTTTATTGATGTATCCAACAGGTGGGTTCCATAACCAATAGCCTTTTCTAAGAAGGTCGGTCATCGCCGTAATTGTTTTGTCTTTTCGAAGCTCATTGTCAAACTGACTAAACATATAAAAAAGGTTCTGTTGAAACTTACCAGCTGCTGAGGTGGTATCCACTTCTTGGGTTACTGCTTTGACCTGAATCCCTTGATTGTTGAGCTCTTGAGAAATTTGCGCAGCACTACTACCAGTTCTTGAGAATCTGTCGTAGGAATAAACAATGATATATCCTACCGAACCACTTTGCCTGACGTATTTAAGCATTCGCTTAAATTCCTTGCGCTCATCACTCTTAGCAGATTCATAAGTTCCTCCATAATATCCTACAACATTGTAACCATTAGTTTTGGCATAATTCTCACAATATTTTTTTTGTGTTTCAAGAGATGTGTTTGTATCCGCTTGCTCTTTAGTGGATACACGGGTGTAGATGATAGCATTATTGCTTTGGCTAAGCTGATTTTTCTTAGGAGCAAATTCTTTAAGCTTTTCAAGCGTATTCATAATTCTTATTTAAGTGTGTTTAGTATAATAGTGCAATAAGCTTCTATTGAATTTAATATTTCATCTATGTTCTCATTCTTATCACAGATAAGATTAAGCTTTTGTCTGACAGCTTCTCTTTTCTGCTCAGTTACACCATCATACTCTAATACATACTGATCCATTTGGTCC
>CBFIGS010000019.1:0-25579 GCA_965662295.1 Polaribacter sp. | reverse complement strand
TACCATGGAATAACGATTGGAATGCAAAAATTACCGACAATATCATTACCCGAGGTTGGGCCGATTTACAAAACCATAAATCTCTCACAGAAAGCGCTCCTTTAAAACCTAACACCTTTTATAAAATGACTTTTGACCTACAACCCGATGATCAGATTATTAAAAAAGGACAACAAATAGGTTTGCTCATTTTTTCAAGTGATTCATCATATACATTATTACCTGAACCTGGAACAAAATTGACAGTCGATTTAACAGAAACTAAAATTAGAATTCCCATTGTAGGAGGTGAAAAGGCTTTTCAAAGAGCTATAAACTAAAATTGAGAGATCCAATTCCTCATTTGAAAGAATAAAGAATGACTTCTACAGAAATTGCCTTACTTTTAAATAGTAACTCAGAAAAAATTACAAGAATAGGTGAAATTATCGGTAAAAAAATTCAAGAAAAAGATAACTTTGAACATCTTAATGAATTTGAAACAACATTTATACTGATCGATGTTTTAGAACACAATGTAACCAATGGTGGTTTTGTTCAATTATTTTTCAATTCATCAGGGCAATTTGCTCACGAAATACTCCAAGCATATATTGCTATAAAAGCAACCAAGACTGTAGAAATTATCTCAAGAGCAATTCAATTATTTCCTGTAATACCTGTTCCTAAAAACCTAAGAATAAGACAGCAAGCGCTAATGGCATCTTTAGACAACTTAGATTTATGGGATGACCTAGATAAAGAGTTTGATAAATACGAAGATGACATCGTCCAATTGACCATTGATTATGTTAGAAATCACCTAGATTATTTTGACTGATCTTTTTGATATTTTTAATCTCTATAATTTGAAAGGACTCTATTTTATTGTATTTTTATCATAAAATGAGATTCCATGATGCATTTTAAACGTATTTTTCTATCGACTTTATTTATTTCAATGACTCTGTGCATATTCCAAAACTGTACCCAAATAAAAGAACCCAGAATCTATTTCAATAGTAATAATGTACAAAAAGTCAATCAATCGACTGGAGAAATCCTATATTTTATCGATACAAAAGAAATCTCTAAAGATTCTTTAGACAGTCTCAAGCCAACCAATATTCAATCGATAAATGTGGTAAAAAAAGAAGAAGAAATTATTAGATATACAAATAAAAAAGTAGCTGGAATCATCATCATAAAATTAAAAAAATAACCATCATGTGGAAGCTTTTTTTATGTACAATAAGTCTCTTATTTTTTTATTCTTGCTCCTCAAAAAAAAGACCAATTCTTGGTGAATCTAAATACCAAATAGCTTTAAATTCGGTTTTTAAAGATGCTTCTATATCTCCTTTAAAAAAGAAAGATTTAAAAAACTTTAATGGCTTGGCATTTTTCCCAATAGATTCCTCTTTCATCGTAAAAGCAACATTTACAAAAAAAGAAAATGCAACAAGTTTTGTGATGAAAACAACTACCGACAGAATAGCGCTATACAAAGAATATGGTGTTGTAAACTTTCTGTTGAAAGGAAAAAATTATGAGATGACGATCTATCAAAGTGATGAAGATTCTCAAAATGAAAAACGCAAAAACCGTTTGTTTTTACCTTTTACGGATGCCACTAGCGGCAATGAATCCTACGGAGGCGGTCGTTATATGGATCTTATGACAACAGATATTGATGAAGACCAAACCATTGAAATAAACTTTAACAATACCTATAATCCTTATTGTGTGTACAATGAGAAATATTCTTGCCCCTTAACCCCTAGAAAAAATCATGTAGATACAGAGATTACAGCAGGCATCAAAGATTTCAAAAAATAGGAGGAAGATTACTTCATCTTTTTATGAGTTGTATACAACCCGTAAATTACGCTAAAAACAATTTTAACCCCAAAAAAGGATTTCCATTTACCCTCTGAAAACCTAGCCTGATAAAGCGTTTCAAAATCTCCTGAAAAAATTTCAGAAAAATGATTGAACAGTAAAGAAAAAATACTGACAATTATAAAGAAAGGGAGGGCAATTTTTGTAAAGTTAGACCAAAATTGGGGCTGCTTTATTTTTTCTAGAAAAGACATTTATTTTAATTTTTGATTGTTGTGGTGACGCGCATGATCACGTTTTGTTTTGAGGTCTAATTTCTTTTCAAAAGCATCTTTTAGATCGATTCCTGTTTGGTTTGCCAAACACAAAACAACAAAGAGCACATCTGCCAATTCCTCTCCTAAATCTTTATTTTTATCAGACTCTTTTTCGCTTTGCTCACCATAACGTCTGGATATAATCCGAGCAACCTCACCAACTTCTTCTGTTAATTGCGCCATATTCGTAAGTTCGTTAAAATATCGAACTCCATGGGTTTTGATCCAGTGGTCAACTTGTTTTTGAGCGTTTTGTATGTCCATAGTTTGTTTTATAAATGCATCATTTCTTGGAGTAAAGATAAAACTTCTAAATTGTTTCCCTTATTTCTAATTATAAAATCTATGATCCTTCTCAAATCGATGATTTTTATCATAAAACCCTCTGAGACTTAGACCCTGTACTTTCTCTAAATCATTCAGAATAAGACGCTCCATGATGCAAAGAGTAAAAGAGGTCAAAAAAATGAAAAAAAAATCTGTCTTCCATCCCATTTTTATTTGCTAAATTGGAATCTTATTAAAGAAAATAACTCATCCTTTACTAAACTATATTTGTATTCATGGAAATCACTAAATTTTGGTCAAGAACTCTCGGTATCTGCGGAATCCTGGGTGGTATTATTTTGTTTGTAGGTGACATGCTTTTTTATTATGACCCAACGAATAGCAATCTTCTCGAAAATATAGGAAATGCATCTGATTTTCGAATTATGTTAAGCGGTATAACTGCCTTGTTTGCAGCGTGGTTCTATATGCTTGGAGTTGTGCATGTTTACCGTGCCTTTACACCAACTACAGCTTTTATTAAAAACGCTATTCTTTTCTGTTTTGGAGCAATATCCATTGCTTACGGAGTAATTCATAGCGCCTACCTTGCCATTGCAATATCGACAAAACTAGCAGCACAAAACAATCTCAATATAGATGAATCAGTCACTTTAGCAATAGAAATAAACAATCTCTTGAGACTATTTGTGTACCCAATTTTCGGAATTTTATCCCTATTGTTTATCACCCAAGTTTGGAAAAGAAAAACGCTGTATCCAAGATGGATGCTTCTTTTTTTCCCGTTGGTTCCTTTTTTGATGAAGGATTTTATTTGCAACCATCTATCTGGCACAATCTCGGTCATTGTATGCGGTGGGTACTTGAATCTTATTTTGATTATTTTTTTCACAGCATCCACTATTGCATTGTGGAATAGCAAAAAAATATTACCTAAAAAAGCGACTGGCTTCCTCGAAAAATTGTATCGGATTTTCAGCATGCAGCCAATGACCAGCATTTTTTATTTCTATAATTTTTGAATTGAGAAAGTGAGCTCCTATTATAGGCTCTTCCTCTTCTGTAATATAATCGGAATTAGCCCCTTTCAAAAACAAGGTTTCTTTTTCGAAAACAGTAAAAGATGGCAATGCCTCTCCTACTTCAGAATTATTTGCTGTTAAAGAATCTAGATTGAATCGATAGGCCAATTGACCTTTTTCTTTCCAAAAAACATTTTTCAATAAAAATTGACGAACTCCCAACTCAGGAATGAATGCGGATAGTTGTTGGTCTACCAGAGTCCTGGTATTGTGAGTAGAAAAATCTACCGCATTTAATCCAGCTAAAATGGCATTGTGGTGTGGTTCGTATCTTCTTGGTGAAATATCTGCAACGAGTAACTTACGAACTAATTCTGGATAGGTTACCGCAAATAACATGGCTGTTTTCCCTCCCATGGAATGTCCAATCAAATATACATTCTCCAATTGATAATACTGAATATAACTGTATAAATCTTCCACCAAAACCTCATAATTAAAAGTATCTTCATGAAAACTTCGCCCATGATTTCTCTGGTCTATTAGATGTACTTCATAGGTTTTAGAAAACTGATTTCCCAATGACTTCCAATTATCACTCATTCCAAAATAACCGTGTAAAATTAAAAGAGGAGTTCCTTCTCCTTTTATTGTTGAATGTAATACGGGGTTGTTATGCATTGTAATGATTGTATGTGATGAACAAAAACAGCTGTAACCAGTAAATTAGGATTGTAAACGATGTAAATACATATTTACAACATTCTCTAGCCCTAAATATAAACTTTCAGCAATCAAAGCGTGCCCAATAGAAACTTCTGCTAAATTAGGGATGTTTTCTTTAAAAAATTGAATATTATCTAGGCTTAGATCATGTCCTGCATTGATTCCTAATCCCAAATCATGGGCCAATATTGCAGCTTCTGTATAGGGTTTTACAGCAAGTTTATTTCCTAAATTGAATTGCGATGCAAACTGTTCTGTATACAATTCGATCCTATCTGTACCTGTTTTTGCTGCAGCTTCAATCAATTTTAAATCGGTATCAATAAATATTGAAGTTCTGATCCCATTTTGCTGGAATTCTTGAATCACTTCTCGTAAAAAAGACTGATGCTTTAGAGTATCCCAACCAGCATTCGATGTGATTGCATCTAGTGCATCAGGCACCAAAGTAACCTGCGTGGGATTTACCTCTAATACCAAATTCACAAAAGATGTAATTGGATTGCCCTCTATATTGTATTCTGTTCTAACCGTATTTTTTAAATCTCTTGCATCTTGGTATCGAATGTGTCTTTCATCTGGTCTAGGATGAATCGTAATTCCTTGTGCTCCAAACTCTTCTATATCAGAAGCTACTTTTAATAAGTTTGGAACATTTCCTCCACGAGAATTCCTTAAAGTTGCTATTTTATTAATATTTACACTTAACTTTGTCATGTTCTAAAATTAGACCACAAAGATAATTTATTAAATCATTTTATCCTATATTCGTAGAGCATGAATATGAATGAATACATATTAGAAGAAATAAAACCACTTCATCCAAAAGATGCCGTAAAAAGTGCTCAAAAGGTGTTTGAAAATTATCCAATTACTCATTTTCCTGTAATAGAAAACAACAAACTTCTCGGTTCCTTTGGAGAGGATGATATTCAAACCATCGAAAACAAGGAGGATGAAATAGACACTTATACTCATTTATTACATTCCTTTTATGCTGATGAAAAAGCAACCGTTATAGAATTATTAAAGATTTTTGCTGATAATGACACCAATATTATCCCTGTTTTAAATCAATTCAAAGACTACATCGGCTATTTTGATTTACGAGATGTTTTGGACGTTTTTTCTACAAGCCCTTTCATGCTTGAAGAAAGTGAAACTTTGATTATCGAAAAACAAAAAAACGACTACTCAATGAGTCAAATCGTTCAAATTATAGAATCAAATGGAGGCAAACTATTAGGGATATACATTTCAGAAAAACAATTAGACATGATACAAGTAACCCTAAAAGTAATTTCGAATGAAATTAACGAAATCATGCAAACTCTGAGAAGATATGATTACAAAATTATATCCATACATGAGAACGATCTGTATTTAGAAGATTTAAAAAATCGATCTGGATATTTACAGAAATACATAGAAATGTAGTCCTTTAAAAGGTATTTACTAAAAAAACAAGAAAGTGAAGAAAGCAGCTATTTACGGTCAATCATATGCCATTTCATCCGAAAAGGAAATTCAAACATTACTCCATGTTTTGAAAAAAAATAAGATTGAGTTCTACATAGAAAATGAATTTTACAACCTTTTAAAAGAAAACAACATTATAGAAACCCCCTGTAACTCTTTTGATAGTTTTAAAGATTTGGACAGTACGTTTGACATCATGTTTACCATTGGTGGAGATGGAACTTTTTTACGTTCTGTAACTCATATTAGAAACTTAGACATTCCCATCTTAGGAATCAATACAGGACGATTAGGATTTTTAGCTATTGTTCCAAAAGACCTGATCGAAGAAAGTCTCGAAATGGTTATCAAAGGAGACTACAGTATTCAAGAAAGAACATTAATTTCTGTAAAAACAACACCCAAAACTGCAGATTTTTCCGAACTCAACTTTGCTTTAAATGAAGTTACCATTGCCAAGAAAAATACAACCTCGATGATTGGTGTAAAAACATATTTAAACAAAGAGTACCTCACAAACTATTGGTCTGATGGTTTAATTATTGCGACCCCTACAGGTTCTACAGGATACTCCTTAAGTTGTAATGGTCCTGTTATTTTACCTGACTCTAAAAATTTAGTCATCACTCCTATCGCACCTCATAATTTAAATGCAAGACCTATGGTAATTTCTGATGAAACTAATATCACATTAGAAGTTGATTCTAGAGAAAAAGACTATTTGATTTCTTTAGATTCAAGAGTTACTACAGTCCCAAAAAACACAAAGATTTTCATAGAAAAAACGAACTTTACAATTAAAAGTGTTTTGCCAAAAAATTACTCATTTTTAAAGACTTTAAGAAGTAAATTACTATGGGGAGAAGATATTAGAAATAATACAAATTCTTAAATATCTTACACAATATCCCTTCAAAAAAAAAGTTCCCTTAAAAAGACGAATCTTTAACTTTAAAAAGCAAATTGAAATCCTTACATTTGCTTGCTATTTCTTAAAATGAAAAACGGGTTTCTTTTTTTTCTGTTTGCATGTTTCACCTCAATATCATTGGGGCAAATTCATGAGGTAGGAGTCTCCTTTGGGGGCACAAATTATGTGGGCGACATTGGAAAAACCAGTTATCTAAATCCAAACAACCCCGCTGGGGCAATTTTTTACAAATATAATACCAACCCTAGAATTGCTCTAAGAGCGACCTACAGCTACCTTCCAATTATTGGAAATGATTCAAATGCTTCGACAGACTTTAGGAGAGACAGAAAACCTAATTTATCATTCTCAAATACCATCAGCGAATTGGCTGTAGGATTGGAATATAATTTTTACGAATTTGATCTATCTACAGCAGGTAAAACATGGACTCCTTACCTTTTGTTTGAACTAGTGGGCTTTCATTACAAAAATGTAAAAAACTACACGTCTTCTGGGCAAATAATTTACAATCAAAAAACTTCATATGCGATTCCTTTTGGAATTGGGTATAAGTCTAAATTATATAGTACTTTAGCATTTGCAATTGAAACCAAATTTAGATATACTTTTGAAGATGATTTAGATTTTGTTTCTAAAAAGACCCCAAATGTAACTATAGAAGGAACCGGTAATGATTGGTACATGTTTACTGGTATTTCTTTAATATATACTTTCGGGAGACCCGCTTGTTTTAGTAACGGACTATAATGCTATGAAAAAAAAGAAAACTATTGATTTGAAAAAAATACCGAAACATGTCGCCATCATAATGGACGGTAATGGACGTTGGGCCAAAGAGAAAGGTATGAACAGAATTTTTGGCCACAAAAATGCCTTAACAGCAGTTAGAGAATCTGTTGAAGGTGCGGCAGAAATTGGAATAAAAGCGATTACATTATTTGCTTTTTCAACCGAAAACTGGAACCGTCCTAAATTAGAAATAGATGCACTCATGAGTTTGCTGATTAGTTCCTTAAAAAAAGAACTCAATACATTTCAAAATAACGGTGTCATCGTAAATGCAATAGGAAATACCGAAAATCTGCCAAAAAAAGCACAAAAAGCTCTGAAGGAAGTGATTTCTGAGACAAAAGAGAACAGTAAAATTGTATTAACTCTTGCTTTGAGTTATGGTGCAAAAGAAGAAATTGTTAATGCAATTAAAAATATATCTAAAAAAGTTGTTAATAAAAAATTAAATATTGAAGAAATTAATGAAAATACTATAAATAATCATTTATATACGTTTAATTTGCCCAATGTAGATTTGATGATAAGAACTAGTGGAGAAAAACGCATTAGTAATTTCTTATTATGGCAAATGGCATATGCTGAATTATATTTTACAGATGTACTTTGGCCAGATTTTAGGAAAGCGCATTTTCATGATGCAATCATTGATTACCAGAATAGAGAACGAAGATTTGGAAAGACTAGCGAACAAATTACAGAATAATTCTTTTATGAAATTATTCTCTACAACAATACTGATATATACCTTATTTTTTACTTTTGGTGCTCACGCACAAGCGAAAAAAGATAGTTTATCAATAATTAACAAAGACACAATCACAAGCAAAGAAGCTTCCTTTACAAAAGGAAAAGAGTATGTGTTAGGAGGAATTAGTGTTACTGGATTGAAAAAATTTAGTGAAGAAACCGTTCGAGTGTTTACAGGGTTAAGAAATGGACAACCCATCAAGCTTCCAGGAGACAAACTTACTAGTGCCATTAAAAAATTATACGAAAGCAAACAGTTTAGCAATGTAGATGTTTATCTAGAGAAACTAGACAAAAACACGGTTTATCTTGAGTTCTATGTTCAAGAACTCCCTCAATTGAACACCGTGAAAATTTCAGGAGTAAAAAAAGGGAAAGCCAAGGAACTTTTAAAAGAAGCAGAACTAAAGCAAGGTGCTATGGTCACAGACAACCTTGTTGTTACTTCAAGAAATTATTTTACAAAAAAATATACCGATAAGGGATTCCTCAAAACAAAAGTTAACCTGAATATAAAAAAGGATACCATTGATGCCAATACGGTGAATATGGCAATTTTTATAGACAAAGGGAAAAAGATTAAAATCAAAAAAATTACTTTTAAGGGCAACAAAGCGATTTCTGCAGGGAAACTCAGAAAAGCAATGAAAAATACCAAACAAAAACTTATAGGTCGTTTTTGGAAAGGTTCTAAATACATAGAGGAAGATTTCATCGAAGACTTGGAAAGTATTTTAGATAAATACAGTCGATTAGGGTATAGAGATGCTCGTATTCTTAGTGATAAAATTACTTGGAATGATAATAATTCAATAAATATACACATAGAACTGGAAGAAGGAAGACAGTACCGATTTGCTGAAATCTTGTTTGTTGGAAATAAAGAATATACAGACGATCAACTCCAAATGTACCTGAAGATTGAAGAGGGGGATGTATACAATGGAGCTGTTCTAAAGGAAAGAGTTAAAGGAGACGGAACACCAACTTCACAAGATATTTCTACATTGTACCAAGACAATGGATTCTTATTTTCTTCTGTAAATGCTGTAGAAACAAAAGTAAAAAACGACTCGATTACCGTAGAAATAAGAATTAGAGAAGATGAAAAAGCACGAATAAGAAAAGTAAGTGTTTCCGGTAATGACAAAACCAATGACCACGTTATATTTAGAGAATTACGTGTAAAACCAGGAGATTTATTTAGTAGAAGCGCCATCATTCGATCTATTAGAGAAATTGGTCAACTAGGATTTTTTGACACGAATGTAACTCCAGAGGTTATTCCGGATTATCAAAATAAAACTACAGACATCGAATTTAGTGTCGCAGAAAAAGGAGGAAGTCAAATAGAATTACAAGGAGGATATGGTGGTGGTTCTTTTATCGGAACTTTGGGACTGTCTTTTAACAATTTTTCCGTTAAAAACATCTTTAATAAAGAAGCTTACAAACCTTTACCTATGGGTGACGGTCAAACATTGTCTTTAAGAGCTCAAACTAGTAGAACTTTTAGTACTTACAGTTTTTCCTTTACAGAACCGTGGCTCGGAGGGAGAAAACCAAAATCATTATCATTTTCGATTTATTCCTCTAACCAATATCAGTTAAACCCACAAACATTCGACGTAGATAGGAGTAGAAGCCTAGGGATTATGGGAGCTTCTCTAGGGTTAGGACAGCGTTTAAAATGGCCAGATGACTATTTTCAATTATCTCAAGCTATTGCTTATCAGAGCTTTAAGTTAAACGACTATGGCTTTAGAGTCGGTCCTGCAATTTTAAACAACGGAACCCTTAATAATCTTTCTTACAATATAACTATTTCCAGAAATTCGGCAGGTCCAAGTTTAATTTTTCCAACCTATGGTTCAGAATTTTCATTCGGAGCAAAAGCTACATTCCCATATTCATTAGTTAATGGAAAAAATTATACGGAACCCTCTGGTTTGAGTGATGCTGAAAAAAATGCGTTTTTTGCAGACAAGTACAAATGGTTGGAATACTATAAATTTACAGCCAAAGGAAAATGGTATACTTCTTTTACTGATAAATTGGTATTGATGACCAATGCAGAATTAGGATTTCTAGGATATTATAATTCTGAAGTAGGTTTGACCCCTTTTGAAAGATATTTTGTAGGAGGAGATGGACTTGCTACTTTTCAATTAGATGGTAGAGAAACAGTTGGCCTTAGAGGTTATGAAAACAACCGACTCTCTTCTATTGAAGGAGGTTCCATATATAATAAATTCCAATTAGAAATCCGCTATTCTATTACAGATGCTCCTTCTGCTTCTATTTATACCCTAGGATTTTTAGAAGCTGGTAACTCCTATGACAATTTTAATGAATATAATCCGTTTGAAGTAAAACGCTCAGCCGGTGTAGGAGTGAGAATATTTATGCCTGCATTTGGTCTATTAGGAATTGACTTTGCACATGGTTTTGATCCTTTACCAGGACAAAGTGCAAAATCTGGCTGGCAAACGCATTTTATTATTGGAAGACAATTCTAAAAAACTGTAAATTTGTAATAAATTATTTTGAGGCAGTTTTTTTTTAAATATAGTGTACAAATGAAAAAAATAGTTTTATTAATCGTTCTTTTTCTGTGTGTTAACTATTCATGGTCGCAAAGAAAACAATCTATTGCATACATAGACATGGAATATATCTTAGAAAATGTTCCAGAATATCTTGAAGCACAAAATACACTTAATGCTAAAATTTCAAAGTGGAGAAGAAAATTAGATGAACAAGCGAGACACATAGAAATTTTAAAAAGTGACTTAGCCAATGAAAAAATAATTCTTACGAAAGATTTGATTGAAGAAAAAGAACAAGAAATTGGTTTAAAACAAATAGAACTAAGAAGACTTGAGTCTCTATACTTCGGCCCAAAGGGAGATATGTTTTCTGTAAGAAAACAACTAGTCAAACCAATCCAAGATCAAGTTTTTAATGCCATACAAAAGATTGCAAATAGAAAAAAATATGACTTTGTTTTTGATAAATCTACTGACTTAGTTATGTTATATTCAAATAAAAAGTACGATATTAGCGAACTTGTTTTAGCTTCCATAGATCGTTCACGATTAATCAACAAAAAGAAAGAAAAGAAAAACAACAAGAAAAAAACTAAAAATACGGTTGCTCCAAAAAAACAACTAACAGATAAACAGAAAGAAACTGTTTCAAAAAAAGAAGCAGCAAAAGCAAAAAAAATTGAAAAAATTGAAAAAATTAATGCAAAAAAGAAACAAATTGCTGAAAAAAGAAAAGCTCAATTAGAACTTAGAAATGAAGCAAGAAGAAAATTGAGAGAAAAAAATGCTGCTAAAAAGAAATTAAAAACAAAGAAAAATAACAATTAAATCAAAACCTAGAATGAAAAATTTAAAAACGTTACTATTAATTGCTGTATTTACACTGGGATCAAGTGCAATTATAAATGCACAAAAAGTAGGTCATATTGACTTCGAAAAATTAGTAGCAGAAATGCCAGAAACAAAAACTCTTAAATTAGATATGGAAAAACTTGGTAAAACCTACCAAGACGAAATTCTGGGAATGGAGAAAGAACTTGAATCTACAAGAAAGAAATATATTGCTGAATCTAACACACAGACTCAAGAAACAAATGACAAGAGAGCACAAGAGCTTCAAACGCAAAATGCAAAACTTGAGCAAGCAAGAAGATTTGCTTATCAGGATATGCAAAAAAAACAAAATGATGGATTACAACCAATCATAGAAAAAGCTCAAAAAGCAATTGAAGAAGTAGCCGCAACAAAAGGAGTCTCATATGTTATAGACGCATCTGTTGGAAAAGGTTTATTAGTAAAGAAAGGGCAAGACCTATTTAATGCAGTGAAAACTAAGTTAGGTTTTTAATCCCAAATTATATAATATATTATAAAACCTACTGAAATTCAGTAGGTTTTTTTATTTTTACAAAACATGATTAAGCATTCTAAATTTCCTATTGGTATTTTTGATTCTGGTGTTGGAGGAACCTCTATTTGGAAAGAGGTGAATGCGCTGTTACCTCATGAAAATACAATGTATCTTTCAGATAGTAAAAATGCTCCATACGGTGAAAAGAGCCAACAAAAAATCATTGATTTAGCGATTAAAAATACAAACTTTTTAATCGACAAAAACTGCAAAATAATTATAGTTGCATGCAATACAGCAACGACAAATGCCATTGATATTTTAAGAGCAAAATATTCCATTCCATTTATAGGAATAGAACCCGCCATAAAACCGGCTGCTTTGCAAACCAAAACGAATACAATAGGAATCCTAGCGACAAAAGGAACTTTAAATAGTTCTTTATTTGAGCAAACATCAAATACTATTCATAAAAAAATTATTAAAAAGGAAATTATTGGAAAGGGTTTGGTAGAACTGATTGAGAGTGGAAAACTGCATTCTCCTGAAATGACAACATTGCTTTCGTCCTATATTAATCCATTGATTAAAGAAAATGTAGACTGCTTGGTTTTAGGCTGTACACATTATCCTTATCTGATTCCACAAATCAGAAAAATGGTAGGTACTAAAATTCAAATTATCGATTCTGGTGAAGCTGTTGCAAGACAGACAAAAGCAGTTCTTATAAAAAATGAGCTAACAAACACCCTCAGTAACGAAAGTGAGCACCAGTTTTATATCAATACAAATAAAAAAGTATTAGAACTCTTGGTAGACACTAATATCATGAAAATAAAAATTGAAAAAAAAGATTTTTAAAGACTAAAAGAAGAGTTTATATTAGGACAAGCAGCTCCTCTTGGTTTTCTAGTCCATAAGTTTATACCCATAGATACTTGATGAAATCCAGAATTTGTTAAAACAATATCATTCATTTGCTTAGTATAGGTGTAAGAAAACATAAATTTATCATAATTAAACCCTATAATAGGAGATATAAATTGAAAGTTATCAATTGGATTTTTATCAAACCCTTTTCTATAGGATATTGCAGCCCAAATTTGAGTTTGGGATAGGTTTTTATATGCCTTAAGATTAAAATCTGCTATTGTTTGCCCCATACTTTTTTTCATTTGAATCATTATGGAGGGTTCTAGCTGAATAAAGTTATTTTTTCCATAATAGTACCCTGCTGATAGAATATAGTTTTTTAAATCTAAAGGTTCTTGAATATTTAAATTATTTTTTGCGGTGAGTAACAAGTTTTTCACGGTGAAATAAGATGAAAAACCTTCCCTGTGATAAGCAATACTAAAATCTGAATTATAGTAACTGGTACTTTGAATGATTGCAGCAACATCATCATTTCCAAAACTTCTCTGATCAGATTGGTTTTGAACAAATGTAAAGGACAATCCAAAAGAAAATTGTTCAAAAAAATTGGCGTCACTTATGGGTAGATGATAGGTATAAGTTCCTTGAAGGCCTTTTTGAGAATGAAACCCATTTTTATCATTAAACACAATAAAACCATAACCCGCATTGGATTCTTCCCTAAATTTACTATGGAAACTAATGGTTTGTAAAGCAGGGGCATCGGGTATATCGGCCCACTGCTGTCTTACTGTCATTCGCAACTTACTTGAATTTCCAATCCCAGCGGCAGATGAATGTATTAAATACACATTGTCAGATAGGTAATCCTGATAAATAGGAAGTGTTACTTGAGAAAAGTTTTGTAAACAAAAAAAGAAAATACTTATGTAAAAAAATCGTAGAAATCTTAGCCCCATTAAAAAAACAATAAAGTATTTATCAAATATATTGTTTTTATTGAAGGAAAAACTCAGAATACTGAGATTTTAACATAGATTTAAAAAACTTCTAATTTAGCATACCTCCTCCAACGAAGATATTAATCTTAAAATTTGATGTTTCCTCCCTCTTGTTAAAGGAATAATAGACTTATCTAATAACTCCAATCTTGAGATCGATACTGTTTTTATTTTTCTGATATTAACAATATAGGATCGATGTTGTCTAAAAAAGAAAAACGGCAATCGACTATAAAAATTCTTAATGGTAGAATAAACAACAATAACACCATTAATAGTAACAATCTTTACATAATCGCCAATAGATTTAACATACAGTATATCGTCTGTATCTATTAGGTGATTTTTTTTTCAGAATACACCAATAATTTTGGGGTAAAGCTATTTTTAACATTCATTAATTTAAGAATTTTACTCTCGAGTAGTGTAAAATCAATTTCATGAGTATATTCAAAATTTAAATACCCAGAGACAAACTCTATATTTGAGCGTTTTTCCTTTACAGAGCATTCGTCCATGATAGCTACCACATGAGCATTGTATGATAATAATGAGGACAGAGCAAAGGGAAAGGTCCAACAAGTATCCTGTTTAAAAATTAACAAATCTATTTTCAGTGACTGATCATTTTTAGAATTGACAAAATCATTACAATTTTTAAAGTGGTCACAATTCTTGTAACGAAGGAGGGTAACTTGATTCGATTCTAAGTAAAAAACTTCATCGTTTGACAAATTGTAATAATAGAAATCTTCATCTATTATCACTGCTGATATTTTCTTTTTCATCTTTTTTTAGTTAAAATTAAAAAAAAAATGACTTTTTATCAAAGTTAGAGGCAAAAAGACAGTATTTTTTAATTTTTTTAGACAAAGGAAACCTTATTAACAATGAAGTGATTTACTATAAAATTTCTTTATAATAAGAAAAAAGCTAGATAACAAGAGTCACTTCCTCAATTAAGATTACAGGAAACACACTCTAAAAGCTATTATGTAAAGAGAAATATCTACCCTCCTCTTATATATGATTAAAACTTTAAGAACCCAAAAAATTATAATAAATTCCCTATTTTGTGCAAATAAATCATACGCAGAACAATCCTGACAAATAACAATAATAATGATACAAATTTTAACTTTTATAGGGTTCACAGTAACTGTTGCTATAATTTCTTATTTAGCGACCAGAAAAACAGAAGAATCTTCTTCAGACGGGTATTTCTTGGGTGGAAGAAGTTTAACGGCTGGTGTAATTGCAGGTTCCTTACTCTTAACAAATTTATCTACTGAACAAATTGTTGGCCTGAATGGTGCTTCCTATGAAAGCGGTTTGTCTGTAATGGTATGGGAGACTTTGGCTGCAATTGCTATGGTGGTTACTGCCATGTTTTTATTGCCAAGATACCTAAAGGGAGGTTTAACCACAGTCCCTGGATTTTTAGCAAAAAGATTTGATACTACCACAAAAACCTTGACATCAGTTTTGTTTCTATCAGGTTATGTGATTGTTTTACTACCCGTAATTTTATATTCTGGATCGCTCGCAATTAGTGGAATGTTTAACATCCCAGAACTGTTGGGTGTTTCACATACTCAGTCCATTTGGATCTGTGTTTGGGGTATCGGAATTATTGGCTCTATTTATGCTGTTTTTGGGGGTCTAAAAGCAGTTGCTGTTTCAGATTCTATCAACGCTATTGGATTATTAGCTGGTGGTATTTTAATACCAATCTTTGGATTGATGATGATTGGTGATGGAAATCTTCTAGAAGGACTACAAACGCTAACGACAGATCATCCTGAGAAGTTTAAATCTATGGGAGGTCCAACAGACCCTGTCCCCTTTTATACCATTTTTACAGGGATGATGTTGGTTCAATTATTCTATTGGGGAACAAATCAGCAAATTATACAAAGAGCTTTGGGGGCTAAAAATCTCGAAGAAGGTCAAAAGGGATTGTTATTAGGTTCTTTTATAAAAATTTTAGGCCCTTTAATTGTGGTGCTTCCAGGTATTATTGCTTTTCATCTTTTTGAAGGAAATTTAGAAAATCAAGATAGTGCCTATCCAATGTTGGTAAATGAGGTATTGCCTGATGCTTTTGTTGGTTTTTTTGCCGCAGTCCTTTTTGGAGCTATTTTAAGTTCTTTTAATAGTGTTTTAAACAGCTCTGTTACCTTATTTGGAATAGATATTTACAAAGAACACATTCATAAAAGTGCCGATGAAAGAACAGTGGTAAAATACGGTAAAACCTTTGGTGTTATTTTGGCTATACTATCAATGTTTATTGCGCCTTTAATTGCGAATGCCGGAAGCCTTTTTGATTATTTGCAAGAAATTAATGGTATTTATAGCATTCCTATTTTAACAATTATTGTTGTGGGTTACTTAACAAAACGTGTTCCCGCAATTGCAGCAAAAATAGGCTTGGTCTCTGGGTGTCTATTGTACATTGTCAGTCAGTTTTTTATGCAACCCTACTTTATTGAGACTGCTCTAGCAAAAGCAAAAACAAATGGCATTACCGATGCCGCTGAATTGGCTTTGGTTAAGGTGCAAGCATACCCTCACTTTTTAGATATCATGGCTATTTTATTTACCCTCAATATCATCATTATGTTAATCATAGGAAAGATACAACCAAGAACCACAGATTTTGTTCAAGAATATACACAACAAGTCGATATAAAACCTTGGAAATATGTAAAAATTGCAGGTCTTGGAATTTGTATACTTGTAATAGGAATCTATGTGTATTTCGCTTAGGAGTTAAATTAATAATTTTATTTAACTAAAAAGTTTACAAAAAACAAAAAAAGCATCTCAATTGAGATGCTTTTTGCGGTCTGGACGGGACTCGAACCCGCGACCTCCTGCGTGACAGGCAGGCATTCTAACCAGCTGAACTACCAAACCGTTGCTAATAGCGGATGCAAATATAACACAGATTTTTTCATTTGCAAATATAAAGTAGCAAATTTATGTATTTATTTTTCTACTTATCAAATAGGCTGTCAAAACCTCATGATACCCTTTGTGAATATCCACTGGGACATAATCAATTTTATATTGTAAGCATTTATTTTTCAATTCTTTAAAATAATTTCGAACCAATTCTTTGTAGGTGTCTTTTATATTTTCTGCATACATATTTATTTCTTGAGAGGTTTCAACATCAACAAATTTCTTTGGAGAAAGACCGAAATTAAAATTAAATTCTGTTTCTCCATCATAGGTGTGAAACAAAATAACCTCGTGTTTGTTGTATTTTAGATGTCTTAATGCTTCAAATAACGCTTCATCGTCTTTTGATGTTTGAAACATATCCGTAAAAATAAAAATCAACGAACGCCTGTGGATTTTTTTTGCAATTTCATGCAAGTACTTGTAGGTTTCTGTCGATGCTTTAGACGAAGTAAGCAATAACTGCTCCAATTGTTGTAACAACATTTTTCTGTGACGTTCACTTGCTTTTTCAGGAGCATAATATTCATATGAGTCTGAGTAGACACTCAAACCTACAGCATCTCGTTGCCTTTTTAAAATCTCCATCAAAGAAGCGGCTGCTACTGCAGAAAATCCAACTTTGTTTAGATTGTCTAACTCTTGATTTTTTACAATGGGATAATGCATGGATGCAGAATTATCTATAACAATATGACACCGTAAGTTTGTTTCCTCTTCATACTTCTTCGTATATAACTTCTCTGTCTTTGCAAATAATTTCCAGTCTATATGACGCGTACTTTCTCCTTTATTATACAATTTGTGTTCAGAAAACTCTACAGAAAAACCATGAAACGGACTTTTATGCATTCCTGTTATAAAACCTTCAACGACTTGTTTTGCAAGCAGATCTAGGTTTTTTATTACTGACGATTGGACTTCTGAAAGAGATTTCATATCCATACGAAAATAAAAAAAGGTCCGACATTTGCCAAACCTTTTCTTTTATATATTAAAGAGCGTTTTGTTATTACAAAGCTGCATCAATTTTACCGGTATACACATTTTTTGGTGCAACACCTACTTGTTTGTCTACGACTTCACCATTTTTAAAGATTAAAACCGTAGGAATGTTACGTACACCATATTTTGCTGCAAATTCTTGATTTGCATCTACATCTACTTTTCCAACAACGGCTTTACCATCATATTCCGTATGAATTTCATCTACGATTGGCCCCACCATTCTGCAAGGTCCGCACCATGCTGCCCAAAAATCTACCAATACTGGCTTGTCTGATTTTAATACTACTTCATCAAAATTTGCATCTGTTATTTCTAGTGCCATTTGTTCTATTTTAAATTGTTATTTTTAATTCTATCTACAAAAGTAAACATTTTATTTACTTTCTAGTTTTTAGAAAAATTACTTTTTACTATTTGTGTATCAATTGTCTTTATGTGAACAATTAAAATAACGCTTTGGCAATCGCTTTTATATTATCACTTTTACCCATAGAATAATAGTGTAAAACAGGAACACCAGCAGCCAATAACTCTCTAGACTGCTCAATTGCCCATTCTATTCCTACATTGCGAACCTCTTTATTTGTTTTACAACCCTCTACAGCTGTAATTAACGATTCCGGCAAATCGATTTTAAAAACCTGAGGTAACAATTGAAGATGGCGTTGAACTGCGATAGGCTTAATTCCCGGAATAATAGGCACTTCTATTCCTAAATCTCTTGCGGCTTGCACAAATTCAAAATACTTTTGATTATCAAAAAACATTTGAGTAACTACATAATCTGCCCCCGCATCAACTTTTTCCTTCAACCGTTTTAAATCTGATTGTAAGGATGGAGATTCTAGGTGTTTTTCCGGATAACCAGCGACTCCAATACAAAAATTGGTTTTATTCGATGTTTCAACAACATCATGAAGGTATTTTCCACAATTTAAATCTTGAATTTGTCTTACCAGGTCTGCTGCATAACGATTCCCATCCTCATTAGGTTCAAAATACTTTTGATGACTCATCGCATCTCCTCTTAAGGCCATAACGTTATCGATTCCTAAATATTGACAATCTACCAAAACATACTCCGTTTCCTCTTTAGTAAACCCACCACACAACACATGTGGCACCGTATCTACATCATATTTGTGTTTGATCGCTGCACAAATACCGACCGTTCCTGGGCGCATTCTTGTTATTTTTCTATCCAATAATCCATTCTCTTTATGAATATAAACGTATTCTTCTCTTGAAGTTGTAACATCTATAAATGGTGGCTTAAACTCCATTAAAGGATCTATATTATTATATAACTCTTGAATATTATTCCCTTTTTTGGGAGGAATAACCTCAAACGAAAACAAGGATCTCCCATTTGCTTTTTTAATATGCTCTGTAATTTTCATTTGTCGTAAATTTAATCGGAATCTTCTCTATTTATATTTCCTTTTAGAAGGCGTTTTTTATATTTCAGCAAGTACTGGATGCAACCATTTTCTTGCGTTCTCTTTTGATATTGATTTTCTTATTGAATAGTCTGTAATTTGATCGTCTGTTATTTTTCCTAAACCAAAATACTTTGCTTCTTTATTTGCGAAATAATATCCCGATACTGCCGCTGCAGGCCACATCGCCAGACTTTCGGTTAACCGAACTCCTATTTGATTTTCAACATCCAACAACTCCCAAATGGTTTCTTTTTCTAAATGATCCGGACATGCAGGATAGCCTGGTGCAGGTCGAATGCCTTTATAATTTTCTTTTATTAAATCATCATTAGTTAATGCTTCACTTGAGGCATATCCCCAATGTTTTGTTCTAATTTGTTTGTGCAAATATTCTGCAAAGGCTTCTGCAAATCTGTCTGCGATTGCTTGTGCCATGATTCCATTATAATCGTCCTCTTTTGCTCGATAAGCATCTGCTAATTCTTGTGCACCGAAGATCGCCACACAAAAGGCACCCATATAATCTGTTTTATTGGATGATTTTGGAGCGATAAAATCTGATAAGGCTAAGTTTGGAACTCCTTCTCGTTTTTTTAATTGCTGACGTAAAGTTCTAAAAACAGTGACTTCCTCCCCTTTCTTTTGAACAGAAATATCATCTTCATCGACCGAATTGGCCTCAAATAAACCAAAAATGGCTTTTGGTTTTAAAAGCTGTTTTGCAATTATTTTTTCAATCATTTGTTGTGCTTCTTCATAGAGTATGGAAGCTTGTTCTCCAACAACTTCATCACTAAGAATGGCTGGAAATTTACCATGCAAATCCCAACTTCTAAAGAAGGGACTCCAATCTATATAGGGAACTAATTCCTTTAAACTGAGCTGTTCTAAGGTCTGAATTCCCAACTCTTTGGGTTTTATAATTTCGGAAGTATCCCAATCTATTTTATATTTTCTTTGTCGAGCTTCATCAATGGAAATATATGATTTTTCTTTACCTCGTTTTAAAAACTTAGTTCGAAATTCATCATACTCTTTCTTTAATTTGGTTACATATTCATGAGATGTTTTTTTATTCAATAAATCACCAACTACAGTGACTGCTCTAGAGGCATCATTCACGTGAACCACTGCATTTTTGTATTGTGGATCGATCTTCACGGCAGTATGTGCTTTTGAGGTGGTGGCTCCTCCGATTAATAAGGGCAGGTTGAAGTTTTGACGCTCCATTTCTTTGGCTAAATAAACCATTTCATCTAAAGACGGCGTGATTAAACCACTTAACCCAATGGCATCTACTTGTTCTTTTTTTGCAGTTTCTATGATTTTTTCTGGCGGAACCATGACCCCTAAATCTACAATCTCATAATTATTACAACCTAAAACTACCGATACAATATTCTTTCCAATATCGTGCACATCTCCCTTTACTGTGGCCATTAAAATTTTACCTAGTGCTTGTTGTTCTGCTCCTTTTTCTGCTTCAATAAATGGATTTAAATGTCCGACCGCTTTTTTCATGACACGTGCAGATTTTACTACCTGCGGTAAGAACATTTTTCCTTCGCCAAATAAATCTCCAACAACATTCATCCCAATCATTAAATGACCTTCTATAACTTCAATGGGTTTTGCAGCTTGTTGTCTTGCCTCTTCTACATCTTCAATAATAAAAGTATCAATTCCTTTTACCAGTGCATGGGTAATTCTATCTTGTAATGGATTTTCTCGCCAAGATAGATCGACTGTTTTTTCTTTTTTTGATCCTTTTACAGTTTCCGCGAAATCGAGTAACCGTTCTGTAGCATCCTCTCTTCTATCTAAAATGACATCCTCTACATGTGCTAATAAATCTTTAGGAATATCATCGTAAACTTCGAGCATTGCAGGGTTTACAATTCCCATGTTCATTCCGTTTTGAATGGCGTAATACAAAAAAACAGAATGCATGGCTTCGCGAACAGCATTATTTCCTCTAAAAGAAAACGATACATTACTTACCCCTCCGCTTACAGAAACATTTTCAAGATTTTCTCGAACCCATTTGGTAGCTTCTATAAAATCGATCGCATTTCTTCTGTGTTCCTCCATTCCTGTTGCTACAGGAAAAATATTTAAATCGAAAATAATATCCTCAGAAGGGAATCCTACTTTGTTTACCAAAACATCGTAAGATCTATTCGCGATCTCAATTCTCCGCTCATAATTATCTGCTTGCCCTACCTCGTCAAAAGCCATGACAATTACGGCAGCACCATAGCGTTTAATTTGTGTGGCTTCCCAAATAAATTTCTCTTCTCCTTCTTTTAAAGAAATTGAATTGACCACACATTTTCCTTGTACAACTTGTAAACCGGCTTCAATGATTTCCCATTTAGAACTGTCAATCATCACGGGAACTCTACAAATATCTGGTTCTGCAGCAATTAAATTCAAGAAACGCACCATGGCTTGTTTTCCATCAATCAAACCATCATCCATATTAACATCAACGATTTGCGCTCCACCATCTACTTGATGTCTTGCTATTTCAATCGCTTCATCAAATTTTTCTTCTTTGATTAATCGCAAAAACTTACGGGACCCAGCAACATTGGTTCGCTCTCCAATATTGATGAAATTGCTGTTTTCGTTCAAAACCAAGGGTTCTAAACCAGACAATCTCATGTATTTAGTTTGATATATCTTCATTCTTCTATTGTAGAGATGCTGAAACGGGTTCAGCATAAACTCTTGGTTCGTAGCTTGCTGCTAATTTTGCTATGACCCGAATGTGTTCTGGATCAGTACCGCAGCATCCTCCAATAATGTTAATCAAATTTTTCTTTAAGTATTCTTCAATTTGGGCTCCCATTTCCTCTGGAGTTTCATCATATTCACCAAAAGCATTCGGCAAACCTGCATTTGGGTGTGCAGAAACAGCAAAATTTGTTTTGTTAGCAATTGATTCCAAATGAGGCTGTAATAAATTAGCTCCTAAAGCACAATTAAATCCAACAGATAATAATGGAATATGAGAAACAGAAATCAAAAAAGCTTCTGCTGTTTGTCCAGACAATGTTCTACCCGAAGCATCTGTAATAGTTCCACTCAACATGACAGGGATATCGATGTTTTTTTCTTCTTTAACTTGTTCAATGGCAAATAATGCCGCTTTTGCATTTAGCGTATCAAACACAGTTTCTACCAGTAAAATATCTACACCACCTTCTATTAAAGCCTCTACTTGTTGTTTGTAAGCAATTCTTAATTCGTCGAAAGTTACTGCTCTATATCCCGGATCATTCACATCTGGAGACATACTCGCAGTTCTGTTGGTGGGTCCAATTGAACCTGCAACAAACCTTGGTTTATGTGGTTCTTTTGCTGTAAATTCTTCAGCAACTTCTTTGGCAATTTTTGCAGATTGGTAGTTCAATTCATATACTAAATCTTCCATTTGATAATCTGCCATGGCAATGGTAGTTCCAGAAAAAGTATTGGTTTCTACAATGTCTGCACCAGCTTCAAAATATTTACTATGTATGGTTTTTATTGCCTCAGGTTGGGTAATTGATAATAGATCATTATTTCCTTGAAGTGGAGTTGGATATTCTTTAAAGCGCTCTCCTCTAAAATCTTCTTCGGTAAACTTGTAAGCTTGTAACATGGTACCCATGGCACCATCCAACACTAATATTCGTTCTTGTAAAGCTTTGTATATGTTTGACATATGTTATTTTTTCTATAATATGTCATCAGGAAAGGTGTTTTTTTCGCTGTTATCTGTCAGATAAAATCTGTAGAATGTAGCACCTTCTATTTCTTTTAAAGAAATGGGTTGCTAAGGTTTCAACGGGTCTAATCCCTCTGCCTTTCGTGATAACGTATTAATTATGTTTATGAACTACTCTACAAATAAAAGGATTATTTTTTTATTTCTAGAGAACTATTTTTAAAATCTATTCCTTCTCAAAAAGTGTTGACGACAAATATCGATCGCCACGATCACAAATAATTGCAACAATGACACCTTTCTCTATTTTTTCTGCTACTTTTAGTGCAGTGGCTACAGAACCTCCACTACTCATCCCTGCAAAAATACCTTCTTCAGATGCCAATCGTTGGGTCATTTGTTTGGCTTCTTCCTCACTAACTTGAATCACTTGATCTACTTTAGAAGGGGAAAAAATTGCGGGCATATATTCAGAAGTCCATTTTCGAATTCCAGGAATTTTGGCTCCTTCTTTTGGTTGCGCTCCAATGATTTTTATATGTTCATTCTGCTCTTTTAAATAATCTGAAACTCCCATAATAGTTCCTGTTGTTCCCATTGCTGCAACAAAATGCGTTACTTCACCTTCAGTATCTCTCCAAATTTCTGGTCCTGTAGTTTTGTAATGTGCTTTGGAATTATCTGTATTGTCAAACTGATTTAGTCTGTAATACCCTTTTTTGTATTTCAATTTCAATGCATAGTCTCTGGAACCTTCCATCCCTAATTCTTTGGGTGTTAAAATTACTTCTGCACCATAAGAACGCATTGTTTTAATTCTTTCCTCTGTTGAGTTTTCTGGTAAAACCAATACCATATGTACTCCTAAAACTCTTGCCATCAAAGCCAATGCAATTCCTGTATTTCCACTAGTTGCCTCAACTAAGGTATCTCCTTTTCTAATATTTTTTCTTCTAATTGCTTCCGAAATCATATTATAAGCAGCTCTATCTTTTACACTGCCCCCCGGATTATTGCCTTCTAGTTTAAGCAACAGGGTAACTCCTTGCTTCTGAAGAATATGTTGCGCTTCTACCAATGGAGTATTTCCAACAAAGTCTGTGATATTTCTTGTTTTCATTCTATTTTTTCTTTAAAAAAATATTGTTCTCTGATTGCAGGGTTACAATAGAATTTGCTTGAATAGATTCTGTAATGCAAACATTCGCTCCAATTGTAGCATCTGCTCCAATAAGAACATCTCCTCCTAAAATTGTCGCATTTGCATAAATGATAACTCCATTTTCTATGGTAGGATGCCTTTTCGTAGAAGCTAATTTTTTTCTAACCTGAATTCCACCCAGAGTAACTCCTTGAAAAATCTGCACATGATCTCTAATAATGGTGGTTTCTCCTATCACGATTCCTGTTGCATGATCTATAAAAAAAGAATTCCCTATTTCTGCTCCCGGATGAATATCTGCTCCAGTGATACTGTGTGCAAACTCGCTCATCATTCTGGGTAAAGTAGCAACTCCCAATTTTAATAATTGATTACTTAAACGATGAACAGCAATCGCATAAAACCCTGGATATGCCAAATAAACCTCTTCTAAACTTTTTGCAGCAGGATCATTTTTCTCTGTGGCAGCTGCGTCCAAATCTAATTTTTGTCTTATTGAAACAAAAGAGTTTTCAAAATCATCCCATAAATTTATCCCATTTTTGATGGACAACCTTTCTAATATTTGTAAAAATTGTGCTCTTGTTTGCACGCCACTTTCAGTAAGATGATTTACATCAAATAAATTATTGATTAATTGTTTTGTGAAAATTGCTACTGCATCTCTCAAACACATACTATAATTCCTAAAAACTACTTTTTCTGCAACTTCTCTCATTTTAGCTCTTATATTTCTGGTGCTAATTCAACTTCCAAACCGTCCATTTCAGGCGTCATTTGAATTTGACAACCTAATCTACTATTTTCTTCTACATGAAATGCTTCTGCTAACATTGCATCTTCATCGTCTGTTATTTCAGGTAATTCATGATCAGATTTCACATAACACTGACATGATGCACACATCGCCATTCCACCACAAACACCAATAGTTCCCTCTTCTGCCAACTCATAGGAACGAACAACCTCCATAAGATTCATAGCCATGTCTGTTGGTGCAACTACTTCGTGAACCTCTCCCTTTCTGTCTGTTATTTTAATATGGATGTCTTGCATCTGATTGATTTTATTGATATTTTTTGCAAAGTTACGTAAACCTGATAAAAATCTTACTAATGAATTGCCTTAACTACTGCTTTGGGAGCTTCTTTTCTGGTTCCATCAAAACCATCGACCCCTCCAACGGTAGTGTATTTCATTACATATCTTTTGTTAGGGAAAATTCGCTTATATGCGCTCTGACACATTAAAGTAGCTTCGTGAAAACCACATAAAATCAACTTGAGTTTCCCTGGATAGGTATTGACATCACCAATGGCATATATCCCAGGAATATTCGTCTGATAATCCAAAGCGTTGTTTACTTTTATTGCATTTTT
>CBFIGS010000018.1:0-27926 GCA_965662295.1 Polaribacter sp. | reverse complement strand
TTTAATCCTACAAACTGTATGTTGAATTTTTTTAAGTCTTTCATTACCAAACATCCATTGAGCGTGCAAAGATATAAAAAATTATTATTCTACAATCTAATAAGATAAAAGTTTTTTACTTGGTTTGAAGTGGATTTTTCGTGAGTTCTTTGTACTCTTTTCTTGTTTTAAAAACCTGAATCGCAGTAAACAATGCTTCTTTAAAAGAAGCAGGATTTGCAGTGTTTTTACCAGCTATATCATATCCAGTTCCGTGATCTGGTGAAGTTCTAATTTCACTTAGCCCTGCGGTATAATTCACTCCTTTTCCAAAGGACAAAGCCTTAAAAGGAGCCAACCCTTGATCGTGATAAGTTGCCAAAACACCATCAAATAATTGATAGGTTTTAGATCCAAAAAAACCGTCTGCTGCATAAGGCCCAAAAACTAATTTCCCAGAAGTTTTTATCTCTTCAATTGTTGGTTTTAAAATTTCATCATCTTCTTTTCCAATAACCCCTCTATCTCCGCAATGAGGATTCAATGCTAAAACTGCAATTTTTGGTTTCTGAATCCCAAAGTCTTCCAAAAGTGACCTATGCAAGGTTTCTACTTTGTCTTTAATTAAAGAAGGGGTAATTGTTGTTGCAACTTTAGAAATTGGAATATGACCGGTAATGAGTCCAATTTTTAATTCATCTGTCATTAAAATCATTAAACTCTCTCCCTTGAGTTGATCTTCTAAATATTCTGTATGACCTGGAAAATTGAAATCATCTGATTGAATTGTTTCTTTATTAATAGGTGCTGTTAATAAAACATCTATTTTTTTATTTTTTAGATACTCCACCCCAGCTTCAAGAGATTTTGCTGCATAGTCTCCTGCTTCTTTTGTGGGCTTTCCTAATGTAATAGAAACTTCTTCTTTCCAAATGTTTAACACATTAATCTTCGTATGATGTATCTGATTTAAAGAGGTTATTCCATGAATAGGCACCTCTATATTCAATGCAGTCTTATGATAAGAAATCGCTTTTGTACTCCCAAAAATAAGGGGCGTACAAAAATCTAGCATTCTTTTGTCTTGAAAGGTTTTAAGAATTACCTCTACTCCTATTCCATTTAAATCTCCTATTGAAATACCAACTATAATTTTATCAGATTTATCCATAGTAACTATCGTATTATCCTTATTTTTGAACTTTACAAAAGTAACTAAATTTTACAGATATGTTTACCGGAATTATAGAAACACTTGGTACTATTAAAAAGGTTGTTAAAGATCAAGACAATGTTCACATTACCATCGAAAGTGAATTTACCAAGGAACTAAAAATTGATCAAAGTGTAGCTCATAATGGTGTGTGCCTCACAGTCATAAACATTGAAAATAATGAATATACTGTTACAGCCATCAAAGAGACATTAGACAAAACCACCATTGGTAATTTATCTGCATCTCATTTTGTAAACCTTGAAAGAGGTATGAAATTAGGAGATCGACTCGATGGACATATAGTACAGGGCCACGTTGATCAAACAGGTACATGTATCCATGTAATCAAAGAAAACGGAAGTACTATTTTTACGTTCAGCTATAGTCCTTTGCATAAGAATGTTACCATAGAGAAGGGATCTATTACGGTCAATGGAGTAAGCTTGACAGTAGTAAATTCCAAACAAAATGAATTTAGCGTTGCCATTATACCCTATACCATAGAAAATACAACCTTTAAATTTCTTAAAAAAGGAGATCCTGTAAATTTAGAATTTGATGTGATCGGAAAATATGTTAGCAGATTGACTAGCGTCTAAGTTTTCTTATTCCAAATAAAACAGCGACAATAGACAAAAAAACCAACCCTCCATCTATAGGCAAACCATAATTTGGTGGTGGTGGTGGTGGTCCTTGAGCTATACCATAAATGGCTAGCAACAAAAAGATACCACTGAATAGCAATTTCTTATTTTTCATAACGCCCCCGTTTGAAGTTAAAAAGTATTTTAAACTGTGCAATTTTTTTTAAGTGGTCCCACTTGGGCTCGAACCAAGGACCCTCTGATTATGAGTCAGATGCTCTAACCAACTGAGCTATGGGACCAATAACGACGACAAATGTACTGTTTTTTTTAAACATAGCACAACTTTTTTCTTTTAATTACTTAGACAGATCTGTTCATTAACGAAAGTCCAAAACGCTTCAAAATCTCCTTTTTTTCTTCAGAAATATTAATCAAAAATAGGGTCTTGAATGCTTTTTCTGTATATTTTTTAATTTGCTCTTTGATAAGAATTGGGATATCATTTCGCTCAAAAATCCTAAGAACTTCTGTGATCTTATATGAATTATCTTCTAACTTTTGATTGAAGTAAAACTCTAATTTACTTCTATCTTCCTCATTAGAAACCTCTAATGATTTTAAATACAAAAAAGTCTTTTTGTTTTCTATGATGTCCCCACCTACTTGTTTTCCAAAAGTTGCTGGATCTCCAAAAGCATCTAGATAATCATCTTGCAATTGAAAAGCCAAGCCTAAATTTAATCCAAAATCATATATTAAATTTGCATTTTCATCAGTGGTATTAGAGACAAACGCTCCCATTTTTAAGGCTGCAGCAACTAAAACAGACGTTTTTAAACGAATCATGTTGATGTACTCATCTATGGTCACATCACTTCTAGTTTCAAAATCTACATCTAGTTGTTGTCCATCACAAACTTCTAAAGCTGTTTTGCTAAATAATTTGGCTAATTTCTGAAAAATAAGAGGTTCATAATTTTCAAAATATTGATAAGCTAAGATTAACATGGCATCACCAGAAAGAATTCCTGTATTGAGATTCCATTTTTCATGAACTGTATCTTTCCCTCGTCTTAGAGGAGCATCATCCATAATATCATCATGAATTAGAGTGAAGTTATGAAAAACCTCAATGGCAAGCGCAGCAGGCATGGCTTTTTGATAGGCTCCCGAAAAAATATCTGCAGCCATTAACGTTAACACAGGTCGCATTCGCTTCCCCCCTAGTTTAAGAATATATTCTATGGGTTCGTAAAGGTTTGCCGGCTCTTTAACCCATTTTTTTGATTCTAAATAGCTAATAAAATCTTTTTGATAATTTGAGATATCCAAATCTATATTTTTTTGTAAAAATAATGCAAAGAAATCTGACTTCTTCATAGAAATGTTAAAAAAATTATAAAACTTTGGAAACTTTATGTGTTTTTTAAGTTTCCATGCTTAAATTTGCAGCATAATAATGAAAGATAAAATTTTAGAAAAATCAAAGCATCTTTTTTTAAACTTTGGGTTTAAAAGCATCACTATGGACGAAATAGCCGGAAGTATGGGTGTTTCAAAAAAAACCATCTATAAATATTTTAAGAACAAAACAGAACTCATAGACACTGTCACTCATGACATGTTCAACACTATAAGTATTGGAATTGATGAAATTTGTGAGGTAGGAATGAATCCTATTCATGAACTTTTTTCAATCAACAAGCTTGTAATGGAAAATCTTAAAAACGAGAAATCATCTCCACAGTATCAACTTCAAAAGTATTATCCTAAAATTTATAAGTCCTTAACAGAAAAACAATTTCACCTTATGCAAGATTTTGTTTCCAATAATTTAAAAAAAGGAATTGAAATTGGATTGTATAGAGATTGTATAGACATAGAATTTATTTGTAGAATTTACTTTAACGGAACCATTGGAATTAAAGACAAAGATTTATTCCCGCTAAATGATTATTCAATGAAAACACTTGCTAACTTTTATTTAGAATATCATTTACGTGGCATTTGTACCAAAAAAGGGCTCCAACATCTAGAAACCCAATTAAAACTGAAAATATAATTGAAATGAAAAAAATAATTCTGGCAAGTATCATCCATCTGTTTTTTTTCTCCTTAACAACTGCTCAAGAAGAAAAAACAAGCCTCTCTCTGCAAGAAGCAATAGATCATGCTATCGAACATAGTTATACTATCAAAACTTCAAAAAATGACATCAAATCTGCTTACGAAAAAATCAAAGAAACCACTTCGGTTGGCCTTCCTCAAATTGAAGGAAGAGTGGACTACCAAAACTGGATTCAACAGCAAGTTAATTTGTCTGATTTTAACGGAGATGGAATCGATGAAGAGTTGATCTTTGGAAAAAGGCAAGGTATTAATGCTTTTGCAACTATTCGTCAACTATTGTTTGATGGATCATTTTTAGTTGGAGTACAAGCTTCAAAAACCTATTTAGACATCTCTAAAAAAGCCAATGAAAAAATAGAACTACTCACCAGAGAAAACGTGATCAATGCCTATGGAAATGTCTTGGTGACAGAAAATAGCATAACAATATTAAAAGGCAACATACGCATTCTAACTGAGAGTTTAAATGATGCTAGAAAAATATTTAACAACGGATTCAATGAAGAGGAGGATATTGAGCAATTAGAAATTACACTGGGAAATTTAATAAGTGAACTCAATGGAATGAAAAGGATGAATGCTATTTCATACAAAATGTTGAACATCGCAATCGGGTATCCCATTGAAACAAAAGTGATCTTAACGGATTCGTTAGATGGATTGGCAGAAAAAAACAGTCATTCGGCATTTTATTTAAAAACGTTTGATGTTTCAAATCACATTGATTTTAAAATTGCCGAAAATGATAGAGAATCAAAGAAACTACTTGTTCGATTAGAACAAAGCAAAGCGCTTCCTAGTTTGTCTGCATTTATAAATTATGGTTACTCAGGTTTTTCAAATAATTTTTCATTTTTTGACAGCAATCAAAAATGGTTTGCTTCTTCTCAATTTGGAGTCAGTTTAACAATCCCTATTTATTCAAGTTTATCAAGAACTTCTAAAACAGCCCAGGCAAAGATAGCCCTAGAGACGTCCAATATTAAATTGAAAGAAACACAAGAACGCCTGAGTTTAATGGCTGACAAAGCAAAAAGTGATTACCAACTAAGTATAGAGAACTATAAAACAGCTAAGAAAAATGTTGGTTTAGCAGAGAGAATAGAAAAAAAACAACGGATCAAGTTCTTTGAAGGAATTTCCTCTAGTTTCGATTTATTACAAGCACAAAATCAACTCTATGCACAACAACAAAATTACATTCAATCGATGTTGAATGTCATATCAAAAAAAGCAACATTAGAAAACGCATTAAACCTACCAATTAAATAAAAAATCGGATGAAAAAAATATACTCATTATTCCTACTTGTATTGGCCTTTAACTCCTGTGGAGAAAAAAATTCAGCTTCAATAGAAGCGCTCGTTTCCAAGGGAACCCTCAAAGAATTGATTGCCAAAAAGAAAGAACTATCAGCAAAAATAGATGCGAAAAGTAACGATTTAAAAAAAATAGATGCTGCAATCGCCGAAAAAGACACGCTTCAAAAACTTCCATTAATCACGACAATAACTACAAAAGAGGAGGTATTTAAACATTACTTAGAAATTCAGGGAAATGTAACGACAAAACAAAATATTCTGATTTATCCTGAAATCCCAGGTATTTTGAAGGCTGTTTTTGTGAAGGAAGGACAACAGGTTTTAAAAGGCGAATTACTAGCAACCATAGATGATGGTGGATTAAGTAATCAACTAGCACAACTAGAGGTAACAACTGAATTGAGCAAAACCACCTATGAACGTCAAAAACGCTTGTGGGAACAAAAAATAGGTTCCGAAATTCAATTTTTACAAACAAAAGCAAATTATGAATCTCAAAAAAATGCTTTGGAACAATTGAAAAGTCAACTCTCAAAAGCATCAATAAGAGCTCCTTTTTCAGGGGTTATAGACGATGTTATGAAAGAACCTGGGACAGTTATTGCTCCAGGACAGGGCTCAGAAGTTTTTAGAATCATGAATTTAAACAACATGCATGTTGAAGCAGAGGTCCCAGAAAGATATTTGACAACCATCACCAAAGGCAAAGAAGTTTCTATAGAATTCCCTGTGCTCGAAAAAAAAATAAGCAGTTCTGTAAGGCAAGTTGGTAATTATATAAAACCGAACAACAGGTCTTTTAACATTGAGGTTCCTGTGACCAATGAAAATGGGAATATCAAACCTAATTTAACGGCAAAACTTTTAATCAATGACTATACAGACCCCAAAGCTATTTTAATTCCACAAAGTATTATTTCTGAAAACTCTAAGGGAGAGGAATTTATTTACATTATCAAAAATAAAAATTCAAATCAAGAGGCAATAGCGCAGAAGTTAATTATTAAAACAGGGAAAACACAAGGAGATTTGATTGAAGTCATAGAAAACTTAGCCGTTGGCTCTGAAATCATAAAAGAAGGTGCTCGAAGTGTAAACAACGGACAGAAGGTAAAAGTTATCGAGAAATAAAATTGATAAATGATGACAAAACAAAAGAAAATAGACAAAGATTTTAAATTATCATCTTGGGCAATTCGAAATAAAACAACGATCTATGCCCTCATGGGTGTCTTTTTTTTCTATGGAATTTCAGCTTATTTTAGTATGGCTAGAGAAAACTTCCCTGAGGTAAAAGAAACAAAGATTTATATAAGTACAGTCTACCCGGGTAATACTGCAGAAGATATAGAAAAGTTAATTACAGACCCTTTAGAAGACAAAGTAAAAACAGTTAGTAATGTCGTAGAAGTTACGTCTACATCTCAAGAAGATTACTCGATTGTTGTTGTTGAATTTGACGAAAACATTTCCGTAGAACTTGCAAAGCAAAAAATAAAGGATGAAATAGATACCGAAACTTCAAGTGAGGATTGGCCGACATTTAACGGAGCTAAAATAGCGCCAAATGTTTTTAATTTGAGTATGTCTGAAGAAATGCCCATCTTAAATATTAATATTTCTGGAGATTACCCAGTGTACAAATTAAAAGAGTTCGGTGAATATTTACAGGATGAAATTGAAGACCTCCCTGAAATTAAAAAAGCCGATATCAGAGGTGCGCAAGACAAAGAGGTAGAAGTTGCAGTCGATATTTATAAAATGATGGCGGCTAAAGTTAGTTTTAATGACATCACTTCTGCAATTGGAAATGGGAACATAACAATGTCTGCAGGGAATTTTATCACAAGTGGGCAACGAAGAACCCTTCGAATTATAGGGGAGATTGACAAACCCTCTGATTTAGAAAATTTTGTAATAAAATCTGAATTTAACAATCCTGTATATTTAAAAGATGTAGCTACAGTTGCTTTTAAAGACAAAGACAAAACAACCTACGCAAGAGAAAAAGGTGCCGCAGTGGTCATGTTAGATGTTAAAAAACGTGCGGGTAAAAATATGGTTGCTGCCGCAGACAAAATAAAAAAAATTGTCAACGAAGCAATAGCAACTACTTTCCCAAAAGATTTAAACGTTAGCATCACCAACGATCAGTCACCAAAAACAATCGGTCAAGTAGATGATTTGGTCAATAATATCATTTTTGGTGTTATTTTAGTGGTCGTTGTCCTGATGTTTTTCTTAGGGTTTAAGAACGCTGTATTTGTTGGATTTGCAATCCCAATGTCTATGTTCATGTCTTTAATGATCCTTAACTTCTTGGGATACACCATGAATACCATGATTCTTTTTGGATTGATTATGGGACTCGGAATGTTGGTAGATAATGGAATCGTTGTTGTTGAAAACGTCTACCGTTTGATGGATGAAGAAGGAATGGACAGGGTTAGTGCAGCAAAAAAAGGGATCAGTGAAATTGCATATCCCATCATCATATCTACAGCAACAACCGTAGCAGCATTCATCCCTTTGGGTCTTTGGCCTGGAATAATGGGTGATTTTATGAAATTATTACCCATTACCCTGTCAACAGTTTTAGGATCCTCTTTATTGGTTGCAATCTTTTTTAATTCAGTCCTGGTTTCACAATACATGAGCGTAGAGGATAAAAATATGCCCCTAAAAAAAATCATTCTTCTTACCAGTATAATGTTTGTACTAGGTCTGCTCATTTTTTTTACGGGAGGAGCTTACAAAGCTATTGGTAGTTTGATTGTTTTTACAGCAATAATGCTTTGGGTATATCGATTCTTTCTAAGAGGCTGGGCAAACAGTTTTCAAAATAAGGTGTTACCTCGTTTAGAATCTTGGTACGAAAGACAGTTAAAAAGAGCCATGACCGGTTGGACTCCTTATTTATTAATTGTTGGGACGTTTGTATTACTGATTGTCGCTTTTTCAGGCTTTGGAATGTCTCTGAAATCTCAACGAACAAAAGTAGAATTTTTCCCAGATAACAAACCAAATCAAATTATAGTATACATAGAATACCCAGAAGGAACCGATATCAAAAAAACAAATAACATTACGCAACAAATAGAGCAAAAAGTTGCTGAAGTTCTGTATAGTGATGATTATATGGATGGTGATTTCAATTTTATGATAGAAAGTATCGTTTCTCAGGTAGGTGAAGGTGCTGGAAACCCAGAAACAGATGGAGGATCTGCAGCAGAAATGCCTCACAAAGGGAAAATCACAGCCTCTATGAGAGAATACAAGTACAGAAGAGGCTTGGATAGTGAACTATTACGTCAAAAGGTGCAAAGCGCTTTGGTTGGTATTTATCCTGGAGTGTTAATTTCTGTTGAAAAAGATGCAAATGGCCCTCCAGTTGGAGCACCCATTAATATTGAAATTCAAGGAGATGATTACGCCGAATTAATTAATGTCGCTGAAAACATGCGAGACTATATCAATACGAAAAGTATCTCTGGGATCGACGAATTAAAGATCGATGTAAATAGAGACAAACCAGGAATGAAGGTTCTTGTCGATAGAAAAAAGGCAGGAGAATTAGGGGTGAGCACTGGTCAAGTAGGTCAGCAATTAAGAGCCTCTATCTTTGGAAATAAAGCGGGAATCTACAAAGAAGATGGTGAAGATTATGATATTTATGTTCGTTTTAATGAAAAAAATAGATACAATAAAAGTGCTATTTTTAATCAGAATATAATTTTTAGAGACATGGCCTCTGGAAAAGTAAAAGAGATTCCTGTTTCTGCAGTTGCAGTCCAAAATAACAATTCAGGTTTTAGCGCTATAAAACACAAAAAAATTAAACGCGTCGTTACTGTATACTCTGCATTGGCTCCCGGAGAAACAGACGCCAGAGCTGTTGTAGGGAAAATTAGGGATGAAATGAAAAACTTTAAAAACCTTCCCAAAGGAATTAAAATTGATTATACAGGACAATTAGAAGAGCAGGACAAACAAATGAACTTTTTAGTTGGCGCGTTTTTCACAGGATTGGCCTTGATCTTCTTTATCTTAATTTTTCAATTTAATTCAGTTTCTAAACCAGGAATTATTATGCTGGCTATTTTCTTAAGTTTTATAGGAGTCTTTGGTGGTTTGGTTATTTCTGGAGCCCCTTTTGTAATTATGATGACCATGATGGGTATTATTTCTCTTGCAGGAATCGTCGTAAACAATGGGGTCGTATTACTAGATTACGCACAATTATTAATTGATAGAAAAAAGGTTGAATTGGGTTTAAAAGAAAGTGAATACCTACCCAAAGAAGCATTATTTAACAGTATTGTAAAAGCCGGTGGGGCACGTTTACGGCCTGTTTTACTAACGGCAATTACAACCATCCTAGGCTTAATTCCCTTAGCCATTGGACTCAATATAAATTTCTTTACGTTATTTAGCGAGTTTGATGCAAACATTTATTTTGGAGGGGATAATGTAATTTTTTGGGGACCTTTGGCATGGACTGTTATTTACGGTTTAGTGATTGCAACATTTTTAACCTTAATTGTAGTCCCTATTTTATTCTATCTAATTACACAATTTAAAATGTGGATTCAAAACAATACAGCATCCAATAAAATTGCTGCTTAAAACTACTAATGGCAAAAAGGAGTGAAAAATCATAGGACTCCTTTTTGTGTTTGATCGATTGTTTTTAAAATCTTGAAATTGAATTTTTTATGACCTTAAAAAAGTCTTTTACCGTTGATGAAATTAAAAAAAAGCTAGAACACTATTGTGTCTATCAAGATCGATGTCATAAAGAAGTAGCCACTAAAATGAAAGAATATCTCTTGATTCCAGAAGCAAAAGATCTGATTTTCCTTCATCTAATTCAGCATAATTTTTTAAATGAGGAACGTTTTGCTAAAAGTTTTGCTAGGGGTAAATTTAGAATAAAACAATGGGGAAAAGAACGCATTATTAGGGAACTAAAATTTAAAGAAATTTCTGCATATAATATCAAAACTGGGCTTAAAGAGATTGATGATGACGAATACCAAGAGACGCTTTATAAAATTACTAAAAACAGAAACGAGCTCATTAAGGAAACAAACCTATTTAAAAAGAAGAAAAAACTGACCGATTTTTTAATGCGAAAAGGATATGAAACTAGTTTGATTTACAAGGTTGTAAATGAAATTATCCAATAAATTTAAAAACACTCCTGTGAGATGAATTTTAATCGAAATATTGCTTTATCGCGACACGATGCGCTGGAATACTTTTATTATAATTTTCAATTAATAGCTCTAAAATCTCTGGTTTTCTGACACCAATATCCTTTTTTTGATGATATTTTGAAACATATAAATTATAAGAGCTGTTCTTTTTTTCAAAAATCAAAAAATGTGTTTCATTTAGAACCGAATAACTAATTTCGTTCTCAGAAAAAACTCCTGATACATCTAAAAAAAAGTCTGAAAACTCATAATATTTGAAAATATTTTCCATGGTTACACCAATTCTGCAGACAAGCCTAAACGCAATAACTCAGAACACCTTGGTTCTAAATCTTCATAGGCTCCCGATTTAACAATACATTTTCCTTTGTAATGAACAAGAATGGTACACTGTTCAGCTTGTTCTAGAGTATGCTCACAAACACGAATCAATGACTCAATAACAAAATCAAACGTATTTACTTCGTCATTGTGCAAGACAATTTCATGTTGATAAGCCTCTTGTTCGAGGACATCAACTTGTTCTTGTATTTTTTCTTTTACACCCATGGTTGTAAAATTACAACTTATTGTATTTCAATGCAACCCAATTATTTCTTTCAATAAAAGACTCCAATTTTAAATTGTATTTTGAAACTTCGGCATCTATCATTGAAATATCTTCTTGATAAAAACCACTTAGCAGTAATACCCCATTTTCATGTAAACAATTTGCGTAAATATTCATATCTTCTAATAAAATATTTCTGTTAATATTTGCAATAATAACATCATACTTTTTATCGATTAACAATGCCGAATCTCCTTCAAAAACAGTAATATGACTACAATTATTACGGGCAATATTTTCCAAAGAATTTTCATAGCACCAAGCATCAATATCAATCGCATCTACTGGGTTGGCACCTTTCATTTCTGCAAAAATTGCTAAAATTCCAGTTCCACATCCCATATCTAAGACCTTTTTATTTTCTAAATCTAATGCTAATAAATGCTGAACCATCATGTGGGTTGTTTCGTGATGCCCTGTTCCAAAACTCATTTTTGGAACGATTACAATATCATATTTTAAATGAGGATTTTCATGAAAAGGGGCTCTTATACTAACCAAATCATCTACTTGAATAGGCTTAAAATTCTTTTCCCATTCTGCATTCCAATTGGTTTGTTCGACTTCATTTTTTGTATACTGAATTAAAATTTCATCGGAATTTAAAATAAAAATAGTATCCAAAAGAGTCGTATTCCAATCTTCTTTTTGAATGTATCCGATGACACCCTGCTCATTTTCAACAAAACTTTCAAAACCAACAGCTCCCAGTTCTGCAATTAAAATTTCTGTCCCTGGCTCTTTTGGAGAGACTGTAAAATGATATTCTATATATATATTATCCATACATGTATTCTTAAAAAAAATGCATCAAAATTTAAAAAAATCTTGATGCAAATTTATTGTAAATATCTTTAAATAGGGCGCTTAAATAGCGTTAATAATTCCTGTAAAATCAGTTACATTTAATGCAGCTCCTCCAATTAAACCACCATCTACGTCTGGTTTTGAGAAAATTTCTTTGGCATTGGCTGGCTTAACACTTCCTCCATACAATACAGAAACTGACTCTGCAACTTCCTTATTGTATTGTTTTTCAATGATACCTCTAATAAATGCATGCATTTCTTGAGCTTGATCAGCACTCGCAGTTTCACCTGTTCCAATTGCCCAAACTGGCTCATATGCTAACACAATACTTTTCCAAGCATCCGCCTCTAAATGAAATAGTGCATTTTTTAATTGACTTTCTACAACTGCAAAGTGAGTATCAGACTTTCTATCTTCCAATAACTCCCCAAAACAAAAAATTGTTTCTAAATTATTTTCTAGAACTGCATCTACTTTTTCCGCCAAAGACGCATCTGTTTCATTAAAATACGTTCTTCTTTCTGAGTGTCCTAAAATAACTGTTTTAATGCCTATTGCTTTTAACATCTGAGCAGAAATCTCACCTGTATAAGCCCCATTTTTTGCTTGGTGCATGTTTTGAGCAACTACCTCAACTTTGGAGTTTTTAGCTGCTTTTATTGAAGAAGATAAGTTGACAAAAGTAGGAGCAACAATAACACGAGTATTTTCTAACTGCTCTTTTTTGAGTGCCTTTTTTAAATCTTTGATAAGGGCTTTACTCTCTTTCTTATCATTATTCATTTTCCAGTTTCCTGCTACTATTTTTGTTCTCATAATTCTAATTTTACTACCTAAAATATAGGTATTTATATCTAATTAATTTTGCTGTAAATTTAAGAAATGGAATGACAAATCCATTGAGAAAAAGAAATAGTTACTAAAACGATTTATATAGAACCTTTTAAAGCTTCTTTGATCTTTTTATCGGAAGCATCTATGGCATTAAAAAGGATGATTTGCCCTTTTTCATCGAGGACTAAATACCTAGGTATCCAGCTCAAATCCAAAAACGAAACCAAATCTCCATTTTTCATTCCTTTTGGAAGGTTGTAATGTTCTCCTTCGAGGCGATAGCGTTTCACACCTCTTTTCCAAGATCCTACTTTTTCATCAACGGATAAAAACAAATAAACCACTTCAGGAAATTCTTTTTGCAACTCTTTTACCCTTGGAATTCCCTCAATACAATCTCTACACCAAGAAGCCCAAACATCAATTAAAACCTTTTTACCACGATGGTTGTCAATGACTTCCTTAAAAGTAGAAGAAACATCCCCTAAACTATATAATTTTTCATTGAGTGCTTTTTCAGAAAAAGTAGATGGAACTTCATATTGACAAGCCACAAAAATTAGAAACACTAAAATGGATACTTTTTTAAACATCTTTTATTTTTTTTGAGTTTCAATAGATCAAATACTTTCAACTTGAAACTTTATTTAAAAAACAAAATTAACTACTTTTGCGTAACTTTTAGAAAAAAAATGACAACACAAGAACTTATTGCTCAAATTCAGAAGAAAAAATCATTTTTATGTATTGGATTGGATGTAGATATCGATAAAATTCCAACACATCTTTTAAAAACAGCGGATCCAATTTTTGAGTTTAATAAAGCAATTATTGATGCCACTCACCACCTGTGTGTTGCCTACAAACCAAATACTGCTTTTTACGAAGCATATGGTTTAAAAGGATGGAAATCCTTGGAAAAAACCATTCAGTATTTAAATCGTACATACCCTGAAATATATACGATCGCCGATGCAAAACGTGGAGATATTGGAAATACCTCAACCATGTATGCCAAAGCTTTTTTTGAGGATTTAGCTTTTGATTCTGTTACCGTTGCGCCCTATATGGGAAAAGATTCTGTAGAACCCTTTTTAGCTTTTAAAGACAAACACACCATTTTATTAGCACTTACCTCCAATGAGGGTGCTTTCGATTTTCAAACAAAAAAAATAGCCGATACAGAATTCTATCAACACGTTTTAGAAACTTCAAAATCTTGGAAGAATTCAGAAAACTTAATGTATGTTGTTGGAGCAACAAAAGCAGCTTATTTTAAAGAAATCAGAAAAATTCTACCTACTTCTTTTTTATTAGTACCGGGTGTTGGTGCCCAAGGCGGAAACTTACAAGAAGTCTGTAAATATGGATTGTCAGAAAATATTGGTTTATTAATTAACTCTTCTAGAGGAATTATTTACGCATCCAAGGAGGAAGAATTTGCCCAAAAAGCAGCATTAAAAGCGAGAGAGCTTCAACAAGAAATGGCTGAAATTTTAACAACTCGTTTTCATTTGTAATAAGTATCAGAAATACGTTAAAAATTATACTAGAAAACTATCCGTTTTTTTATCGTAACCATAGGGGCAGTGCTTACAACCACTTTTACAACAATAGCCTCTTTTGAGATGATACTTTTCTGTAAATACTTTATAACCTAGCTCATTTACATAGTAGTCATCCTCTTCCAAAGGTATTCTTTTGTTATACATTTTATGATTGAACTGTTTTAAATAAAAAAAGCTATTTGAATCGTTGACACCTCTTATTTACTCTTCGTCTCAGACTCTGGAGGAAATTGAGTCATAATTTCTTTTACGAATTCTTTAATTCTAATTTCTTTCTTTTCACGATTTTGTATATTGAGAGCACCTGTTCCGACCCCCTGCCAAATCAATTCTTTTTTTGCTGTATCGATAAAATCAATGAACAAGGTTCCCTCTGAATATTGAGAGATCTGTAAGTTTGTATTCATCCCATTCATCATCCAAGGATTCCATCCCCATCCCCATCCAAAACCTATGTTGTTTTGATTTACATTTACTTTCTCTCTAGATTTTGCAAAAATACCTACCAACATATCTGGAGTCTCGGACTTTGTAAATCCTTTCTCCAACAAGGCTCCCTCAATGGCTCTTAAAATTCTTTTTTTGTCTAAATCTGAAATTTTAGCTTTGTCTATTTCTGGCTTATAAAATGCAAACGTCTTGTAGGTTTCAAAATCTACGTTAGCATCGTAATCAGAAAGTACTTTAACTGAATTACAGGAGAACAACACGATTGCACTCATCAATAAAAGAACATATTTTTTCATTGTAATCGATTTTAAATTATAGATTCTATCAAAGCATCATCAACCAAGTTAGGAAGTGTTACTTGTAATTTTTTTTCTGCTTTCATTGCTCTTTTAATCGCAAAAACAGCTTCTTTATTTCTAGCCCAACTTCTTCTTGAAATACCATTATTTACATCCCAGAAAAGCATGGATTTCAGACGCTTGGAGGCTGCCTTTGTACCATCAAGAAGCATGCCAAAACCTCCATTGATAACTTCTCCCCATCCAACTCCTCCTCCATTATGAATAGAAACCCAGGTGGCACCTCTAAAACTATCTCCAATAACATTTTGGATAGCCATGTCTGCTGTAAACTTAGATCCATCATAAATATTAGAGGTTTCTCTGTAAGGGGAATCTGTTCCTGAAACATCATGATGATCTCTCCCTAAAATAACAGCTCCAATAGCTCCTTTTTTAATAGCTTTGTTAAAAGCTTGGGCTATTTTAACACGTCCTTCAGCATCTGCATATAGAATTCTTGCTTGTGAACCAACCACCAAATTATTCTCCTGTGCCCCTCGAATCCATTGAATATTATCTGCCATTTGTTGCTGAATTTCATCGGGTGAATCTTGCATTATTTGTTCTAAAACCTCACAAGCAATGGCATCCGTTTTCGCTAAATCTTCTGGATCTCCAGAGGCACAAACCCATCTAAAAGGTCCAAAACCATAATCGAAACACATCGGTCCCATAATGTCTTGCACATAACTTGAATATTTAAAATCGATATTATTTGCAGCCATAATATCAGCCCCTGCCCTACTTGATTCTAATAAAAAAGCATTTCCATAATCAAAAAAATAGGTCCCTTTGGACGTATGTCTGTTAATTGCATTTACATGTCTTTTTAGGGTTTCTTGAACTTTCTTTTTGAATTCGATTGGATTTTCTGTCATCATTTTATTGGCTTGGTCAAAAGAAAGGTCTGAAGGATAATACCCCCCTGCCCAAGGATTGTGTAAGGAAGTTTGATCGGATCCTAAATCTACATAAATATTTTCTTCCTCTAACTTCTCCCAGACATCTACAATATTGCCCAAATAGGCCAACGAAACAACTTCTTTTTTTTCTTTTGCTAATCGGACTCTCTTTACTAAAATATCTAAATTAGTGATTTTCTCATCTACCCAACCTTGGTCTAACCTAATTTGAGTAATTTTTGGATTTACTTCTGCACAAATTGTGATACAACCGGCTATATTTCCAGCCTTAGGTTGTGCTCCAGACATTCCACCCAAACCGGAAGTAACAAACAAACTTCCTTTGGGTTCTTTATTTATTTTTCTAAACCCATTTAACACGGTTATTGTTGTACCGTGTACAATTCCCTGCGGACCAATGTACATATAACTTCCTGCTGTCATTTGTCCGTATTGAGAAACCCCAAGTGCATTCATTTTTTCCCAATCATCTGCCTTGGAATAGTTCGGAATGACCATTCCGTTTGTAACGACAACTCTCGGAGCATTTTTGTGGGATGGAAACAATCCCATTGGATGACCAGAGTACATCGTTAAAGTTTGTGTTTGGGTCATTTCCGATAAATACTTCATCGTTAATAAATATTGCGCCCAATTTTGAAAGACAGCACCATTTCCTCCATACGTTATCAGTTCGTGTGGATGCTGTGCTACTGCACAATCCAAGTTGTTTTGAATCATAAGCATTATTGCTTTTGCTTGCTCAGACTTTCCGGGGTATTCAGAAATATCCCTAGCTTTCATTTCATAATCTGGACGGAAACGATACATGTAAATTCGACCATATTTTTCAAGCTCATCAGCAAATTCAGGAAGTAGTACTTTGTGGTGTTTTGCGTCAAAATATCGCAGGGCATTTCTCAATGCTAATTTTTTTTCATCTGCTGATAAAATTGATTTGCGTTTTGGTGCATGATTTATTTCTAATTCATATTTCTTTACACTTGGTAAAACATCTGGAATACCTTGCTGAATTTGAGCTTTAAATGTCATTGGATGTATCTTTCAAAATATAAAACAAATATATTTATTTTTTAGATGAATTAATTAACTATTCAAAAAAATAGCTATTATTTTAAGAATTTCGTAAATTGCTATCTTTATTTAAGATATAAATTACGAATGAATCAAATTGCACCTTATAAACCTAAGCATAAAGTAAGAATTGTAACTGCTGCCTCTCTTTTTGACGGCCATGATGCCGCCATCAATATCATGCGTAGAATCATTCAATCCACCGGTGTAGAAGTGATTCATTTAGGCCATGATAGAAGTGTTGAAGAGGTAGTCAATTGCGCAATTCAAGAAGATGCAAATGCCATCGCAATGACCTCCTATCAGGGAGGCCATATTGAATATTTTAAATACATGTTTGATTTACTGCAAAAAAAAGGAGCACATCATATTAAAATTTTTGGCGGCGGTGGCGGCGTAATTCTCCCGAAAGAAATCAAAGAATTAATGGAATACGGAATTACGCGAATTTATTCACCAGACGATGGACGTATCTTAGGATTGCAGGGAATGATTAATGACTTGGTACAACAAGCTGATTTTGCTATTGGAGATAGACTCCATGATGAAATTAAAAATATAGCAAATAAAGACATGGGAAGCATCGCAAGAATTATTTCTGCAGCTGAAAATTTTCCAGAAATTGCCAAAGACACTTTAGCAATTATTCATAAGAAAAATACAAAATCTAACACTCCAGTTTTAGGAATCACAGGAACTGGTGGAGCAGGAAAGTCTTCCTTAGTAGATGAACTTGTTCGCCGTTTTTTAACTGACTTTCCTAAAAAAACAGTCGGTATCATTTCTGTAGATCCCTCTAAGAGAAAAACAGGAGGAGCGCTTTTGGGCGACAGAATTCGCATGAATGCAATTCACAACAAACGTGTCTACATGCGTTCTCTAGCTACAAGACAATCTAATTTAGCCTTGTCTAAACACGTCAATGAGGCTGTCCAAGTTTTAAAAGCCGCAGCATTTGATTTGATTATCCTAGAAACCTCTGGAATTGGACAATCGGACACTGAAATCATTGAACATTCAGACATTTCTTTATATGTAATGACCCCTGAATTTGGAGCGGCTACTCAATTGGAGAAAATTGACATGTTAGATTTTGCCGATATTGTAGCCATTAATAAATTTGACAAAAGAGGAGCTTTGGATGCCATTCGCGATGTAAAAAAACAATATATGCGCAATAATAATTTATGGCATATGCATCAAAATGATCTTCCTGTTTTTGGAACAATTGCCTCTCAGTTTAACGACCCAGGAATGCATACCTTGTACAAACGCATTATGGATAAATTGGTCGATAAAACAAACGCAGATTTAAAATCCTCTTTTAAAGTTACTCATAAAAATTCTAAAAAAATATTTGTAATTCCTCCTGCAAGAGTTCGGTATTTATCTGAAATAGCAGAAAACAATAGAAGCTATGATAAAAAAGTAGCTGCCCAAGTTGAAGTAGCTCAAAAATTGTATGGAATTTACAAAACAATAGAATCCATCGCAAATTCTGAGATACAACTTACCAAAACTGGATTGAAACAGGAAGAATTTCTAAAAACTGTTCATTCGGATGAAAAAGGGTTTGTAACACTTCTTTTAACTCAATTTGAAAAAATAAAATTAGAGCTGGATCCATACAATTGGGAAATTATTTTGAACTGGCAACAAAAAGTTCAAACCTATAAAAATCCTATTTATTCATTTAACGTTCGGGATAAAGAAATTCACATAGCAACAAATTCTACCTCGCTTTCGGACTCAAAAATACCAAAAGTAGCACTCCCAAAATACACCGCTTGGGGAGATCTACTTCGATGGAATTTACAAGAAAATGTTCCCGGAGAATTCCCTTATACGGCGGGTTTATACCCTTTTAAAAGAACCAGTGAAGACCCCACTAGAATGTTTGCTGGCGAGGGTGGACCTGAAAGAACCAATCGTAGATTTCATTATGTAAGCCTGGGAATGAATGCAAAACGGTTGTCTACTGCTTTTGACTCTGTTACTTTGTATGGAAATGATCCTGGATACAGACCAGATATTTATGGTAAAATTGGAAATGCAGGTGTCTCTATTTGTTGTTTAGATGATGCTAAAAAACTATATTCTGGTTTCGACTTAAGCCATAAAACAACTTCTGTTTCTATGACAATCAATGGACCTGCACCGATGTTGTTAGGCTTCTTTATGAATGCTGCCATTGATCAAAATTGTGAGAAGTACATAAAAGAACACCAATTAGAAGAAAAAGTTGAAGCAACATTCAAAGAAGTGTACGACAATGCAGGAATAAAAAGGCCCATGTATCAAGGAGAATTGCCTGAGGGAAACAATGGTCTAGGGTTAATGCTTTTAGGGCTAACTGGCGACCTTGTTTTACCCAAAGAAACCTATCAAAAAATTAAAAAAGATACTTTAGCTCAAGTTCGTGGGACTGTTCAGGCAGATATTTTAAAAGAGGATCAAGCGCAAAATACCTGTATTTTTTCAACTGAATTTGCTTTGCGATTGATGGGAGATGTACAAGAATATTTTATTGAAAAACAAGTCAGAAATTTTTATTCGGTATCGATTTCTGGGTATCATATTGCAGAAGCTGGTGCCAATCCAATTACACAACTAGCCTTGACACTATCTAACGGATTTACCTATGTAGAATACTACTTGAGTCGTGGAATGGATATTAATAAATTCGGACCAAACCTGTCTTTTTTCTTCTCTAACGGAATCGATCCTGAATATGCCGTTATTGGAAGAGTTGCACGTAAAATATGGGCAAAAGCAATGAAATATAAGTACGGTGCAAATGAAAGAGCACAAATGTTAAAATACCATATTCAGACGTCTGGACGCTCCCTACATGCACAAGAAATAGATTTCAATGACATTAGAACTACTCTGCAAGCCCTGTATGCCATTAATGACAATTGCAATTCCCTCCACACCAATGCCTATGACGAAGCCATTACAACCCCCACTGAAGACTCTGTAAGAAGAGCAATGGCCATACAATTAATTATCAATAAAGAACTGGGGGCTACGAAAAATGAAAACCCAATACAAGGTGCCTTTATTATTGAAGAACTGACTGACTTGGTAGAAGAAGCAGTCTTACAAGAATTTGATAGGATTACAGATCGAGGAGGAGTTCTGGGTGCGATGGAAACCATGTATCAACGTTCTAAAATACAAGAAGAAAGTTTGCACTATGAAACCTTGAAACACAATGGAGAATTCCCAATTATTGGTGTCAACACCTTTTTGAGTTCAAAAGGATCCCCTACAATCCTTCCAAAAGAGGTTATTCGTGCAACTGAAGAAGAAAAACAATTCCAAATTCAAACAAAAGAGCACCTGAATCAACTACACCCAAATAGGGTGAAAAATCAAATTAAAACACTACAAAAAGCAGCCATTGAGAATGAAAATTTATTTGAAAAAATCATGGAGGCAACCAAAGTATGTTCTTTAGGTCAAATTACAGCAGCTCTCTTTGAAGTAGGTGGGCAATACAGAAGAAACATGTAATACTTTCCCTTCAGAAAATAATGATTTCGCCTATCGTTTCAGAAATATTCCCATAAAAAAATGCAATCATATTGCATCTTTTTTATACCTTTTACGTCTATTGAGTGAACTGAAAAAAACAATTAAAAATGACTTTTAAAAATCAATGTACCTGTAACTGTGAAACTTGCAGTAAAGGAAACTGCTCTAACTGCTCTTGTACTGACTGTAATTGCACTCACTGTAATTGCTAAAAACCAGGGAGTTAAGGCTGATCATTCGAAAGGAATAGATAAGGTAAGATCATGACAACAAAAGAAATTTGGAAACACTATTCTGAAGACTTAAAAAGATTCATCGTCAGTAAAGTACATGAAAAAACACTTGCTGATGATATTTTACAAGATACCTTTATAAAAATTCACACGAAACTCCACACACTCAATAATGTAACAAAACTCAAATCTTGGATTTTTACCATCGCAAGAAATTCCATCATGGATCATTTTAAGACCTTTAAAGCTCCGATTGAAATGGATGAAACAATATTAGAGATCAATACTGAAGAAACCCTTCATACAGAAAAAGATTGTCTTAGAGGCATCTTAAAAAACTTACCTCATAAATATAGAACTCCATTATTTTTGTCTGATATTAAAGGATTAAAACATCAAGAAATTGCGCTGGAGTTAAATCAACCTTTATCAACGACCAAATCTCAAATTCAGCGTGCAAGAAAACGCATCGCACAGGGATTTATGGACTGCTGTGGGTTTGTAATGAATACAAATGGAAAATTAGTTGGCGAAATTCAAGAAAAAGAAGATTGTAAAGTTTGTAATTAATTAATTGGTTACTTTTATCCTTTAAATTTTACACGTGGGAAACAACGCATTGATCAGCAAAGAATTAGAAGATTTTTACAACAAAGCTTCAGAAGAGACCAGACTTGAAAAAGGGATGGGAATCTTTGAGTTTGAACGCATTAAAGAGTTGATTGCACTACATATTTCTAAACCAAACGCAACAATTATTGATGTGGGGGGTGGAACTGGAAAATATGCAGAATGGTTGGCCAAAAAGAACCACATTGTTCATTTGATAGAACCCGTTCCAAAACATATTCAACTTGCACAAAAAAGAGCTAAAAAATTAAAAAATCCATTTTCGGTAACGATTGGTGAAGCAAAAAATCTTCCCTTTAAAGATCAATTTGCGGATTTGGTCATTTTGCACGGACCTCTGTATCATTTACAAAAAAAAGCGGACAGAATTAAAGCCATTGTTGAAGCAAAACGAGTGGTAAAAAAAGGAGGCATAATTTTGGGGTTCGCAATCAATGCAACAGCATCAACCTTGGTTGGTTTGATGAATGGAATGATACATGCAGAGTCATTTTTTGACATGTGCAAACAAGAATTAACTACAGGAATTCACAATGCTCCAAAAGACTTTCCTTTTTTATTAGCAGATGCTTTTTATCACAAGCCACAGGAATTAAAAACAGAATTTCTAGAACAAGACCTAACGCTTATCAACCTTTTCGCGGTTGAAGGAATGATTTGGTTAGATCATGAATATTTTGCTCATATGGTTGATCAAAAAAAATCAAAAACACTAAAAAAACTTCAAGAAATTACACAAAATGACGAGTACCTATTGGCTTTTAGTCCTCACATGATGATCGCTGTAAAAAAATAAAGGCTATTCAAGCAAAGTAACGAAGATATGTTGCGGCTTCTATTTTCTTCTTTTGGGAGCCCTTCTTACTTTCTTTTTACGCTTATTAAAAGGAACTGCATCATCAAACGTATTCTTAACTCCTTTCGCTTTCTTGTTCTTTTTCCAAGAATTATTTTCAGGGAGTAGCTTTTTCAATAGGTCTTGTCTTCCAACTTTGTTCAAAGTATTTCGAATCCAATCTTTATTTTCTTTCTTATACCAAAAGAAAAATTTGTGCTGATCTTCACGCTCCTTTTTTGTTTTTGGAGTTCTTGTTGGTTTCAATGTATACGGATGATATCCAGAATAATAAATAACCGTTGCGACTGTCATTGGAGTGGGTGTAAACCCTTGAACTTGCTCTAACTGAAAGCCCATATCTTTGGTTTCTGCTGCCAAATTAGCCATGTCTTCGACTTCACTTGCCGGATGACTAGAAATAAAGTAGGGTATCAATTGCAAGTTTAATCTCTTCTTAATATTGATTTTATCAAAGCGCTCTTTAAACTTATGAAAATAGGTGAAAGAAGGTTTTCTCATTAGTTTTAAAACAGGATCTGAGGTATGTTCTGGTGCCACTTTCAAACGTCCAGAAACATGTTTTGTCATCACTTCTTCTGTATAGGCATCCAATTCTTTTGCATCTGCATTTTTATTAAACTCAGGCACCAACATATCATGTCTTATACCACTCCCAATAAAAGATTTTTTAACCTTTGGATGCTTATCTACAGCCTGGTACAATTCTGTTAACGGCTTATGAGAAGTATCTAAATTAGAACATATTACTGGAGAAATACAACTAGGTGCAACACATTTATCGCAAATAGACTGTACTTTACCTTTCATTTGATACATGTTTGCAGAAGGCCCTCCTATATCAGACAAATACCCCTTAAAATCTGGCATATTTGCTACTTTGTCAATTTCTTTCAATACAGATTCTTGACTTCTACTCGCAATAAACTTCCCTTGATGAGCAGATATGGTACAAAAACTACAACCTCCAAAGCATCCCCGATGAATGTTAATGGAGAATTTGATCATTTCAAACGCAGGAATCGGACCTCGTTTATCATATTTTGGATGCGGTAAACGCGTATAAGGCAAATCAAAAGACCCATCAATTTCTTTTTCTGTCATTGTTGGGAATGGAGGATTGATCACCAATGTTTTTCCTTTGACGTCTTGCAGAATTCTTCTGGCCTTTAGCTTATTAGATTCCTGTTCAATTACCTTAAAATTCGAAGCAAATGTTTTTTTATCTTTCAAACAAGCTTCATGAGAATTGATTGTTACATCTTCCCAATCATTGACGGTCGGTAGTTTCTCTTCTTTTTGATTGATAAAAACCGCGGTTTGTTTGATGTTTTTTAAACTCGAAAAAGGAACTCCTTTTTGCAACAATGTTACAATTTCTCGCAAAGGTTGCTCTCCCATTCCATACACCAACATATCTGCATTAGAAGTTTCTAAAATAGTTGGCAATAATTGATCGGACCAATAATCATAATGAGTTACTCTTCTTAAGGAAGCCTCAATTCCTCCAATTAAAACAGGAACATCAGGAAATTTTTCTTTTAATATTTTTGCATACACAGAGGTTGCATAATCGGGTCTAAAACCTTTATCTCCATTAGGGGTATATACATCTTTATCTCTTCTTTTTTTACTAGCAGTATAATTACTAACCATTGGATCCATACATCCACCAGTAGCTCCAAAAAATAACCGAGGTTTGCCTAGCTTTTCGAAATCTTGTAAATTATCGTTGACACTTGGCTGTGGCACAATGGCAACTCGCAAACCATAACTTTCTAAAATACGACCAATGACTGCGGGTCCAAAAGAAGGGTGATCTACATAAGCGTCTCCACTAAATAAAATAACATCCAATACGTCCCAACCACGGATTTTCACTTCCCGCTTTGTGGTTGGCAACCAATCTGTTAATTGATGTCTTTTTGAACTCTCCATGTTTTGCAAAAATAAAGGAATTATATGTATTTTAGCATTATTAACATTGACAAAAATTCTAAAAACTATAAACCTAAACTTTTAGTAAAAAAATGTAACATTTTTTTCGATTCTATAGTCTTACTGAATACATTAAATAAACAACCCATGAAAAAATATATTTTTATTTCTCTTTTTACTAGTATTTTTCTCACAAACTGCCATACGTTTTCCCCCAAAAAAAAGAATGACAAAGATACCTATGTCATGGACCACTACAACAAACAAGAGGTAGATATTGTTATGAGAGATGGCGCTAAACTGCATACCACAATTTATTCACCCAAAGACAATAGTAAAACATATCCCATTTTAATGCAAAGAACTCCCTATAGTTCTGCTCCTTATGGAGAAGGAAATTTTAAAACTAGCATTGGTCCCAATGTTCACTTGATGAAAGAAGGAAATATTGTTGTATACCAAGACGTGCGTGGCCGATGGATGAGTGAAGGAGTCTATGATAATATGCGAGTATACATTCCAAATAAAACAGCCAAAGAAGCAGATGAAACTTCCGATACTTACGATACGATTGATTGGTTGGTAAAAAATGTTGAGAACAACAACGGAAATGTTGGTACATGGGGAATTTCATATCCAGGCTATTATGCAACCGTAGCTACGATTGACGCGCATCCAGCACTGAAAGCATCTTCACCACAAGCATGCATTGGAGATTTCTTTTTTGATGATTTTCATCACAATGGGGCTTTTTTGTTGAGTTATTTTAGAGCGATTTCTTTATTTGGAACCTATAAAGACAGCCCTACCGATTCGGCTTGGTATTCTTTTCCAGAGATGAATTCTAAAGATCAATACCAATTTTTCCTAGACAAGGGACCTTTAAAAAACCTCAATGAATATTTCCAATACGATCAATTAGATGTGAATTCTTCAAAAAACAAAGATCAAATTGATGATTTTTTCTGGAAAGAAATTACAGAACATCCCAACTATGATCATGTATGGAAAAGCAAAGGAATTATTCAGCATTTAGATAAAGTCCCTTCCTCTGTTGCAACGATGATTGTTGGCGGCTGGTTTGATGCGGAAGATCTATATGGTCCTTTAGAGACCTATAAAGCGATTGAAAAACATGGTAAAGAAAATTACAATACACTTGTTTTTGGACCCTGGGATCATGGAAAATGGGCCAGTAATCAGGTTAGAAATTCTGTAGGAAATTATTATTTTGGAGACTCCATTTCTTTAAAATTTCAATCTGAGATTGAAACCAACTTTTTCAATCACTTTTTAAAAGGAAATGGGGATAAAAACTCAGGACTCCCAGAAGCCTATGTATACGACTCTGGAAATAAAGAATGGAAATCCTATGTTTCTTGGCCACCAGAGGAGGTGAAAAAAGAATCGTTATTCCTAAATTCTAATCTAGAATTAGATAAAAAAAGGAACTCAAAATCTCCTGAAAAGATTCAATTTGTTAGTGACATCAAACGACCTGTACCCTATTCTGAAGATATTAAAACGGTATTTACCCCAAGAAAATATATGACAGACGATCAACGTTTTGCAGCAAGAAGGCCTGACGTCTTAGTTTTTGAAACGGATGTCTTAACGGAAGACTACACCTTAGCTGGTGATATTTTAGCAAAATTAAAAGTAGCGACAACAGGTACTGCGGCAGATTGGATTGTAAAGGTAGTAGATGTTCACCCTTCAGAAACAACAGAAAACAATGACCAACTTCAAGATCATTTGAAAATGAGTAATTATCACTTAATGGTAAGAAGTGAAGTTTTGCGGGGACGCTTTAGAAATAGTTTTGAGAAACCAGAGCCATTTATACCCAATAAAAAAACCTCTGTAAATATTAAATTGCAAGATGTTTTTCACACCTTTAAAAAAGGCCATAAACTACAAATTCAAGTACAAAGTACTTGGTTTCCTCTAATTGATTTAAATCCACAAACATATGTCGATAATATTTTCAAAGCAGAGAAGACAGATTTTAAAACCCAAACACATACCGTATTTTCAGATTCATCCATAGAATTTACAGTCCTAGAATAAACAATGTAAAATGAAAAATATACCACACTATATACTCCTGTTTCTTTTTATATTTTCTTTGCAAGCGCAAGAAAAAATAGGCCCTATTTTTAAAGAAGGAGAAGCACAAATTGTAGCCGCTTTTAGCAACCCCAACGATTGGATTCGACACGACCTTTGGGTAGAAACTTCTTTTGATTCAGATGGAGATGGAAGATTAGACAGAATGCATGTGGCAGTGACTAGACCACTTCAAACAGAATCAGAAGGTTTAAAATTACCGATTGTATATGAATCAAGTCCTTATTATGCTGGTACTGCAGGAAATATTCGTGGATTATTTTGGGACGTAAAACATGAACTCGGAGAAAAAGAAAAACCGAGAACTAAAGTAGAGGTTGTCAGAAGAGGAAAGCGTCCTATTATCTCTAATTCTCAGATTAGAACTTGGGTTCCTAGAGGTTATATTGTAGTACATTCTTCATCGCCAGGAACAGGCTTATCTGATGGTGCTCCAACTGTTGGAGGTATCAACGAATCGCTAGCACCCAAAGCGGTAATCAATTGGTTAAACGGTCGAGCAAAGGGATTTACTTCAAGGGAAGGCACTGAGACAATAACTGCTTTTTGGTCTACGGGAAAAGTTGGAATGACAGGTACTTCTTACAACGGAACAATTCCCTTAGCCGCAGCTACAACAGGGGTTGATGGCCTAGAAGCAATTATTCCGATAGCTCCAAACACATCTTACTATCATTATTATCGTTCTCATGGATTGGTTCGATCACCTGGCGGATATCTGGGTGAAGATATCGATGTCTTATACGATTTCATTCACAGTGGAAAAGAAGAAAATAGAGCACGAAATAACAACATTGTGAGAGATACAGAAATGGCCAATGGCATGGACAGAGCTTCTGGAGATTACAATGATTTTTGGGCCGGAAGAGATTATTTACATCAAATGAAACCCATGAAAGCAGCACTTTTGATGTCGCATGGTTTTAATGATTGGAACGTAATGCCGGAACATAGTTATAGAATTTACAAAAGAGCCTCAGAAATGGGGATCCCTACTCAAATTTATTATCATCAAAATGGACATGGAGGCCCCCCTCCTTTACAAATGATGAACCGATGGTTTACGCGATATTTACATGGAATTGAAAACAATGTAGAAAATGACGCCAAGGCCTGGATTGTTCGAGAAGATGACAAAATACATGAACCTACACCGTACAAAGAATATCCCAATCCTGCGGCAAAACCAGTGGTCTTAAATATTGGAACAGGTGGGAATGGCATCGGAACATTGACTCTAAAAAATACTGTATCAAAAGGAGAAGATAGCCTCATTGACAACTACCACTTTTCATCAGAATCCTTAGCTCAAGCAACTAGCTCTGATCACAGGTTACTCTATGTCAGTGCTATTTTAAAGGAAGATATTCATATCTCTGGAACACCCTCTATTAGTATAAAAGCGACAAGTTCTAAGCCAGCTGTAAACTTATCTGTTTACCTCGTTTCATTACCATGGAATAACGATTGGAATGCAAAAATTACCGACAATATCATCACCCGAGGTTGGGCCGATTTACAAAACCATAAATCTCT
>CBFIGS010000017.1:0-28893 GCA_965662295.1 Polaribacter sp. | reverse complement strand
TAACAGGTCCCCAAACTCCATGTTTTCTGTATCCAACTTCTCGTACAATTTTACTGGGTATAATTAACCCTTGGTAAGTGAATTCATCTGAAATTTCAGCAAAAGTATAGTCAATATGAGTATGGTTCTTATTTATGTTCCAAGCGTGATATACTTGATGTAGTGTTTTTTTGTTTGTAGCTATCCCTTCAACATAAAGATGATTTTCATTTAATCGATTAGATGAGTTGCCGTAGCAGTTCCCAAATTTTATTTTTCTTCGGTCAACCTTGCAGGTATTGATTTCTATTCCATTGAGGTTAATTGGATTGATTAGGTTGAAATAAAAACAAGTCAAGGAATTAATTCCTAAAATTTCATCTTCAACACCTCTGTAAAACAATTAAAATACTTTTCTCAAAAAAAAGGGTTCTTAGTTTTTCCTCCAGAAGAAAGGTGTAAATAAAATAAGCACGGTAAAGAGTTCCAAACGCCCAATAAGCATTAAGAAGGCACTAAACCATTTGGCACCGGTAGAAAGGTGTGCAAAATTATCAACAGGGCTTACAGAACCTATTGCAGGACCGATATTCCCCAAACTTGAGGCAGCAGCACCCAGGGCAGAGGTGAAATCCAAGCCAAAAAAAGTAAAGGCCACCGACGAAATGGTAAAAATCAACATGTAAATAATAAAGAAAGCAATAATATTAAAAACAATGTGTTGGGGTACCGCTTTTCCATCATGTCTCACAGGGATGATGGCATTCGGGTGCAATGCTTTTTTAAACTCTAAGAAACTGTTTTTTAGCATCACAACATGCCTCACGACCTTCACACCCCCACTGGTAGAACCCGCAGAGCCCCCTGTAAAAAACAGCGCAAAGAAAATACCGGATGCAAAGAAACTCCACATGGTAAAATCGGCCGTTACAAATCCGGTGGTGGTTACAATAGAAGTAACCATGAATAAGCCATGTCTGATGGCACTTTCTGCTTTTCCATAGACCATTGGATGTGCAATGCTGGTTTGCAGGGTTGGGTCTTGAAAGAAATAGATAATGACTGTCACTATAGAAGCCACTCCGATGATTCCAAACAAGTAGTATTTGAATTCTTCACTTTGAAATACCTTCTGAATCTTTCCCTTTAACGCAAAATAGGTCAGTACAAAGTTGGTTCCCGCAATCAACATGAAAAGGATAATGATGTATTGTACCATAGGCAAGTGGTTGTAAAAAGCAATGCTGCTATTTTTGGTGGAAAAACCACCCGTACTCATCGTAGCCATTGCATGGTTAATGGCATCAAACCAAGTCATTCCTGCAACTTTTAACAAGATAAATTGTGCAACAGTAAGCAGTACATAGATCAAATACAGGCGTTTGGCAGTATCTGTAATTCTAGGATGTAATTTGTCTGTTGAAGGGCCAGGAGCTTCTGCCATAAAAAGCTGCATGCCTCCAATTCCAAGAAGTGGCAGAATGGCGATGGTAAGAACGATGATTCCCATTCCACCAATCCAATGCGTGGCACTTCGCCAAAATAAAATCCCTTTTGGCATTGATTCGATGTCCTCTAAAATAGAAGATCCTGTGGTGGAGTAGCCCGAAATTGTTTCAAAAAACGCATCGGTGATGTTCGGGATTTCTCCGGAAATCAGATAGGGCAACATTCCTGTCAAAGAGAGGGTAAGCCATCCCAAAGTAACAATCAAGTATCCTTCCTTTTTTTGAATGATGGTATTTTTCGGTTTGTTGAAAAAATAAAGGAGCAAACCAATGCAGATGGTAATGATTCCCGCATTGACAATTCCCCAAGTGGCACTTTCCTTATAATACAAACTAAAAGGAACCGCAAGCAACATAAAAAAACCATTGAGGATGGCGGTAATTCCTAAAAAACGAAATATGATGTTAGTATTCAAAGAGCTCATGGTATTAATTAAACAATCCTTCAACAGTGTGGATTGCCTCTGGTAGGCAGAACACAATTACTTTGTCTCCAGGTTGAATTTGCAAATCTCCTGCCGCCATAATTGCTTTTTTATTTCTGATAATTCCACCAAAAACAGCTTCTCTTGGAAAGCGAAGGTCTCTGATAGGTTGTTCAGTGACTTTAGCCCCTTCTTTGACCTCAAATTCAAATACTTCTGCATCAATATTGTGCAAATTCGCCAAGGCTAAAATCTCCCCTTTTCGAATGTGTCTAAAAATATTACTGGCTGCAATTAATTTTTTATTGATCAACGATTCAATTCCAATGGTTTGAGAAATATCGATATAATCCATGTTTTCCACCAAAGCAATCGTTTTTTTGACACCTTTGGATTTTGCCACCAAGCAAGACATGATATTCGTTTCAGAATTTCCAGTAACTGCAATAAAGGCATCGGTTTCTCGGATGTTTTCTTCTTCTAACAGCTCCAAATCTCGGCCATCTCCATTGATCACAAGCGTATCACTCAGTTCTTCCGCCAACAAGCCTGCCTTTTCTCTGTTGATTTCAATAAGTTTTACCTTAAAGTTGTTTTTACACAAATTTCGGGCTGTTTTTTGACCAATACTACTCCCGCCAAGAATCATTACATTTTTAATATTGAGTTGCTTCTTCCCAATGATCGGGTAGAGGTCTTTCATGCTGTAATTTGGAACACAAAAATATACCTGATCTTCCAACTCATATCGGGTGTCACCTCTTGGAATAATCGTTTGAGAAACGCCCTGTCTTTTAATGGCAATCGTTGTAAAATCAATTTCAGGAAACCTGTGTGCTGCCGCTTTTACTGTGAGATCTATGATGGGGGAATTGGCTGTTAGTAGCGTCCCCATGACGTTAAAAACACCACTTTCAAAAGCAACTGTATCATTAAAAGAAGACTGGTCTAGGAGCATTTTAATTTCATTAGCAGCTAGTTCTTGGGGAGAGATCATAAAGTCCAGCCCATATTTTTTAAAGTCTACTTCGCATTCATTTAAAAACTCAGAATTGTCTATTCTGGCGATTGTTTTTTTAGCTCCTAAAGATTTTCCAATTACAGAAATTGTAAAGTTGGTATTTTGACTGTCGGTAACGGCAATCAATAAATCTGCAGAATCAATACCAATTTCTTTGAGTAGTTTGATAGAGGTAGCGTCTCCTTTTTTGGTAATAATGTCTAAATGACTGTTAAGATACTCAAGTTTTTCACCATCAAAATCTATGATATAGGTATCCTGAGATTCGTAAGAAAGAAGTTTAGCCAAATGAAAACCTACGTCTCCAGCTCCAGCTATGATAATTTTCATGTGATAAATATAGAAATAAAATACAAAGATATAAAGAGTTTTCTTGCAAATGCAAATAAAAGGAAGTTTTCAATTTGACAAAAAAAGCCAGCATCCAATTGGACCCAGATAGGGTTGTTTGTTTTTACCTGTTTCTTTCTAAAATAATTTCGATCAAAGGCTGCTGAAAATCGGTGGTAACTTTGGGTTATTATTGTATTTTTAGAATCAAAAAAAGATGAAAAAGTTAACCATTAAATCCTGGGCTCCCGACGATAGACCTAGAGAAAAATTAGAGTCAAAAGGGAAGGCCTCCCTGTCGGATGCAGAATTGATTGCCATCATCATTGGTTCTGGAAATAGACAAGAAAGCGCCCTAGCCCTGTCTCAAAGAATGCTACAATCGGTCAATGGGAACCTATACCAGTTTGCCAAGTTAAGCATTGAAAAATTGACCACATTTAAAGGAGTAGGAGTTGCAAAAGCCATTGCCATCATTACCGCTTTAGAATTGGGAAAAAGACGACAGTTAGAAACTATCCAAAAAAAAGGGACCATCACCAGTAGTAAAGATGTTTTTACCCTGATGCAACCTGTATTAGGAGACCTAGAACATGAAGAGTTTTGGGTACTGTTTTTGGACAACTCCAACAGCGTAATTGCAAAAAGACAGATTAGCAAAGGAGGGTTGACTGCAACCGTGGTCGATGTACGTTTGTTGTATAAGAGCGCCCTAGAGTTGGTTTCTGTGGCCATTATTGTCTGTCACAATCATCCTTCAGGAAAACTACAGCCCAGTGCAGCCGATAAACGCATTACTCAAAAAATCAAAGCAGCCGGAATAACTTTGGATATAAAACTCTTAGATCATTTGATAATTACCGAAAAAGCGTATTTTAGCTTTGCAGATGAGGGGATTTTTTAAGGGGCCTTTCAGAATTACCAAGCCAATCAATGATCTTAATTTATACACATAAAATTACTCCAAGAGTACGTTATATTTTTAAACATGTTTTTACAAGAATCTTATTGATTCCTGTAGATTTCACAACCAAAGTTGAAGATTTTGTGGCCTTTAATGGCCCCAAAATGACCTATACGAAAAGCCCTTTTGGCAATGAGTTTTTTGTAAAAAGCAACGATTTGTTATTTGAGCAAGGAGTAAATGACATGGAGATCATCATTCAAAAATGGGAGGAAGTGGCTTGTTTTTTTAATGCAGGACCCAAGTCTTTGATTCCCTATGATATTTTTGCCGCTAGTTTTTATCTGATTTCTAGGTATGAAGAGTATTTACCCCATGTTAAAGATGCTCACGGTCGCTATACTGCAGAACAAAGCATGGCCTATAAATACCGTTTTTTAGAAAAACCAGTAGTCGATATTTGGGCCTATAAATTGTTGAAAGCCTTGAAAGAGAAATTTCCAGATTATGAGTATAAAAACCGTTCGTATGAATTTATTTCTACGGTAGATATCGACAATGCTTATGCTTACAAACACAAAAGTTTTGTAAGGACCATCGGGGGTTTTGCAAACGATTTGGCACACTTTAAGTTGTTGAATATTTGGCATCGATTTGCGGTGATATTCAATCTTAAAAAAGATCCTTTTGATACTTTTGAGCAATTTTTAACGACCAGAAAAAAACAACAGATCAAAACAATTTTCTTTTTTCTCATTGGTGATTACACCACTTTTGACACCAATGTTTCCGCATCAAAAACCAAGTATAGATTGCTGATAAAAGAAATGTTAGACTATGCAAGTGTAGGTTTGCATCCTTCGTATTTCACTATGAACAATGCGTCCTTATTAAAAAAAGAAAAAAAACGTTTGGAAGGCATCATCAATACACCCATTCAGAGATCTAGACAGCATTATTTAAGGTTGAGTTTGCCTGAAACCTATCAAAATCTGATAGACTTAGAAATCGAAGAAGACTATTCCATGGGCTACGCGAGCAATGTAGGATTTAGAGCAAGTACCTGTACTCCCTTTTATTTTTATGATCTCGATTTTGAAATTCAAACACCGCTTAAAATATTTCCTTTTGCATTGATGGATACCACCTTGAATGATTATATGAAACTGACCCCAAGACAATCTTTAGGAAAAATTAGAGATTTAAAGAATGAAGTAAAAGCCGTAGATGGAACCTTTATTACCTTGTTTCACAACGAGAGTTTGAGTGATTATTTAAGATGGAAAGGTTGGAAAAGACTTTTCGATTCGATGATTAAAATAGCGACTTCCTAACATGATTCAATACCTTACAAGAAAGCAGCTAGATATTTCCAAATATGATCACTGTATCGAGAATTCGATGCAATCTAGGATCTATGCCTTTTCTTGGTATTTAGACCTTGTTACAGACAATTGGGATGTGTTGGTGCTCAATGATTATGAAGCGGTAATGCCCATTCCATGGCGTAGGAAGTTTTTTATAAAATATGTCTATCCTCCTTTTTGGATGTTAGAATTGGGTATTTTTTCTTTGAAAGAATCCATAGACTTTGTCCCTTTTTTTGAGGTCTTAAAGGATGAATTTCGTTTTATCGAATCCCGATTGAATACCGCGAACAACCCTCCCATAACCTCCCAATACCTTTTGAACAAAGAAATGCAGGTTCTTTCGTTACACTTGGATCACGATGCAATTGTAAAAAACTTTAGAAAAGATAGACAAAAAGATGTAGCAAAAGCCACAACATCCGCTCTAAAACTCCAGTGGGGCGATGCTCCAGAAAAGTTGATAGGCCTGTTTAAAAACAATGTGGGGCTGAGAACTCCCCAGATTACAAAGACTGATTATGAGGTGCTCCATACACTCATGAACAGGTGTTTGTTAAAAAAAGTAGGAGAAATCTTGTCTGTTTACGATGATAAAGATCACTTGGTTGCTTCAGGATTCTTTTTGATGCATAAAAAAACCGTTACACTTTTGGTTTCTTCAACAGATTTTACCAATAGAAAAAATGGTGCAAATACATTGTTAATTAGCAGCGCTATTCGCAAATATCAAAAGGATTTTGATTTCTTTAATTTTGGCGGATCTTCAATGCCCTCCATTGCAAAATACTTCTTAAGCTTTGGCGCGGAAACACGTAAATATCAGCAGATCAAGTACCATAATTTACCTTACCTACTGTCCCTTTTTAAGAATTAGGATCTAAGAAATTTAAAAATTTTTTCGGTATTTTTTTGTTGAAAATGATCTTAGAAAAGTCTTCTTCATAGGGGTCTTTTTGTTTGATGACTTCACAGGGGTTCCCTACTGCAATTGAATTACTAGGAATGTTTTTTGTGACCACAGAATTTGCACCAATCGTCACATTATTTCCAATCGTCACCCCTGGCAACACAGTTGCATTTGCGCCGATCCAAACATGATTCCCAATAATGATGGGTTTTCCCTCTTCATGTTTACTTAAATTGGTGGCTTTATGATTGGAAGAAATGATGGAAACTCCTGGAGCTAGCTCAATATTATTTCCAAAAATAATCCCATTATTCGCTTGAATATAATTGTTGATATTGTCTCCAGGATCACACAGAATTCCTTTTTGTATGTTATTAGGTGCAATTACCCGAGAGGTATAATGAACGGGCCATTTTACTTTTGGATTCAATCTGTATACTTTTTGAGGAATCAAATAATGAAAAAATAAGATATAATACCGCTGATATCCATATTTTGGTCTGTAATATTGAGGGTAACAGAGGTTTATAAGCCATCCAAAAAATAAAAAGTCTAATTTTTTAAACATCTTTTTTTGCAATTTGTTTTAAATGATTGAGAAAATAAGCAAGGAATACAAGGTATCCGATTCCTCCGAACACAGCCAGTATTAAAATTGTTATGGTGATGCTATGGTAAAAATAACCGACGAAAATAGCCACCAAATTAATGATAAATAAGTAGCTATTAAAGAATAAGCTTTCTAAGTTTTTATTCAAAACAACGATCAAACTACTAATAGGGTTAAAGGCGACTCTAGCAAACACAAGCATCGATAAAAGTAAGGTATAGGGCCTTAAATCATTCCATTTTCCCTCAAAAAAAGAATCCAACAGGTACATGCCTACTGTATTTATAAGGAGAAGAAAGGCCAACATGATAAGTAAGTTTGTCCGTACTATTTTTTTTGTGAGCATTCTTAATTCTTCTTTGTTTTCTCTTAAAAGTACGGAAGATTTTTGAAAATAGACTTGTCCTACTGATGATGAAATGAGAAACAACGGAATTCCTAAAATTTTTTGACTAAAAAAATACACTCCAGCTTCTTTGACCCCAAAAAAAGCAAGAATCAAAATAGGCATCAAACTATTGGCGATGCTGTTTAATGTATTGGAGGGAAGTAAGAATTTTAAAATTGAAGTATTGGATTGGAGTCCTTTTTTTATTTCTGTAAAATTAGTGGTTGAAATTACCCTTCTGTTTTTAAATACATAATAGAGCAATACACTGCACTGCGAAATTAAAAATCCAATGATCAAGCCCAAAAGATTGAAGGAGGAATACAGAAAAATTTGCAAGCCTAAATTTCCGATTGTTAAAAATATTTTTGAGTTTGAAATCGTAGAAAATTCTTTTTGGAAAGTAAAAAAACTTTCATGGGCAGTAATTAAGGCAATGATTAAGGTCCCAATAGCACTGAGTAAAAGGATGTTTTCACTCAATTTTTCATTAAAAAAATAGTTCGATACAACATATAACAACAAGGAAATTATGAGGGTAGCAACAGGAATTAGCAGTAGTAAAAAGTTGTACCAATTGGTACTTTCTTTGGTATTTTTTGAAATGACTATAAATTTATCCAATTGTAAACTACCTATAATCGATGTAATACCGGTGATGCTGATAAAAACACCAAAGAATCCATAGGCTTCTTCACCATAGATTTTTGCCAAATAAAGAGCACCAATTGTTGCAATCGCTTGGGCAACGAGTGTTCCTCTAAGCATTACAAAGATATTTTTATAAAAATTAGATACGTTGTTTTTATGTATTTTTGTGTTCAAATAGTTCATTTCTTCAAATATAATGCAAATGCAAAATATACAACATGTCTTTTTTGATTTAGATCATACTTTATGGGATTTTGAAAAAAATTCGGATTTAACCTTTCAAAAAATTTTCCAAATAAATAAACTCTCCGTTGATTTAGATTCATTTTTAGAGGTGTATAGACCCCTCAACTTTGAATTTTGGAAATTATATAGAGAAGAAAAAGTCACAAAAAGTGAATTGCGCTATGGTCGTCTTAAAAACACCTTTGATGCTCTTAATTTTACGATTTCAGACGAGCTAATCAATATCATTGCAGATCAGTATATTGAGTATTTAGCTGATTTCAATCACTTGTTTGATGGGGCCATAGAAATTCTAGAGTATCTGAACCAAAAATATACCCTACATATCATTACCAACGGGTTTGAAGAAATTCAAACAAAAAAAATGATCAATGCCAATATCCATCATTATTTTGATCAGGTGATTACCTCAGAATCTGTAGGAGTAAAAAAACCAAATCCGAAAGTCTTTACTCATGCTTTAGAGATCGCACACGCACACAAAGACAATTCAATGATGATTGGAGATAGTATAGAAGCCGATATTCAGGGTGCATTAGGTATAGGAATGAAAGCGATACACTGTAATTTTGATGCTTCCACAGTAGCCTCCAATGAATTTATCTCAGTGACCTCTCTTTTAGAAATAAAAACGATTCTTTAAAATGATTTTATATATTGGGATTTAATTTAATCTTTTAACTTATATGATGAAAAAAATAGGAATGAGCTTATTGTTTTTAATGACAATGTCAGTCTTCAGTCAGCAAAAAATAATAAGTGATTACAAATATATCATTGTTCTTGATCGATTTGATTTTTTAAAGACCTCTGATCAATATCAAACGAGTTCGCTCACTAAATTTTTACTGCAAAAAAAAGGGTTTACAGTCTTTTTAAGTACAGATAAATTTCCGCAAGACCTATTACAAAATCGATGTCTAGCACTAACAGCAAGAGTAAGTGATGCTTCAGGGATTCTCACAGTAAAGAATAAAATAGAATTAAATGATTGTTATGGAAGACTCTTGTATTCTTCACAATTTGGAAAAAGTAAAGGAAAAGACTACAAAAAGGCATATCATGAAGCCATTCGAAAAGCCTATGCGAGCATGACTGATCTTGAATCTACTGCCGTGATTGATACGAAAGAAGTTTTAGAAAAAAAAGAGGGGAGTCCAAACAAAATACGAATTACAAATCCCGTCAAGCAAGAGGTTGCTCTCTCAGAAACACTCAACGCTCAGACTACAAAAAACGGATTTCTATTGGTCAATAAAAAATCAAGGGTGGTTTATCAACTGTTACAAACCGATTTAAAAGAGGTGTTTGTTATAAAAGAAGTCAATGGGATTTTTTACAAAAAGGATACTTTTTGGATTGCAGAATATTATGAAAACAACCAATTGATTCAGAAAGCATACCAAGTAATATTCTAGTAATCGTATTTACGCTTCCAGTTCTTTTTTAAGCTTTCTCTAAACTTGTTTTCTCGTTCATTGTTTCCTGGGTCATACATTTTCGTTCCAGAAATCTCATCGGGTAAAAACTCTTGTAGGCTAAAGTTATGCTCAAAATCATGTGCATAGGCATAGTGCTTTCCATAGCCTAAGTCTTTCATTAGTTTGGTGGGCGCATTTCTCAAGTGAAGTGGAATTGTTAGGTCTCCTGTTTGTTGAACGATCTCTTGTGCCTTATTAATAGCCTTATAGGAAGCATTACTTTTAGGAGAATTGGCTAAATATACCGCACATTGACTTAAAATAATCCTAGATTCTGGGAATCCAATAACAGATACTGCCTGAAAAGTATTGTTGGCTAAAATCAAGGCAGTTGGATTTGCATTTCCAATATCTTCCGAAGCAGCGATCACCAATCTTCGTGCAATAAATTTGACATCTTCACCACCTTCAATCATTCTCGCCAACCAGTATACAGCGCCATTAGGGTCACTTCCTCGGATCGATTTTATAAATGCAGAAATGATGTCATAGTGTTGTTCTCCGGTTTTATCATAGTTCACCGTATTTTTTTGAACTTTTTTTAAGACCAATTCGTTTGTGATTTCTATTTCGTTTTCCGTAGCAACCAGCAGTTCGAATATGTTTAACAATTTTCGTGCATCTCCTCCGGAAATTTGTAACAAAGCATCCGTTTCTTTAAATAGTATTTTTTTCTTTGAAAGCAGCTCATCTTTTGAAGCAGCCCTTTGTAAAAGTGTGATCAAATCGTTTTTATCAAATGAATTTAAAATATACACCTGACAACGGGAGAGTAGGGCGGGAATTACCTCAAAACTTGGGTTTTCTGTCGTAGCACCAATGAGAGTTACCCAACCTTTTTCAACAGCACCCAAAAGAGAATCTTGTTGAGATTTACTAAACCTATGGATTTCATCAATGAATAAAATAGGATTTTTTGCAGTAAATAAACCACCACTTTGCTTTGCTTTTTCAATAATCTCTCTTACATCTTTCACCCCAGAGCTTATGGCGCTTAAGGTATAGAAAGGGCGTTTGGACTCTGTTGCAATGATATTAGCCAGTGTGGTTTTTCCAATTCCTGGAGGTCCCCATAAAATTAATGAGGGTATGACTCCCTGTTGAATTAAATTGGTTAACACCCCTTCTTTTCCAATCAAATGTTGCTGACTAATATAGTCTTCTAGAGTTTTCGGTCTAATTCTTTCTGCCAAAGGTTCATTCATAGGGTAAAAATAGCAAAGATTTTTGACAGAATTTGTGAAAATTGCATTTGGTGCTATTTTTGTTAACTTTACTTTGAATGGATACTCAAGATCAATTACAACTATCGAAGTCAACTTTTATCATCCCTATTGTATATGTTCTGACAATTTGGATCATTTATGCAATTGAGATCTCTTTTGGATATAATTTTAATAAGTATGGAGTATATCCTAGAGATTTGATTGGCTTGCGAGGGGTTTTTTTAACCCATTTTATTCACAGCAATGTGAGCCACCTTTTTAACAATTCGATTCCATTGTTTGTACTGTTAAGCAGTCTCTTTTATTTTTACAGACAGGTTGCCCTCAAGATTCTATTATTTGGAGCGTTGTTGTCTGGATTTTTAACCTGGTTGATTGCAAGAGAATCTTATCATATTGGTGCTAGTGGAGTTGTGTATGTACTTTTTAGTTTTGTTTTTTTTAGTGGAATTATTCGAAAGCATTACCGATTGGTAGCCCTCTCTTTTATCATTGTTTTTCTATATGGGGGTATGATTTGGTATGTGCTACCCATTAAGCAAGGAATTTCTTGGGAGGGTCATTTGTCTGGATTATTGGTAGGATTGTTTTTTTCAATCCATTATAGAAAAAAAGGAATTGTCAAAGAAGTACCTCAATTTTCCGAAACTGATTTTGATTTATTATTCGACGAAGACGGAAATTATTCTCCTCCTGAAAATGAAAAAAGGGCAGAGGAGGAGTCTTAATCCATTCGCTGTCTTACCGTCTCATACAAGAAGGCACCACAGGCAACGGAAACATTTAAGGATGCAATATCTCCTAACAAAGGTAATTTTGCCTTATAATCGACCATTTTAAGTATGGAGGGGTTGATTCCTCTGTGTTCAGAACCCATAATGATAGCGAGGGGTTGGTTTAAATTAATATTATATAGGGAGTCTTCAGTTTTTTCAGTAGCAGCCACTGTTTTGATCTCTGAGCTTTCCAATATGAACAGGGCATCTTTTAAATGATCTACCTTACAAATTGGAATTTTAAATGCAGCACCCGCAGAGGTTTTGATGGTTTCAGCATTTACAGGAGCACTACCATTTTTTTGGATGATGATTCCATTCACACCTGTGCATTCTGCAGTTCTTATGATTGCACCAAAATTTCTAACATCAGAAAGTTGGTCTAACAACAGAAATAATGGAGTAGTTCCATTGTCTAGGGTTTCTTCAATTAAGGTTTCTAAATCATAGAATTCGACAGGAGAGATTTGAGCCACTGCCCCTTGATGATTGTTGTTTTTAGACAATCTGTTGAGTTTCTCTACAGGAACCATACTCGTGGTAAGGCTCTTTGTTTTAATTAATTTATTGAGTTCATAGAACAACTCACCCCTTAGTCCTTTTTGCAAGTAGATTTTATTAATAGTTGAACCACTTTCGATGGCTTCTATAATAGCTCTTATACCAAAAATATTTGTTGTTTCTGTTATCATATGGCAAAGGTATACATTCTCGTTAGAAGGTAAAAAAAAACCACCTCAATTGAGGTGGTTTTTTTTACTATCAGTAAATTTAGTTTGGTGTTAAAACCATCGGTGCATCTGCAAAATATCCGTCTACGGTATAGGTAATTTCTATACTACCATCAGGCATCACCATTCCGGCACCAGAAATTGGTATTCCATAGGCATCTGGTAAAAAACCTCCTGTTACACTAATTACGTCACACGCGTCGTTGATATTGAAAGGATAATTACTAGCAAACTGACTATCACCACTAACCTCATAGTTACCAGGACTCGTTTCGGTTACGGTAGCAGGCTTCCCATTCTCATAGGTATAGCTTCCAGCGATACTAGAAACACAGATTCTAAGTAAATTGATTGTAAATTCATTATCGTTCCCAATATACAATCCGTTTTTTTCTTCTAATGTTAAAATAAGTTCTCTAGAAGAGATGATGTTGATATCTTCAACGTCTATTTCTAAACTTGCAACATTAGAGTTTGCTGGCATTGTAATCGAAGTTGGGATCGTGTAAGATACAGGGTCAGCCGTCGATTTGTCTGATACTGTAACATTAAATGTTCTACTTGCATCAGACATAATTGAAGAGTAAATCTTATAGCTTGCTGAATTGGTACTTCCTTTATCTACTTTTAGATCTACTTCAGCTGCTTCAAATGTAATATAGTTTAAGTCTGGTGTTCCTATTGCATCTTCTTCACAACTTGTAACTACAAGTAATGGCAGTGTCATCAGCAAAAGGTAAATTATTTTTTTCTTCATTTTGAATATGTTTTGTTATTATTTGTGAGAAATTTAAATAATGTGTACCTCTTTAACTAAAGAGGTACACGATCATATTATCTTCCTTCGTTTACGCTATCTGTAATATTATCATTCGCATCAATCTCTGATTGAGGTACCTTCAAGAAAAATCTTTTATCATCTGCCTCCAAACTTGAAGCTCCTGTTAATCTTTGGTTTCCTGTTCTTGTAATTCCCCTTCTATACCTTTTCGCATCAAACCACTCAACACCTATTTCAGCATAAAGTTCTTTTCGTCTTTCAACTAAAATTTCTTCCAACAGATCTTGTCCTGTATTTGATGATTTTGTAGCACTTGCATCTCTATTAGATTGCAATGCAAAAAGAAGAGTGTGAGCACCGGCTTCATCACCGTTTTGATATTTAGCTTCTGCTTCTACCAATAGCATTTCTGCTGTTCTAATTATTGGATGATCAGAATCGAATCCAAAAGTAAATTTGGATGAAATATGACTTCTGTAATCTGCTGCAGGACCTGCATAGAAAGTGTTTCTAACATCTGTCGCTGAAAATAAATTCACGAAATCATCATTAAAAAAGGTTGCTGCATATGATAAAACCGAATGGTCTGCATGTGCATGAGGAGCACCCCAGTAGTAATTTGACTGATCTAATGATTGAGCACTTCCCCAAATCCACTCTGGGTCAGATATATCATTAAACCCACTTCCGTAGCTAGCACCCAAGACACTCGCAGGAGTTCCTCCTCCATAAGCTTTCCTTGCAGCTTCTTCTGCTCCAGTCCAGTTCCCAGTAGTTTGGTATACTCTTGCTAATATTCCATACGCCACATTTTGGTTGATGTATGATTTTGCTAGCCTATCAGAATTCAAATTAGTAGTAGCATAGTTTAAGTCATCTATAATCAAAGCATACATTTCGCTTAGTGTGCTCATTGGTTTCCCTTCTGTTGCAACTTCAGTATAAATTGGAGGTGCAGGTAAAGAAGGGTCCTTTAAATAGGTATGCTGGAATTCCATTGCTAATTGAAAATAGAAAAATGCGCGTAGTGCTTTTCCTTGACCAATAATTTCTTGTTTATCTATATCAGATAATCCGCTAGAATTTTCTGCACCAATAATTAAGTTATTTGCTTGATTGATCATATAGTAAGAGTAATTCCATGTGAATGCTACACGTCTGTAGTTTGGTTCTCTGTTTTCATTTTCGTAATCAAATGAAAACCAAGTAGCTCTTTGTATTATATCATTCCCTTTCACTGTTCTCGCATAATAGATTGAGTTAACTCCTGCAGCGTCAGTTGCAGTAAATTGACTTCTAAAGTTTCTCATTATACCAGATACAAAAGCATTTGCTCCGTCTCTTGATCCAAATATCACGCTAGAGGTTACCGAATCGGTCGGTTGAGGATCATTTAAAAAATCGTCATCACAACTTATTATTGAACATGTCAACAATAGAAGTAAAAGTAAGTTTAAATTTATTTTTTTCATTTTGTAAGTTTTTTAAAATTCTATATTAACACCTAAAGAGAAAATTCTTTGATTGAATGATCTATTGTTGGTAGTTCCTGACAAACTTTGTTCTGGATCGATTCCCTTGTGAGATTGAAAAGTTAACAAGTTATCTCCCTGGAAATAAAGTCTTAATCTGCTTAGACCAATGTTCTCTATTTTGTTGGTAGGCACATTGTAACCTAATGTTAATGCTTTCAGTCTCAAGTAATCGTTTTTGAACAAAAATCTTGAAGATGTTGCGTTAAAATCATTTTGACTATTCTGTAAACGAGGAACGTTGGTGATGTCTCCTGGTTTCTGCCATCTGTTAGCAATATCAACAGAACTAGAACTACCAAGAGTTTCAAAACTACCCATTAGACCTGCGTATGTTGAATCATAAATATAACCTCCCACACTGAAGTTCATTAATACGTTTAGATCAAAGTCTCCGTAGATGAACGTGTTGGTAATACCCCCTTGAAAATCTGGTAAAGATTCTTTACCGGTTGCATAACGAGTAGCATCTGCATACTCATCCGTTGTCTTTTTTTCTCCAGTTGGTTCTCCTTCTGCGTCTAGTATATCCTGGAACCATAATGCTTTTCCATTCGATGGATCAACTCCTGCATATTCTCTAATAAAGAATTCGTATAATGAAGTACCTACTTCCCATCTTTTAGTTCCATTGATAAAAGATTCTTGAGTTAACTCAGTAATTTCATTTTTGGTTGTAGTGATATTTAAGTTCGTACTCCATTGGAACATGTCTGTTTCAATATTTACAGTATTTAATTCAAGTTCAATACCGGAATTTTTAAGAGCTCCTACATTCGTCGTAATACTTGTATTTCCAGTAGAACCTGGTAGTGGTTTACTGTAGATTAAATCAATAGATTCTCTTTCAAAGTAAGCGATACTACCACTTATTCTGTTATCCATGAAGCCGAAATCTAAACTCGCATTCAATGAGGCTGTTTTCTCCCAAGATAATAATGGATCACTTACTGCACCAAGTATTACACCTGTTTGTGTTAATTCATTATATCCTGTTTCAAATAAGGATAGGTAAGGGAAATATCCAATACCTCTGTTGTTCCCTAATTCTCCATAAGAGGCGCTTAGTTTTAAGTAGTTTAAAACAGAATTTCCTGCTAAGAAATTTTCTTTAGAAACAATCCATGATCCCCCAACAGAGTAGAAGTCTCCAAATCTTGTATCTTCAGAAAATCTTGAAGAACCATCTCGTCTGTAAGAACCTTCAATAAAATACTTTTTGTCATAGTTATAAGCAAATCTCGCCAAATAACTTTCCATTCTCTCTTCGCTGAGAAAGCCTCCTACACCTTCAGGAGTGGTACTACCGTTCAATACTTTTACATTTGGTAAAAATCCAACTCCCTGAGCATTTAGTCCATCGACTTTAAGTTTATACGCTTCTTGAATCAAACTAGCAGAAACAGAGTGTTTGTCAAAGAAAGTTTTATCAAAATTTAATGCGTTGATAAAGTTTAAAGTATTGGTAATGTTTCTTGTTTGTGATACTCGACCGCCTACGTTTGCTGCATATCCAAATTCATTGTGAACATATCCGTAACTATCAAATAAAACTTTTTCGAAACCTAATGTTGTTTTAAAATTCAAGTTATCTGAAAATTTGACCTGAACGTTTCCATTCGCTTGAATGTTGTCTCTGTTATTTAAGTTGATGTAATTGAACAAAGCACCATATGCATTTTCACCTTCTAATCTTGGTCTTACACCATTTACAGCTTGAGAAGAATTATTTCCATAATCAAAAATTGGATTTCCAAAATTATCATTGATTAACGCCCCATCCTCATCTCTTTTGTAAAGAGGGTATATAGAAGACACACTCGTAGTCCATTGAACAGCTGATTGATATGAACTTCCTGATTGTGTTGGATTGTTTTGTTTGGATGTTGAGTAAGAAGTGTTAAAACCTACTTTCAACCAATCGTTTAAACTAGAGGTCATGTTCAATCTGGTTGTAACCCTTTCAAAATCAGATTCTGAAATACTTCCTTCTTGTTTTAAATAATTTGCTGAGAAAAAGTACGTAGAAGCATCTGAACCTCCTGAAGCAGTCAAACCGTGTTCAGTTCTAATTGCTGCTTCGTTGAATAATAAGTCAGCCCAATTCGTTTCCCATAATTTATCACTTGTTACTAAATTTCCATTAGCATCTACTGGATTTGGAACTGAAGTTCCATAAGGGTTATATCCTAAGTTAGAAACTAAGGCATCACTAGCATTTTGACCCGCAGTTGTTGCATCAATTCCATTGATATATACATCAGAATTTCTTAGAGCTTCCCAACTGTAAATCATTTGATCATCGGTATTTAACATTTCATGTTGTTGCACCGCTTGGTTAGCAAAACCTGTAGAAGATCTTAGTGTTATTTTTGTTGGAGCATTTAATCTTCCTTTTTTGGTGTTGATTAAGATCACACCATTGGCACCCCTTGATCCATATAAGGCAGTTGAGGATGCGTCTTTAAGGACATTCATCGATTCAATCTGATCGGAACTTATAGAGTTTATGTTTCCGTTATATGGAGTTCCATCTAAAATAATTAATGGAGAGGCATCTGCATTTATAGATCCCACACCTCTAATTCTAATTGTTGGATTATTTCCTGGTTGACCACCAGAAGCGATAATATTAACACCAGAAACAGTTCCCTGTAAAGCATTTGTAACAGAAACCAATTGTTGTTTTTCAAGAACCTCATTTGTTACTACAGCAACTGAACCTACAATAGATTCTTTTGTCTGAGAACCATAAGCAACAACGACTACTTCATCAAGTGTGCTTGAATCTTCTTCCATTTGTAGATTAATTGTATTGGAACTACCAACAGTTTTTGTTGTTGTTTTGTAACCTAGGTATCTGAAGATTAAGACATCTCCAGAACTTGCTTTAATAGAATATTTTCCATCAAAATCCGTTTCTACTCCTGTTCCTGTTCCTTGTACGAGAACACTAACTCCTGGTAAAGGTCCAGAAATATCAGAGACTGTACCGGAAACATTCTTTTTTTGTGCAAACGAAATTTGCACGAATAACACTAAAAATAGTGCTAAAACACCTTTGAACTTTGTCTTCATTATTTTATAATTTGAATTAATTTTATCAAAAATCTTAAATAAATTCGATTAAAGCAACTTTTTTAACAATAAAGTTTACAATAACTTAACATTTTTTTATGATTTATTAATTCTTTTTAAAACAAAGTCAGTTTTTTTGAGGTGAATATTTTTATGATCTTTCTTTGGTTTTTTCTTTTAAACAAAAGAGGGTTCTCCTCTCTTACACAGTTACTAATACTGAATTTTTTTTGTAAGATGATTCTATTGTTAATCCAAAGAGACAGGTAAAAAAAAAGACTGCCTCTAAAGACAGTCTTTTAATGTTTATTATAGAATGAGAATTAATTTACATCCCACCAAACTTTAGTTTCTAAATCAGCTGGTTTAGAGGTAACCTTTTCTAACTGAGAAGAGTTAGATTGAGTCTCAGATAAAGGATAAGGCATTCTTACAGGAATTGTATTAATTACTGCTGCTGCAGGAACGCTTAATGATGGATAATCTAATCTTCTCCACTCGTTCCAGGCTTGGAAACCATTCATGTAAAGTGCAACCCACTTCTGAGTTCCAATAGATTCTTTCCAGTTTGCGGCATTGTATGGATTGTTTTGCACATATCCAGCAATTGCTGCGCTATCACTTATTCCCCAGTAGTTCATAGATTCAGAAACACCAGCTGCATATGTTGCTGCTGCATCTCCAGATAACATACCTCTTTGGTACGCTTCCGCTAATAGAAAGTGTACTTCTGCTGAAGAGATTATTACGTGAGGAGATGTTGCTGATCTAACGTTATCATTAGGTCTAGAGACAACAGGTTTTAATACTGTAGCATCATTATCTGACAAACCGTATGGCATCCCTTTGATATCTCCTGAAGTAGATACCTTTGCAAATTCTGCTAATCTAGGATCTCCCATATTGGTTAGTGTTTCTACTAAATATTCAGAAACGGCATAATCATCTCTATTTCCATCTAGTGGAGTGTTGTTTTTATACAAAGGATTTGCTCTCGCTAAACTTGACTCAAAAGTAAACAATGCATTTTCTGCATTACTTGTAATTAAGTTGGAGCTAGCCAATGTAACATACTTACTTGCAGTTGCAGGATCAACATCCGCAATACGCATTGCATATCGCAACATTAAAGAGTTGGTTAACTTGATCCAATGTGAAACATCACCGTTGTAGATAATTTCACCAGAAGTAAAAGATGGCGCTGAAGCAGAAAACGTATTTGCTGCGTTTTCTAAAGTAGCCAGCATTCCTTTGTATATCACTTCTTGGCTATCATAAGCTGGAAGGCTATTCTCACCGATTGCTTCTGTGTAAGGAACTTTGTCAAAACCGTCTGCTAAAAATGCAAAAACCTGTGTAGACATTACATCAATAATATTTTTTTTATTATTGATGATTGCTTCTGATAAATCTTGATTATCAACCAAAGCTTTTGCAGAATTTAACTCTTTTAATACACTAGCATACATTGCACTCCAAGTTCCGTTAAAGAAATTAACATCTTGATTGTACCTACTGTCTTCAGTATATTCAGTTTGAGACCATTGTTGTACCATTAATTGACCCCAATCGGCATTGACAGTAACTCCGTGAGTCGTGTTATAAAAGTTGTATTGAGCAGTAGTCAATAATGTTGACGGAGCAACACTTACTGCTGAATTGGGATCTACATTAAGATCTGTTAGATTGTCATCACATTTAGATAATAATGCGACAGACAATAACATAAGACTGTATATTTTTAATTTTTTCATGTTATTCATTTTTAAAATTTTGCAGAGATATTAAATCCAAATGAACTAGTAGCTGGTACTTGAGCATTTTCTAAACCTTGAGCATTTCCTGCTCCTGTAATTACTTGAGGATCAATATAAGGTACTTCCGAATAAAGGATTCCTAAGTTTCTACCGAAAGCACTTAAGTTCAAACTTGTAAATGGAGTTTTATCTAACATATTAGCAGGAACAGCATAGCTTAATCTTACATCTCTAAATTTAACAAAACTAGCATCATATACGTTTGGTGCTGCTCTTCTCCAATATCCTTGGTAATAATCTTGTGGGTCTACTCTTGTATCATTCGCTGAACCGTCTGCTTTCACACCTGGTAAAATCATACCATTTGCTCTCACATCACTTTCTCCATTGAAAGCTACTGTTTCAGGATGCATTCCAGAGTATTTAGACCATTGTAAAGAGGTAGAATGGATAATACCACCGACTTGGAAATCAAACAAAGCAGATAATGTAAAGTTCTTATAGGTAAAAGACGTATTAAAACCACCTGTATAATCTGCAATAGCAGATCCTAAATAGACTCTATCATCAGTAAATTCGTAAAAACCGTCATCACCTACAACTTTATTCCCATTATCGTCATAAACATGATCCTGACCAAATAAAGCCATATAAGGTAGTCCTTCTTGAACTCTTAAATCAGCAGCCCAAGTAGTACCAGCATTGATACTTTCTACGACTGTATTTCCTTCGTCATCTTTAAGTAATTCAACTACTTCATTGTTTTGACTAGTTAAGTTAAGTCCTACATCCCATCTGAAATCTGCTGTTTGAATTGGAGTACCTTGTATTTGTATTTCCAATCCTGAATTTTTCATTTTACCAGCATTCAATAATTTAGAAGTATATCCAGTTGTTGCAGATACCGGTACATTAAATATTTGATCTTCAGTTACTCTATCATAGTAAGCAGCATCAATACTCAACCTATTACCAAGTAATTTAACTAAGAAACCAAATTCAACCTCAGTCGTAAGCTCATTTACCAAATCAGGATTTTGTTGAGAGTTTGGTACAGAATATAGTGGGTTACTTCCAAAGTTAGGTGTTATTGGGTTGTAAACATCTGATAATCTGTATGGATCAGAGTCGTTACCTGCTTGTGCAACACTGGCTCTTACTTTCGCAAAATCAATTACATCACTATCTTTTATAGAAGATAATTCAGAAATTGCAAAACTTAAAGATGCTGCTGGGTAGAAATAACTATTGTTGGTTTCTGGTAGGGTAGAAGACCAGTCATTTCTTGCAGATAAATCTAAAAATAACATGTCTTTCCATGCTAAAGAAGCAGATCCAAAGACACTGTTAATCCCTCTCGTAGATTCGTAAGTGTCTACTAGAGGAGAGTCTGCGGAGTTTCCAATATTGAAAAATCTGTCAATTACGATACCTCCGTTAGTTTCTGCAGTAATTCTTTTACTACTTTGTCTCATTCTGTTCGCTCCAATAAAACCATTGAATGAAAACTCTTCATTAATGTCTTTGTTGTAGTTCAAACGAACTTCCATATTTGTTTCTTGAAACTTTCTTTCAGTTTCCTCATATCTCGATCCATCAACAGATCTTAAAGGAATACCTTCTCTGATACTAAATTGGAAGAAGTCAGTACCGAACTGAGTTGTAATCTTTAAGTTATCTGTAATGTCATAAGAAAGATTCGCATTTCCAAATACTCTATTTTTCACATCTTCTTGTAATCTATTCTCTCTATTCCAACTTGGGTTGTCAAAATAGTTTGGAGTAGGATTAAATGATGTTAAGTTTCCATTATCATCAGTAGATATTCCAACTGGATTCCAAGTGTATTGATTTCCTTCACTTGTATTTTGTTGATTTTTTATTCTTTCAACATCCAATTGTGATTGCCACCATTGTGTAAAACCTTGCAAAGGATTTGCATTGTCATATCCTGTTACGTTTCTATTTTGAGCTTCTGTATTAACATACGTAAGTGCAACACTAGATGTAAGCTTGTCGCTTAGGTTATACCTTGTGTTAATATTTACAGTGTTTCTTTGTAATTCTCCCTCTGGCATTGTAGATTTTTGATCTAAGTTTGTATAAGAAACTCTATAAGATCCATCTTCATTACTTCCAGATAAAGCTAAGGTATTCATTAAGGTTACCCCAGTATCAAAGAAAGTATCGTAAGAATTTTTTGGAGCAACCCAAGGTCTTACTTCTTTATAGTTACTAGAACCTGGATCCCATGAATCCCAGTGTCTTACTAATCTATTAGGATCGAATTTAGGACCCCATGAACCATCTTTTGCATAGTTTGGAGCTAAATAACCAACACCATCTTGTATAAAAGATTTAAATCCACTGTCGGTAGGGTATGTTGAACCTCCACCATATGTCGATTGAATTGGGATAAGGTTTCTTACTTGATCGAAAGAAACACTAGAATCGAAAGAGATTCCCATTCCTTTTTGATTTCTTCCGCTTTTAGTAGTAATTAAAATCACACCATTTGCACCCCTAGAACCATATACAGCAGTTGCTGCGGCTCCTTTTAACACAGACATAGACTCAACATTTGAAGGGTCTATTTCAGAAGCAGCATTACCATAATCATAAGATCCACCACCAAAACCTCTCTGTTGAGAGCTGGTAGAATATTCTGCATTACTAATTGGAACACCGTCTACAATAAATAGCGGTTGGTTATTTCCTAAGAAAGAATTGGAACCACGAATGGTAATTCTTGAAGCACCACCCATAGTCGACGGACTTCCTTGAATTTGAACACCCGCTACTCTACCTTGTAATGAATTTACAAGATTTGGTTCTTTGGCTTTATCAATATTTTCTCCAGAAACTTTCTGAACAGCATAACCAATTGCTTTCTCTTTTTTAGAAACACCTAATCCGATGGTTATTTCTTCTAGCATTTCACTTCCTTCTTGAAGAGTAACATCAATTGTGTTGGCTGCTCCAACAGTTTCTCTAGAGGTTGTATACCCTAAATAACTAAATGTTAAAACATCTCCTTGTGCAGCTTTGATGGAATATTTTCCGTCAAAATCAGTTTCTACACCATTGTTTGTACCTTCAACTACTACACTTACCCCTGGTAAAGCCCCTGATTCGTCGGAAACTGTACCGGAAATAGTTTTTTCTTGTGCAAAAGAAACTTGCACTAACAACGCTATAAATAGCGTCAAAATTTGATTAAACTTTGTCTTCATTTTTTTAATTTGTTTGAATTAATTATAACAAATGTGTGAAATTTATGTTAATAAAACAACTTTTTTTAACAAATTACTTATTTTTATATAGTAAAATTATCAGATTCTAAAAATAACAGCCATTTAAAGTATTGGTTTGTAGCTCATTATATTTTGATCAGTTGTTTAGCAAAAGATCTAAGTTTTTTAAATATTTTATTGCATTGTTAATTTTATGTTAAAAAAAATCAAACATAGCTATTAAGGTGTAAATAGTATCTCTTTTGTCGAAATTATTTGTCTTTATTTTAAGAGATGTAGTTTGAAAAAAAAGAATTTTTTAGGCCTAATTTTTTTAAAAAAAATTGGTCCAATTAATAGTTAGTTTGGTTTGATTGAAGTCAAAGCCTTTTGATGAATTTCTTCCCAATGCTGAGCTGATGTTTATTTGCGAATTTTTTGCAGTGAACAAATACCCTAGACCAATTCCCAAAAGATTTTCGTTTTTTGTCATTGTTTTAACGCGGGCGATATCAGTTATGGTGTACAAATAGGATTTTTCAGAGGTTAACAAACGGTATTCCATATTAAAATAACTAAAACTGCTGGAGAAAATACTTTGCTCATTGAAACCTCTAATGGAGTTAGCGCCACCAATTCTGTATAACTCGTTGTATAGGAAGGTACTTGAATTGAGGTGAAACGTTTTGTTTTTTATGTAAATACTGTTTCTAAAGTTGATATCCCATAGATAGGATGCTGTTGCTTCAATTTTAAATTGATTCAAAAGTTGTTGACCAATCTTTCTTTTTCCATAGCTAGGATTGATGTCTATCAGTAAACGCTCATTATAAAAGAAATCATTTTTAGGAATATTGTATTTAAATTGGAGTCCAATAAAGGAGTTATTATAGGTATCTACGTTCTCAACGTTATTTTGTTTAAGGTTCTCAGATGATTCTGAATGATAACTAATTGCCAGCTGAGTTTCAGGGTAGATATGGTAAGATATTCTTGAATGAAAATTGGTATTTATAAATGTAGAATCTTGTTGATAGATTGAAAATGAAATTTCTGGGCTAAATTTTGAATTCAGTATATAGGGGGTTTTTGAGCTTAGTCTTAATTCTTGTCTTTCCTCTCCAATGCGATTCCAAAATAATTCGAACTGTTCTCCTTTATTTAATAAATTATTCAATTTCAGATCTACATTACCGTTAAAAAGGACTTTTCCGTCTTCTTTGGTGGTAAAACTCGCGATTCCATCAAAACTATGTGATTCTTTTTTTTTGAAATAAAGATATACCATGGTTGAGTCTGTTGTGAACAATGTTTCTGGGGGTTTTATTACCGAGATAAAATTGATGCTTTTTGAAGCTTTGGCGATTTCTTCAATCTTAGGTTGATTAAAAACAGTCGAATCTCCAATATTAAAGTAATTTTTCAAGTACGACTTTGGAAACTTCTCATAGCCTTTGATGATTACTTTATTGATGACCCTTTTTTTTGTTTTATTGATATTCAAATTTGCAAACAAGGTATCCTTTTGGATACTGATGTTATGAAGTTGAACCTTGGAAAAAGATTTTCCTTCCTTATCGAGCTGTTTTGAAATATTGTATAGTGTAGGTTGTAATTTATGTAAAGGGATTGAAACTGTATTGTTTATGATTTTAAATTCTTTTACATAAATTCTAGAATCAGAATTTACTTTAATAAGAGCGGTTTTTGTTTTAGAATTTAGAGAAAAATGAGCAATATAGGTTGTTTTTACTTGTTCAATTTTGTCTACAGTATTCGTAAAATAGCCTAAGTTTTTTAAATACTCAGAGACCTTATTAATTTCTAGACGAATGGTTATACTGTCTTTGTGTGCTTTTACGTAATCAATTTTTTTTAAAATCAAAGACTCTTTCTGGTCATTAGAAGTTAATTCTAAGATTAGTTCCTGAGCAAGGAGCCCCTTGATAGAAAATAAAATGAAATAGATGAAGAAAAGTTGGGTTCTTATTTGTTTCAAAATAGAAGAAATATAAATTCAAATGTAAAAGAAAATCGTAATAAATGATGAAAAAAAAACAATAAGAAAAAATAACTTACTGATATTTGAATAATTAGAAATTAATCGTACATTTGCGCACTCTTAAAAAGAGACAATGTTTAATTATAAACGAAAAACAGTAATTATTTAGTATGCCAACTATTCAACAATTAGTTCGTAAAGGAAGAACCAAAATAACTAAGAAGAGTAAATCGGCTGCTTTGTCGTCATGTCCTCAAAGACGTGGAGTTTGTACACGTGTTTATACTACAACGCCTAAGAAACCTAATTCAGCAATGCGTAAAGTTGCCAGAGTTAGATTGACCAATGGTAATGAGATAAATGCATACATTCCAGGTGAGGGACATAACTTACAGGAGCACTCGATAGTATTAGTTAGAGGTGGAAGGGTAAAAGATTTACCAGGTGTTAAATATCACGTGGTACGTGGAGCATTAGACACGGCAGGTGTTGAGGGAAGAACTCAACGTAGGTCTAAGTACGGTGCAAAACGCCCAAAAAAGTAAAATTAGTAACTTTTTTAATGTAAAGACATGAGAAAAAGAGCAGCAAAAAAAAGAGTCTTATTACCAGATCCAAAATTCAATGATCAGTTAGTAACACGTTTCGTGAATAACTTGATGTGGAGTGGTAAGAAGTCAGTAGCATTTAAAGTGTTCTACGATGCACTAGATATTGTAGAAGAAAAAAAAGGAGAAGACGAAGAAAAATCGGCTTTAGAAATTTGGAAAGACGGTTTGTCTAATGTAATGCCTCACGTAGAAGTAAGATCTCGACGTGTTGGAGGTGCTACATTTCAAATTCCAATGCAAATTAGACCAGACCGTAAGGTATCTATGGCTATCAAATGGATGATTTTATACACTCGTAAGAGAAATGAAAAAACCATGGCACAGCGTTTAGCAGCAGAAATTTTAGCAGCAGCTAAAGAAGAAGGTGCAGCGGTAAAAAAACGAACTGATACTCACAAAATGGCAGAAGCTAACAAAGCATTCTCTCACTTCAGATTTTAATAGAAATGGCTAGAGATTTAAAATTCACAAGAAATATAGGTATTGCAGCACATATTGATGCTGGAAAAACTACTACTACAGAACGTGTATTGTACTATACAGGGGTTTCTCACAAGATTGGAGAGGTTCATGATGGAGCAGCTACCATGGACTGGATGGAACAAGAGCAAGAAAGAGGGATTACAATTACTTCTGCTGCAACAACTTGTACATGGGATTTTCCTATCGAAAATGGAGAAAAAACTCCAGATACAAAAGGATACCACTTTAATATAATTGATACTCCAGGTCACGTAGATTTTACTGTTGAAGTAAATCGATCTTTGCGTGTATTGGATGGGTTGGTTTTCTTATTTAGTGCAGTTGATGGTGTTGAGCCACAATCTGAAACAAACTGGAGGTTAGCCGACAATTACAAAGTTCCTAGAATTGGTTTCGTGAACAAGATGGACCGCCAAGGATCGGACTTCTTAGGAGTTTGTCAACAAGTAAAAGACATGTTAAAGTCAAATGCGGTGCCAATCGTTTTAAACATTGGTGACGAGGATGAGTTTAAAGGAATTATAGATTTGGTTAAGAACCGTGCAATTGTATGGCATGATCAAACACAGGGAGCAACTTTCGATATCATCGAAATCCCTGAAGAGTTAAAAGAAGAATCTCGTAAGTATCGTGCACTTTTAATTGAAGAGGTAGCGAGTTACGATGAGAATCTATTAGAGAAATTCATGGAAGATGAAGAGTCTATAACAGAAGAAGAGGTGCATAGTGCATTGAGAGCTGCTGTAATGGACATGGCTATCATTCCTATGATTTGTGGTTCTGCATTTAAAAATAAAGGAGTTCAGTTTCTTTTAGACGCTGTATGTCGTTATTTGCCTTCACCACTAGATAAAGACGCAATTGTTGGTACAGATCCTGACACAGAAGAGGAGATTTCTCGTAAACCAGATGTTAATGAGCCTTTTTCTGCATTGGCTTTTAAAATTGCTACGGATCCTTTTGTAGGTCGTTTGGCATTTTTTAGAGCTTATTCGGGTCGTTTAGACGCAGGTTCTTATGTGTTAAACAATCGTTCAGGTAAAAAAGAACGTATTTCTCGTATTTATCAAATGCATGCGAACAAGCAAAATGCAATTGAATTTATCGAAGCAGGAGACATTGGTGCTGCTGTTGGATTTAAATCGATCAAAACAGGAGATACGCTGTCTGCAGAAAAACATCCAATTATTTTAGAATCTATGGATTTTCCAGATCCTGTAATTGGTATTGCTGTTGAGCCTAAGACAAAGGCAGATGTAGACAAATTAGGAATAGGTTTGGCTAAATTAGCTGAAGAAGATCCAACTTTTACAGTACGTTCAGACGAAGCTTCAGGTCAGACAATTATTTCTGGAATGGGTGAGTTGCACTTAGATGTGATTGTAGATCGTTTAAAAAGAGAATTCAAGGTTGAAGTAAACCAAGGACAACCTCAGGTAGAATACAAAGAGGCAATCACTGCTCAGGCTGAACACAGAGAAGTTTACAAGAAACAATCTGGTGGTCGTGGTAAGTTTGCAGACATCGTATTTACCATTGGTCCTGCCGATGAAGGTGTTCAAGGTTTGCAATTCGATTCTATCATCAAAGGGGGGAATGTTCCGAGAGAATTCGTACCGTCTGTAGAGAAAGGATTTAGAGAAGCAATGAAGAATGGTCCTTTAGCAGGTTATGAAATGGATTCTATGAAAGTTACTTTAAGAGACGGTTCTTTCCATGCTGTCGATTCAGATGCATTGTCTTTTGAATTGGCTGCCAAAATGGGATACAAAGCTTCTGCAAAATCTGCGAAGGCTAAAATTATGGAGCCTTTGATGAAACTAGAAGTGTTAACTCCTGAAGAAAATATGGGGGATATCGTAGGAGATTTAAATAGAAGAAGAGGTCAAGTAAACGACATGAGTGATCGTGCTGGATCTAAAGTGGTAAAAGCCTTAGTTCCGTTATCGGAAATGTTCGGATATGTTACTGCTTTAAGAACGATGTCTTCTGGTAGAGCAACTTCTACAATGGAGTTCTCTCACTATTCAGAAACTCCTTCTAATGTATCAGAAGAAGTAATCGCAAAATCTAAAGGATAATCTACTAAATATTATAAGATGAGTCAAAAAATTAGAATTAAATTAAAGTCTTACGATTACAACTTAGTAGATAAATCTGCTGAAAAAATTGTAAAGACGGTGAAGAGTACTGGAGCCATTGTTAACGGTCCAATACCATTACCAACACATAAAAAGATTTTTACAGTATTGCGTTCACCACACGTAAACAAAAAATCTAGAGAGCAATTTCAATTAGCTGCCTACAAAAGATTGTTAGACATTTATAGTTCTTCTTCAAAAACTATTGATGCTCTAATGAAATTAGAGTTGCCAAGCGGTGTTGAAGTTGAGATTAAAGTATAAGTATATTAACTTTCGGTTTAATTTTGTTAAGCCGAAAGTTTTTTATATTTTTGCAGCCCGAACAGAGTAGGGTATTGCTATTTTTTGAGGTAAAACTCAATAATAGTCACATGTCTGGAGCGTTTCGCAAAGGAAAAACGGAAAAAACAAAATCAGCGTTGAATTTGTTTTGCGCTTTTTTTTTATTTGAAACTCAAAGGACGAAACGAAACAATAGTTTCAAACAAATAATTATTAATAATAGACGCGCTGGATACAAATCTATCGTCTAAAATTTTAACTAAATGTCTGGGTTAATAGGAAGAAAAATTGGAATGACCAGTTTATTTGATGAAAACGGGAAGAATATTCCTTGTACAGTAATCGAAGCAGGTCCTTGCGTTGTTACCCAAGTCAGAACCGAAGAGGTTGACGGCTACAATGCGTTGCAGCTTGGTTTCGATGACAAAAAGGCGAAG
>CBFIGS010000016.1:0-30917 GCA_965662295.1 Polaribacter sp. | reverse complement strand
CCCAATAGCGCCGATGGTACTGCATTTATGTGGGAGAGTAGGTCGCCGCCTTTCTTTATACTGAACAAATTCAGTAAATATAAACCTCATATCATAGATATGAGGTTTTTTTATAAACGTTATTTTACCTTTATTGTAATTGTAGAGACACTCTTGTCAGTATCTGTAATTTGTGTAAATACTTCCTGATACGCTTACAAGAGTCTTCTGTTTTTTTTAAAACAAAGAACATAAATAGAGACTCCAGGTTTTTACCATATAGCGTTTCTCTAAGAATAGCCTTTATAGCATTAATCCAAAACAAAAAACTCCTTAACAATCAATGATCGTTAAGGAGTTTTTTAGTGGTGACAATGTATTACATGGCAACTAGATCGCCAGTGATATCTTTTGAAGGTAGTTCTGATTTACCCATTAAGTAAAGATCTACTTGTCTGGCAGCTTCTCTTCCTTCGGAAATCGCCCAAACAATTAGTGATTGTCCACGACGCATATCTCCAGCAGTAAAGATGTTTGGAATATTTGTTTGGTATTTTCCATAAGCTGCTTTATAATTAGATCGGGCATCTTTTTCTATCCCCAATTGATCTGCTAAGCTACTTTCTGGACCTGTAAATCCAAGTGCCAATAAGGCCAAATCACAAGGCCAAGTTTTTTCGGTACCTGCGATTTCTATTAATTGAGGTCTTTCTCCTGGAATCATTTTCCATTCAACATTTACCGTTTTTAAAGCTATTAATTTACCATTTTCATCCTTTACAAATTCTTTGGTATTGATCAACCAATTACGTTCAACCCCTTCTTTGTGCGACGAGGATGTCTTTAATTTTAGGGGCCAAAATGGCCATGGTGTAGTTGGAGAACGTTCTCCTGGAGGTTTTGGCATGATCTCAAAGTTTACCACAGATTTTGCTCCATGTCTGTTTGAGGTTCCAATACAATCTGAACCCGTATCTCCTCCACCAATTACAATGACGTCTTTATCGGTAGCTTTTATTTGGTCTTTTACCTCCTTGTCAAATAGAACTTTCGTTTGTTGTGTTAGAAAATCCATTGCTTGAACAACCCCATCAGCATCAATTCCTGGAGTTGGAAGGCTTCTTCTTTCTGTAGCCCCTCCACATAGTACAATACTATCGAAATTTTTGAGTTCCTCTACACTATAATTGACACCTACATTGATGTTTGTTTTGAAAGTGATTCCCTCTGCTTTTAAAATCGCAATCCTTCGATCAATGATTCCTTTTTCCATTTTAAAATTTGGAATTCCATAGCGTAATAATCCACCAACTTCATCATCTCTTTCAAACACAGTTACGTTATGACCAGCTCTATTTAATTGTTGTGCAGCAGCCAATCCTGCAGGGCCAGATCCGACTACAGCAATGGTCTTATCTGTTCTGTTTTTTGGTGGTTGTGGCTTAATCCAACCTTCCTTGAAAGCACGTTCTACAATATTTTTTTCAATATTTTCAATAGATACAGGATCCTCAATAATTCCTAACACACATGCTTGTTCACATGGAGCAGGGCATAAACGTCCTGTAAATTCTGGAAAATTATTGGTAGAATGCAATATCCAGGAAGCTTTTTTCCATTCTCCTTGATGCACCATGTGATTAAAATCTGGAATTAAATTTCCTAAGGGACAACCACTGTGACAGAAAGGAATTCCACAATCCATACATCGGGATCCTTGCTTTGTAATTTCTTTGTTCGAAAGAGGAACTGTAAATTCTTTATAGTTTTTTACACGGTCTTTTACAGAAGTGTAGGTTTCATCTTGTCTTTCAAATTCTTTAAATCCTGTTACTTTTCCCATGACATTATGCTATTGTTAATTCTTCAAACATTGGTTCTTCTGTAGCTATTCGTTCTAAAGCCTTTTTGTATTCCGTTGGCATTACTCTTACAAAGTTATTCAAACTTGTAGACCAATCCGCTAACAATGCAGCTCCTTTTTTACTATCGGTATAGAGTACATGTTGTTCTATGATCGCTTTTAAATCAGCGGCATCTTCTGTATTGATTTCTTCAAAATCAATGGTTTCTGTATTACACAAACCGTTTGTAAATTTATTTTCTGGATCATATACATAGGCGATTCCTCCACTCATTCCAGCAGCAAAATTTCGACCTGTTTTTCCTAATACAATTACTTTCCCTCCAGTCATGTATTCACAACAGTGATCTCCTACACCTTCTACAACTGCCACAGCTCCAGAGTTACGAACGGCAAACCGTTCTCCTGCAATTCCATTAATAAAGGCTTGCCCATTGACGGCTCCGAATAAACAGACATTTCCAACAATTATATTGTCTTCTGCAATGAAATCTGCTTTTGAAGGTTTTTTGACAATTAATTTTGCTCCAGACAATCCTTTCCCCAAATAATCATTGGTATTTCCTTCTAAGTTAAAAGTAACACCAGGGGCTCCAAAGGCTCCAAAACTTTGACCAGCAGAACCGGTGAAATTAAGTTTTAAAGTGTCTTCAGGCAATCCTATGTGTTCGTGAATTTTTGAAATCTCATTACTTAGAATTGCTCCTACCGAACGATTTAAGTTACTGATAGGGTAATTTAAAATGGTTGCTTTTTTATCAGTAATAGCTGCCTTGGCATCCTCAATTAGTGTCATGTCAAGTACATTTTCTATACCATGTTCTTGTTTCTCTGTATTTTTTACAGTCTTAGAAAGATACCCTTTTGGAGTGTGTAAAATAGAGGATAAGTCTAATCCTTTTGCTTTGTAATGTTTGATGGCTTTATTTGCATTGATTTTATGCGTCTGACCAATCATTTCATCCATAGAACGGAATCCTAATTGCGCCATGATACTTCTTAACTCATTTGCAATATAGTAGAAGAAGTTAATGACATGCTCTGGAGTTCCTTTAAAGTTTTTACGCAATTCTTTGTCTTGTGTAGCAATTCCAACTGGGCAGGTGTTCAGATGACATTTACGCATCATGATACAACCTGAGGCTACTAGAGGAGCGGTTGCAAAACCAAATTCTTCAGCACCTAGTAAAGCCGCAATTGCAACATCTCTACCTGTTTTTAATTGACCGTCACATTCTACAACAATTCGACTTCGCAAACTATTCATTACCAATGTTTGTTGTGCTTCAGCCAACCCAAGTTCCCACGGCAAACCTGCGTGTTTCAGAGAGGTTAGTGGAGAAGCTCCTGTACCTCCGTCATAACCAGAGATTAAGACAACATCTGCTTTTGCTTTTGCTACACCAGCAGCAATAGTACCGACACCTACTTCAGAAACTAATTTTACATTAATTCTTGCCTCGCGATTTGCATTCTTTAAATCGTATATTAATTGTGCTAAATCTTCAATCGAATAGATATCATGATGCGGAGGAGGAGAAATCAATCCGACAAAGGGAGTTGAATTTCTTGCAGCAGCAATCCAAGGTAATACTTTAAACCCTGGTAATTGACCACCCTCTCCTGGTTTCGCACCCTGTGCCATTTTTATTTGAATCTCTTTCGCATTTGTTAAATAATGAGAAGTGACTCCAAACCTTCCTGAAGCAACTTGTTTAATTGAAGAGTTTCTGCTATCTCCATTGGCATCTGGAATGAAACGGTTTCTGTCTTCACCTCCTTCACCCGAATTAGATTTCCCTCCAATTCGATTCATGGCGATTGCTAAGTTTTCATGAGCCTCTCTTGAGATAGACCCATAAGACATTGCACCGGTCTTGAAACGTTTTACAATTTCTGTCCAAGGTTCTACTTCGTCTATGTGAATTGGATTTAAGTTGTCAAACTCGAACAATCCTCGAATCGTCATTAAGTTTTCTGACTGCTCGTTAATTGCTTTGGCATATACGTCATAACTTGCTTGATCACTTAAGCGAACTGCCTGTTGTAATTTTGAAATCGTTGTTGGATTGAACATGTGACGTTCTCCATTCCTTCTCCAGCGATAGTCTCCACCAATATTCAACCCTAAACGTTTGTTTATTTTAGCATCTGGATAAGCATATTTATATCGTTGGTTAATTTCTTTTTCAATTTCATACAACCCAATACCTTCTATTCTAGAGGCTGTGTATGGGAAATATTTTTCTACAAATTGAGAATTAAATCCAACAATTTCAAAGATTTGAGAGCCTCTATATGAGTGTAGTGTAGAGATTCCAATTTTGTTCATTATTTTTAAAAGACCTTTTCCGATTGCTTTATTGAAATTATCTACGGCCTGTTGTTCGTTCAAGTCGGTAATAAAACCTTCTTTTACTTGCATTCTGATAATCTCATTTACCATATAAGGATTCACTGCACTTGCCCCATAACCAAATAAGGTTGCAAAATGATGTGGTTCACGAGGTTCTGCAGATTCAATGATCATATCAAAATAAGAACGTTTTCGCAAACGGTTCATTTGATGATTTACAAAAGAACAGGCTAATAATGCAGGAATAGGTGCAAACTCTTGGTTGACTCCTCTGTCTGATAAAATGATAATATTTGTTCCTCTGTCTATCGCTTTTTCTATCTTAACAATGATTGCCTCCAGAGCATCTTCCAAACCATTGAGTCCTTTCGATTTAGGATATAACATTTCAATGGTTTCTGCTTTGAAACTTTCTACAGAAATATTTCTTATTTTTTCTAAATCATTGTTTGAAATAACAGGATTTTGAATTTTTAATTTTCGACACTGTCTTTCTGTAATGCTAAAAATATTTCGATCTTTTCCCAAAGACAAGCTAATGTCTGTAACAATTTCTTCACGAATACCATCCAAAGGAGGGTTGGTAACCTGTGCAAATAATTGTTTGAAGTAATTGGAAATTAATTGAGGTCTGTCCGACAATACCGCCAAAGGAGTATCGATACCCATAGAGGCAAGCGCTTCTTTACCGACAATTGCCATAGGAGTAATAACCTCCTGAATGTCCTCCAGTGTATAGTTAAATAAACGTTGTCTGGTCTTAACATCGATGGTTTCAATAGGACAGGTTTCTCCCGAATACGGAATGTCTTTTAAATGGAGTCTTGTTTTGTCTAACCATTCTTGATAAGGTCGTTGAGAAACAATATTACTTTTTATTTCTTCATCCTCAATAATTCGTCCTTTGTTCATGTCTACTAGGAACATTTTTCCTGGCTCTAATCGACCATGTTCTTTGACATCTTCTGGAGCCACATCTACGACACCAATTTCTGAAGACATGATTAATTTACCACTTTTGGTAACGGTATATCTTGAGGGTCTTAAACCATTTCTATCCAACAAGGCACCGATATAATCCCCATCTGTAAATGGTACAGAAGCGGGTCCATCCCATGGTTCCATTAAACATGAGTTATACTCGTAAAATGCCTTTCTTTCTTTCGGCATGGTTTTGTGTTTTTCCCATGCTTCAGGGATCATCATCATCATTACTTCGGGTAATGAACGTCCGGTATGTGTTAATAATTCCACCACCATATCCATAGAAGCCGAATCGGATTTCCCCGGTAAAATAATAGGGAATAATTTGTCTATTTGCGGTCCAAAGACATCACTTTTCATGATTTCTTCTCGAACTCTCATTCTACTTACGTTTCCACGTAAGGTGTTGATTTCACCATTTTGACACATGTGTCTGAAGGGTTGTGCCAACTCCCAAGTAGGCATTGTATTGGTAGAAAAACGTTGATGAACCAATGCCAAACGAGTTACCAAATCAACTTCTTGTAAGTCTTTATAGTAGGGACCAATATCTTCAGGCATGATAATACCCTTGTAGATAATAGTCGTTATTGAAAAACTTGGAATATAAAAGGATTTGCTTTCAGAAATTTTAGATTTCCTTATGGTATGCTCGGCTATTTTTCTGGCTGCATATAATTTGGCTTTGAAAGTTGCTTCTGAAATTGCTTCCGTTTTTCCGACAAACAATTGTTCTATGTTCGGTTCAGAATCTAAAGCAATTTGACCAAGCTGAGACGAGTCTACAGGAACGATTCTCCATCCTAAAATAGCAAGTCCTTGGTTTTTTATTTCGTTTTCAAAGGTTGTTTTACAAAAATCATACTGATTCGAAACTTTAGGAAGAAAGACCATTCCTACAGCATACTCTCTCTGATCAGGGATTGGAAAATCGCAGACACGTTTGAAATACGCATGAGGGATGTCTATCAATAATCCAGCACCATCTCCTGTTTTTCCATCGGCACTTACACCTCCTCTGTGTTCTAGTTTTACTAGTATTTCTAGAGCATCATGTATAATTTGATTTGTCTTTTCTCCATTTAGGTTACAAATAAAACCAGCGCCACAATTTTCATGTTCATACTCTGGTAAGTATAATCCTTGTTTCTTCATATTTTGTTCAATTATATTTACAAATTTATGGATTTTATTGAAAAGGATTTAAAGAACAACTTCTTTTAATATGATTTTTGCGATGAAATCAAAAAAGCAATCTTAAAAGTTTTTTTTTGATAATTAAAACCTATTTAATTGTCAAATTCATAAAACAAAAAAAAGTCTGTAAATAATCTATTTACAGACTTTTTAAAGGGGGTGCTATATGGTTAATGCTCGTTTAGACGGAAGTCTGGGTAAGCATCCATACCGTGTTCATGAGCATCTAAGCCTTCTAGCTCTTCTTTTTCCGAGACTCTTATTCCAACCGTTTTCTTCAAGGTGTAAAATATTAAAAACGAAGAAACAATACATAACAAGGCATAACAAGCTACTCCTGTTAATTGAATTAAGAAGGTGTGTTCTGGATTTGTCGAAAATAGACCTACAGCCAATGTTCCCCAGATACCACAGATCAAGTGAACAGCAATGGCTCCTACAGGGTCGTCTAATTTGACAGCATCTATAAAGCTAACAGCAAATACGATGAGTGCACCAGCAACAGCACCAATAATAATGGCACTTTCTGGGGTCATTACATCTGCTCCCGCCGTAATACCTACCAATCCTCCCAGAATACCATTTAAGAACATGGTTAAATCTAAGTTTTTGTATTTGATAAAAGAGACCAATGCAGCGACAACTCCACCAGCTGCTGCAGCCAAACAAGTTGTTACTAGGGTTAATGAAGTTAATTCAGGGTCTGCAGATAAAACAGAACCTCCATTAAATCCAAACCATCCTAACCATAAAATTAATACCCCTGCGGTAGCTAAAGGAATATTGTGTCCGGGGATGGCTTGTGTTTTTCCATTTTTAAATTTTCCAATTCGAGCCCCTAGTAACCAAACAGCCACCAATGCAGCCCATCCTCCTACAGAGTGTACGAGTGTAGATCCTGCAAAATCATAAAAACCTAATTCATGTAAAAAACCACCACCCCATTTCCAAGAACCTGCAATTGGGTATACTAAACCTACATAGATGATAGTGAATATCATAAATGGTCCAATTTTCATACGTTCTGCAACTGCACCAGAAACAATCGTTGCAGCAGTAGCAGCAAACATTCCTTGGAATAAGAAGTCTGTCCACCAAGTATATCCACCGCTTGCGTATTCTGGAGTCATTCCGTTTTCTGGAGGGGTGATTCCAGGAACAATACTTCCAAGGTATCCGTTAAATTCGCCTGGATACATTAAGTTAAAGCCAATCATATAATACAATAAAAGACCTACTGTAATGATAAAAATATTTTTAAATAAAATATTGATGGTGTTTTTCTGTCTTGTTAATCCGATTTCTAAGAATGCAAAACCTGTATGCATGAAGAAAACGAGTGCGGTACAGATCATCATCCATACATTATTTGTTGTTAATAATTCCATAATAAAAATGTTGTAATAATTTAGTTTAGTGTTTCTCCTCCTTTTTCTCCGGTTCTTATTCTGTAGGCGTCTTTAATCTCGCTTACAAAAATTTTCCCGTCACCCACTTCGCCAGTAGAGGCAGCTTTAATGATTGTTTTTACGGTGATTTCTTCAAAATCATCATTGACTACAATCGAAAGATGTCTTCTTTGAATGTCACTGGTGCTGTAGCTGACACCTCTGTAGACATGTCCTTCTTTTTCATTTCCCAAACCGGTTACATCCCAGTAAGAGAAAAAGTTGACACCAATTTCATGCAGTGCCTCTTTTACGACTCTAAATTTTGATTTTCTAATAATTGCTTCAATTTTTTTCATGATAGAATTAAATTTGTTATTAATAATTAGTTAGTTGCTTTTAAAGTTTGCGAAATTAATAAAATAAATTATAACACAAAATCACACAACTTAAATAATTAAGTTGTGTGATTTAGATACTAATACTAATAATTAATAAAATTAATAGATCTTATTCTTCTTCAAAATCTCTTTGTCTTTTTCCTGGGTAGGCGATAGATCCATGTTCTGAAATATCCAATCCTTCGATTTCCACTTCTTTAGTTACACGTAATCCCATGGTTGCTTTTAAGATTCCAAGAACAACAAAAGATAATCCAACCGACCATGCAGCATATGCCAACACTCCAATTGCTTGAGCTCCTAATTGAGAAGCACCACCACCATTGAATAATCCAATTGCAGTATCACCATCAACTCCCCAAAGACCAATTACTAAAGTACCCCATGCTCCAACTACACCATGTACAGAAGCCGCACCAATTGCATCGTCAATTTTTAGTTTCTTTTCGATAAATTCAATTGAGAATACCACAATGATACCTCCAATTAAACCAGCAACTACAGCACCTACAGCAGTCATGTTTCCACAACCAGCAGTAATACTCACTAAACCTGCTAAAGCACCGTTTAAAGTTTGTGCCAAGTTTGGTTTACCGTACCAGATCCAAGTTGTAATCAAGGCTCCAAGTCCACCAGCTGCAGCAGCTAAATTTGTAATTAATACTACGTTAGAAGCACCAATTGCATCAGCACCACCCCAAGCTAATTGAGATCCACCGTTAAATCCAAACCATCCCAACCATAGGATGAATACCCCTAAAGTTGCTAATACTTGGTTGTGACCAGGTATTGGTAATACTTTACCATCTACAAATTTTCCAATTCTAGGACCAACCATAAAAGCAGCAACTAATGCAGCCCATCCTCCTACAGAGTGTACGATAGAAGAACCTGCGAAATCGATGAACCCTAAATTGGTTAACCATCCACTTCCTTGCCATTGCCATCCTCCAGAAATTGGGTAAATGATCGCAGTCATAACGATTGAGAAAATGATATAGGTTGTATATTTTGTTCTTCCTGCGATTGCTCCAGATACGATGGTTGCAGCTGTTGCAGCAAACATTGTTTGGAAGAATAAATCAGCTCCTTCTCCTTGGAATAAACCACTCCAGAAAAACCATCCGTTTGAAGTATCTCCATACATTAATGAATACCCCACTAACCAGAAACTTAAAGATCCTACACAGATGTCTAGTAAGTTTTTCATGGCAATGTTCACAGCATTTTTAGATCTGGTCATTCCAGATTCTACCAATGTAAATCCTGCTTGCATAAAGAATACTAAAATACCTGATAAAAGCATCCAAAGCATTCCCATATCTCCATTTATTTGTTCTACAGCTTTTGAAACTTCTGTTGCTGCAGTGTCTTGAAATAATGTTAAAAATAAACTCATATTTATATTGTTTTAATTAATTTTTTGAGAACCTACGAAGCGCGAACCTCGTAGGTTGATTTTGTGTTATTCTCCTCGTTGAAATTTTTCTTAGAAAGAATATACCGCTGCTAGCGCGAAAGAGCTCAACGCTTTATCTCCTACAAAAGCTTCCTCAGATGCAGAGTCTAATCTTAATTCAGGAATGATCGTTAAAGAACCAATTGTGTAATTACCTGTTAAAGTAGTTGCAAATACGCTAGAGTCCGCAACACCTGTTCCGATAGCTCCAAAGTCACCATCTTCTACAAAGTATTCAGTTCTTAAACCAATTTTAAATGAATCTGAAGTAGCAATTTGTGGGTATAAAGCTGCACCATAGAATCCTGGAGCATCGTCTCCTGAGAAGTAAGCTGCGTTTACACCTAAGAAGAAACTGTCTGATACATCAAATCCACCAGTAAAGTCTATTTCGTAAGCACCTGAATCATACAAGAAGTTAAAGTACTGACCTGAAAGACCTAACTGAGCACCAAAAGCATAGCTCCCTGTTGGGTTGTATTCAGTTGCGTCTGTAGGATTCATGATCGCTAACATTAAAGAAGTATTCTCTGATAATGTGAAATCTGCTTTTAATCCAGTATGGCTAAATGGTCCATAAGAGAATAAGTACGAAGTACTGTAGTTAAAGTTTGCTGCCGGTGAGATTACTTCATATCCTAAAAAAGTATTGAAGTTACCAATCGTAAGCTTTACTTTGTCGCTTACATTCCAATAAGCATATAATTGATTTACAATTGATGAGTTTCCTACCGAGTTAAAAACGGCATCAACTCCTCTTGGTCCGTATACCATGTCTGCAACAAAACCAACTTTTTCTCCTTCGTAAGCAGCAACTAAGTTAATCATACCCAAAGCAAAACCTGGCTGATTAGCAAAAGAACTACCTGGAGCAGTATCATATTCGCCTCCGCTGATGTTTCCTCTGAAGTAAGTGTCAACAGTTCCGCTTAAAGAGAATGTTTTTTCTTCTTTTTCTTGAGCTGTTCCAACAAAACTAGCTGCTAATAATAAAGTAAAAATAATTTTTTTCATAATGTGTGTTCTTTTAGTGTTAAATAATTTTTTATTAATTGAACTGGGCCAAAAGTATATATTTATTTTATACTGACAAGGGGTATATTTTTTAAAAACATTGTTTTTTGAGTATATACCCATAAAAAAATAGGGGTTAAATTGTGATAAACGTATTTTTTAGTTTTTGAAGGGGGTAAAATGATATGTTTTCAAAAAAGTAAAGTATAATTTTAAGATATTCATAAAAATGCACTTTTTGTAAAAAAAAGTGCATTTATTGTATATTTGCCTCCATGAAATACTCCTTTTCATATCTAATTAAGATGCAATTTTTAGGGTTTCGGTTTTCAGGTTGGCAAAAGCAAACCAATGCCAAGACCTTACATGATATGGTGGATAAAACCCTTTCTTTTGTTTTTGAAAACACTCATTATAAAACGATTGGTATTGGGAGAACCGATGCGAAGGTGTCAGCAAATACCTATTATATTCAGCTATTTATAGACGATTTAGTTGAAGAGGATTCATTTCTGAATTCGTTAAATTCCAATTTTTCTCCAGATTTTAGGGCTCTTTCTATTCGGCAGGTGGATCGGAATTTTACGATTATTAATTCACCAAAAGTAAAGACCTATCATTATTATTTTTCTTTTGGAGAGAAAAATCATCCTTTCGCAGCTCCATTTCTAGTCAATCTTGAGGAACAACTTGATATTGAGTTAATGAAGAAAGGAGCTACTTTATTTCAGGGCGAGCATTATTTTCACAAATACTGTACAAAGCCATCAGCAAATACTATTTTTAAAAGAACCATAGCTTCGTGTGAGCTTGTTGAAAATAAAATCTTAACAGCGAACTTTTTTCCTGAACAGTCCTATATATTAAAGGTCTCTGGAAAAGGATTCTTAAGATATCAAATTAGATTGATGATGGCAAGTCTTTTTGAGTTGGGTAAAGGAGCTCTCTCTTTAAAGGATATAGAAAACTCATTAAAAGAAGATAATGACAGACACTTCTTGCGAAATATTGCCCCTGCTTCGGGGTTGCAGTTGTATGATGTAGACTTCCAATGATCTTTAGAGGCCATTTTTCAAAAAAAATCCACCCTTAACATAGGTGGATGAAGCTTCTTTGTAAAAGAAAAGTTTTTATCCCTTAATGAGACTCCGTGAAATTACAATTTTTTGAATTTCTGAAGTTCCCTCATAAATTTGAGTAATTTTTGCATCACGCATGAGTCGTTCTACATGATAGTCTTTGACAAAACCATTCCCTCCATGAATTTGAACTGCTTCAACAGTTTGTTCCATGGCTACTTTAGAGGCATACAGTTTGGCCATTGCAGAGGACAGGTCGTAATCTTTGCCTTGGTCCTTGTCCCAGGCGGCTTTCATTACAAGCATTCTTGCCGCTTCAATTTCTGTGTACATATCGGCCAATTTGAAAGCAATCGCTTGATGATTGCAAATTTCAGTGCCAAAAGCTTTGCGTTCTTTGGAGTATTTTAAGGCCAATTCATAGGCACCACTGGCAATTCCCAGCGCTTGTGCAGCAATTCCAATTCTACCACCAGAGAGGGTTTTCATTGCAAACTTGAATCCAAAACCATCTTCACCAATTCTATTTTCTTTAGGGATCTTGACGTTGTTAAATTGTAAGGTATGGGTATCTGATCCTCGAATGCCTAGTTTGTCTTCTTTAGGGCCAACATGGAAGCCCTCTGTTCCTTTTTCAACAATAAAAGCATTGATTCCTCGATGTCCTTTTTCTCTATCGGTTTGTGCGATGACCAAGTAGACATCTGCACGACCGCCATTAGTGATCCAATTTTTGGTTCCATTCATAAGATAATGGTCTCCTTTGTCTTCTGCGGTTGTTGCCTGAGAGGTGGCATCTGAACCGGCTTCAGGTTCACTCAAGCAGAAGGCTCCCACATATTCTCCCGTTGCTAACTTTGTTAAATATTGTTGTTTTTGAGCTTCACTTCCATAAGCTTCCAAACCATAGCAAACCAGTGAATTATTGACCGATACAATTACTGAAGCAGAGGCATCAGTTTTAGAGAGTTCTTCCATAACCAATACATAAGAAAGGGTGTCCATTCCACTTCCTCCGTAAGTTGGATCTACCATAATCCCCATAAAACCAAGGTTTCCCATTTTTTTTACCAATTCTTGAGGAAATTCTTGCTTGTGATCTCGCTCAATGACCTCAGGGAGTAATTCTGCATGTGCAAAATCTCTTGCGGCATCTCTGATCATGATATGTTCTTCCGACAAACTAAAATCCATAGACAGTTATTTTATAGTATTCGCAATTTTATAACCCAAAGATATTAATTTTGTAACATATATTCAATTAACTTTTATTATTTTTACAGATATGAATAGAAAAGAGGTTTTTGCAATAGGAGTCATGTCTGGAACTTCATTGGATGGAATTGATTTGGTGTATGTGAAGTTTCTGGAAAATAATGTTCAGTATTTTGAAATTTTACATGCTGAAACAGTTGCCTATTCAGAAAAGTGGAAGTCAACCTTACAAAAAGCGATTCACTTTTCTTCTGAGGATTTAGCGCTTTTGAATACCCAATATGGTCATTTATTAGGAGAGCTAATTGCCGATTTCATAAAAAAAAATCAACTACAGCATATTCATTTTATAGCCTCACATGGGCATACCATTTTGCACCAGCCAAATGAAGGAATTACTCTTCAAATAGGAGCGGGGCAAATGATTGCGAATGTTACCAAGCAGCAAGTTGTATGTGATTTTAGAACCCAAGATGTTCTTTATGGAGGGCAGGGAGCTCCATTGGTTCCAATCGGAGATGAATTGCTGTTCTCAAACTATGATTTTTGCCTCAATTTAGGAGGTTTTTCTAATGTTTCATATCTTGAGAAAGGGACTCGAATTGCTTTCGATATTTGCCCTGTAAATATTGTTTTAAATGCCTATGCGCAACGATTAGGAGTTGATTTTGACGATGCTGGAGTTTTGTCATCTCAAGGAAGTATAAATTTGTTGCTTTTGGAAAAGCTCAATTCTCTGAGTTATTACAAAGAAAAGCCACCAAAATCTTTGGGGTTGGAATGGGTGCAAGCCCATGTTTTTCCTGTAATTGATCGTTTAGAAACAGATGTTGTATCTGTGTTAAGAACTTTTGTAGAGCATATCGCAATGCAAATTAGCCGGGTTATTTATCAAAATGATTCTGTGTTAATTACAGGGGGAGGGGTGTTTAATTCGTTTCTACTCAAAAGGATTGAAGCAATTTCAGAAATTAAAATTGCAGTACCTCAAAAAGAACTGATCAATTATAAAGAGGCCTTGATTTTTGCTTTTTTAGGATTGCTGAAAGTACAGGGTCAGGTCAATTGCCTGTCTAGTGTCACGGGAGCCAAAAAAGACCATTCGTCTGGGGTGATTTTTTTACCCGAAAAACATCGATCAATTATTTAATTTTATAAAATGAACCAACGTTAGCTTTTCCCCAGAAGGGGATTAAAATACACAAGACCATTGTTTGAAAAAGTAAGCAAGAAGTTAATTTATACAATTGTAAGAATGAAAGAATTATTAAAAATATACGAAAATAAACAGCCGGAAATTGTTTTTCATTGGAAAGACCAAGAAACGGAAGCCGAAGGATGGACGGTCATCAATTCGCTCAGAGGTGGAGCTGCTGGAGGGGGTACGAGAATGAGAAAAGGCTTGGATAAAAATGAAGTATTGTCTTTGGCCAAAACAATGGAGGTCAAGTTTACGGTTTCTGGTCCTGCCATTGGTGGCGCCAAATCTGGGATTAATTTTGATCCAACTGATCCAAGGAAAAAAGGAGTGTTAGAGCGATGGTACAAGGCGGTAACTCCCTTGTTAAAACACTATTATGGTACAGGAGGAGATCTAAATGTAGACGCAGACAAGGAAGTGATTCCTATTACAGAAGATTGCGGAGTATGGCATCCGCAGGAAGGAATTTTTAACGGACATTTTAAACCTTCCGAAGCAGATAAAATTAATAGAATAGGCCAGTTGCGAATGGGGGTTATTAAGGTTATTGAAGATCCTCAATTTTCTCCAGATGTAACTAAAAAATATACCGTAGCAGACATGTTAACAGGGTTTGGTGTGGCTGAGGCAGTAAAGCACTATTATGATATTTATGGAGGAATGATGGTCGGTAAAAGAGCCATCGTTCAGGGGTTTGGGAATGTGGGGGCCGCAGCGGCCTACTATTTGACGCAACTTGGAGTTCAAGTGGTTGGAATTATGGACAAAGAAGGGGGGCTAATTAGAGAAGAGGGATTCTCAATGGAGGAAATGAAAGCGCTGTTTTTAGCGAAAGATGGAAATACACTGGTGTCTGAACATAGGATGCCTTTTGAAGAAATCAACCAAAAAATATGGAGCATCCCTGCCGAGATTTTTGTTCCAGCGGCTGCTTCGAGATTGGTTTCCAAAGAGCAGGTTCAACAAATGATTAATTCTGGTTTAGAAGTGATTTCTCCCGGAGCAAATGTTCCTTTTGCAGACAAAGAAATTTTCTTTGGATCTATTATGGAATATACCGATAATTACTTAAGTTTGCTACCGGATTTTATTTCGAATTGCGGAATTGCGAGGGTGTTTGCCTATTTAATGGAGAGAAGAGTAAGCTTGCCGATGCAAGACAAAGCGATTTTTGAAGATACTTCCCAGACCATAAAAAAAGCATTACAGCGAACTTTTGAAGCCAACGCTTCCAAAACAAACATCTGTTCAACAGCATTTGAAATTGCGCTTAAACAATTGATATAAAAAAAAATAAAAATGGAAATAGTAATTATTAGTGTATTTGTAATGGGATATTTGGCCATTACTCTAGAACATAGTTTAAAGTTAGATAAATTAATCCCAGCCCTCATAATGATGGCGGTTTGTTGGGCATTGGTGGCCTTGGGTGTTGATCATTTTACCAATTGGTTTGATGCAAGTAAGCATGGATTGGTCGATGGTTTTGCAGGAATGGTTCATGGAGACAAATTACACTTAGTTGAGGAAACCCTACTTCATCATTTAGGAAAAACAGCAGAAATTTTAGTGTTCCTTTTAGGAGCGATGACCATTGTTGAAATCATTGATTATTTTAATGGTTTTTCTACCATCAAAGGATATGTGAATTTTAAAAGCAAAAAGAAACTTTTATGGATGTTTTCAATACTAGCCTTTATCTTGTCTGCGATTATAGATAATTTAACAGCGACCATTGTCTTGATTTCTATCTTACAGAAAATTATCAAGAAAAGAGACGACAGAATTTGGTTTGCAGGGTTGATTATTATTGCTGCAAATGCGGGTGGGGCTTTTTCTCCAATTGGAGATGTAACCACAACCATGCTCTGGATTGGTGACAAAGTGAGTATTGGAATGCTATTTGTATATTTATTCATACCCTCACTTTTATGTATGCTGGTTCCTACTTTTATTGCGACCTTCTTACCTTCCTTTAAAGGAGACATTGATTACGATGATCATGAGGTTGAAGAAAATAACAATCCGCACAGTGCCAGAATGTTGTATTTAGGATTGGGGTCGATTTTGTTTGTACCGATTTTTAAAACAGTCACCCATTTACCACCTTATGTGGGGATGATGTTGTCTTTAGCGATCGTTGCTACCTTTGCCGAAATTTATAGTCGTGCAAAGTTTTCGATGACAGATGTAGACAGTTCAGAATCAGATGCCCATGCGCATCACAGTCCGGTGCATCATTCTTTGTCTAAAATTGAAATGCCAAGTATTTTATTTTTCTTGGGTATTTTAATGGCAGTTGCTGCCCTAGAATCTTTGGGAATTTTATTCAATTTTGCTGACAGTTTAAAACAAGGAATTCCACTAGTAGGTACAGAATTAGATGGAACTCTGGTTTCTGATTTGGTAGTACTTCTATTAGGTGTAGGTTCTGCAGTCATTGATAATGTACCTCTAGTTGCGGCAAGTTTAGGAATGTTTTCTGAACCCATAGACAATCCTTTATGGCACTTCATTGCCTTTTCTGCTGGAACAGGAGGATCCATGTTAATTATTGGTTCTGCGGCAGGAGTTGTTGCCATGGGAATGGAAAAAATAGACTTCTTTTGGTATTTGAAAAAAATATCTTGGTTGGCACTCATTGGATTTTTAATCGGTTCTGCAGCATTTTTAGTTTTAAGAGCCTTTATATAACTCTTCAATAAAATCTCATAAAGAATGGTCCTTTTGTAAGTTTTACAAAAGGACCATTTTTTTGAAACATACAGTGCTTTTAAAAAAGATCGGTATTGGGAGGAAATAGAATCATTGGAACTTTTTTGTTGTTTTGGGGGCGCTTTGTGTATTTATTTCAATGATTTCATTAGCATAAGTCCTTTGATAATCTAATGATGTAGTAATTCAGCAACTCCTTCAAAATAACTAGGAAGCTTTTATTAATCACTTTTCTTTCATCAAATAATCTCTTACTTTTGCCCCATGAATTACGAACAAACCTTGGATTGGATGTTTGCCCAATTGCCCATGTATCAGAGAGAAGGTAAAACGGCATTTAAAAAAGAGTTGACCAATATATTGGCTTTTTCAAAAGAATTGAATTTTCCAGAAAAAAAGTTCTTATCGATTCATGTTGGGGGTACAAATGGGAAGGGGTCTACCAGCCATTTAATCGCCTCTATTTTTCAAGAGGCAGGGTATAAAGTAGGTTTGTATACTTCCCCTCATTTAAAGAATTTTACCGAAAGAATTCGAATCAATGGTCAAGAAATTCCACAAGAAAAAGTATGCTCTTTTATCAAAAAGCACAAGCATTTTTTAGAGCGCCAACAATTGTCTTTTTTTGAGATGACTGTAGGAATGGCTTTTGATTATTTTGCATCGGAAAAAGTAGCGATTGCTATTGTTGAAGTTGGTCTAGGAGGGAGATTGGATTCGACCAATATCATTCATCCAGTAGTTTCAGTCATTACAAATATAGGATTAGATCACACTCAATTTTTAGGAGAAACCCTACCAGAAATTGCCACTGAAAAAGCAGGAATTATCAAAGAAAATGTTCCTGTTGTCATTGGAGAAAGACAGGTTGAAGTGGCAGATGTATTTATTTCCAAGGCCGAGGAGCAAAAAGCACCTATTTACTTTGCTTCAGACAATGATGCCCCGTATGCCACCGACTTATTGGGAGAGTATCAAATGAAAAATTCAAAAACAGCGGTTCTAGTGGTCAAAAAAGCAAAGAGATTTCAGATTTCAGAAGAACATATTCGCAATGGATTGTTGCATGTGGTAAAAAACACCTCTTTAAAAGGGAGATGGCAGCTCTTACAGGAAACCCCCAAAGTTATTTGTGATACTGCTCATAATAAAGAAGGATTACGTTTGGTATTGCAACAATTAAAAAGAGAATCCTTTCAAAAACTTCATATTGTTTTGGGAGTGGTCGCGGACAAAGATTTGGAACAAATTTTACCACTTTTCCCAACCCAAGCCATTTATTATTTTTGTAAGCCAGCAATTCCAAGAGGTCTTTCAGAAAAGGATTTACAAAAAAAAGCGGCCGAATTTGATTTGATGGGAGCAGCTTATTCTTCTGTATCAAAAGCGATGGAAACCGCCTTATCAAATGCAAATCAACAAGATATCATCTATGTGGGAGGAAGTACCTTTGTCGTCGCTGAAATTATTTAAATAAAAGTTCCTATTTTGTTTGGTAAATTGAAAATCCGGTTTATATTTGCATCCGCTTAGGGCAATTAGCTCAGTTGGTTCAGAGCATCTCGTTTACACCGAGAGGGTCGGGGGTTCGAATCCCTCATTGCCCACATCAATCAAAATCCTGATGAATTTTTCATCAGGATTTTTTATTTTCAGAAAATGTCAAGCTTGCTTGGTCATTTTCTGAAAATAAAAAATGCTATTTGAGCGGAGCTCATCAGGATTTTATTTGCGGTAGCGGTCTTTTAGGGATGCAGGACTGGCTTTTTAGGCAGGAGTGAATCCCTTTTGATTTTTACTTGCTTGGTCATTTTCTGAAAATAAAAAATATAATTTGAGCGAAGCTCATAGGGATTTTATTTGCGGTAGCGGTCTTCTAGGGATGCAGGACTGGCTTTTTAGGTAGGAGTGAATCCCTTTTGAATTGTAGCTTGCTTGGTCATTTTTTGAAAATAAAAAATGCAATTTGAGCGGAGCTAAAAAGGATTTTATTTGCAGTGGCGTTGCTTTGGGAGATGTTTTTTTATTGTTTTTAACAAGTAAATCAATCTTTTACAATATTTGCAGTAATTTACAGTTTACACTAGTATTAGACAGAGAATTCCCTATTCTTTAGTATATTTGTTTTGTTGAAAAAGAGCTAAAAAGTACCTCCAAATGGATGTGAAATTATCAGGAAAAAAAATACTTGTAACCGGTGGTGCAGGATTTATAGGGTCCAATCTATGTGAATCCCTCCTTCAGTTGAATAATAAAGTAGTTTGCTTGGATAATTTTGCAACTGGAAAAAGAGCAAATCTCACCTCTTTTTTAAATCACCCTAATTTCACCTTGATCGAAGGAGATATTCAAAATTTGCAAGATTGTATGTTGGCAACCAAAGAGGTTGATTATGTGCTACATCAAGCGGCTTTGGGTTCGGTTCCTCGTTCCATCAAAGACCCGATTACTTCCAATGAGGTAAATGTGGGTGGCTTTTTAAATATGTTGGTGGCCTCGAGAGATCATGGGGTCAAACGATTCATATATGCAGCAAGTTCTTCTACTTATGGAGATTCTGAATCCATGCCGAAGGTAGAAGAGGTGATTGGAAAACCCTTATCTCCTTATGCTGTAACCAAATATGTGAATGAATTGTATGCCGAAATTTTTAGCACAACCTATGGATTGGAAACGATTGGGTTGCGATATTTTAATGTGTTTGGAAAAAAACAAGACCCCAATGGTGCCTATGCAGCTGTGATTCCAAAATTTATAAGTCAATTGATTCAATTGGAATCTCCAGTCATCAACGGCGATGGAAGTTATTCAAGAGATTTTACCTATATTGACAATGTAATTCAGGCCAATTTGTTAAGTATGACGGCCCCTCAAGAGGCAATCAATACCGTATATAATGTAGCTTTTGGTGATCGCAATACCTTGAATGATTTGATGCGGTATTTAAAAGAATTGTTGTCTGTATACAACCCAGCCATAGAAGATGTAGCTGTCGTCTACGGGGCGAAGAGAACAGGAGATATTCCGCACTCACATGCGAGTATTGTCAAAGCACAAAAAGCCTTGCAGTACCATCCTCAATATTCTTTACAACAAGGGTTAAAAGAAGCCATACAGTGGTACTGGGAAGATTTAAAATAGAAAGTGAAAAAAATAAAAAATAGCTAAGAATACATCAAGAAAAAAAACAAAAATGAAAAAAAAGAGTAGTATTGGAATTATAGGTTTGGGTTATGTGGGCTTGCCTTTGGCAAGGCTTTTTGCGACCCAATATGCAGTTGTTGGATATGATATTGATCAGATAAGAATCGAAGAGTTACAACAGGGGAATGATCTTACAAGAGAAGTTTCTAGCGATCTTTTAAAATCAGTATTGCTCCCAAAAAATACACATGAGGTTGGGTTGTTTTGTACTTCAGAGCTGGAGGATTTAAAAGAGTGTACACATTTTATTGTTACGGTTCCTACTCCAGTAGATAAAAACAATCGACCTGTGTTGACTCCCTTGATCAAAGCCAGTGAAACGGTTGGAAGTGTCCTAAAAAAAGGAGGGATTGTGATCTATGAATCAACGGTATATCCGGGTGCTACAGAAGAAGATTGTGTGCCTGTTTTAGAAAATGTATCAGGACTAAAGTTCAATGAAGATTTTTTTGTGGGCTATTCTCCAGAGAGAATTAATCCAGGAGACAAAGAGCATACGGTAGACAACATCTTGAAAATTACTTCGGGTTCTACCCAAGAAGTTGCAGAAGAAATCGATGCCTTGTATGCGTCGGTTATTTCGGCAGGAACCCATTTAGCTCCTACAATCAAAGTGGCTGAGGCAGCAAAGGTTATTGAAAATTCACAGAGAGACATCAATATTGCCTTTGTCAATGAATTGGCAAAGATTTTTAATTTGATGGATATCAATACCAAAGATGTATTAACCGCTGCACAAACTAAATGGAATTTCTTACCTTTCCAGCCAGGTTTGGTCGGTGGTCATTGTATTGGGGTAGACCCTTATTATTTGGCTCAAAAAGCACAGGAGTTTGGCTATCATCCAGAAATTATTTTAGCAGGGAGAAGGGTCAATGATGGAATGGGAATTTATGTGGCCTCCCAAGTGGCGAAGCTAATGATTCAGAGAAGTATTGAGGTAAAGGGAGCTGCGGTGTTGGTTTTAGGGATTACTTTTAAAGAAAACTGTCCGGATGTTCGAAATACCAAAGCCGTTGATTTGGTACATGAATTGGAAGATTATGGTGCCAATGTGACTATTTTTGATCCGCACGCAAATCCGAAGGAACTCGTTGCGGAGTATCATTTGCACTCAACCAGAGAGTTGCCTTCAAAGAAATTTGATGCAATAGTTTTAGCTGTTGCTCACGAAGAATTTCAACAGTTGGCTCTGGAAAATATAAAAAAAGAAACATCAATTGTCTACGACGTAAAGAATTTTTTACAATCTAAGCAGGTAGATAAATCATTATAAACAAATGAAAAATTTTGCATTACTAGGGGCTGCAGGATACATTGCGCCCAGGCATTTACAAGCAATCAAAGAAACAAACAATCAGTTGATCGCTGCCTTGGATAAATTTGACAGTGTGGGGATTATGGATCGTTATTTTCCAAATGCTGATTTTTTTGTTGAATTTGAACGTTTTGATCGTCATATAGAAAAATTAAAAAGAGCGAATACATCTCTTGATTATGTGAGTATTTGTACCCCTAATTATTTACACGATTCCCATATCAGAATGGCCCTAAGAAGAGGAGCCGATGCCATCTGTGAAAAACCATTGGTATTAAACCCATGGAATGTAGATGCTTTGATGGATATTGAAAAAGAATCGGGTCAGCAAATACATACCATCTTGCAATTGCGTTTGCATCCCAGTATCATTGCCTTAAAAAACAAGGTAGAGGCTGCTTTACAGAAAAAAGAAAAGTACGAGGTAGATTTGACCTATATTACTTCAAGAGGATCTTGGTATGATGTTTCATGGAAAGGAGATGAAAGTAAATCAGGAGGGATTGCCACCAATATTGGAATTCATTTTTACGACATGCTTTCATGGATTTTTGGGGAGCTTCAAGAGAATCAGGTGCATTTGAGATCAAAAGACAAGGCAGCAGGTTATTTAGAGTTTGAAAAGGCAAGAGTTCGATGGTTTCTATCGATTAATGAACAAGATTTACCTGCTCATATTCAGGAAAAAGGACAACGAACTTTTCGTTCCATCACCATCGATGATCAAGAGCTAGAGTTTAGTGCTGGGTTTACAGATTTGCATACTAAGAGTTATGAACAGATATTACAAGGCAACGGTTTTGGATTGCAGGCGGCAAGCAAGTCCATTCAAATTGTGCACGATATTAGAAATGCTTCTATTACTCAACAGGGAATACAGCATCCTTTTTTGAGGTAGAAGCTATATTATTACATAGAAAAAATGAAAAAAAAGTTACTCATTGTTTCCGGTTATTTCAATCCTATTCACAAAGGACATTTGGAATATTTCAACAATGCAAAAGAACTTGCAGATGAGTTGTTTGTGATTGTCAACAGCGATTTACAGCGCTCGTTAAAAGGGTCGAAAGAATTTCAAAAAGAAGCCGAACGCTTGTTTATTGTTCAGAATATCAAAGCGGTAGACAAGGCGATGATTTCAGTGGATCAAGATCGGACTGTCTGTGCCTCCATTCGCAGTGTTTTTGAAAGATATGGAGATACTTATCAAATAGGATTTGCCAATGGAGGAGATCAGGACAACCACTCCATTCCTGAAGCTCCAATTTGTCGGGAATTACAAATTGAGTTGATTGACGGTTTGGGAGCTAAAATTCAATCTTCCTCTTGGTTGTTGAATAAAAAATAAAAGAAAATAAAAACATGAATTTATTATTTTCGGAGAATTAATGGGCATAAAATGAGCTAAAACTTTGTTGGTGTTTTTTAAATTTGTAAAGTACGTATCTTTTAGATTTAATTAACATCATTACAATGATACTTATAAAATAAATTTAAATAAAGGACGATCTTATATTTGGTATAAGTTTTAAAATTCGTCAAACTTTATAATTTAAAAATGAACTAAAATATGAAAATAGGAATTACATTTAGTACCTTCGATTTATTTCATGCTGGGCATGTAAAGATGTTGGAAGAAGCCAAGCGTCAGTGCGATTATTTAATTGTGGGATTGCAATTAGACCCCTCAATCGATCGTCCAGAGAAAAATGCGCCTTCACAGTCGATTATCGAACGTTATATTCAGCTCAAAGGCTCGAAGCACATCGATGAAATAGTTCCGTATGTTTCGGAGCAAGACTTGGAAGATATTTTACGCTCTTTTAAATTGGATGTGCGCATTATCGGAGAAGAATACAAAGAAAAAAACTTTACAGGAAGAACCTATTGTGAAGAAAAGGGCATTGAGCTTTATTTCAATGCCAGAGATCATCGTTTCTCTTCGAGTGGATTGAGAAAGCAAGTGAAAGAAGTTGAAGATAGTAAATAAGAAGGATGAATATTACAGTCATAGGGTCAGGATATGTTGGGTTGGTCTCAGGAGCCTGTTTCGCAGAGATGGGAAATAGGGTTACTTGCGTAGACATTGATCCAGTTAAAATTGAAAAATTAAATCAAGGGATTATTCCAATTTTTGAACCTGGTTTAGAGACCATGGTTTTGAGAAATGTGCAACAAAAAAACTTGTTTTTTACAACAGCTCTAGACAAAACTTTACAAAACTCTGAAATTGCTTTTATTGCCGTTGGAACTCCTATGGGAGAGGATGGTTCTGCTGATTTACAATATGTATTGGCCGTAGCCAAAGCAATAGGGCAGACCATGCAAAAAAGATTGATTGTGGTTGATAAATCTACTGTACCTGTTGGTACTGCAGATCAAGTAAGGTTCACTGTTCAAAAAGAATTAGATGCAAGAAATTCTGATTTAGAGTTTGAGGTGGTTTCCAACCCTGAGTTTTTAAAAGAGGGAGCTGCTATCAATGATTTTATGAAGCCAGATCGAGTGGTTATTGGAGCAGATACTGAGTTTGCTCTTAAAAAAATGAAGGAATTGTATGCCCCTTTTTTTAGAACCCATGATCGATTCATTACCATGGATATTCGCTCTGCAGAGATGACCAAGTATGCAGCCAATGCCATGCTCGCTACCAAAATCTCCTTTATGAATGAAATGGCTAATATCTGTGAAAAGGTGGGGGCTGATGCCAATAAAGTACGCATCGGAATTGGTTCGGATCAGCGTATTGGATATCATTTTATATATCCTGGTGCAGGTTATGGAGGTTCTTGTTTTCCAAAAGATGTAAAAGCACTCAGGAATATTGCCAAAGAACATGGCTATAGGGCGCAACTGATTACTGCAGTAGAAGAAGTAAATGATGCACAGAAATTAGTCATTGCTCAAAAAATTATTGCCTATTTTGGAGAAAATTTAACGCGTTATACTTTTGGTATTTGGGGATTGGCCTATAAGCCAGGAACCGATGACATGCGTGAAGCACCATCGATTTATGTGATCAAAGAACTGGTAAGAAGAGGTGCCCAAATCAAAGCCTATGATCCAAAGGCGATCAACCAGGCAAAAGAACATTACTTAAAGGGAGTTCAAAATATAAGTTATGTAACATCGAAATATGATGTTTTAAAAGATTCCGATGCGTTGTTGTTACTGACTGAGTGGAAAGAATTTCGTTCTCCAGATTTTGAGGAAATCAAAGCACAATTGAAAACTCCTGTAATCTTTGATGGACGAAATCAATACAATGCTTTTAATTTGGAAGAAAAAGGGTTTGAATATGTTCAAATAGGGAAGTAAAGAGGTCGTATTGCAAAAAGCAGGTTTTGAAATTTTGAAACCAGCCAAATAAAATTCAGGTTTTATGATGTTTAAAAAAAACATTAGGGAGCATTCAGCAATAAAAAATGTATATTTGCAAAAAAAATAACACTCATTTAAAAAGATAACAAGTGCGTAAAATTTCAATCATCATCCTTACTTTATTCAGTTTGCTAGAACTGCATTCGCAAACCGAACAACAAGTTCTCTCAGAAGCAAATCGCCTTAATATTAGCTCAAGAGAAGAGGCTATCAGTGCTTTGTCCAAAAAAGGAATTAGTGAATCCCAAGCCAAAGAAATGGCTCAGATACGAGGAATTGATTTTGAGGCATTTTTAGATCAGTATTTGAAATCTAAAGAAGGAAGTACAGCAAACAACAGAGGGAAATCAGACCTTGCTCAAGTTGTGACTGAGTTAGAGATAGCCCTTCCCTCAAAAGACACTATTGTCGCTTCTGAAACCAATGAGCTTGCAGAAAAAGTGATTGAGAATTATTTTGGGTATGATATTTTTGTAAACAACCCTTTTGGTCAAAAAGAGTACCTACTTGGGAATATTGATGAAGGGTATATTTTAGCGCCAGGGGACGAATTGAGAATTACTGTTTTTGGAGATAACAACCTTGAATTTGTTTCCAAAATAGATTTAAATGGAAACATTTCTTTTCCGAATATTGGAGTATTTTTTGCAGCCGGAAATTCGTTTGCGACCTTAAAAAATAGAATAAAAATATTTTTAGGGAAGTACTACAGCGGATTGCTATCGACTCCTTCACGTACGTTTTTAGATGTTTCTTTGACGCAAATTAGACCGGTGAAAGTCTCTGTTCTGGGAAATGTAACCACCCCAGGCCCGCATTTGATTAGTGGGATGGCGACTGTTTTGAATGCCTTGTATGCATCGGGAGGTGTCAATACTTCAGGAACTTTGAGGGATGTGAAGGTATATAGAAACAACAAACTAATAAAGAGTATCGACTTATATGACTATATCACGCAAGGGAATATCGATCAAGACATTCGTCTTACCAACAACGATGTGCTGTTTGTTGGACCTCGTTTGTCTTCTGTGACCCTGTCTGGAAAGGTGAAAACTGCTGCCATCTTTGAATTAAAGCCTAATGAAACCCTCAAAGACTTATTTTCCTTTGCTGGTGGGTTACCTGCAGACGCTGCGGTCAATGCCGTGAATATCTCAAGAATCAAACCTTTTCAAGAACGAACCCAGCAATTGGTTTTTGACCGTTTTTTAACGACCATTAATTACGCGGGTATTCAGAAGAAGGGGCAAAAAGGATTCCAGTTAATGGATGGAGATCTTGTTTCGGTGCAAGAAATTCTAGCAACACAAAAGAATCAAGTATACATCGAAGGGAATGTCAATGCTCCAGGAAGCTATGCTCTAGATGTTTTTAAAGATTTAAAAACCTTGATTAATCAAGGTGCAAAAGGGGTGTTACCAAATACTTACATGCAAAAATTAGACATTAAAAAGGAGGATAATCTAGGAAATTTATCTTTTAAAACCTTTAATCTTTCTAGTGTTTTAGACGATAAAATCAAAGTGTCTCTTCAAGAAAATGATACCATTAAAATTTATGGCTTAAAAGAAGTTCAAGGGGTTCAAATGGTTACTATTTCTGGTTTTGTAACGAAACCTAAAACCATTTTTTGGAGCAAAGACCTTTCTATATTTGATTTGATTTTTCAAGCGGTATCCTATGAAGAGTTAGACTTTCAATCGAAGGTACTTAGAAGTCGTTTGGATTTAAAAAGGGTTGATAAACAAACGGGTTCTTATAACTTGACTCAATATAGCCTTGATGCGCTTGAAGAAATAAAAACAACCTATTTGATGCCTGATGATGAGGTGGTATTGTATACTAGGTCTGTAAGTCAAGACGTGGAACCAAGCCTTAAAGTCTTAGGAGCAGTTGTCAATCCGGGAGAATTTCCTTTAGGAAAAACAATATATGTAGAAGACGCGATTTTAATGGCAGGAGGTTTTTTAGAAGAAGCAGAAAAAACAGTGGTCAATGTAAACCGTTTGGACAGAAACTTAGACAAAGGAACCTATTCCAAATTGGAAACCTATCAACTAGACATGAATTATTTATTAGGTTTAAAAAATAAGCCGTCCAACCCTTTTATTTTGGAAAATAATGATATCATAACGGTTTTTGCTCCGATTCGTGCTAAATTTCAACCTACGATATCGGTTCAAGGAGAGGTAAAGTTTCCAAGAACTATTATTCTAGAAAATGATCAGATTGGGGTGAAAAAGATCATTGAGATTGCGGGTGGTTTGACTAATAATTCAAATTTAGAAAGTTCTTACATTGTTCGAGATAGCCTGAAAGTGTTTTTTAATGTAAAAAAATATAAATCAAATGAGCAGGTAGCTCTCTTAGATGGTGATGTTTTGGTGATAGGATCTAAATTGGCTTCTGTTTCAACTTCAGGAGGTATTGTAAACCCATCCATTTTCAATTGGGAAAAAGGACGAAGAGCCAAGTATTATATCGCAAATTCTGGAGGGACCAAGAAAAGAATAGCACAAATGTATGTGCAACAGGCAAATGGAGTTTCTGAAAAAATTGGATTTTTAAAAAACCCAGTGGTCCATCCAGGAGCTGAAATTGTTGTTGTTGAAAAACCAGAAAAAATTCCGGGGGAAGGAGATCAATTTCTTGACGATTTTGTTAGAATTTTTGGAATCCTATCGGGAACCCTAACGACTATTATTTTAACGACTAGATTATAATTATTGTATGGAGCTTTCAAATAAGAACACACATTCAGAAGATCAAATAGATATTATTGCTCTTCTATCCAAGCTTTGGGATGGTAAAAAGTTGATAATTCGAACGGTCTGTATTTTTGGAATTATTGGCATTTTCGTTGCGTTGTCAACACCGAATCAGTATACTGCTTCTGCAATGTTTACTCCAAATTCTAGTGGTTCCTCTTCGGCAGGGTCCAGTAGTTTAAAAGGCTTGGCTTCTCTAGCAGGTATAAATATTGGTGGCATGTCTGATGGGACTAAAGAGCTTTCACCCATGTTGTACGGGAAAATTTTAGAGAGTCCAACGTTCAAAAAACAATTGTTAGATGCTCCTTTAAAGAATATTCCAGGGGTTCCTACTCTTAGGGCTTATTTTATGGAATCTACGGGGACTGTTTTGGGAACTGTTAAAGAGTATACCTTAGGATTGCCTTTCAAAATTATAGGCTTGTTCAAGGGAGCCAACACAGAGCAAAATGTAGTATCTCTGGAGGGGATTACCTCAGTATCTGAAGAAGATTTTGAATATTTTAAAGCAATCGATGAGATCTTAACATTATCGATCAATGATAAGGACGGATTTTTAGAAATTATTGCAAAAAGTAACAATCCGCAGGTGGCTGCTCAAGTAGCAAAAAATGGAGAACTACTTTTACAACAACAAATTATTGCAATCAAAACAAAATCTAGTTTGGAATTGTTACAGTACCTAGAACAGCAATATGCTGACAAAAAATCTTTATTAAATCAAGCGCAAGATCGGTTGTCTCGTTTTAAAGATCGAAATTTAAATATTGCTACCAATAGCTTTTCTAACAATCAGACCCGTTTAGAGTCTGAGCTTCAAACAGCTACTGCCGTTTTTCAAAATGTAGTGACCCAGTTGGAGCAGGTGAAATTTCAGGTAACCAAGGATACACCTGTTTTTTCTATATTAAAACCGGTCGTGTTTCCTAATGAAAAATCGGACCCCAAACGTAGTTTAATTGTCATTATTTGGTTGTTTCTAGGTGCTGTATCAAGTATTGGATTTGTGTTGGCAAAAGATCCTGTTTTGAATCTAATGCAACAAATCACCACCAAAGAATAATCAGAGTCGACATTCATATTTTTTACTTTTATTTGATACAAGCTTATTATCTTATATCTTGAATAAGTGTGTTCGGTATTCTATCGTATCATTTCATTGATTCCAATAGTACTTGAAGTTGCTGTTTTTTCAATTTACAACCCTTTGTATCTATTTTTTTGATTGATAATTGGTTGGACTTTATTTATTTAAAATGGGCAAGAAATGGGCTAATTAATGATTTGATTTTCATAATTTTGTACTATATTAATTCAATACTTTGTAATAGCATCATTACAATGATGTTAAAAAATATAGATTTTAATTTCAAACGAAGTTATATTTATGTTAATAATTGAAATGATCAATTTTATTTGAAAAATTTCATGTTATGTTTGTATGATGATTGTTTCGATTTAATGAATATTAGTTTAAACTTCTAAATGATTTTATGATGGGATACTTTATGCTTCAAGATTCATTGCTTTATATCTTACCCTTTATTACCTTGTTTTTTGGGGTTTTCATCGGTTCCTTGTTTATCATTCCAAAAATCAGACGAATTTCATTAAAAAATCATCTCACAGATTCTTCGGGCTATCGAAGCTCTCACGTGGGTAATGTGCCCTCCTTCGGAGGGGTTGCTTTCTATATCAGCTATATTTTGGTCTTATTTTTTAGTCAAACTCTAGACAATCATAATGTATCTCTTACTTTATTGGCCTCTATTTCCATTGTATTCTTTACCGGATTTTTAGATGATTTAAAAGATTTATCTCCTAAATTGAAATTTTTAGGACAATTTCTTGCGGTGGGTCTTTTAATGATTCAACCAGATTTTAGAATCACTTCCTTACATGGTTTTATAGGAATTTATGAAATTCCTTTGACAGTCTCTATTGCAGGGTCTATGTTTTTTCTATTAGGATTGATCAATGCCTTTAACTTGATCGATGGTATTGATGGTTTGACTGGGATTACGGGTATTATAGTTGCTTCTTTCTATGCGTTCATGTTCTATAGCTTGGAGAACTTTTTTTATGCAGCCATTGCCGTGACTACTATTGCTACCTTATTGGCTTTTTTGCGATTTAATTTCTCCATTCAATGGAAAATATTCATGGGAGATACCGGAAGTTTAGTGATTGGTTTGGTATTGGGTTTACTGACCTTAAAGTTAATGTCCTTTGGAGACGAAGCCTATGTTTCTTTGTCCTTCAATCGTGCACAGCTCCCTTTGTTTTTAATTGCAGTTTTATTTGTTCCTTTGTTAGATACATTACGTGTAATGCTTGTGAGGGCGATAAATGGAGTCTCTATTTTTGAACCCGATAGAAATCATATTCACCATATCATTATCGACTTTGGATTATCGCATCGCAGAGCTTCCTTTTTGATTGGTCTTTCTAATTTCTTGGCAGCTTTGCTCATGTTTTTTGTCATTCAACTATTTGATTTTACGGGTTCTCTTTTGGTCTTAGGATTGATGCTTTTTTTAGCTATTTTCATCTTATTTTTGATGAATAAAAACAAAACAGCCATTCGGATAAAGGTGAAAATCAGACAATCCTTATTACGGTTATTTTAATGAGTAAAATATCGCTGTTATTTTCTTTTCTTCAATTTAGCTACTTTTGTAACTGTAAATAATTCGTGTTATGACTAAAAAATGGTTTGTGCTTTGTACCAAATCCAGGAATGAGTTAAAGGTGCTCAACCGGCTTCTCTCCATAGGAGTAGATGCTTACACGCCTAGCCGAATAGAGCTGCGTCAATGGTCTGACCGAAAGAAAAAAGTGATGGTGCCATTGTTGCCTTCGATGGTGTTGGTGCGCTTAGATGAAAAAAAAGTGCATAAAGTTTTTGAAATACCCGGTGTGGTACGGTATTTGTTTGAGTATGGGAAGCGAGCCGAGGTTTCCAATGAAGAGGTGGTGGCCATGCAATCGTTTGTCGAGAATACGTTTACGGTTCAAGAAAGTAAATTGGTAGTGGGAGCTACCGTGCAAGTGCCTTTATTGGATCAGGAAGCCCAACTGCTTTCTGTCAAAGGGAAGAATTGCATTGCTCAATTAAAAAAACTAGGAGCAATTGTATCATTTCAACTGAGCTAATCAGTTGATTTTTTTATTTTAAAAATTCATTACTGTGAGTAGTGCTGGCGAAGCCGTGTCATGAATGAAGGTTTAAAGTTTTTAAAAGGTACTTAAATTAAAAATAGATATAAAGTGACTACCGGTGGTAGTCGAGAAAAAATATAAGTTATGAGAGTAGGAATCACCTTTTCAACCTTTGATTTGTTTCATGCTGGGCATGTAAAGATGCTGGAAGAAGCAAAACGTCAGTGTG
>CBFIGS010000015.1:0-31436 GCA_965662295.1 Polaribacter sp. | reverse complement strand
CCTGTGTTTGATCCTTTCAGAATGATACTAACTCCCGGAAGCATGTCACCATTTTCTGCATCCTTAACAACTCCCTCAACATTGAGTGTTTGAGACATTGCATTTAGACCTAGTACAAGGAATAATAATACTGTAATTTGTTTTCTCATGAATACTAATATTTAATTTCAGTAAATTTAATGATAAAAAATTGTTAAATCCCCTAAAAACACCACAACAAAAAGTATACATCGAAAAAAAACATGTGTGATACTGTAAATTCAGCAATAATCGGATGAAACAACATTTTTTTTAAAACAACATCGTTGTAAAAAAAATAAAATGTTGTGTTTTTGTTGAGGTAATCTGAAAAGATGTTTTTTTAATATTAAATTTCCAAAATATAACTTGTCAAATTAGAATCATGAGGAAGATTCATTTTCTTTCTTAATCGATACCTTTTAACTTCAACACTCCTTGGTGAGATATTTAAAAGAGGTGCGATTTCTTTAGAAGATAAATTTAACCGAAGATATGCACAAAGTCTTAAATCATTTGGTGTTAAACTAGTATGTTTGTCTTTTACTTTTTTTAGAAAGTTTTTATCCGCATTGTTAAATGCCTCCTGAAACATTTTCCAATCATCTGTATTGTTTAAATTTTTATCAATGATTTTTACAACTCTGGAAACATTCTTATCCCCGCCATTAACCAACTCGTTTTTTATGTTGTTTAAGAAATCATTTTTCTTAATCATATTCATAGTAGAAGAAGCCAATTCTCTATTTTTACTTTCAATATCACTTCTTAATTTTTCATTATTTAATTTTATGATCTCCTGAGAACTCTCTAATTCTCTGAGCGCTGCTTCTTTCTTCGTCTTTTCTAACAAGGCTTCCCTTTGTTTTTTATAGTGTCTTTTTGAAGTTACGTGAAACAAATAAAACAGGAATAAAAAAATGATCACATATAGTATTATGAGTGTATTTGACAAATACCAGGGCCTATCGATCACAAATTTAAAAGTAGCTTCATTAACACTCATTTTCCCTCCAATAATAGCCCTAACTTTAAATGTATAAGTACCATATGAAATATTTTCAAACAGTACAGATTTCGTATCAGACATAACACTCCATTGCTTACTGTGCCCCAACAATACGTATTGATATTTTATGCTTTTAAACTTACTATAACTAGGGACACCAAAGAAAAATTCAAAATTATTTTGATCAAATGAAAATTCACTTTCTTCAAATAAATTCACTTTATTTTTTGGCTTATCAAGAATGTAGTTATTTATTTTATTAATACTTACTTCAAAATCTTTCTCCTCATTTAATTTATTTAAATTAACAGCGATGTAACCATTTGAAGTACCAATAAGATATTTTTGATCTTCTAAGTGTATAATATTTTCGTAACCGAACGTTGCCTTGGGTATAGAGGCAGAAATAGGAATACTATTAACAATAGGTCTATTGCTTAATTTCCCTGGAATCAAATAATTAATAGTTTCTTTAGAAAAAGACCAAAGAATCGTATTGGACTTATTGAATGCCAATTCTGCTGAAATAAAATTATCTTCAGAGATTAGCTGACTATAAATACTGTCTCTTGTAAAAACATCTTTTTCTTTATTGTATAAATAAACCCCCTTTTTACTAGAATACAGAATTTTATCTTGGAAAGAAATTAAACTAGAATGAAGTCCTTTTTGTAAAGATTTTTCTTTGCTTAGGTGAACCACCTTCCTAAGATCAGAATCTAAAGTGAGTTTGAAAACTCCCTTGTACTCATGATTTACAAAAAAGTCGTGAGCTCCAAACTTTGCAATATATTTACTTGAATTACTAAATCCTTTTATTTTATTTCTTAAACTCCATACACGGTTTTTCTTTTCAAGAATATACAATCCATCATAACAGCCTTGAATGATTGTATTATTATCTATCTTTTTTAAGATCCAGGTTCCTTGAGTATCAAAAATTGTCGTGGATTTATTTTGGTCAATTATAAATGTACCTGATGTGTGTCCACAAAATAGTTGGTCATCAATAATTGTTAAACTCCAAACCTGACCTTGAGTGTTTTCTATGAGCTTGAAACTTTCTTCGGAATCGATATTTCGATAAAATAATCCTTGATTTGTCCCCAAATACAATTTATCCTTAAAAACGATGGACGCGTAGATAGTCCCTATAAAATTACTATTGTTATTGTAAATTTTAAAGGGGGAAGTACTATTAATACTATTAATTCCATTATCTAAACCCAGCCAAATCGTATTCTCAACATCCTCAAAAACCGACAGAATTGTATTATTATTCAAACCTGAATCTTGAGTTATTTGATAATTAAGTTCCCCATTACTCTTTAGAGAAATAAAACCATCAGAAATGGTCCCTAGAGCAAACTCATTGTTTCTAAGTAGTTTAGCTCTATATACTGTTACCGAATTGAGCAATTTATCAGAAGGCGTTTTCCACTTCTTGAGATCACCCCGATCTAAATAGTAAAAACCAGCTTTATGAGTTAGAAAAAATAATTTATCATCTTTTTCAAAAATTTCAACAATGATGTTTTCTCTTAAAACTTGATGATCTGAAACCAACTTGGGCTCTCCATTTTCAATCTTAAAAACACCCTTTTGACCTTCTTGAAAATAAATGAATTTATTGACCTTAGTCAATAAGTGAAGGTTGTATTCAGAATCAATAATTTTTAACATGTTGGACTCTAAATTGTATAGGTATATTCTTTCTAAAGATTTAAAAAGAACCCAACCATCAATTTCTAAAATATTCCAAATTTGTTCGTCTTCCAACATTTGGATATTAAGTTTTTTTACAATGGAAGTGAATTCTAATTCTCCGAAAGTATTTTTTTTCCAATAACCAAAATCCATGTAAAATCCAGTAAAGATCATATCATCCAAAACTTTTACAGATCTCATTATTGTTTCGTTAGGAGTTGGATACAACTGCCATGAAGCTCCATTAAACTCTAACAAACCTTTGTTATTAGCAACATAAATAAATTTATTTTCAGATTGTGAAATAGACCAGTTTTGATTTTCAGCCTTATAATCTTTTGCTATATATGTATTGATGGGAGGTAACTCTTGTGCAGGCATTAAAAATGATGACAAAAGCAACATAGATAAAAGAGCTAACTTATTCATGTATTGTATATTTTTGTTTGGTTTTAAATTTACACTAAAAATAACAAAAATAGGGGTTTAAATGAATAAATGTATCATTATGTATAGAAAAAAAATAAAAACAAACTAGAATTGCAACAACAAAAGAAAAGTTTTTTTTAAATAAGTTATTAAATTTAGTAACTTTATGGAAATTTTATAAATAGGGTTATGAATTTCATAAAAAAAATAGGGTTAAGCAATTTCCTGATACTATCACTTTGCGCTTCCATTATTTTGTTAGCTGAGTACCTGTTTTTGACAGGAGAAAAACTACACGGAATATTTATTGGACTTTGGGCTCCTACATTATTAGGAGTGATTATTTACTTAAAACTGATCAAATATGAACGCAAATAGTATCGTATTATATTTTTCAATCTTTGTAGGAATATGTGTATTATTTTGGGCCTTTTTTATGATCAATGAGTTCAATAAAGTAACTAAGAACTAACAATACACGTCTTAAAGGTGTCTATTTTCAAAATCATCACTTTCCGTAAATTAGTGTAGAATCGTAAATAATAATTCTTTCAAAATATCACTTTGAGATTGGTTCGCTCCTACACCTTTACTTTTTATATCTGCCTCCCTTAGTAGAGCTATTATACGTGCTACTTTTCGCATTGGATAATTTCTTGCTGCTATAAAATACTCGTCGACAAAATAGGGACTTACCCCAATAGACTTAGCAACAAAACTTTTAGACTTATCCTGCAAAGAGTGAAATTTAAGCAACTGCGTAAAAAAGCTATTTAACAGTGAAATTGTCATTACTAGAGGATTATTTTTTGGATTCTCCATAAAATAATTGATGATCCTATTCGCCTTAACAATATCTTTCTCCCCTATAGATTTTCGTAATTCAAAATTATTAAAGTCTTTGGAAATACCAATATTATCCTCTATATGAACAGGAGTAATAATAGTCTCTTTAGGAAGCATCAAAACTAACTTGTCTAACTCGTTCGATATTTTGCTGAGATTCGTTCCTAAAAACTCAACTAACATTTGAGCTGCTTTTGGTTCTATTTGATATTTTTTTCCATTTAAAACGCTACGAATCCAATCTGAAACTTGATTTTCATATAGTTTTTTACTTTCAAATAGCAGTCCCGACTTTGCAATTGCTTTGTGTAGCTTCTTACGTTTATCTAGCTTTTTATATTTATAATTGAATACCAATACTGTTGTCAACTGAGGGTTTTCTGCGTAAGAAACTAACTTTTCAATGTTCCTACTTAAATCCTGCGCTTCTTTGACAATTATCACCTGTCTTTCAGCCATCATAGGATATCGTTTCGCTGAAGAAATGATCTCTTCTATGCTTGAATCTCTCCCATACATCACTTGTTGATTAAAACCTTTTTCAGTTTCATCTAAAATATTTTGCTCTATAAAATCAGATATTTTATCAATATAATAAGGCTCCTCACCCATAAGAAAATAGATCGGATGTATATTCCCTTTCTTAATATCTGAAACAATGGTTCTAATCTCGTTCATTTTATTACTTTTGATCGATGGAAAGACTCAATCTACCAACTTATAATTTTAAACTCAAAAATAGTCAAAATAAGACGCTTATTTTTGATAAATTAAGAAAAAAATATGTGGTATTAACTCCAGAGGAATGGGTTCGTCAACATTTTGTACATTTTTTGATTGATAAAAAAAATTATCCTGAGACTCTAATAGCTATAGAAAAACAATTGACCATCAATAATCTTAAAAAAAGAACAGATATTTTAATTTTTAATACAAATGGAAATCCAGAAATTATTATAGAATGCAAAGCTCCCTCTGTAAAGATTTCACAAGAAACTTTTGATCAGATTGCTCGTTATAATATAAAATTAAACGCCAAATTTTTAATTGTCACCAATGGAATTACACATTTTTATTGTCAAATGGACTTCAAAAACAAAACCTATATTTTCTTAAAAGATTTCCCCAGTTACAAACCATAAATACTCCTTTTTATTAAGAGAACTTTAAGCATAAACTAATTTATAAACTGTATTTTCGCGAAACTTGAAAACAGCAATCGTCATATTAAACTGGAATGGTCAAAAATTATTGGAACAATTTTTACCATCTGTCGTTAACTATAGCTCGAAAGAAGCTACTATTTATATCGCTGACAATGCTTCAACTGACGATTCGATCGATTATGTAAAAGCGTTTTTTCCATCCGTCAAAATTATTAAAAACAGTGAAAATGGAGGATATTCAAAGGGGTACAATGAAGCTTTGCATTTTATTGATGCAGATATTTACTGCCTTTTAAATTCTGATGTTGAAGTTACAGAAAACTGGCTTAAACCCATCACTGAAACTTTCAAAAGAGATACAGATACCGCCATTATTCAACCCAAACTATTAGACTTTAAGGAAAAAACAAAGTTTGAATACGCCGGAGCTGGAGGTGGTTATATCGATTTTTTTGGATACCCCTATTGTAGAGGACGTATTTTTAACCACCTAGAAGCAGATAGGGGGCAGTTTAATGATGAAGTAGATATCTTTTGGGCTTCGGGTGCCTGTTTGTTTATTCGCTCAGAAGTGTTTCATAAATTGGGAGGATTAGACGAAGATTATTTTGCTCATCAAGAAGAAATTGACCTTTGTTGGAGAACTCAAAATCTTGGGTACAAAGTTAAATATGTTGGATCTTCTTGTGTCTATCATGTCGGAGGGGCAACTCTCAAAGAAACAAATCCACATAAAACATTTTTAAACTTCAGAAATAGCCTCTTAAATATTGTAAAAAATGTTCCTAAAAAATGGTTTTTATTCGTCATATTTTCACGTTTGCTTCTCGATGGAATTGCGGGTCTTAAATTTATAATTGAATTAAGACCTATCCATACATTCGCAATTATAAAAGCACATATGAGCTTGTATAAGAATTTGTACCCCTTTTTACAAAAACGAAAAAAAACATCTAAAAAACCCTATTACTTCAAGCACTTAAGCATTGTTTATCAGCATTTTATATTGAATATAAAAAATTTCAAACAATTAAATTAACCTCAAAAAAAGTAAGTTTTAAAATACGTCTATACTTCCTTTCCCCTCTCTAATCACAACGGGAGCATCTATTAAATCTACTACTGTAGACGCATAGTTATCTCCATATCCGCCATCAATAACAAGATCTACCTTTTTTTCCCATTTTTCAAAAATCAATTCTGGATCTGTAATGTATTCTAAAATTTCGTCATCATCTTTGATCGAAGTTGACACAATCGGATTCCCTAAAGTTTCCACAATTGATCGAACTATATTATTATCTGGAATTCTAATACCTACTGTTTTTTTCTTTTTAAATACTTTGGGTAAAGTATTGCTTCCCGGTAAAATAAATGTGTAGGGTCCTGGTAGGGTTCTTTTAAGTATTTTAAAAGTTGTACTGTTTAGTTGCTTAACATAGTCAGACAAATGACTTAAATTATTGAAAATAAAAGAAAATGTTGCTTTTTCTAATTTCACCCCTTTTAACATAGCAACTCTTTCTAATGCTTTGTTATTTTTAAGATCGCAACCCAAACCATAAACAGTATCTGTTGGAAATATTATCAGTCCTCCTTGTTTTAATGTCGAAACCACCTCTTCGATTAACTCTTGACTGGGATTTTCATTATATATTTTTATAAATTTTGCCATGTCATAAAGCTACAAAAACTCAACTTAATGATCAATTAAGTTGAGTTTATTAAAAAAATAATGGTCTATTATGATTTATCTAACAATCTAAATCCTTCTCCATGAATATTTAAAATTTCAACATTGGCATCAGATTTCAAATATTTACGAAGCTTTGCAATATACACATCCATACTTCTTGAAGTAAAATAATTATCATCTCTCCATATTTTTGTTAGCGCTAACTCTCTAGGCATCAAATCATTTTTATGAATAGCGAGCATTCGCAATAATTTACTTTCTTTCGGAGAAAGTTTTACAGGTTCTCCGTTTTCCCCTACAGATAAATGTCTTAATTTAGAGTTGAAGAAAAAACCAGCTATTTTAAATTCAAATTGTTCGAAATCGGCAGATTTATCGAGACCCTTTCTTTGCAATATTGCCTTAATTTTGTGCAACAACACCTCGGAATCAAAAGGTTTGTTTAAATAATCATCTGCTCCTACAGCATATCCCTTTAAAACATCCTCTTTTAAAGTTTTAGCTGTTAAAAAAATTATTGGCACCTCCTTGTTTGTCGCCCTAATGTCTTGCGCTAATGAAAAACCATCTTTACGAGGCATCATTACATCTAAAATACACAAATCATAATCCGTATTTTTAAACATAATTAATCCTTCAATTCCATCTTTTGCATGTGTAACATCATAGTCGTTTAATGTTAAATAGTCTTTTAAGACAGTTCCAAAATTTGGATCATCTTCAACTAGTAAGATTTTTTTGCTTTCCATTGTTTTACTTTTTTAAATTAAAGGTAATTTTACCGTAAATATACTCCCAATTCCTTTTTCGCTTTCAACCATAACTTCCCCATAATGTTTGTCTATAATTTGCTTAACATAAGCCAAACCAAGCCCATGCCCCTTTACATTATGAATATTTCCTTTTTGTTCTCTATAAAACTTATTAAACACCTGTTTTTGAACCGATTTACTCATCCCTATTCCTGTGTCTTTTATTTTAAAAATAAAAAATTTATTGGTGGAGTGAGTGAAGACATCTATTTTAGGAAGTCCATTAGAATACTTTAATGCATTTTCTAATATGTTGACAACAACGTTTGTTAGATGAAACTGATTCCCTATTATCTCCGTTGTTTTAGCCTCTAAATGAATATCCAAAGAACTTTGACTATCTGCTATCAATAAGCTTATCCGTGAAATAGCATCATCTATTACATCATGCATATCAATAGCTTCTTTTTTGATATCGATTTGATTTTTTTCTAAACTGGAAATTCTTAAAACATTTTCTACCTGAGAGTGCATTCTTTTATTTTCGTCTCTTATCATTTGAATGTACCGAAGCACCTTATTATTATCGTCTATAATCTTTGGGTTCTTAATAGAATCTAATGCTAAGTTGATGGTCGCAATGGGTGTTTTAAATTCATGCGTCATGTTATTTATAAAATCAGTTTTTATTTCAGATATTTTCTTTTGTCTGATTAATTGATACAACGAGCTTGAGAAAGCAATAATAATGATCAAAATAAAAAATAACGATAAAATTAAAATATTCGAAATCCCCGAAAGAATGTGCTTGTTTTTAGTAGGAAAGGTAATATATAACTCATACTCTATTGTTCCATTTGGGTTTAAAAAAAATGGATATCGATAACTTTCTTTTTTATTGATCGTATAATATCCTGATTTTAATTTTGTAGCCAAACCATCTTTACTGTATACGCCATACTTAAAATCTAAATTGATATTTCTTTTTATTAGCTCTTCTTTAATAGTAGTGTTAAGCTCTCTATTTCTAACCCTTTGATGAAGAGGCTTGGTTTTTTTGTAGGCCTCAAGTGCTCTTGAAAAATATGGTTTTTCCATATCTTTGTAACGTTTCGTGAACGAGTATCTTTTTTGATCTTCGGTACTAAAAATATTATCAACCCCTTTTATCAATCTGGTCTGAAAAAAATCCTGCTTCCCTGAAACTCTTTTCAATATAATGGTATCATTGTCTAGAAAGTCAGTGGGTAATTTAAAATTTTTTTCTAAGAATGTTCCACCAAATGTAATGCGTTGCTTGGTTGAAGTATCAATTTGCTGAAAGAAGTAGTTCTTAATCTGAGCATTGGTCGCTAAACCTATGTTATCTATGAGACCATCTATTTGTTTTTCAAATTCTGCTTTCTCTCTTTCATTAATTCTTTCAGAAACGCGAACCAAGGTCTTTTGAACATCATTCTTAAATTGCTCTTTTTTGCTTTCTATGGTATTATTTATCCAATAGAGTTGCACAGCAATGATTCCGATTAATGATATACTCATTAAACCAACAATCAGAACAAATATTTTTTTACCCATGTATCAAATCTAGAAAATTAAAATTGAAAAAATTAATGATTTACTTAAAAATTAACATTTTTTATTTTATTTTAAGTTTAAATTAACACAAATATTGAATTTTAATCAAATTTAGCAGCTTTTTTTGTTAAAATATTATGAATTCTTCTCACTTGAGATTGAGTCAGTTCTTTAGTATTATTGTGTATAATGTAGTTCGATTGTAGGTGTTTACTATTTTCTGAGCATTGATTATTAATTCTGAACTCCACCTCTTCTCTAGAACTATGATCTCTCAACATGGTTCTTTTTATTCTAACATCTAATGGAGTAAAAACAGTAATAATCGTATCACAAATTAAATTGCTTTTACTTTCGAAAAGAATTGCATTTTCATAGATGATATATTCTTTCTTTACATGTAAATTTTTAAAATATTGAAAATGTTTTTTTACCTCTGGATGAACTATGGAGGTTAAAACATCTAACTTCCTTTTGTTATTAAAAACAAGAGACGCTAAATAGGAGTTATTTAATTGATTATTTAAAAAAGATTTTTCTCCAAATTGCTCGATAATTTTTGATTTAATGGCTGAAGAAGAATTCATTAGTTGTTTTGCCTCAACATCTGCATTGTAAATGACAACATTTTCAAATTCATCAAATAATGCTGCAATTGTTGTTTTACCACTACCTATTCCCCCTGTTAAACCAACAACCATCTTATTTCTGAATTAAAAAATCAATTTTATTAGGTACAACCTTAAAACTTTTGATAAAAGCAGGTTTTACAATCACTTTGGGCACTAGGTAATCAAGATTGTTTTCTTTCGAAAGCGTATAATCACAGACGACTTGAAAAAAGTTTTTATCAATTTTATTAAAATCGGAGAGACCTACTACAAAATAAACTTTGACAGTTTTATGCAATGAAGTTACATCAACACCCTCCGGGAGATTAAGAACTTTATAGGGAATTTCAAAGACACCTTCTGTAAACTTTTCTACCCTCCCCGATATGGTGGCAAATTCAGAAGCAACTTTCAAATTATTTGAATTCTCAGGTCGTAAAATTTTGACTTTTTGAGAGAAATCAGACTTTACATCATCTAGTTTCAACAATTCTAAATGTATTTTATCTATTTGATCTACATAAGCTTCAGGTCCAGAAATTAAAATACTATCAGGCCGAATAACTTCAGCATCTAATAAGTCGTAACCTATGTGATAATCGATCTCTAAATTAGGTATTAGAGGGACTTTTTTTGAAATTAAACTTCCTAATTCTAAATAAATCGTATCCAAACTAATTTCTTGAATTTCAATTCCAGATCGAAGTTGCCTTTGAATCTTGTTTTTTTGATTTTTGATTAAAAAGTAATAACTAAATGTAGACTTTTTATTCAAATTACCGGCATTTAGTTCTATACTCTGATTTAAAAACCTTGTACTCAAAATATTGAACCCTGTTGATTTTACAAGGATGTCAATTTCTTTTAAAGGTTCGTTTTGTAGTATTTTATCTTGAGAGAGATCTGAGTATTTGACAGGAAAACTGATTGAAATTGTATAAACTTTGGAAAGAGTAATCAAAAACCAAATTACAACAGCAGTTATTAAAAAAACAATAAAACTTTTCGATATTTTTGTGTTATTCTCCAAATTAAAAATAATTTTTATGCAATCTACACAAAAGCTTGTAAACAAAAAAAGTGAGCAGTATCAAAAAATACAACTCACTAAATTCATTTAAATTATTATTTGTTACTTTTTACTAGAAGCTTGGTATTTTTTACTCAACTCCATAGAAATTGCAGAACGTTCGAACTTAATCTTACCTGCACCTGTTTCAATGGAAACCGTGTTATCTGCAGCATTAACGTCTGCAATTTTACCGTGAATTCCACTGGATGTTATAACCTTAGTTCCTTTTTTAATTTCTGCTTGAAAAGCTTTCTCTTTTTTTTGACGTTTCATTTGCGGCCTTATCATAAAAAAATAAAACACAATAAAGATTGCAAATAAGGGCAACATACTCATTAAACTTCCAACTGCCTCTTGTAAAAAAATTACACTATACATAATTATTTTTTTGCTTTTGGTATTACAGAACCTTTTAATTTTAACACTTCTCTACCAGATTCTGTATTGGTAGTCAAAGTGATTGTTTTTTGTTGTCTATTTGGCTTACCAGAAGTATTGAATTTCACTTTAATCTCCCCTGATTCTCCGGGCTTTATTGGATCTTTAGGCCAAACAGGAACTGTACAGCCACAAGATGCACTTGCGTTAGTAATTACTAAATCTGTTTTTCCAGAATTAGTAGCTACATAACTTGTTGCAACAATATCACCCTCATTAACGGTCCCAAAATCATATTCTTTTTTATCAAAAGAAATCATTGCAGCTCCTTTTTTAATTTCTAAATCTCTAGTCTTGGCATTTACTAAATTCTCTTGTTTAATCTTTGAAGTAACATTATTAGAGTCTTTACAACCATAGAAAAAGGAGGTTGAAATCAAAATAAGTAATAAAATTTTTATTTTTTTCATGAATATTTAATTTGTGTGTAAAAGTAATAAATAAATGTTTTCAAGCAATCGATTTAAAGCAATCCTCTACCAATTTTTTCAATTCTATTGTTTTTCACAAAGTCTTTCGAGATTTTATCTAAAACTCCATTGATAAAATAACTACTTTTTTCTGTGGAATAATCTTTAGAAATTTCTATGTATTCATTGATGGTAACTCGTGTAGGTATTGATGGAAAATTCAAAAACTCGGCGATTGCCATCTTGATAAGAATCATGTCAATATCTGCAATACGATCTGTTTCCCAATTCGGTGTTTTATCTTCAATATCTTTTTCAAACTCTTTGTGTTTTAAGATTGTTTTCTTGAAAATTTCAGAAACAAAATCTTCATCATCTTTGTCTTTATAAAGACTTCCTAAAACAAATACTTTGTGCTCTTTTTGGTTGCTCAAAGTTTTCACAACCCAGGTATTTACAAATGGAATATCGTCTACCCAAGAAATCATATGGTCTTCATAGTAGTCTGCTAACTTATCATTGGGAGCGATAATTTCTTTAAAAAAATTAATCACAAAAGCTTTATCTACCTTATAGGAGTCTTCTTCAGTGTTTAAGTATTCTTTATAGAGATTGCTTTGAACCAATTGATCAAAAATAATTTTCACATATTCATCATCTACTTCCCAATTTTTGATATTATTTAGAGAAATAAAACCATCTAAACTAACACTTTCTGAAATTGTGTTTATAATTTTATTGTTGATGAATTTGGTGTTTGGCTTAAGGTCTTCTTTAGTTGCAAGAATTTTCTTTTTGGATAATTCCATTTTTTTAGTTGCTAGTTTTTGAACCTCAACTAGTAACTGTATGTTTAAGACATACAACTCATATAATTTTAAAATACTATGTTTTAAAAATTTTTCTTCTCTCACAATATCATCATTGTGAGATTGCAACATCGCATATACAGACTGCATTACTTTAACTCGAATATGTCTTCTGTTAATCATTTTCTAAAGAACTTATATAATTTGCGATGCGAAAATAATATTATTTTACTGGTATTCTATCATCTTTTGACTTCTTTTTTAAGAATTAATTTCAGATCTAATCAGTATCTTCGCAAACTATTTATTTTATTAAAAAACAATCACAGGTACGTTAAATTAATTGTAATTTTATTTTTTTAAATTCATCTCATTTGAAGGAGCTACAATACATACATAATTACTTTTTAAAATATAAACGAAAACTACTCATTGGTATTTTAATTACTATTTTATCTAAATTTTTAGCCTTAAAAATCCCTCAAATTATAGGAAATTCTTTAAACGTTGTTGAAGAATATCAAAATGGGGAAATTACAAATCTAGAAGAGGTAACAGACCAATTATGGATCAATGTATTGTTTATTGTTGGTGTAGCTTTGTGCTCTGGCTTCTTTACATTTTTAATGAGACAAACAATCATCGTGACTTCGAGATTAATAGAATTTGATTTAAAAAATGAAATTTATCAGCAGTACCAAAAATTGTCACTAAACTTTTACAAAAAAAATAGAACTGGTGATTTAATGAATAGAATCTCAGAAGATGTCTCTAAGGTAAGAATGTATGTTGGGCCTGCTATTATGTATAGTATAAACATGATCGTATTATTTGCGGTAGGGTTTACACAAATGATTAGTATCGATGTAAAACTAACCATGTATACATTAATTCCGTTCCCTCTATTATCAATTTCAATATTTATTCTAAGCAAAGTTATTCATAAAAGAAGCACTGTTGTGCAAGAATATTTATCAAAATTAACCACCTTTAATCAAGAATTTTTCTCTGGAATTAATGTGGTAAAATCCTATGGTATAGAAGCCTCAATAATCGAAGATTTTGATAAAATCGCTAATAAAAGCAAAGAAAAAAACATTCATCTTCACAAAGCAAATGCCTTATTTTTCCCTCTAATGATTTTATTGATAGGGATCAGTAACTTATTGGTAATTTACATTGGAGGAACACAATACATCAATGGTGAAATTCAATTCGGAACTATTATTGAGTTTATGTTGTATGTAAATATTCTTACTTGGCCGGTAGCAGTTGTTGGTTGGGTAACTTCAATGGTTCAACAAGCCGAGGCATCACAAGCAAGAATCAATGAGTTCTTAAAAGAAACTCCAGAGATACAAAATACCAATATGACCCCTTCAGAATTAGAGGGAAATGTTACTTTTAAAAATGTCACCTTTACCTATGATGACACGAATATCACAGCCCTAAAAAATATAAATTTTTCTGTCAAATCTGGAGAGACATTAGCTATTTTAGGAAAAACAGGATCTGGAAAATCTACCATTATTGAATTAATTTCAAGATTATATGACACCAAAATAGGAACTATCTTGCTGGATGATATCCCTATTGAACAAGCGAATTTAAATGCTGTTCGTAGTCAAATAGGTTTTGTTCCACAAGATCCTTTTTTATTTTCAGAAAGCATTGAAGAAAATATAAAATTCGGGAAAGAAAACGCTACAAAAGAGGAAATCATTACAGCCGCTCAAAATGCAGATATACACGACAATATCATCAATTTCCCCAAGGGGTATAAAACCATCCTGGGAGAACGAGGAGTTACACTTTCTGGAGGTCAGAAACAGCGTATTTCGATTGCTAGAGCCATTATAAAAGATCCTAAAATTTTAATTTTTGACGATTGCCTATCTGCTGTTGATACTGAAACAGAAGAAAAAATTCTATCAAATTTAGAGAGAATTTCTAAGGATGTTACCACTTTTATCGTAAGTCACCGCGTTTCATCTGCAAAAAAAGCGAATAAAATTATTGTTTTAAGTGAAGGAGAAATCATTCAAGAAGGAACTCATAACGAATTGATAAGTACCGAAGGTTATTATAAAAACTTGTATGAACAACAACTTTTAGAAAAAAAAATTAATCTTTAACGTGGCTACATTAAATATTTTGTTAGATTTGTTTCAGTATAAATTATTTAACTACTACAAAAAAGAATATGGCAGAGAGAATTGAACAGGAAGAAATTTTTTCACAGGTACTAAGAGCAGGGAGAAGAACCTACTTTTTCGACGTAAGAGCAACAAAAGCAAATGATTATTACTTGACCGTAACGGAAAGTAAAAAATTTACACATGATGATGGTAGCTTCCGTTACCAAAAGCATAAAATATATCTCTACAAAGAAGATTTTAATGATTTTCAAGAAATGTTAGGAAAAGCAACTGAATTCATTTTAAATGAAAAAGGAAGCGAAGTGATTAGTGAACGTCATCAAAAAGATTTTAAAAAGGAAGAAGTTAAAACGGAGGAAGAAACAACATCAACACAAAGTTTTACAGATGTTTCCTTCGAAGATATATAAATATAAAACCTTCATTATCATACAAAAACCATAAGATTCATACTTATGGTTTTTTTTTACCATCTATTTAAAGGACTTGTTTCATCGTTTTTGTTTTGGCTACTGTTTCTTCCCATTCCTTATTTTCATTACTATCTTTTGTAATGCCTCCACCCACAAAAATGGAAGCAATTGAATTACGAACACTCATACACCTCAAATTGACAAAGAGGGATGAAAATTGATTCTCGATATTTAATTCACCTAAAAAACCACTATAAAATGTTCGTTTATAATGTTCGTTTTGATTGATAAATATTTTAGAATTTTCTCTTGGCAAGCCACAAACAGCAGGGGTTGGATGCAAAGCTCTAATTAATTCCTTTAAGGAAGAAAAATTGTTTAAAGTACCCCCGACTTTTGTTTTTAAATGTAATAAATTTCCTGCTTTTACAGTTTCTGTCTTATCGACAGTCAGATTTGTTGTTATATTTTTTAATTGTTGTTCAATAAAATGAGTAACCAATTGTTGTTCTTCTAATTCCTTATTTTCCCAGACCACCTTGTTGGAATCAAAAACTTGAGTTCCTGCCAAAGACATTGTTTCAAATTGAACACCTGAAATATTTAAAAGTGTTTCAGGAGTTGCACCGAACCACAAACCAACTTTTGGATGAAACCATACATAGACAAAAGCATTCGGATACGTTTTTAACAATTTTTTATAGGTGTCTAGTACATTAAAATTAGAAAGTACTACGTCCTCTTTTCGAGAAACAACCACTTTTTGCAACACCTTGTCATTAATTTTATCAAGTGCTTTTCCCACCAAATCAATATGGTTTTCTCTCCCGGCAATCGTTGGATTTAAAAGAGGTTCTTTTACAATAAAATCATCGTTAAGTTCAATTTTTTCAGTGAATACATCTGCCTTTTTTATTGGAAACAAAATGGTCTTTTCTTCACTGTTAAAGGGAGAAAAAACAAATCCACTTTCTGTAAAATCTTTAGTAAAATAGAGTTGATCTGTATTCATAAAGAAAGAGGAAACTTCATCAGAAAAAGGTTTTCTGTATGCTACAAAAGGGAGATTTCTTTGATGATATGTTTCAATTTTATTAAAAATGAGTTCCAATAGCTAGGTAAATTATTTTTTGGTTAATACGATATTGGTCATTTTAGCAACAGAAATCAGTTCATCATTTTCATCTACAATATGAACCTCCCATACATGTGTTGTTCTGCCTTTGTGAATATTTTTTGCAGTAGCATACACAACCCCGTCTCTTTTACTTTTTAAATGATTGATCGATAGCTGAATACCATTTACAAATTGACTTGTACGATCTATAAAAAAATTAGATGCAGCGCTTCCAACACTTTCAGCAAGGGCCGCAGTTGCACCACCATGCAATTGACCAAGGGGTTGATGCACAGAGGGTATTACAGGCATCTTTGCTGTTAAAAAATCCTCTCCGATGTCAATAAACTCAATATCAAGAGTTTCCATCAAAGTATGTTTGCATCTTTTATTAAAAACCGCTAAAATTTCTTTTTTATCCATAGGTTATAAATCTTATGTAAAATTACACATAAAAATTTGTATTTTTGCAGTAGAAAAAGTTAAACTATTTCATGTATAAAATACGCATAATTTTAGATACAAAAGAAGATGTAATCAGAACACTTTTGTTCGATTCTAATGTCAATTTAGAAGATTTACATCTAAATATTGCCAAATCTTTTGGCTTCAAAGGACAAGAAATGGCTTCTTTTTATCGAACCAATTCAGATTGGACTCAAGGTGAAGAAATTCCTTTATTTAATATGGAAGAGACTGGTGAAGGAATCTCTATGCAATCTTGCATTTTAAAAGATGTTTTACCTGAAGAAAATGATAAATTAATCTATGTCTATGATTTCTTAAAAATGTGGACATTCTATTTAGAAGTGATTGAAATTTCTAATGAAAAAAGAGAAGATTTACCATTGTGTATTTTAACCGTTGGTCAAATTCCAGATGAAGCTCCAGAAAAAGAATTTATAGCAGACAAACATGAGGACGAATTTGGAAGCGAAGATGACATTGATGATGAATTTATTGATTTCGATAGTTTTGATTACAATGAATACTAAAAAAGACACTCTTTTTAAACAACATTTTTAAACTTAATACCGACCTTTTTTAAAGTAATTTAGTTTCTTCTGTAACATAATTGTAATTTATTCGTTTTATTGATTCAAAACGATTAAAAATAAAGCTTTGGAAACCATCTTATCTCTCAATAATCTTAGTAAAAAATTCGGACACATTCAAGCGGTTAAAAACCTCTCTTTCAATATCGAAAAAGGAAACGTTTATGGGATTTTAGGTCCAAATGGAAGTGGAAAATCTACTACGCTTGGGATCATTTTAAATGTTGTCAATAAAACTTCTGGTGAGTACACATGGTTCAACGGAAAACTATCTACACATGAAGCATTAAAAAAGGTAGGAGCCATTATTGAGCGTCCTAATTTTTACCCTTATATGACAGCCTCTCAAAATTTAAAATTGATCTGCAAAATTAAAGGAATTTCGCCGGAGAGAATTGACGAAAAACTTACAGAGGTAAATCTATTTGAACGTAGAAATAGTACCTTTAAAACATTCTCTTTGGGAATGAAACAACGTTTAGCAATTGCTTCAGCACTTTTAAACGATCCAGAAATATTAATCTTGGATGAGCCTACTAACGGATTAGACCCACAAGGAATTCACGAAATTCGTGAGATTGTAAAGAGTATTGCTGCAAAAGGAACGACCATTCTACTGGCTTCCCACTTACTCGATGAGGTTGAAAAGGTATGTTCTCATGTGGTTGTAATCAGAAAAGGTGAAAAATTATATAGTGGTAGCGTCGCCGAAATGACAGCCTCTAAGGGCTTCTTCGAACTCAGCGCTGATTCTGAAAAGAGCAAATTATATAAATTGTTAGAAGAACATGTAAAGATTGGCACTGTAAAAGAAGAAGGTCCTCTTATCATTGCTTATTTAAGAGAAGAAATGAAAGCAAGTGAAATGAATGCTTATTTATTTGACAATGGAATTTCAGTAGCGCATCTAGTCAAACGCAAGCCAAGCTTAGAACAACAATTCTTGGAATTAACAAACAATCAATAATCCTTTTAAAAAATCGACGTTATGCTAAGACTTCTATCCATAGAATTTCACAAACTAAAATATAACAGAGCCAGCAAAACACTTTCCATTATTTACTTTGGATTACTACTATCTATTGCACTGGTAACCACCATTAAATTTGAATTTGGAGATTTCAAGTTGCATCTGGCCGATCAAGGAATTTTTAATTTTCCTTACATCTGGCATTTCAACACCTATATGGCAGCTATTTTGAAATTTTTCTTGTTGTTGGTTATTGTTTCCATGGTCTCCGACGAATACAGTTATAAAACATTGAAACAAAATTTAATTGATGGCTTGAGTAAAAAAGAATTCATTCTTTCAAAATTCTATACGGTCATTGCTTTTTCGCTTATCTCTACAGTATTTGTTTTAGTGATCTCACTGATTTTAGGATTGATGTATTCAGACTATAATGAATTGTCAATTATTTTGACAGATCTAGAGTATTTAGTCGCCTTTTTCACAAAACTCGTAGGTTTTTTCTCTATGGGACTCTTTTTTGGTATTCTGGTAAAAAGAGCTGCATTTGCAGTAGGAACGATGGTGGTTTGGTTTATCGGAGAGGGAATTTTTAAAGGGTATTTGCTGTGGGGATTCGGAGATCTAAAAAACACTTCTAATACGGTAGAATTCATACTGCAATTGCTCCCTGGAGAAGCAATTTCCAACCTTATTAAACAACCCTTTTCAAGGCTAGGCGCAGTAAAGACCTTAGCCAATACAATGGGAAAAACCTTTGACAAGCCTGAGGTAGAACTCAGTGCTATTTTTATTGTGTTCGTCTGGACGTTCATTTTCATTTATTTATCTTATACACTGTTAAAAAAGCGGGATTTATAGCATTTTTCATTTATATTTGGTTTAAAGAACCAATTATTCATCAAATGAAGAAATATACCCTCCTCATACTCCTATTTTTTGCCTTAAAATCATTTTCCCAAAAAGAAGCTAATATTTGGTATTTTGGAGAAAATACTGGCTTGGATTTTAACACCAACCCACCAACTGCATTAACTGGTTCTTTGTCAACAGATGAAGGCTCAACAAGTATTTCTAACTCTAATGGAATTTTGCAATTCTATACTGATGGATCTATAGCATACGATAGATCAGGTGCAATAATGAGTAATGGAAGAGGTCTTTTAGGTGATTCTTCAAGTGCACAATCTGCAATCATTGTTCCAAAACCTAAAGATCCTAATATTTATTATTTATTTACTGTAGGAAACCAAAGAAATTTAGCTTCTAATGGAAACGGAGTTCATTACTCAATTGTAGATATGTCCTTAAATGGTGGATTTGGTGCTATTACAACAAAAAATATTCCATTAATCGGTTCTGAATTTGCAAGAGAAAAAATAACCTCAGTTAAGGGTTTTGATTGCGATACTTTTTGGGTGATAACTTCTGATCAAAATAATTTTTATTCTTATTTGGTAGATGATACTGGCGTTATAAATACACCAATAACATCTCCACATAGATTTTTGTCTAATTTAAGAGGGTATTTAAAACTATCGCCTGACGGAAATACGCTTGTAAACGCGAGTGCAAGTTCAGGTAGTTATATTTTTGATTTTGATTCTCTAGATGGTAAAATTTCAAATGAGGGGAATATTTCAATACTTGGTGGTTATGGAGTTGAGTTTTCTAGAGATGGGAAAAAATTATATATTTCTACTGGAACATTCAGTCAAATTCGCCTCTCAACAGGTATTAGGAACCCGCCTGAATTAGCTACGATAACTCAATATAGTTTAGATTCCAGAAATATAATTGATATCAACGCTAGTAGAAACATAATTTATCAAACAAATTTTGGATATAGAGGAGCCTTACAACTAGCTCCTGATGGTAAAATTTATTATGCTAGAAGCCGTGAAACTTACCTGGGTGTTATTAATTACCCTGAAAAAAACTTTATCGATGTTGATTTTAAAGAAGAGGGTTTTTCTTTGAATGGGCAGATTTCCACAGAGGGTTTGCCTCCATTTATATCCTCTTTGCTATTGCCTATAAAAATCATAGATGCTTCAGGGCTTCCAACCAACAATGTAGATTTAAAAACCTGTATAGGAAGCGCTAAAGTAATCACTCCTGAGGCAATAACAGGTATCACAAATGACACTTATATTTGGACTTTTGATAACGGAACCACAGTAACAGAAATATCTAATAGTACAACCCAAAAAAGCTTAAATTTAACCAATATTCAAACAGCAGATACAGGAACCTACAAACTAAAAATTGAAGGGAAAGATGGTTGCGGCTCCCCTGTTCAATACAATGCTTCTTTTGACTTAGAAGTTTTTGAGGCTGCAAGTGCAAAACCAACACCAGATCCCATCTATTTTTGTGACACAGATGCAAGTGTTCCAAATGTTTTTGACTTTAGAAAATCAGCATTATCAGACAAGAGTAAAGAAATACTAGACGGATTAAGTGACGCCATTTTTGAAGTATTGTATTTTGATGATTTTGCGAAGGCTACTGACAACGTAGCAGGTACAAATTTACCCGATGACTATAAGGTAAATACCCCAGATGAACAAACGATTTATGCCAGAGTTCATAACATATCGGCCCCTGACACCTGTTATGAGATAACATCCTTTACTTTAACAGTTACTGGATTACCTGTTGCTATAGATCCAGGCCCATATCGTGAATGTGACACTGATATTTCTGGCCCAAACTTTGGATATCACGATGCCTTTTTATTAAACACAAAAGATGAGGCCATCCTGGGAGGTCCTAGTGGTCTTGACCCAACACTTTATAACATTTCTTATCACACAACAGCTCTTGGAGCTAAAACATCTGATGTTGCAACTATAATTCCTAAAGATATACCTTACAGAAACATTACTAAAAATAATCAAGAAATTTTTGTTCGATTAGAAAACAAAGCTGATCCGACATGTTTTGATGCCTCAATGTCTTTTAATCTTGTTGTAGACCCACTCCCAATAATAAAAAACAATCCGGTAATCCTAGAGCAATGTATCACCACCAGTGACCCCAACCCTACGGTAAATTTAACACTCTCAGAGGTCAATATCTCGAATACTCCCAACCTAACATTTGAATATTATGAAGACCCAACAGGAACTACTCTCATTAGAACCCCAACATCCTATCCTGTAATTGCCAATATCTCACAAGCTGTGTATGTCAAAGTAATCTCTGATCAAGGGTGTTCTGAGGATTTGGTAACTCTAACAATTAACGTGGGTCGAACACTCGACAACCCATTCAATACACTGCAACCTCCTGTTTGTGACGATTTCTTGGATGCTAACGGGAATGATTCTGCTACGAATTCGGATACTGATTTCATCACTAATTTTTCTTTGGATAGTATCTCTATTGTAAATAGCATTAATCCACCCATAAATACCAAGGTGTTTTTCTATGAAAATCAAAAAGATAGAACGGAAGCTAAAAATGAGATTTATATTACCAAGTACAGAAACGATATCTCCAAAATTGACATCACTACTATCACTGGTGGTATTAAGTTCCCTATTTACTACAAAATATTGAGTACTATTAACAATGATTGTCAAGGTCTGGGTCAGTTCTATTTACAAATTAACCAAGTTCCTTTAAATAGTAGCGATAGGTTGCCTCCTATTGTAGAATGCGATGACGCAGAGATTGATGGAAATTATATAAATGGGGTTAATGAAAATATTGATTTAACTCAAGTTATTGGAACTAATGCAGGACAAATATTTGAGGGTACTGGTCAAGATGTAGATGATTTTGACTTCTTCTTCTTTACTTCTGAAGCTGGTGCTTTTTCTGGAGATATCACTAATACTGATTATATTAACACTCCAAATCAATTCAAAAATAGTGCTCCTGGTTATGTAATTGGTGATGTGGTTACACAAACTATTTATGTGAGTATTAAAAATAAAAATACAGAATGTATAAACCCTCACACTAGTTTTGATGTTATTATTAATCCTACTCCTATTACTACAACCACTATTCTACCTGTTAAGGTGTGTGATTTAGGAACTCTAGATGGTGATACGGGAAATGGGTATGCTCAAGAAATAGATATTAGTGGCACAGATATCTATGTCAGGGATGGGAGACCTGCTGCTGATGTTATTATTACTTATCATAAAAATTTAATTGATTTAAAAGATTTAACCTCTGATGGGGTTGATAAATTTAATTATGACTCTGATCCTACTAGAGTAACAATAAACCCTGTAACTAAAATCAGTGAAGAAATATTATATATTAGAATTATTGATATTAGTAGCCCTAGTAGGTGTGTATTTGATCAATCTAGAGTAACTATTATTGTAAATCCGGAACCAACAACAGAAATTATACCAAACCAGTCTTATTGTGATGATGATAGTGATGGGGATGACACCAATGGAATTGTACAAAATATAAATTTAGACAGCCTAATTCCGAATATTTTAGGACCACTGCAAAAACCTGGTGATTTCAATGTCACTTTCCATACGGATCGTCTTGATTTACCTGATGGTAAGAATGCCTTAACAACGCCACATGCCAACACTTCTAGTCCTGACGTGCAAAGAATTTATGTTCGAGTAGAAAATAAGGATACCAGATGTGTTAATGATGATTTATTTTTTGACGTGATTGTAAATCCACTTCCTAGTTTTATCGTAATGGGGGAAGAAAACATTGACGATCCACGAATTGTGTGTTTGAATGACACACCTTTGGTTCTAGAAGCTGAGAATCCAGGAGCAATTTACACCTATCAATGGACCAATGAAGTCGGAGTTAATCTTGGAAACAATGCTACTCTAGGGGTAACAACGGCAGGAAACTATACGGTAACAGCCAGTGATATATTACCCAACGGATGTTCTCGAAGTAGAACAATTGTTGTCAAAGAATCCAATATCGCTACCCTAGAAGAAAGCTTTATCACAATTATCGATGAAGCTAATACTATTGGAAACACCAATACCATTTCTGTAAGTATCGATACCACAAGCAATAACTTAGGCCCGGGCGCATACCAATATGCTCTTAGAAATGAGGATACCAGTAATCGATATCCATTTTCTGGTTTTCAAGATACTCCTGTTTTTGAAAATCTTGAAGGTGGTATTTACACGATTATTGTAAATGACAAAAATGGATGTCTTCTTGATGCAGAATTACAAATCTCTGTCATTCAATTTCCTAAATTCTTTACCCCAAATGGTGACGGAAAAAATGATACATGGAGTATAAAAGGGGCTAATAAAAGCTTTTATCCGAATAGTAGTATAGATATTTATAACAGATTTGGAAAATTAGTTGCACAAATCCCAATAGATAGCCAAGGCTGGGATGGAACCTATAACGGAACAAGACTGCCCTCAGATGATTATTGGTTTCGTGTTCAATTGATTCCTGCCAACACAAACAAAATACCCATCACCAAAAAAGGACACTTTTCACTATTAAGACGATAACAAACACCTTTTTAAATCTGAATAATTAGGAATCTTTTGGTGATATGATGATGGGTGATTTTTATGAATTTTTTAAAAAGAATATTTCTTAATTTAGCATAAAATAAGAATCAAACTCCTATGGACATCAACTTCAATAAAAACGAAGATTACAACAAGTTACTTCTCTCAGATCTACACAAACGTTTTGTAAAAGTAAAACAAGGTGGTGGTCAACAACGAATTGACAAGCATCATGAAAAAGGCAAAATGACCGCTAGAGAGAGAATTGATTATTTATTAGATGTAAATTCTAAATCCATAGAAATTGGAGCTTTTGCTGGCGAAGATATGTATGCAGAGCACGGAGGATGCCCTTCAGGCGGGGTGATTGTAAAAATTGGCTATATTCAACAAAAACAATGCATTGTTGTGGCAAATGACGCTACAGTAAAAGCAGGTGCTTGGTTTCCTATTACCGGAAAAAAGAATTTACGCGCACAAGAAATCTCCATAGAAAACAACATTCCTATCATTTATTTGGTAGATTCTGCTGGAGTATACCTACCTATGCAGGATGAAATCTTCCCAGATAAAGAACATTTTGGTCGTATTTTCAGAAACAATGCTGTGATGAGTAGTAAGGGGATTACCCAAATTTCTGCCATCATGGGAAGTTGTGTTGCTGGAGGAGCATACCTACCAATTATGAGTGATGAAGCATTGATTGTAGATAAAACTGCAAGTATATTTTTAGCTGGAAGTTACCTAGTAAAAGCTGCAATTGGCGAAAGTATTGATAATGAAACTCTGGGGGGAGCTACCACCCACTGTGAAATTTCAGGGGTGACAGATTACAAAGCTGAAGATGATAAAGCTGCGCTGGATAAAATAAAATTTATCGTTGATAAAATTGGTGATTATGACAAAGCTGGTTTTAGTAAAAAAGAAGCATTCCCACCCAAAGAAAAAGAAGAAGAGATTTTTGGAATTCTCCCAAAAGAGAGAAATGCGCAGTATGATATGTTAGAAATCATAAAGCGGTTGGTCGATAAGTCTGAATTCGAACAATACAAAGAAGGATATGGAAAAACTATTTTAACTGGCTATGCAAGAATCGATGGCTGGGCAGTGGGCATCGTAGCAAACCAACGAAAGCTTCTAAAAACAAAGAAAGGGGAAATGCAATTTGGAGGGGTCATTTATAATGATTCCGCAGATAAAGCGACTCGTTTCATTGCAAATTGTAATCAAAAAAAAATACCATTAGTGTTTTTACAAGATGTTACAGGTTTTATGGTGGGTAGCAAATCTGAACATGGAGGAATCATAAAAGACGGAGCTAAAATGGTGAATGCTGTCAGTAACTCTGTCGTTCCAAAGTTTACCATTATCATCGGTAACTCCTACGGAGCAGGAAACTATGCCATGTGCGGTAAAGCCTATGATCCAAGACTCATTGTTGCCTGGCCAAGCGCAGAATTAGCGGTTATGAGTGGAAACTCTGCTGCAAAAGTTTTACTACAAATAGAAACTGCCTCTCTAAAAAAACAGGGAGAAAAAATTACACCCAAAAAAGAAGCTGAGTTATTTGAGAAAATTAAATCGAGATATGACCAGCAGACTTCACCCTATTATGCTGCTGCAAGAATGTGGACCGATGCGGTGATCAATCCGTTAGAAACGAGAACATGGATATCTATGGGTATTGAAGCTGCGAATCATGCTCCCATTCAAAAAGAGTTTAATATGGGAATTATACAGGTGTAATCATGAAAAAAATAATGAGTGTAAAGCATTTAAAGTAAAAGATATCCTTAAAATAGTTCATTAGCACAATTCAAATCATAATCAAATAAATTAGAAAAAATTATTTAAAATGGGAAGAGCATTCGAATTTCGAAAAGCAAGAAAAATGAAACGTTGGTCGGCAATGGCTAAAACATTTACCCGAATTGGTAAAGACATTGTAATGGCCGTTAAAGAGGGCGGTCCAAATGCTGAAACAAATTCTCGCTTGCGTGCGGTGATTCAGAATGCAAAAGCTGCAAACATGCCAAAAGACAATGTTGAGCGCGCCATAAAAAAAGCAACCGATAAAGATACTGCTAACTATAAAGAAGTGCTTTTTGAAGGGTATGCACCCCACGGAATTGCCATACTTCTTGAAACAGCTACCGACAATAATAATAGAACCGTTGCCAATGTCAGAGCCGCATTTAATAAATGTGACGGTAATTTAGGTACCTCTGGATCTGTCGTCTTTATGTTTGATCATACCTGTAACTTCACAATTAAAAAAGAAGACATCACAATGGACATGGAAGAATTAGAATTGGAATTAATCGATTTTGAAGTTGAAGAAGTTTTTGATGACGAAGAAGGAATCATTATTTATGCACCTTTTGAACAATTTGGTGCTATTCAATCATTTTTTGAGGAAAACAATGCAGAAATTGTATCTTCTGGATTTGAAAGAATTCCTACAAATACCACAAAACTGAACGAAACCCAACAAGCAGATGTTGAAAAGTTGTTAGAAAAACTAGAAGAAGATGATGACGTACAGCATGTGTATCATTCTATGGAAATGTAACTCGAAATAATTAGAACTATTTTTTTGAAGAATAAAGAGAAAAACTTAAAACCAGCATTGCATGCTGGTTTTTATTGTATGTGATTTTTAATCATAGTATCAAATACTTCACGTCCAGATAAAAAAGAAGTTTCTATCCCCAAAAAAGAGAGCTCTTGTATCCTGTTTTCTAAGCGGACATAGTCTTTTTCTGTGGTTAAAATAAGTTTTCTATTAGATGTTAACTGATCGAACTGCTCATTTATATTTTGTATGTCCCTATTGGTAAAATGATGATGATCAGGGAATTTACAATGCGTAAAATTGACCTTATGATCATGTAAGAAAGTCAATAAAGAAGTAGGATTTGCTATTCCTGTAATCAATAAAATTTCATATTTTTTTAGATCTTCTATGAAAATAGATGCACTTCCCGACGTTTGTTTGTTGTAGGAAATGGTCGTAAAAAAAATAGTTTTATCAAATTTACGAAGCTTTTCATGAATGCTTTTTCTAGTGGACTCTGAAATATTGTAAGGACATTTGGTGACAATTATGAGATCGGCCCTTTTGACGCCACGACTACTTTCTCTTAAATTACCTGTGGGCAATAAAAAATCGTCTGTAAATAAATCGTCGTATTTTGTTAAGACAATAGACAAACTCCCTTTTACTTTTCTGTGTTGATAGGCATCATCTAATAAAAAAACTTCTGGGGAAACATCTGTGATCAATTTGGAAATTCCAGCCACTCTATTGGCATCTACTGCCACCGCTATCTTCTTAAATTTTTTAAAATATTGTAAGGGCTCATCTCCCACCTCTTCTGCCGTATGACTATCGTTTAACAATACAAAATTTTTAGTTTTACGACCATATCCCCTACTTAGAACAACTGTTTTATAATCGTCTTTTAAGAGGCGAATTAAATATTCTATCTGAGGTGTTTTCCCCGTCCCACCAACACTTAGATTGCCAACCACTATGATCGGTATTTTAAATGAAGTTTGCTTGAAAACGCCCACATCAAAACATATATTACGAAAGGTCGTTACGAGATCATAAACGATTGCAAAAGGGAATAAAAGAAAGCGTACAAATTTCATTGATACGAAAATAAGTCATTTTTATGGATTGATGGATGAAAAATACTAACTTTGAATTTGAACACAATTTTATTTTATGATCATAAAGGACATCACAGATTACATTGAGGAATTGGCTCCCCTAAATTATGCTGAAAAGTTTGATAATGTAGGTTTGCTAGTTGGAGACTACAATACAACAGTTACGGGAGTTTTAGTAACCCTTGATACTTTGGAGAAAACTGTAGACGAAGCGATCACTAAACACTGTAACTTGATTGTAAGTTTTCATCCAATAATTTTTGATGGCATAAAAAAATTGAATGGAAATTCTTATGTAGAAAGAGTTGTAATGAAAGCAATTAAAAATGAGATTGCAATTTATGCTACACATACAGCCTTAGACAATTCCAAAAAGGGAGTTTCTGCTAAGATAAGTGAAGTACTAGGATTGAAAAACAAGCAAATATTACTCCCTAAGAAAGGGATTTTAAAAAAACTAACAACTTTTGTACCTCTCCAAGATGCCGAGAAAATAAGAAAGAGTCTTTTTAAAGCGGGAGCCGGAAATATCGGAAATTATGATCATTGCTCCTTTAATGTAAGTGGAGAAGGGACCTACAGAGGCAATCAAAGTTCGAATCCAAGAGTTGGAAAAAAAGGAAAAAAACATACAGAAAAAGAAACTCAAATTTCTGTAATTTTTGAATCTAAAAATGAAACAAAAATTCTAGCGTCACTTCACGAAAACCACCCTTATGAAGAAGTATCCTATGATATTGTAAGTACTGAGAATAGCTATCAAAACATTGGTATGGGAATGATTGGTGATTTACCCACTGAAATGGCCGAAAAAGAATTTTTATTATTCTTAAAGAAAAGAATGAAAACTGCCTGCATACGTCATTCCAATTTAATCAATAAAAAAATAAAAAAAGTAGCCGTGTTAGGAGGATCCGGAAGTTTTGCCATTCCGAATGCCATAAAAGCTGGTGCAGATGCTTATGTGAGTGCAGATTTCAAATATCATGAGTTCTTTAAGGCTGAAAATAAGATTATTTTGGCTGATATCGGTCATTATGAAAGTGAACAGTTTACAAAAAACCTTTTGGTTGATTATCTTACGAAAAAATTTAGTAATTTTGCAATCATTTTATCAGAAGAAAGTACAAATCCTATATATTATATATAATCATGGCAAAGAAGAAAGAAATTTCGGTTGAAGAAAAATTAAGAGCTTTATACGACTTACAACTTATAGACTCTAGAATTGATGAAATAAGAAACGTAAGAGGTGAATTACCTCTAGAGGTTGAAGATTTAGAAGATGAAGTTGCTGGACTAAAAACACGTATTTCTAACTTAAACCAAGATACCGCTAATTTAGAAACTGACATTAACAACAAAAAACTAGCTATTGAAGAATCCAATGCGTTAATGAAAAAGTACGATGAGCAACAAAAGAAAGTAAGAAATAACCGAGAATTTGATTCTTTATCTAAAGAAATTGAGTACCAAGATTTAGAAATTCAATTGGCTGAAAAGAGAATTATTGAGTTCAAGGCAAAAATTGCTCAGAAAACAGAAGTAATAGATGCTACAAAAGAAAAGTTAGACAAACAAGAAAAACATTTAAGCCATAAAAAAGCAGAATTAGATGCAATCTTAAAAGAGACTCAAAAAGAAGAAGAGTTATTAATCCAAAAATCTAGTGAGTTTTCACAAACCATCGATGAACACTTATTTTCTGCCTACACAAGAATTAGAACCAAAGTTAAAAACGGATTGGCTGTTGTAGCTATTGAGCGTGGAGCTTCTGGAGGGTCATATTTTACCATTCCACCTCAAGTTCAATTAGAAATAGCAAATAGAAAAAAAATAACTATTGACGAGCATAGTGGACGTATTTTAGTTGACGCTGCTTTAGCAGAAGAAGAAAAAGCTAAAATGGATTTGCTTTTTTCTTAATTTAGATAAAAAAATATACAAAAAAACTCGAAGCCATGCTTCGAGTTTTTTATTTTATATGCGTATTGTCAATAATCCAACGCCTTTATATAACATAACTTTTCTTTCCAAACCTCTAAATCATTTTTAAAAACAAGAACACTCTTTTTTACATTTACAACAAGTGGGTTGTCATCTTTTGCATTGGAAAAGAAGCCTAAGTTGTTTTCTAATTGCTGGATTTCTCTAACAATTTCATCCATTTTCTTTCGGATAAAAATTTGTTCTGAATTTAACTTTTGAACATCATTATCAGTATGATAGCCATCAACTATAAAGGTAAACTTTAACATATCAATGTCTTTCTTGTCTAGGGATAATTTTCCTAGAGCTCTATCGATCAATTTGTTAAATTTACCATCTATATGTCTTGCATTTCTTGGTAATTTCCCCAAACTTCTCCAATTTTTGATCAGTTCTAAAATTGATTCTTTAGTTGGAACTTTTAATTCCTTTATCGTTTCTAAAAATGCTTTTTTGGCATCAACAATTGCTTGCTGCTCAATATTGAAAGAATTTTTCTGTTGATGGTATCTATCAAAATAATAATTACAGGCAGCTTTAAAACGCTTCCAGGTATCATCAGAGAATTTACGAGGTACATGTCCAATTGTTTTCCAATCTGATTGTATTTTTTTTAATGTTTTGGTCGCTGATTCCCAGTCTTCACTATCTTTGAGAGATTCTGCCAGTTCAATTAATGCTATTTTCTTCTTTAAATTCTCTTGCTGACCACTTTTTTCATTTTTGTAAAAAGCATTCTTAGCACTATTAAATTTCTTTGTAGCAGTTTTAAATTTTTGCCAAATATTTTCACTTTTGGAATAAGGAAGTTTTCCTGCTTGAAAATATTCTTGCCTTAATTCTTCGATATCTTTGATACTTTTCTGCCAATCGACATGAGATGTATTCACTGAAGTATCATAGGCATTAATTTTTGCGATGACACTTAATTTGTTTTCAATAATTTCTTGATATTTAGAACGCATTTCCCTGAAATGATCGTGCCTTCTGTCATGAATAACCTTGGTCGCTGCACTAAATTTTTGCCAAACCTCTTCTCTCTTCGCTTTGGAAACTGGGCCAATGTCTTCCTTCCAAATTTTATGCAACTTTTGAAGTTCTTTAAATGCACTATTGATATCGGATTGTGATGCCAATTTTTCTGCTTGCGCTACAATTTTTAATTTTTCTTCTAGATTGTGTTTAAAATCCAAATCTCTAAAATCATTACTCAAATGAAGTAAATCATAAAAACGCTCCACATGGTGGTGGTAGGTTTTCCAAGTATCATTGTAATGATTTTTGGGAACAGCTCCAATGCTTCGCCAAGTGTCTTGGATTTCTCTAAAACTCTTATACATTGTTGCCGTGTCTGCATTTTCAATTAAGTCCTTTAACCTTTCTATGACAGAGAGTCTTGTCTCTAAATTAATCGACAATTGCTTTTCCAATTCATTGTAATAAGCATCTCGTTGTTTTTTGTACTCTGACAAAAGTGAATTGTATGCTGTTTTAATTGGACTGGTAAATTGAAAATCTATAGAATTCCCCCCATCTTCTAAAAAAGCGGATTTCTTTTCTGCTAACAGAGCTCCAAAAAGTTGATTGAAATTCGTTTTAATTGCTTCTACTTGATTTTTTACTTTTTGGACAGGATTGTTTGAAAGTATTTTCTTAAGTTCTTCAACCAATTCCTCAATAGACATTTTTGAATAGTCCACAACAGGAGCTGTCATTTCTTTTGTGGTCTCTTTTTCAGCATCTTTAGCAATAGATTCCTCAATTTTCTCAATAACATCATTCACCTCCTCTGAAGTTTCTGTAGCGTCTTTCTTTACAACTTCACCTACAACTTCCTGAGCTTTATTTTCGGTTTTATCAACGCTTTCATCATTGTTATCTAACATATCTACAAAGTTTAAAGTCTAAATATATACAGTTTCTATACCTACGTACCATAAAGATACAGACTACAGACAAAACCCACAAATTATCCAGAAACTAATAGCATTATCCCTCGTTCCAAATTCTCCAAGATTCCTC
>CBFIGS010000014.1:0-31562 GCA_965662295.1 Polaribacter sp. | reverse complement strand
GGTGGATTGGGTTCTTTTGAACCAAGGAAACCTCCGATTTCAAACATTGCAGATTTTGAAGACAAAGGGGTTGAGTATATCATTAAAGAACCAGCAATATATCGCGACAAAAAAGTAGTGATTTCTGGAGGAGGAGATTCTGCTTTAGACTGGGCAATTTTCTTGTCAGACATTGCTTCAGAAGTTACCCTTATTCACAGAAGAAATGAATTTAGAGGGGCTTTAGATTCGGTTGAGAAAGTACAAGAGTTAAAAAATGTAGGAAAAATAAGGCTCATTACTCCTGCAGAAGTCAAAGGAATTGTTGGAACAGATAAGGTTGAAGGAGTCTCTGTAGCACAAAATGGAGAAGCTCCATTTACAATAAATACAGATCATTTTATTCCGTTGTTTGGATTGTCCCCCAAACTGGGTCCAATTGGGAACTGGGGGTTAGAGATTGAGAAAAATGCAATAAAAGTAAACAACGCTTTGGATTATCAGACGAATATTCCTGGGATATATGCCATTGGTGATGTCAACACCTATCCAGGGAAACTAAAGTTGATTTTATGTGGTTTTCATGAAGCGACTCTAATGTGTCAGAGTGCATATAAGCGAATTTTCCCTAACAAAAGATATGTGATGAAATACACTACTGTTGGAGGGGTTGATGGTTTTGATGGAACTAGAAAAGAAGCTCCCAAAGCAGTCATTAAGAAGATAGAATAATCAATTCTGATATTTCTGACAGAGTTTTTCCTATATTTGTATTCACAACGAAATCGATTGAGATGTATCTAGAATTGCTTGTCTTTTTAAAATTTTTAATGAAACGCAATCCTGAATGAGTGTTTTATAGGGTTCTTTTTTTCAATCTAAAAAAAGGAATACGATACTACAGAAACAGTATATACTTATATAAATTCACCAAATACATTTATAAAACATGCCTTTTTACCACAAATTAGGACAAATTCCACCTAAAAGACATACGCAATTCCGTAAAAAAGATGGAAGCTTATATTACGAGCAATTGTTTGGAACCATTGGTTTTGATGGAATGTCTACCAATTCGTATCACGAACACAGGCCAACTATGGTCAAAAAAATAGGGAAGCAATATTCTGTTAAACCTAAAATAGCGAAAGCAAACAACCTTCAATCCTATCGTTTTAGAGGGTTTCAAGTTTCACCAGAAAAGGATTATTTAGAGAGTAGAAAAGTGGTCTTGACAAATTCCGATTGTAATATTATTCTTTCAGCTCCAAAACAAGCTACTTCATCTTATTTTTATAAGAACACAGACGCAGACGAAGTAATTTTCATTCACAAAGGAACTGGAAAATTAAGAACGCATCTAGGGAATATTGATTTCAAATATGGAGATTATTTGGTGATTCCACGCGGGGTTATTTATAAATTGGAGTTCGATGATGAAAATAACAGATTGTTTATTGTTGAATCCTATACACCAGTCTACACTCCAAAACGTTATAGGAACTGGTTTGGTCAGTTGCAAGAACATGCTCCTTTTTGTGAGCGGGATTTAAGAAGGCCTCATGAATTAGAAACGCATAATGAGTTGGGAGATTTCTTAATTAAAGTAAAAAAACAAGATGAAATTATAGAAATGACCTATGCATCACATCCCTTTGATGTAGTAGGGTATGATGGGTATAATTTCCCATATGCATTTTCTATTCATGACTTTGAGCCTATTACAGGAAGAATTCATCAGCCTCCACCAGTGCACCAAACTTTTGAAACAAGTGCCTTTGTAATTTGCAGTTTTGTTCCAAGACTATATGATTATCACCCGAAATCAATTCCTGCGCCTTATAATCACAGTAATATAGATTCCGATGAGGTTTTATATTATGTTGATGGTGATTTTATGAGTAGAAACGATATTGAACAAGGTCATATTTCTTTGCATCCAGCAGGAATCCCACACGGACCACACCCAGGGGCAACAGAACGGAGTATTGGCCATACAAAAACAGAAGAATTAGCAGTAATGGTAGATACTTTCAAGCCTTTACAGGTAACAGAGGATGCGATGAAAATCGCAGATCAGGATTATTATAAATCTTGGTTAGAATAATTCACAAAACATACAAATGAGTAGAAAAGAAATAAAATCAGTCAACTACGGTCTGGATAAAATATTTGAAGGAGCGCAAGATTTTCTTCCATTATTAGGGACAGATTATGTAGAGTTTTATGTAGGAAACGCAAAACAATCGGCACATTTTTATAAAACAGCCTTTGGTTTTCAATCTCATGCTTATAAGGGGTTAGAAACAGGTGCTACAGACAGTGTGAGTTATGTGCTCACACAAGATAAAATAAAAATTATTTTGACCACTCCCTTATCAAGCAAATCTCCCATAAATGATCATATAGTAAAACATGGAGACGGAGTAAAAGTGGTCGCGCTTTGGGTAGAGGATGCCAGAAAAGCATATAAGGAAACAATATCTAGAGGTGCAGTGTCTTATATGTCGCCAACGGTTGAAAAAGATGAACAAGGAGAGGTGGTTAGAGCAGGAATCTATACCTATGGAGAAACGGTACATATGTTTGTAGAACGAAAAAATTATAAGGGCGTCTTTTTACCAGGTTTTCAAAAATGGGAGTCCGAATATAACCCGCCAGAGGCAGGGTTAAAATACATTGACCACATGGTGGGGAATGTTGGCTGGAATCAAATGGATGTTTGGGTAAAATGGTATGAAGATATCATGGGTTTTGAGAATTTTTTATCCTTTGATGACAAACAAATTCACACTGAATATTCTGCATTAATGAGTAAAGTAATGTCTAACGGGAATGGTCGAATTAAATTTCCGATTAACGAACCTGCAGAGGGAAAGAAACGTTCTCAAATAGAGGAATATTTAGATTTTTATGAAGGTGCTGGTGTGCAACATATAGCGGTTGCAACAGATGACATTATTCAAACAGTCCATCAATTGAAATCAAATGGAGTTGAGTTTTTATCAACACCTCCAGAGGCGTATTATAAGGCAGTTCCTGGGCGTTTAGAGGCGTTTAGTCATGAGTTAAGAGAGGATATTGAGAAATTAAAAAGTCTTGGAATTATGATCGATGCAGATGAGGAAGGGTATTTATTGCAAATTTTTACAAAACCTGTAGAAGACCGGCCAACCTTATTTTTTGAGGTTATTCAGAGAATGGGAGCCAAAGGATTCGGAGCAGGAAACTTTAAAGCTTTATTTGAGTCTATAGAACGAGAGCAAGCCAAAAGAGGGACCTTATAGATTTTAAAATGAATAGAGAAGAAATATTAAAGGCAATCGAAGAAAAGTATGATCATCTCGGGGTTCCTGTAGATGCGATGCTTGAAGGTTTGCTGTGGAGTACACCAATCACATATTGGGACTATATTCAAACAGATGCATTATTGGGATTGCAAACCCCCAGAACAACCCAGCCCGATGAAATGGTTTTTATCATGTATCATCAAGCAAACGAATTGTTTTTTAAAATGATTTTGTGGGAAATTGATCAAGTTGCAAAATCCATAAAAATTACCGCCGATAAATTTACCATGCACTTGAATAGAATTAGCAGGTACTTTGAGATACTATGCAACTCTTTTCATGTAATGGCAGAGGGGATGGAAAAAGAACAATATTTAAAATTTAGACAAACGTTAACTCCTGCAAGCGGATTTCAAAGTGCTCAATATAGAAAAATTGAGTTTGCATCAACGGAGTTAATCAATTTAATTGATGTGCGATACAGAGATACTATTAATAGAAAGTCGTCTTTTAAAAATGCTTACAATCATTTGTATTGGCAAGCTGCAGGAAAAAATTACACAACAGGTCAAAAATCTACATTGCTAGCACTTTTTGAAAAAAAATACTTAGGAGATTTTATTGATTTTATGGAAGATTATAATGAGATCAATCTTTCTAAAAAATTCAAAGAATTACCAAAAGAAGTTCAAGAAGATAGTAACTTAATCAAAGCAATGCGAAAGTATGATTATACTGTAAACGTAAAATGGGTGATGGCTCATTATAATGCAGCGGGGAAATATCTGGGAGGTAAAGATAAAGATGTTGAAGCAACAGGAGGATCTACTTGGCGAAAGTACATGCACCCAAAATACCAAAGAAGAATATTTTACCCCTACTTATGGAGTGAAGAAGAATTGAAAAATTGGGGGACGTTTTAAACATCGATCCAAAAGATGAAAATTCGTTTGTGGTGAGAGTGTAAATTTTTTAACTTATTGGTAAGGAAATTGTCAATCCTTTTTTATAAGTTTGGTTCTCATGAAAACACCCCGCTTAATTTTTTTTAGCCTATTCTTTTTAACTGCCACGGTTGGACAACAAAAACCTACGGTTTTTAAAAGTGGAGAATGGCTTCGGTATAAAATGAGTTATAGTGGTTTTCTTAGAGCAGGAACGGCGGTTCTAGAACTAAGCGAAAAAGATTTTAACGGAAAGAAAGTTTTTTATACTAAGGGGACTGGCTGGACTTCTGGAGCTGTAAAATGGTTTTTTAAGGTAGAGGATCGCTATGAATCTTATTTTGACAAAGACACGATTAAACCCTATCTATTCAAAAGAAAGATTAATGAAGGAGGCTATAAGAAACACAGAATTACGTCATTTAATTATAAATCTAACAAGGCCTATGTTCAAGATTTTACACTACAAAAAGACACTTCTGTGGTTTTCTCTAGGGTACAAGACATGCTTTCTGCCTTTTATTATTTAAGAAACTACAATGTTAAAAACATGAAAAAAGGAGAAGAAATAGGCATTGATATGTTTATGGATTCTCAAGTATATCCATTTAAATTGCGTTTTTTAGGAAGAGAAATTTTAAAAACAAAATTTGGAACTTTAAAAACAATGATATTTAGACCATTAGTTCAATCAGGAAGGATTTTTAAAGCGCAAGAAAGTGTTACCTTATGGATTACTGATGACGAAAATAAAATTCCTGTAAAATTAAGTGCAGACCTCTCTGTAGGCTCTCTTAGAGCTGATTTAGAAGCCTACAAAGGGTTGGCAAATCCTTTTTAATAGTTACGAAACCGTTTTAGAAACTTCATTGAGATAGACGCTTGCAAAACCGTTTTTATTTGTATTTTTGGGAACTATCTCAAATAGCACTCATTTTTTGAAAAAAATAATTCTCGTTTTACTGTTAATTATCTCTGTTTTGTCGTGTAAAAAGGACTCTGAAAAGGGAAGTACATTTCCAAAAAAAGCAGTTCCAAAACCAATATTTAAGTATGGCTATAACTTAGATCACTTTAAAGTGACACAAGACACCATTAAAAGTGGAGAAAGTTTTGGAATTATTTTAGATAGACATCATATTTTCTCTCCAAAAATAAATAAAATAGCAAGCACTATAAAAGAAACGTTTGACGTAAGAAAAGTAAGGGCGGGTAAATTATATACCGTTTTGGCTAGTAAAGATTCTGCAGAAAAAGCACAAGTTTTTATCTATAATCACGACAAAATTAATGCGACCGTAATAGATTTTAAAGATTCAATAATTACAGCGGCTCGGTATCAAAAGCCAATTAAGACTGTTTTAAAAACAGTAAAAGGAGTCATTAATTCTAGTTTGTCTGTAACCCTAGATAGTTTACATTTGTCTCCCAATTTAACTTGGACGATTGCAGATATTTATGCTTGGACCTTAGATTTCTATAAACTTCAAAAAGGAGATTCTTTTAAGTTTTTGTATGAAGAAAAATTTATAGATGACACTATTTTTGCTGGTTATGGAGAGGTAAAGTCTTCCGTTTTTAAACACAAAGGGAAGAATTTATATGCTTTCAGATACACTGCAGACTCGCTTTTAGGAATTCCTGAGTATTATGATGAGAAAGGGAACATGCTTCGTAGTCAGTTTTTAAAATCGCCGATAAAATTTCAGTATAGAATTTCTTCTAGATACAATTTAAGAAGAAAAATTGCTTACTACGGAAATAAAGTTAGACCCCATAGAGGAACAGATTTTGCCGCAAAAGTAGGGACTCCTATCCTAGCAACCGCCAGTGGAACTGTTACCGTATCTGCAAAAAGAGGAGGGAATGGAAATTACGTTAAAATTAAACATAACAATACGTATTCTACCCAATATTTACATATGCAAAGGCGTAAGGTTAAAAAAGGACAATACGTTAAACAAGGCGATGTTATTGGTTTGGTAGGAATGACCGGAAATACAGCTGGCCCTCATGTGTGTTATCGTTTTTGGAAAAACGGCAGAGAAGTAGATCCTTTAAGTCCTCGATTAAAATTGCCTGAAGCAGCTCCCTTAAAGAAAAGTTTAAAACCCAAATATTTAGCGTTTATCAAACCGCTTAAACATCAATTAGATCATCAACAAATTCAAACCCAACCATCAGAAGTAATTTCAGAAATGGTTGTTCAAAATTAACAAATGGCTTTAAAAAACATCAATCCAACGACCACAAATGCTTGGCAAAAATTAACAAATCATTTCAATGATATTCAACAGATCAATATCAAAGACTTAGATAAAGAAGTGAATAGAAAAGAGGAGTTTTCATTAAAATTAAATGATTTATCAGTTGATTTCTCTAAAAATAGAATTACCAAAGAAACCCTTAATCTGTTGATTGAATTGGCAAACGAAGTGGATTTAAAAGATGCTATTGAAAAACAGTTTTCTGGAGATGTAATTAATGTTACAGAAGGCAGAGAAGTTTTACATACTGCATTGCGAAGCACTTCAGACGAGGCGTTATTGGTAAATGGTAAAAATATCAAACCACAAATACAGTCTGCTCTAAGAAAAATTAAAAGCTTCAGTAATAAAGTTATTTCTGGAAAATGGAAAGGATATACTGGCAAATCGATTACTGATGTTGTAAATATTGGTATTGGAGGTTCAGATTTAGGGCCAGATATGGTTGTAGAATCTTTGAAATATTACAAAAACCAACTTACAACTCATTTTGTTTCAAATGTGGATGGAGATCATGTTTCGGAAGTGATTAAAAACCTAAACCCTGAAACCACCTTATTTGTTATTGTGTCTAAGACGTTTACAACTCAAGAAACAATTTCAAATGCAGAAACTATAAAAAATTGGTTTTTAAAATCGGCGACTATTTTTGATATTCCAAAACATTTTGTCGCAGTATCTACAAATCTAGAGGCAGTAGATAATTTTGGGATAGACAAAGCCAATGTGTTCCCAATGTGGAATTGGGTGGGAGGTCGTTTTTCTCTCTGGTCTGCAGTCGGATTGTCTATTAGTTTGTCGGTTGGTTATGATCATTACAAAGCACTTTTAGAAGGGGCAGAAGAAATGGATCTTCATTTTAAAGAGGAGGCTTTCGAGGAAAATATACCAGTAATTTTAGCACTTTTAAGCATCTGGTATAATAATTTTTATGGGGCAGAAACGGAAGCGGTATTGCCCTATTCTCAATATTTATCGAAGCTCCCAGCCTATCTTCAGCAAGCCATTATGGAAAGTAACGGGAAAGGGGTAGATAGAAATGGAGAGGTCATTGAATACCAAACAGGAACCATTGTTTGGGGAAGTACAGGGACCAATATGCAGCATGCATTTATGCAGTTGGTACATCAAGGGACCAAATTGATTCCTGCCGATTTTATTGGGTACAAAGAGTCCTTGTATGGGTTAGACGATCATCATCAAAAATTAATGGCCAATTATTATGGTCAAATGGACGCTTTGGCTTTTGGAAAAACCAAAGAAGAGGTTCATCTAGAATTAAAGGTGTCTGGCGATGAAGAAAAAATAGCAACGTTGCTACCATTTAAGGTCTTCGAAGGAAATAGACCTAGTAATGCGATCCTTTTTGATAAGCTAACACCCCGATCTTTAGGGAAGTTAATCGCACTGTATGAACATAAAATTTTTACTCAAGGGATTTTATGGAATATATACAGTTACGATCAGTTTGGAGTGGAACTAGGGAAAGAGTTGGCAAAAAAATTATTAAAGAAACAATAGTCTAAAAAGATGCTTAACAAAGCGGATACTATTTCATAGCTTTTTGTTAATAACGCTGTTGATATAAAAAAGTGTTCGATTCCGAGAGTTTGCCAAAAATTTAGTACTTTCGAGATCATAATTTAATGTTAATTTTTAACGTTAAGTTAACAGGTTAGAATTTCAAAAACTGGAATTTTGCGAGAAATATTTAATAACATAAAATTAAACAATGAAAAATTTTAAAAACTTATTATTTGTAGCGGTATTATTCATGTCAGCTTCAGTATTAGGGCAGTCTAAAATTACTGGAGAGGTTGTTGATGAAACAAACCAGCCATTACCAGGAGCAAGTGTTGTTGTAAAAGGAACAACAAACGGTACGTCAACTGATTTTGATGGTAAATTTACCTTACAAGCAGGTGCTGATTCTGGTACAATTGTGATTTCTTTTATTGGATTCCAATCAAAAGAAGTATCTTTTTCTTCATCTAAAACTAATTTAGGAGTAATTCAATTAGCTGAAGATGCAAGTTTAGATGAAATTATTGTAACTGCAACCTCCTTTGCTATTGATAGAAAAACACCTGTTGCTGTTTCTACAATAAAAGCAGCGGATATTGAGAGAAAGTTGGGGTCTCAAGAATTTCCTGAAGTCTTAAAATCTACACCTGGGGTATATGCTACCAAATCTGGAGGTGGTTTTGGAGATGGACGTATTAATCTTCGTGGATTCAATTCTGAAAACGTTGCGGTTATGATTAATGGAGTTCCTGTGAATGACATGGAAAACGGAAGAGTATATTGGTCTAACTGGGCAGGATTATCAGATGTAACATCTGCAATGCAGGTACAAAGAGGGTTAGGTGCTTCTAAGGTAGCCGTTCCTTCTATTGGGGGAACCATTAATATTTTATCCAAAACTTCTGATGTTGAAAAGGGAGGAAATATTATTGCCTCAACAGGTAATGATGGATATCAAAAATATGGATTTACTTTATCTACCGGTTTGATGGACAGTGGTCTAGCGGCAACAGTTTCTTTTGCAAAAATCGAAGGAGAAGGTTATATTGATGGAACACAGTTTAAAGGGTTCAATTATTTTGTGAACCTTTCTAAAGAAATCAATGAGAATCATAAATTATCATTTACAAGTTTTGGAGCGCCACAAAGACATGGTCAAAGACAAAACATGAGTACTATAGATACCTACAGAAATGCTGAATCTGGAAACCTTTTTAATCCAGATTGGGGTTATAAAAATGGGCAAGTAACACATATAGAGGATAATTTTTATCACAAATCTCAAACCTCTTTAAATCACTACTGGACAATGAGTGACGAAAGCAGTTTATCTACTGCAGTATATGCATCTTTTGGTACTGGTGGTGGTGGTGGAACCGCAGGAACTAACAGAGATTTATTTGGTGTTAGAATAGGTGGTTCAGATCAGCCAGTAGACTTAGATAATATTGTTGAGATTAACAGAGCCAATGGAGCTTTGGGTTCTGAAGCAATTTTAAGAGCTTCAAGAAACGATCATGAATGGTTTGGTGTTTTGTCTACTTTCAAAACCAAAGTTTCGGATAAGTTAGACTTAATTGCCGGTCTAGATTGGAGAACGTATACAGGGAAGCACTTTAGAGAGGTTACTGATTTATTAGGAGGTCAATTTTACTATGACGATAACAATGTAAACAATCCAAATGCAGCATTATCTGTTGGAGACAAAATGGGATACAACAATGACGGTAAAGTTGGTTGGTTAGGTTTCTTTGGTCAGTTAGAATATGGGACAGACAACTTTAATGCTTTTGTTTCTACTTCTATTCAAAAGACATCTTATCAAAGAATTGAATATTTCTTATATGACTTAAGTACAGAAGCCGGTAGAGATCTTGCAACTACTGATAAAATCAACTTAAATGGTTACAGTATAAAAGGGGGAGCAAACTACAAATTAGATGATGTGCAAAATGTTTTTGCGAACATTGGTTACTTTGAAAGACCAGCGATTTTTACTGCTGTTTTTAATGGATTTAATAATACAAAGATCAATGCTGATGCAGAAAATGAGAAAATTTTCAGTATGGAATTAGGATATGGTATTAGAGGAGAAAAATTTGCAGCGAATGTGAATCTATACAGAACCCAGTGGAATGACAGAACCTTTACAAGAAACATTAGAGCAACAGAACCTGGCGCTGAAGATTATACGGCAAACCTTTTAGGGGTAAATGCATTACATCAAGGGGTAGAGTTTGATTTTACTTATAAGTATTCTGATAAATTAAACTTCACAGGAATGTTATCTTTGGGAGATTGGAAATGGGATAACGACTTAGACGATGTACCTGTTTTTGATGAAGACCAAAATGAAGTAGATAGGCTTTCTCTTCCGATTAAAGGATTGAAAGTTTCTAATTCTGCTCAAACAACAGCTGCTTTGGGAATGTTATACAAATTCTGGGATAAAACAAGTTTTACTCTAGATTACAACTACTTTGCAGATTTATACGCTCGTATAGACGTTTTAAGTTATGCGAATGCTTCAACAAGACCGACAGATTCTTGGAAAGCACCTAACTACAGTACAATGGATGCTAGTTTACGTCATGGGTTTAATGTTGGAGAATTTGACACAACTCTTACGTTACGAGTAAATAACTTGTTCGATACGGAATACGTTGCTGATGCAATTGATGCTTCTAATCCATTAGTATTCTTTGGTTTTGGTAGAACATTCAGTTTAAGTGCAAAAATTAAATTTTAAAAACCTTACAAATGAAAAAAATATTTTATTCTTTCGCAATACTTTCTTTGTTGTTTACCTCGTGTAACCCAATGGAAGACATTTATGAAGAAATTGATGCTGTAGAAACCGTTATATCTGGTGAGGCAACAATTACATTAACAGATGCAGATTATGATGACTTAGACCTAGGTTATGGCAATTTTAGTTCTGTAGATGATGCAAAAACAATGTTGCCTGGTTTTTTATCAGATAAATACCCTGTTTGGGGAGCTTCTTCTTTAGCAGCTGTAACATTTAAATTATATTCTCCTAAGTATGATGAGAAAAGTCTAGAAGTGTATACTGTGACTGCTGATGATTATGCAGATAATGGATTTACTTATGGAAATTTTTCTAAAAGCTCTGATATAACTGATTTTTTAAATGTTAAATTTCCAGATCCTGCAAATAGATTATTGGTTTCTTTAACCTATAAGTATTATTCAGGAAGTGTTTCAACACTTAACAACGGTTTTCTATACGTAAACGGTGCTTGGGAAATGGCAATGGGAATCACGGATGATGAATATACGGCAATGGGAGAAGGATATTCAAATTTTTCTAGCGAAGATGAGGCTTTGACAAAAGTACCTGTATTCTTAAAAGATAAATTTAAATATATTGATAAATCTACCGGAGATATAGAAGCGGTTATGTACAAATTGTATCAGGATGGTAGTGTAAAAAGTTTCATCGCTAATTTCATCTTTGATGGTACTTCTTGGTCAAAATATAACAATGTAATTGATGAAACAATTAAATTTGGTCACGATGGGACTTCATGGGTACCAGACAACACCATCAAATACACATTGACTGCTGCAGATTACGCTTTGGTTGGGAATGATCGTTATGGAAACTTTGACGTAAGAGCAGGAAAAGACGAAGAGACTGTCGAAGTACGTGTAGCAAAGATTAGTACAATTCTGTTAAACAATTTTCCTTCAGATGCCGAAGGACAAAAATACATTGTTACTTACAATATCTACAATGGATCAAACGGAGTTTGGTCTCTTGCGGTAATTAAACAAGGAGGAGAATACGTAGCGCAATAAGCAGTAATCTCATCAAATTTATTCCTAAAACCACCTCATTTGAGGTGGTTTTTTTATAGAAAAAGAACTAACTTTACCAACGAACAAAACAATCATTAATTATGAAAGAAATTCATTCGTATTGGGCCTATATAGTACTTTTACTACTTGTAGTCGCAGTGATCAATTCAGTAAGAGGGATCCTTCAGAAAAAAGAGTTTTCAGAGGCAGATTTACGCATTGGTTTATTTGCACTTATAGTATCGCATATTCAGTTGTTAATTGGGTTTGGATGGTATTTTATGTCTCCATGGTTTAAAGCCTTAAAAACCAATGGAGCAGAGGTGATGTCTGATAAAGGGGTAAGGCTTTTAGCTGTAGAGCACCCAATGACCATGATTTTTGCCATTGTACTGATTACAATAGGGTGGTCTAAACATAAAAAGAAAACAGATTCGCTTGCAAAATTCAAAACAATTGCTATTTTTTATGGGCTTGCTCTGTTGTTGATCCTCTCAAGAATTCCATGGAATAACTGGTTCTAAAATGAAAGGATTAAGCTACCTATTGTCGCCAATTTTTATTACAGTATTTTTTTTATTACTTGTTATTTTTCATCCTTTACAAAGGATAAGCTTAAACGTATTTGGTCATAGAATTCACGGAAAAGTAGTCGAATGGTTGAATTTTTTTCTGGTAAAGTCAATGTTGATATTAGGAGTCAATGTTCGTCTTAAAAACGAACACACACTTCCAAAAAATGCGTCTCTTATTTTTGTTTCTAATCATCAATCTACCTTTGATATTCCACCAATTGGTTGGTTTTTCAGAAAACATTCTCCTAAATTTGTTGCGAAAATAGAACTAGGAAAAGGAATACCAAGTGTTTCATACAATTTAAAATATGGAGGCGCCGCTTTAATTAATAGGAAAGATCCAAAACAAGCCATTACAGAATTAGTCAACTTTTCGAAACGAATTCATCAAAAAAAATGGGGAGCGATTATTTTTCCTGAGGGAACAAGAAGTAGAGATGGTTCTCCCAAAAAATTTGCTGTAAACGGCTTAAAAGTAATAACAAAGTATAATAAAGAGGGATACATTGTGCCCTTAACAATCAATAATTCATGGAAAGTTTTCAAATATGGAAAATTTCCACTCGGTCTTGGAACTCCAATTACCATTACGACACACCAACCTATCAAAATCAATTCTTTGCCATTTGAAGAATTATTAGAAAAAACAGAAACTGTAATTAAAGAACATATACTATAAAACGATGTCTATTAAAAACATTAGAAAAGAAGTGATGCTAACACTAGAAAAAAGCATGGATACTTTTATGAATAAATATCTAATTCCTGCCGAAAAAATATGGCAACCCACAGATTTTTTACCCAACTCACAAAAAGATTCATTTATTCAGGAAGTAGAAGAAATTCGCGAGTTATCTAAAGAATTGCATGATGATTTTTGGGTGGTTTTAGTAGGAGACACCATTACAGAGGAAGCACTACCAACGTATGAATCTTGGTTACTAGATTTAGATGGAGTGACTCAAGATCCAGATAATAGTTGGGCTAAATGGGTAAGAACTTGGACTGCAGAAGAAAATAGACATGGAGATGTTTTAAACAAATATTTATACTTGTCAGGACGTGTAAATATGCGAGAAGTAGAAATTTCTACTCAACATTTAATTGCAGACGGTTTTGATATTGGAACGTCAACAGACCCATACAAGAATTTTATTTATACCTCTTTTCAGGAGTTAGCAACGTATATTTCTCATAATAACGTAGCAAAAATTGCTCGTAAAAAAGGACACAAAGCATTGGCAAAGATGTCTAAGATTATTGCAGGAGATGAAATGCGTCATCACCAAGCATATACCGAATTTGTAAAAGAAATTTTTAAAATTGATCCAAGCGAAATGATGTTGGCTTTTCAATACATGATGAAACATAAAATTGTGATGCCTGCTTTGCATTTGCGAGAGTCTTTTGCGACAAAGGGAAGTTTATTTGATGATTTCTCAACAATTGCTCAAAGAATTGGTGTCTATACAGGCTTTGATTATGTTGATATTTTGAAGAGGTTGAACGGAACTTGGGAAATTGATAAGATCACGAATCTTACCCCTCAAGCAGAAAAAGCGAGAGATTATTTAATGAAACTCCCAGATAGAATGTATAGAATTACAGAGAGAATTGTGGTTCCTGACACCGACTTTAAGTTCAAATGGATGATCAATCCAACCTAGTTTTAAAATCGATTTTTAAGATATATTCTATAGGATTTCTCTATTGTAGAGTTATGATTATTTGCCTTTGAGGTCTATTTCAAATAGACAAACGGGGGCTTCTTTATAATGCTCAGGTAAATCTGAAGTGTTTTGAAGTGTATGCATTCCTAAAAAATCAAATCCTGCATTTTTATAATGCTGAATCAATTTTGTATTGTTTCCAAGAGTATCCAGTCTTATATATTGCAGCTTCTTCTTTTCTGCATATATTTTGGCCCAACTTACAATTTTTTGAACAAAATTGTTTCCTCTAAAGTTGGGATGTGTCGCAATTCTATGAATATAGATTGCGCGGTCTTTATTTTTTTCTTCCCAAATTTGTTCATCACTAAAAGTCACCGCCCAAATACAAACAATTTTATTGTTAATGAGTAGTTTGAATTGCCGGTTTTGTTCAATCTCTGTTTGTACCATTTCTCGATTAAAATCAGGCCAGACCACGACTGTTTTCTTTGATTTTTGATATTTTGAAGCGGTTTTATAAAAATCAAATACCTTGTCAATATCTGCAATAGAAATGTTTTTAATAGTCATACTTTGGTTCATTAGAGAGGTCAATTATAAAAGAATCTTGATCATTTAAAAAGCCTAATTTTTCTCGAGCAGCCTGTTGTTTTGTTTTATCTAAAGTCGTTTTTATAATTCCCTTTTTGTTCTTTTTTAAGGTAGAAAGCTCTTCACCTAAAAAATTCACTATCGAAGAATCTCCAGAATATTCTTGTCTATTTCCGTCTTTACCTATTCTATTGACCCCTATTGTATAACTCATATTTTCAATTGCTCTTGCTTTCAAAAGAGTTTTCCATGCTTGAATTCTAGTAACTGGCCAATTGGCAACATAAATTAATAAATCATAGTTTTCGGTATTTCTTGACCAAACTGGGAATCGCAAATCATAACAAATTAACGGACAAATCTTCCACCCTTTATAGGTTATAATTTGTTTTTTTGATCCAGCAGTATACATTGTATCCTCTCCAGCTAAGCCAAAAGAGTGTTTTTTATCATACATTTCTATTTTCCCAGAAGGATGTACAAATAATAGTCGATTATAATAACTTTTACCATCTTCTATTACGATACTTCCTGTCAAAGCAACCTTTTGTTCTTTAGCCATTTTTTGCATCCACAAAACAGTATTTCCCTTCATTTTTTCTGCCACATTTTTGGGATGTAATGTAAATCCAGAAGTAAACATCTCCGGGAGTACAATAAGGTCTACCTCTTTAGGAAGGGTGTTTATTTCCTTTTCAAAAAAAGCAATATTTTTTGTTGGATTTTCCCAAGATAAGTCAGCTTGAATCCCGACAATATGTAATTCATTTGGCATCAAAAAAATAGTTGAATGTTTAAAGAGGTATAAATGTAAGTTTTTGTAATTTAGAAATCAAAATAGATTCTTAAAAAAATAGATGCAATCTTTTATTTCTCAGACCTTAGATCATATTTTAAAAACAACAACCTCTTTTGAAGATGTTATTTTTATTCTTCCTTCGCAAAGAGCAAAAGTATTTGTTAAACAAGCACTTAAAGATAAAATTGAGGGAGGATTCTTACCAGAAATTCTCAATATTGAGCAATTTATCAGTCGCGTTTCAGGATTGCAAAAAGCAGATAGCATACAATTGTTATTTCATTTTTACACCCTATACAAAAGTTTAGAAAAAGCACCTGTATCCTTTGATATATTTGCTTCTTGGGCATTTACAGTACTGCAAGATTTTAACGATATCGATCAACATTTAATCAATGCTAGAGATATTTTTATCTACCTAAGAGATATTCAAAGACTGAAAAAATGGTCTGTAAAAGGTGAGTTCAAAGAAACTGAATTAATGAAAGATCATTATTCATTTCTTGAGAATCTCGATACTTATTATAGTGCTCTTTATCAGTTTTTACAACAAAAAAAGATTGGATATCAGGGCTTAATTTTTAGAGAATCTTGTAAAAAGATCGATCAGTTTTTACAACAGAATAGTCATAAAAAATTATTTTTAATTGGATTTAATGCCCTAAACAAAGCGGAAGAATTTTTATTTCAAAAAGTTTTAGAAAACGAGTACTCAGAGATTTATTGGGACATAGATATTGCTTTTTTCAATTCGAATCATCAAGCAGGAAAATTCATTAGAAAATACAAAGCTGAATGGAGTTACTATGAGAAAAATGATGTAAAGATTTTAGGAAGTTCCTTTGCTCAACCCAAAAATATTGAAGTTATTGGAACGTCAAAGAATACCACTCAAATAAAATATGCTGGAGAACTTTTAGAGAACTTTTCAGATTTTAGCAATACTGCATTGGTTTTAGCAGATGAAACTTTGTTGCCAATCATGTTAAATTCCCTACCCAAAAATATTGATGCAATTAATATTACAATGGGATACCCTCTAAAAGATCTACCAACAACTAATTTGATAGCTTCAATATTTCAATTGTTTCTCTCTCAAGAAAAGCTTCAAAAAACACTTGTAAACGATTTTTATTATAAGGATGTGCTGCGTTTTTTAAAACATGAGTCCATTTATAAATTACTTTCAGACATCCATTTTTTTACGGATGAGATTGCCGCAAAAAATCAGTCTTTCATCAAACAAGACCATCTTAGAGAATTATTTGAGACTAATTCAGAGGAGCACAAGATAATGATGAATTCAATTTTTAATCCCTATACTTCCATTGAAGAATTTATTGATAGAATTTTACATTTAATCAAGGTCTTAAAAAAGGAAGTAAGCGATTTGGAAAAAGAATATTTATTTCGATTTCACACTACTTTTACCCAGTTAAAAACCTTACATAATGCATACAAATATTTCCCTGATTTAAAAACATTATTTCTATTTTTTAGACAATTGATTGCATCTGAAAGTTTATCATTTCAGGGAGAACCATTAAAAGGGCTTCAATTAATGGGGATGCTAGAAACACGTGTTTTAGATTTTGAAAACATAGTACTTGTCTCCTCAAACGAGGGAGTTTTACCGGCAGGAAGTCAACAAAAATCGTTTATTCCATTTGATGTAAAACTAGCCTTTGACATTCCCACCTACAGAGAAAAGGATGCTATTTTTTCGTATCATTTTTTTCGGCTAATGCAAAGAGCAAAAAATATTTTCCTCATTTATAATACTGAACATGACGTTTTTGGGAGTGGCGAAAAAAGTAGATTTATTACCCAATTGGAAATGATGAGAACAGACGTTGTTCAGAAAGTTATTACTCCAAAAGTGTTGAATCAAAAACCAAGCTTAAAGAGCATAGCAAAAAATGAATTTGTAATTGAACGCTTAAGAGAACTTGCAAAAAAAGGGATTTCTCCCTCTGCTTTAACTAATTATTTATACAACCCTATTTCATTTTATAAACAAAAAATACTTCAATTAAAAGAGTTTGAAGATGTAGAGGAAACCATCGCTTATACGACTCTAGGTACTGTTGTTCATCAAACTTTAGATGAACTATATACGCCCTTTGTTGGTAAATTTTTACAGACAGCTAGCCTCTCCTTAATGGAAAAGAAAGTAAAAGAATTAGTGGTCAAGCATTTTAGAAATGAATATAAAAATGGAGACATTACATCAGGTAAAAATCGTTTAATTTTTGAGGTAGCTGTAAGGTTCGTTCATAATTTTTTAGCGCAAGAAAAAGAACTATTAAAAGACGCAAAAAATCAATTAAAGATTCTTGCAACTGAAGAAAACCTTGCAACAGAACTTCATATTGAGGGTCTTGATTATCCTATTAAAATTCATGGTCAAGTAGATAGGGTAGATGAATTAAATGGTGTTTTGAGAATTATCGACTATAAAACAGGAATGGTTAGTAGTTCTGATTTACGAGTTTCCTCATTTGAGAGATTACGAGAAAAAGAACAGTATAAGGCCATTCAAGTTCTCATGTATGCATATATATACACTCAAAGCAATAAAGATTACTCTAAGCAATCGTTACAAGCAGGGATTTATTCTTTTAAAAATTTGCACAGTGGGTTTTTAGCTGTTGATTTTTCTTCAAATTATAGAAAGCCAATGATTGCAATCACCGCTGAAAGATTGGACGAATTTATAGCTGAGATTAAAAAATACCTTAAAGAAATATATACCCTACAAGAAAATTTTATGGCACCTGCAGAGTTAAAATACTAATGCATTCTATTTTCAACTAAGGGCTTCTTTTTATATTAAGAGATGTACCTTTGTTAAAAAAAGCAATTGAACACAAACAATAGTTTTAAAAAGATTAATAGATTAGCAATACCTGCGTTGGTTGCAGGTATTGCAGAGCCTTTATTATCTATTACCGATACCGCAATTATTGGAAATATTCATGAAAACGCAACAGAGAGTCTTGCAGCTGTTGGAATTGTTGGGGCATTTATTTCAATGTTAATTTGGGTCTTTGGACAAATTAGAAGTGCAATTTCTGCTATTATTTCTCAATATGTGGGGGCCAATAAATTAGAGGAAGTCAAAACATTGCCAGCTCAAGCGATCGCAATAGTTATTCTAGGAAGCTTTTTTATCATCGCAATTTCATACCCGTTTGCAAAACAAATTTTTCAATTTTACAATGCATCAGGAGAGGTTTTATCGTATTGTATATCCTATTTTAAAATACGAATTTTCGGATTTCCATTTTCACTTTTTGTATTTGCTGTTTTTGGGATATTTAGAGGTCTGCAAAATACGTATTATCCAATGATTATTGCAATCATAGGAGCGTTGCTAAATATTATGCTGGATCTTATTTTCGTATATGGAATTGAAGGCTATATTCCTGCAATGCATATTGAAGGAGCTGCATACGCAAGTGTAATTGCGCAAATTACAATGGCAGTCATGTCATTAACTTTGCTAATGAAAAAAACAGTGATTTCTTTAAAAATAGTATCCAAATTTCATAAAGAAGTTCCTCGTTTACTGGGGATGGTAGGAAACTTATTCATAAGAACAATTACCTTGAATATAGCATTGTATTTTGCTACAACTTTCGCTACTGGTTATGGAAACGAATACATTGCTGCTTATACAATAGGGGTCAATATATGGCTTCTAGGAGCTTTTATGATTGATGGTTATTCAAGTGCTGGAAACATTTTAGCAGGGAAATTCTTAGGGGCAAAAGAGTACCAATCGTTGGTCATATTGAGTCATCAACTTTTTAAATATGGTTTAATAACAGGGGCAAGTATTGCAGTATTAGGAGCTATTTTTTATAACTATATTGGACAAATCTTTACAAAAGACCCTGCTGTTTTAGAACAATTTTACTCAGTTTTTTGGATTATTTTAGTATCCCAACCTATAAGTGCTGTTACATTTATTTTTGATGGAATGTTTAAAGGAATGGGAGAAATGAAATACTTAAGAAATCTTTTAATTTTCTCAACAGGGTTGGTTTTTATTCCAATGTTATTAGTTTTTGATGCTTTTGATTTAAAGCTAACAGCTATCTGGATTGCTTTCACTTTTTGGATTATTGCAAGAGGAATACCATTAGTATTTAAATTTAGAAGTACCTTTTTGCCACTTGCAAAAGCAGCATCTGCTTCAGCTCATTAAAAATTCTTATCTTGAAATATAATTCAAGATAAAAACTTATTTTTACGAAAAGAACTTCTTATGATTACCCCAAGACAACACGGTCGTTTGGACACAACCATTCGCAATAATATAGCAACAATAACCTTTGGTCATCCTGCAAGCAATTCCTTTCCAAGTGAATTATTAGAGAGGCTTACAAATGAATTAATTTCTGTTGGAAAGAACCCTTCGATTGCCGTAATTATTTTAACATCACAAGGAGAAAAAGCTTTTTGTGCAGGTGCGTCTTTTGATGAATTAGTTGCAATTTCAAATTTTGAAGAAGGAACACAATTTTTTTTAGGTTTTGCAAATGTGATCAATGCAATGCGAACTTGTGGAAAATTAATTATTGGAAGAATTCAAGGGAAAACAGTTGGTGGTGGTGTAGGACTAGCAGCTGCATGTGATTATGTATTGGCTACCAAAAATGCAGAGATTAAACTTTCAGAATTTACAATAGGGATTGGGCCTTTTGTTATAGAACCTGCTGTAAAACGAAAAATAGGAATTTCAGGAGTTGCAGAACTTACCATTGACGCCACTGGTTGGAAAAGTTCCAATTGGGCAAAAGAAAAAGGCTTGTACGCAAAGGTTTTTGAAACGACAAAAGAGATGGATGATGCCCTAGAGTCCCTTTCGTTGAAATTAGCATCATATAATTCTAAAGCGCTATCAGAAATGAAGAAAATCTTATGGGAAGGAACAGAAAATTGGACTGATTTACTAGTAGAGAGAGCAGCGATTTCAGGGGAATTAGTTGTGTCGGAATTCACCAAAAAATCATTACAAAAATTTAAAAAATAAATTTCTGAAGTTTTGGAAATTATCAGACTACGAAGCTATAAACATGAAAATCATCTCAACAAATATTGGTACTCACAAAGAAATTGATTGGAAAGGCAAAATCGTAACTACAGGAATTTTCAAATTTCCTGTTACACATCCTATTTTTTTAGATGTTGGATCCGTTATGGGAGACGAGATTTCTGATAAAAAGCACCATGGAGGAATTTTACAGGCAGTGTATGGATACTCCTACAAACATTACGAATATTGGGAATCGCTATACCCAAAAGTAGATTTTCAAAAGGGAATATTTGGAGAAAACTTAACAATAGATGATTTAGATGAAACAGATATTCATCAAGGAGATACTTTTAAAGTAGGGGAAGCTATTATAGAAGCGACCGTTCAAAGGAACCCTTGTATGAAATTAGGAGTTCGTTTTGATGATATGAGTATTGTAAAGCAATTTTGGAACACTACTTTTTGTGGAGTCTATTTTAAGGTACTTCAAACAGGGTATGTAAGTACTGGAGATCAACTTATTCCAATTAAAAGCTGTCCCGAAAACCCAACAATCGCTCAGTTGTACGAGGCCAAGAGAATTTCAAAAGGGATTTAAATTTCGATTATAATTTTAAAAAAAGGGGTATAATTACCGATCAAACGCTTTCTTCTTTTTGATGTAAAAATCGAGTGAGTTTCATTGACAGGTCTAATAAAATAATTTTACCATTTCCATTTCTCTCTATGTGATAGATCGCATCATTTAACTCTTTTTCAATGGCTAAAATATTTCCGGCATGCACAAAGGGAGCAAACTTAGAAAGGTCAAATCCTGTTTTAGTTTCCATAAAAACCAACTGATCCGATTTATAATTTAGTAACAACGATTGTCTAAAAAATTGCAAACAGTAGGTTAAAAAGCGTTTTTGAGTTTCTCGACCTGTTTTTGCAATCGTCTCAGACCATTCTATTAATTGCTGAACAACAGCAGCATTTCCTTTGGCTTTAAAAGCAGTTCTAACCCAGGAAACAAACCATTCCTCAAAAATAAGGTCATTAGAATCGTGCTCTAATAAATGCAATGCTTTGTTAAAATTTCCTTCAGCTTGATGCGCAATCTTGGCAGCTTCATTATCTGGAGCTTGATAATTTACGACCAATGCATTAGAAATATCTTGTTCGCTCAAAGCAGGGAAATGCAATGCTTGACACCTAGATTTTATTGTATTGATGAGCTGTTCTTCATTTTCAGTAATTAATAAGAAAATGGTTTTTTTTGGGGGTTCTTCAATGAGTTTTAGTAATTTATTTGCGGCAGCAATATTCATTTTTTCAGCCATCCAAATAATCATGACTTTAAAACCACCTTCATAACTTTTTAGGGTCAGTTTTTTTACAATTTCCTCTGCTTCATCAACACCAATGATTCCTTGTTTTTTTTCTACTCCGATATGTTGCAACCAATTGAACAAGCTTCCATAGGGCTGGCTTGCAACAAAAGTTCTCCATTCCTCTAAAAACAAGTTGCTTACAGGGTGTTTTTTTACTTTTTCATTGGTGGTAACTGGAAAGGCAAAATGCAAATCGGGATGTTGCAATTTTTCACATTTTAAGCCGCAAACCTCAGCGTTATCAGAAAAATTACAGAGTAAAAATTGAGCATATGCGATGGCCATTGGCAAAGTACCACTTCCTTCTTTTCCTACAAATAACTGCGCATGCGGAATTCTTCCGTTTTCAGCAGAAACTTTTAAGTGGTTTTTAATATGTTCTTGACCTATAATTTGGTTGAAAAGCATCTACAAATATAAGTGAATAATTACGCAAACGATGTATTAATTTTTGGGTTTTCCAATCAAAAAAAACTAAATAAAAAGGTATTTTTGTTGAAAATAGATTTAACAAAGATGAAAACACTAAAAGACTTTAATTTTAAGAACAAGAAAGCGTTAGTTCGTGTAGACTTCAATGTGCCTTTAAATGATCAGTTTGAGGTAACAGATGCGACAAGAATTCAAGCTGCAAAATCTACAATTGTATCCATTCTAGAGCAAGAAGGGAGTTGTGTATTAATGTCGCATTTAGGACGTCCAAAAGGGGTTCAGGAAGAATTTTCTTTGGCTCATATTGTTGGTGTTGCTTCAGAGATTTTAGGGGTTCAAGTAAAATTTGTTTCAGACTGTATTGGTCCCAAAGTTGAGGAGGCTGTTGCTAATTTAGAAACCGGAGAAATCTTATTATTAGAAAATCTACGTTTTTACGATGAAGAGAAAAAAGGGGATGTAGACTTTTCTAAGAAATTATCAAAATTAGGAGACATCTACGTAAATGATGCTTTTGGGACAGCGCACAGAGCACATGCATCTACCACAATTATTGCACAGTTTTTTCAAGACAACAAGTGCTTTGGAAACTTATTAGCTAGAGAAATTGAAAGTATAGACAAGGTTTTGAATAATTCCGAGAAACCTGTATTGGCTATTTTAGGAGGGGCAAAAGTTTCTTCAAAAATTACGGTCATCGAAAATATTTTAGACAAAGTAGATCACCTAATCATTGGAGGGGGAATGAGCTTTACATTCATTAAAGCACAAGGAGGACAAATTGGAAACTCTATCTGTGAAGATGATAAGATGGAGCTGGCCTTAGATATTTTAAAGCAAGCAAAAGCAAAAGGTGTTGCTGTTCATATTCCTGTAGATGTTGTAGCAGCCGATGATTTTTCGAATGACGCGAATACACAAATTTGTGATATTTATGCAATTCCTGAAGGTTGGGAAGGAGTTGATGCTGGCCCAAAATCTAGAGAAAATTTTGATACGGTTGTGAACCAATGTAAAACTATTTTATGGAACGGACCTCTAGGAGTTTTTGAAATGGAATCTTTTGCAGAAGGAACCATTGCACTTGGGAACTCAATAAATAATGCAACTAAAAATGCAGCCTTTTCTTTAGTTGGAGGAGGAGATTCTGTAGCCGCTGTAAAGCAATTTGGTTTTGCAGATAAAGTGAGTTATGTTTCTACAGGGGGTGGCGCCATGTTGGAAATGCTAGAAGGGAAAACATTACCGGGAATTGAGGCTATTTTAAACTAGTATAAAACTACATAAAGACAAAAAAAGTTCTCATTTATGAGAACTTTTTTTTGTCTTGGATTTTATACCTAAATAAACCTTATTTTTGATTCTCTTAAAATTTTAATTTGATGAAATATACCACATTATCAAATACTGATATAAAAGTTTCCAAAATTTGCTTAGGAACCATGACTTGGGGAAACCAGAATACAGAAGTAGAAGCATTTGAACAGATGGAGTACGCTCTGGAGCAAGGCGTAAACTTTTTTGATACGGCAGAATTATATCCAGTTCCTGCTACCCCTGAAACTTATGCAGATACCGAACGAATTATTGGAAATTGGTTTCACAAAACAGGAAACAGAGAAAAAATTGTTCTAGCTAGTAAAATTGCTGGCGGGGGAGACTATACAAAGCATATTAGAACAGGTGGTTTTACGAAACAAAATATTATAGAAGCCATAGAGGGGAGTCTACAACGATTGCAAACAGACTATTTAGACTTGTACCAATTGCATTGGCCTTCTAGAGGGGTGAATTGTTTTGGGGTTAGAGATTACCCCTATCAAACAGCTACAAAAGAAGCTGAAAATCATTTAGAAATTTTAGAGACCCTCGATACTTTCGTAAAGTCAGGAATCATCAGAGCCATTGGCCTTTCTAATGAAACACCATGGGGCACAATGAAATATTTACAAACTGCTGCGGCTCATGACTTGGCAAGACCAGTTTCCATCCAGAATTCATATTCGATGATCCATAGAGGCTATGAAGTTGGGATGTCTGAAGTTTCAATAAGAGAGGATATAGGGTTGTTAGCATATTCACCTCTAGCCCAAGGGGTGTTGTCCGGGAAATATTTAGATGGAAAAAGTCCTGAAGGGTCGAGAGGTAATTTATTTCCCAGGTTTATTGCGAGATACATGGGAGATGGCTCAAGTGAAGCAGTAAAAAGATACCAATCCATAGCAAAGAAAAACGGAATTACCTTGACAGAATTATCCTTGGCTTTTGTGAATCAACTACCCTTTGTAACTAGTAATATTATTGGGGCGACCAAAATGAGTCAACTCAAAGAAAACATAGGGAGTATTCATATAGATCTATCGGAAGAAACATTACAAGAGATTCAAGAAGTACATGCGATGATCCCCAACCCAGCTCCATAAAAGAAGAGGCTTCTAACAGGGATCGGGGTACTTGTTATAAAGAATTTAGTCGATTAATTTTACAGAACTTGCTTTCAATCTTCCGTTTTCAATAGCGCCCGATACAGTTGCTTTTCTGATGACATTACACAAGCCGGTTTGTTTGTGATGCGCATCTCCAAAATCGTCGATGTGAACTCCATCTATAAAGTGAACTTTAGTGTCTATTCGAACTGCTAAGTCACATCCCTTAGGGGCCTGAATTTTAAACTGACATTGCCCACAAGAAATTTCAACAACTTGGTTGATTTCTTTTGGGTTGTAACAAGAGCTAACAATAAGAATGCAAACTAGTAATATTTTTTTCATCAGCGATTTTTCTGTGATATAGGAATGATTATTTTTTTCCCCAAGAGTCCCTTAATCCAACAGTTTTGTTAAAAATCAAAGCTTTCGAGGTTGAATCATCATCAACATTAAAGTATCCTATGCGTTGAAATTGAAATTGTTCACCAATACTTGCGGTTAGTAAACTAGGTTCAATAAAAGCCTTGATAACTTTTAAAGAATTTGGATTTAAAAATTCCATAAAATCTTTGTCTTTATGACTATCTGGAGCTTCGTCAGAAAATAAACGATCATAAGACCGAACTTCTGCATTGATCGCATGTTTTATAGAGACCCAATGAAGTGTCCCTTTTACTTTACGAGTACTTTCTTCAGTTCCACTTCCAGATTTACTTAATGGGTCGTAGGTACATTGAATCTCTGTGATATTCCCATCGGCATCTTTGGTACAACTTTCTGCTTTGATAATGTAGGCGTTCTTTAAGCGGACCTCTTTCCCTAATTTTAATCGGAAAAATTTCTTATTGGCTTCCTCTCTAAAATCTTCTTTTTCTATAAAGAGTTCCCTTGAAAAAGGAACTTCTCTAGAGCCAAACCCTTCTTCATAATCGTTATAACTTGCGTCTAAGAGTTCTTCTTTATCTTCAGGGTAATTGGTAATGACAACTTTTACAGGATCTAAAACTCCCATCACTCTTTTGGCAGTTTTATTTAAATCTTCGCGAATTTTAAATTCTAATAAGGCTACATCTATAATGTTTTCCCGTTTAGAAACTCCGACAGTTTCAATAAAGCTTCTTATTGAAGCTGGAGTATATCCACGCCTTCTCAATCCCGAAATAGTAGGCATTCTAGGGTCATCCCATCCAGAAACCACACCTTCTTCAACCAAACGCATCAATTTACGCTTGCTCATAATGGTATAACTTAAATTTAAACGTGAAAACTCACGTTGTTTTGGAGGATTTGGAAATTGTGCTTTTCCATACTCGTAGACGTGATCTCTAAACCAATTGTATAAATCTCTATGAGGTTTAAATTCTAGTGAACATAAAGAATGCGATATCTGCTCTATATAATCACTCTCACCATGGGTCCAATCATACATTGGATAAATATTCCAATCATTTCCAGTTCTGTGGTGCTCTTTATAAAGAACTCGATACATGATGGGATCACGAAGCAACATGTTTGGACTCGTCATGTCAATTTTAGCACGCAGTATATGTTCTCCTTCTTGAAATTCACCCTCTTTCATTTTTTGGAATAAATCCAAATTTTCAGATACAGAACGAGTTCTAAAAGGACTGTTGATTCCTGGTTCGGTTGGTGTTCCTTTTTGTTCGCGCATTTCTTCTGAAGATTGACTATCTACATAAGCCTTCTCTTCTTTAATCATTAGAATTGCCCAATCATACAGCTGTTGAAAATAATCTGAAGAGTACAATTCATTTGCCCAATGATATCCTAACCAAGTAATATCATTTTTAATAGCATCTACATACTCTTGTTCTTCTTTAGCAGGATTTGTGTCGTCAAAGCGAAGGTTTACAGGAGCCTTGTATTTTTCTCCTAGTCCAAAGCTAATTCCAATTGCTTTGGTATGACCTATGTGTAGATAACCATTTGGCTCTGGAGGAAATCGAAAACGCAAGTTTTCTGTGGGCATCCCATTTGCCAAATCTTCTTCAATAATTTGCTCAATAAAATTGAGTGATTTTTTTTCTTCAGACATAAATTTATTCGAAAAAATTAAGCCGTAAAATTACATAAAATACTTCATAGCAATTAAGTCTTTTGAATAAATTCCTAAATTAAGGGCTTAATTAGGGTTTAATAACTCATAACGAATAATCCTCTAAGTAGCTTTTTGGCAGTTAAAGTTTTATTAAAGAAAGTTGAGGCGTCATTTTTTGTCGTAATTTTGCATTTATGAGTAAAGGTGAAGAGAAAAAACCAGATTTAGTTGTTTTTAACGAAGAAAGTCAGCAATATGATGCTTCTTTAAAACCCTATGGGACTTCTGCAAGCTCTCCTGTAATTACCCCATTGAACACTGCAAGTTGGAAAAATGATGGGATACAGCGTGTAAATAAACAATTTAAATCTAAGTTTGACGAGGTAAAGAAAGAATATGAAACACTAATGCAAAAGTTTCATTACAACGATTTAATCTACAACGCAAAGTTTAATTTTGAGCCAATATTTGGGGAACACTATCACTTATACAATACCAAAAATAAAGAACCTTTTTTATCTATTATTTCACCAGAGCAATGTAATTTTGAGTACATAGGATCTTTTAGATTGAATACCGATAAAATGTGGGAAAAATTAGATGTAAAATCAAACTCAGAGGATTAAAATGGGAGTCATACAGGTAAATAATATCAAACTTTATGCATACCATGGGTGTTTGGATGAAGAAGCAAAAATAGGAAGTGAATATCGTGTTGATGTTTCGGTAAAAGCCAATTTAAAAAAATCTTCAAAAACAGATGAGTTGATAGATACTGTTGATTATGTTCATTTAAATCATATTGTAAAACAAGAAATGGCCATCCGTTCTAAATTATTAGAGGAGGTTGTGCAAAGAATTTTAAATCGTATTTTTAAGGAGCTTTCCATGGTTAACAAAGCGAAAGTTTCTGTAGCGAAAGTAAATCCACCAATTGGGGGTAACGTCGAAGAGGTGGTCGTAATTCTCACAAAAAAACGATAAGCTAAAAAAATACTTGTAATACATGTAAATTTACGTAAATTTGCACACCTTAAAATGTAAAGGTGTCGTGGCCGAGTGGCTAGGCAGTGGTCTGCAACACCATCTACAGCGGTTCGAATCCGCTCGACACCTCAAAAACGCTTCAATAAATTGAAGCGTTTTTTTATTCTGTATCGTTTTTTTGAAGCGAACAATTCTTTCATAAAAAAGGGAAACATACGCCACTTTTTTAAAAGCATCAGCATCTAATTAAAAAGGATAATTCTTGTATTCTTCAAAATAGTGATCTCTAAACTTTTGCAGTTATATATCCATTTATAGCTCTTCAGGGTGACTGAAAGTCCATAGAATAATTTTTTACAGCAACTAAAAAGTGTTTTATCGAAAAAAAGTATAAAAACCTGTAAAAAACGATTTTTCATAATACATTCGTATTGCTAAGAAAAGAAATACTTCAAATTATGTTTATAGGGAAGCATGGCATTATATTTTTTAAAAGTTTAAGAATAGAATCAGTAATGCCTGAGATGGACTATAATCTATTTATTGTTGTTTTCGGTTTGACGATAGCTGTTTTTGTTCTTCTCAAAGTAGCCAAGTTTTTGAGTAAGATAAAAATCAATAAAATGATTACTTCCAAAAGAAATTACTTTAAATAGATTTTATATGAATCTTTAGAGTTTTTTAACAAGAATCTATCTATTTTTCTACATCTTTGTTTCCGTTCAATTTTTAAAGAGTTGAATGAATATTGAGTTATAAATGATTCTTTTTCAAGAAATTTCAACATCATTTTAATTGATATAAAATGAATATTTATCCAATAGAAACAGGGAATTTTAAATTAGATGGAGGTGCAATGTTTGGCGTTGTCCCCAAAAGTATTTGGCAGAAAACAAATCCTGCAGATGATAAAAATTTGATAGAGATGAGCATGAGATGTATGCTTATTGAAGATGGGAACCGTTTAATTCTAATAGACACTGGGTTGGGATCCAAACAATCTAACAAATTTTATAGTTATTATTCTTTATATGGAGACTTTTCTTTAGATACCTCTTTGGCAAAGCAAGGGTTTCATAGGGATGATATTACAGATGTTTTTTTAACACACTTGCATTTCGATCATTGTGGAGGTGCTATACAGTGGAATTCTGATAAAACTCTTTTACAGCCCGCTTTTAAAAATGCAAAATTTTGGTCTAATGATAGACATTGGAAATGGGCTACAGATCCCAATCCAAGAGAGAAAGCTTCTTTTTTAAAAGAAAATATCAACCCTATTAAAGAAAGCGGACAGTTAAATTTCATTCATAGCAATCCAAGAGAACAGATAGGGTTTGATATCCTTTTTGTGGACGGTCACACAGAAAAACAAATGCTGCCAATACTTAATTATCAAGGGAAAACAATTGTATTCATGGCAGACTTATTACCAACCGTAGGACACATTCCATTACCCTATGTAATGGGCTACGATACAAGGCCTTTGTTAACAATCCAAGAAAAAGAGCAGTTTCTAAATCAAGCAGCAAACAATGAGTATTATCTTTTTTTAGAACATGACGCGACTCATGAACTTTGCACCGTTCATCATACAGAAAAAGGAGTTAGATTAAAAGAAACCCACAAATTTATAGATATATTTAATTAATAATAAAGCAATTATGAGATTTTTAAAACCAATTTCTATTACCATCACGTTTATGTTCTTACTAGGAAGTTGTAAGTCTATTTCAAAGATTCCAGTTCCAACACCCTCTACGAATACAGTAACAGCAACGGCTAAAAAAGTGCCGCTTACGGAAGCGGAAAGTAAGTCTTGGAGTCACAGTGATTTAGTTACAGATTCAATTCCAGGGATGAGTTTGGAAAAAGCCTATGCTTTTTTACAAGGGAAAAAAGGAGTAGAGGTTGTGGTTGGAGTGTTAGATTCTGGAACAGATTTACTGCATGAAGATTTAAAAGAGGTTGCTTGGGTAAATCCTAAAGAGATTCCTGCAAATGGTATTGATGACGATAAAAATGGATATATCGATGATATGAATGGGTGGAATTTTTTAGGACCTATTTATAAAGAACATCTAGAATATCAACGTATTATTATAGATCCTTCTATTACAGATGAAGAAACGTTTCAGGAAGCCAAAGCGTTTTATGATGAAAAACAAGCTACAGCTCAAGCAAATGAAAAAGGGTATGGGAGAATGTTAACAATGGTAACGAATGTAGATAACACGATTTCTAAACATTTAAATAAAACAGATTATTCTAAGGATGATGTTCTTGGAATTGTTACAGATGATACCGCTTTAAAAGCGAGTATAGAGGCAGCTAAACAAATCTATGGCTTTGGCGTAAGTTCTTTAATTCAGGCAAAAAAGGAACTTTCAAAGTTAGTAGAAGACGCTCAGTTAGTGTTGGCGGATGAAGTGTTAAAAAAAGAATATCGAAGTGTTTTAGGAGACAATCCAAACACGATGGATGATAAATTTTATGGAGATTCTAATACGGGGCATTCAGAAAAAGATGAATCGCATGGGACCCATGTATCTGGAATTATTGCTGCATCAAGAAATAATGATAAAGGGATGAAAGGCGTTGCCAATAACGTAAAGATCATGGCTGTTAGAGCTGTCCCGGATGGAGATGAATATGATAAAGATGTGGCTTTAGGATTGCGCTATGCCGTGGACAATGGTGCCAAAATAATTAATACTAGTTTTGGGAAAGCTTACTCTCCAAAGAAAAAATGGGTTTACGAAGCAATACAATATGCCGCATCCAAAGATGTATTGATTGTGAATGCTGCTGGGAATGATGGGAAAAATATAGATGTTGAGAAAACATATCCAAATGATTCTAGAGATTTAAAAATAGAAATTTCAGATAATTTTTTAACAGTAGGAGCAATGAGTGCAAACTACAATGAAACATTACCAGCCTCTTTTTCTAACTATGGTAAAATTAATGTAGATGTTTTTGCCCCTGGAGTCCAAATTTATTCAACAACACCAGAGAATGGTTATGAAAAATATAGTGGAACCTCTATGGCAGCTCCATCTGCAGCTGGAGTTGCGGCATTAATACGATCGTATTATCCAAAATTATCGGCGAGTCAAGTAAAACACATTTTAATGAATTCAGGTACTTTGATAACTCTTGAAGTTATCAAGCCAGGATCTCAATCAAGAGAAAATCCTACAGGAGAAAAAGTGCCGTTTTCTGAACTGTCAGTTTCTGGTCGTGTTGTAAATGCTTATAACGCACTAAAAATGGCAAATCTCATGGTAAATGGGCAATAAAATAAGAACATTCATGAAAAAAGTATTTTTAATTCTAGCCATAATTCCATTTTTAGGTTCTTGCATTCCCACAAAAATAATTACTGGTCAAAACTCCGTTACATCCTATAACTCATGGCAACAGCATGTTGATTATACAATGGAGATTGATGTAGACGTAAAGAAATTTCGTTACAAAGGAAAACAAAAATTGGTGTACACTAATAACTCACCAGAAGAGTTAACACATGTGTATTATCATTTATATTTCAATGCTTTTCAACCAAATTCTCAAATGGATATTCGCTCAAGGAGTATCAAAGATCCAGACAGAAGAGTTACCGATAGAATTAGCAAATTAACTCCGGAAGAGATCGGATATATAAAAGTAGGGTCGTTGAAACAAAATGGTAAAAATGTTTCATTCAATGTTGTTGGGACTATTTTAGAAGTGACCCTAAACAATCCCATTAAGCCAGGGAGTAGTGCA
>CBFIGS010000013.1:0-43271 GCA_965662295.1 Polaribacter sp. | reverse complement strand
TTGGAACCTGGCTTAACGAATTTTGAAGTGTGAGCAATGACATAATACCCAACATTCCTCTGAACATTATTGCCATCAATGGTTAATCCTCCCAAGCATTCTGTACATCCTCCATCGGTGTGAGGTTGAAGGCTTGAATTAGAGGCTAAATTCCATTCCAAGACTGTTTTACACCAGTTTCTTGCTGCACCAATAATCAACTCTCTCATATGCCAACGCAAATCGCCGTCAAATTCACTATTGACCCCAACCCATTGTTCTGTGAAATATAAATTTTTGTTGGGGTGGGCAGTGTGTAGAGAAGATATATTATTAATGGATCCATTATAAAGATGAAATGCAGAGCCATCTACATACGCATTAGCCACAGGATCATCTAAAATACTTTTAGCATAAATTATATTATCTGCGTTGTGGTCCCAAATAATAATTTTGGTTTGAATATTGGCCGTTTCAAATGCTGGACCTAAGTGATTTTTAATAAAATTTAGTTGATCCAATGATTCCATATACATACTAGGATTGTTCCCGTCGTGCAAAGGCTCGTTTTGAACTGTTATGGCATTAATGGGAATGCCTTGGTCGGCATATGCTTGTATATATTTTACAAAAAAATTGGCATAAACTTCAAAATATTCTTGTTTTAAACTCCCTCCAATAGAATTATTGTTGGTTTTCATCCATGATGGTGCAGACCATGGTGAGCCCATTATTTTAATGTTTGGATTTATGGTAAGAATTTCATTCAATACAGGGATTAAATTTTGCTCATCATTAGCAATTGAGAAATTATTTAAATTAATATCTGTCTGCCCACTAGGCATATCATTATATGAAAATGGCGTTGCATCAAGATCAGAAGCTCCAATACTAACTCTTAAATAACTAAACCCCATATTATCTGGATTAAAAAGCTCATTTAATAACTCTGCTCTTTGAGAAGGTATCATATTGTTTATATGTAGGGCACTCCCACCAGTTAATGTAAAACCAAAACCTTCCATTTCTTGAAATTTAATTTCTGGATTTACCGTAATAGAAAAGTTTTGATTTCCTATAAAAAGAGGAACTTTATCTGATTGTAAATCAAATAATTGCGTTCGATCTGCAGTGGTTAGGTACAAATCAACATTGCTGTAATCAATTGTTGGGTTTGTTATTACAGAACTATTATTTGAGTTATTATTCTCTGTTGAGCAACGAAATAATACTGCGCTCAATAATATTAGTGCAAATTTATTCATCAAAATATAAATTAAATGGTCTGTTTTTTTGTTCTATTTAATTTAATAATATTACTTTTTATAATTAATAATTAGGGTTTTGAACTAATGCTGTATTTTCTAGTTCTGGAAGAGGAATCGGTAAAATTTCATTTTTATTAGGCGTAAATCCTTTAAATGCTAATGCCGAAGCAGCATTCCCTGTTCTAACCAAATCATACCATCGGTGACCTTCACCAGCTAATTCTAAGCGACGTTCTTCCATAATCGCCTTTAAAGAAACTGGAACTGAAGGTAATCCTACTCTCGCTCTCACAGCATCTAATAAAGCTTGTGCACGAGTTCCAGTACCTCCAAGAGCTTCAGCTTCCATCAAATAAGTATCCGCTAAGCGAATGATATATGTATTTTGTCTGTAATTCAAAACAGGCTCTCCTCCTCCTGTTGTTACATCGTTAGTTAATGGCATAAATTTTTTCAAATAGTACCCTGTATGTTGGTAGCTTTGTTCGAATTCCACTTCTCCAGCATTGGCATACGCTTGCAAATCTTCAATGGTTGAATCAAATCTTGGGTCATCAACCATTACATCATATAAATTTTGAGTAATGATATTGAAACCCCAACCAGACGCATAACTTGGTGCATCAGGACTTAACCTAACATATCCTCGAGGTCCACTCATTACATTTAGACTATTCCCTTCGTCTGAATCTGAGCCCCAATTACCCCATCCAGAGTTACTAAGGTTTGAATGAGATACTTCGATGATTGCTTCAGAATTGAAATCGATATCCGCACCCCATAAATCTGAGAAATCATATAATAAGGCATAACCGTAAGGACTGGTCTCACCAGGTGTCCCATTCACCTCTGAAAGTATACTAGCTGCTTTTGAGTTTTTATTTCGATATAAATAAACTTTACCCAAAAGTGCTTTTACTGCCCCTTGACTAAGTCTTCCTGCTTCGCTGGCCATATCCAATTCTGCGAGGGTTGCAGTGAGGGCTGGGATAGCTTGAGTCAAATCAGTTTCTATTTGATTATATACGTCATTTGGGTCCGCTTGTGTGATAGTATAATAATCATCAATACTAATTGGATCTGTTATTAATGGAATGTTCCCAAATAAACGTACCAATTCAAAGTAATATAAAGCTCTAAGTGACTTTGCTTCAGCTGCAAATTTTGCTTTGGTATTCTCTGGCATATTTATTTGTGGTAACTTCGACAACAAAACATTAGCTCTAAAAATACCTTGATAATAATCATTCCAATAGCTTGGCGCAATGGTTGATTCGCTTATAGTGTAATTAGAAAATACCTGCAATTGGCTTCCATCTGATGAGCTTCCACCACCTGTAAAATGATCGTCTGAACCAGAATTTAGTAATGAAATCATATTTTCAAAACCTCCTGATTGCTTTCTTAAAATATCGTAAACTGCAACTAATCCAGAATATGCTTCACTTTCATTGTTGTAGTAATTATCTTCAAGAAAGGTTCCTTTTGGATCTACTTCCAAGTATTCTTCGTCACACGCCATTGTGATTAATATTACTGGGATGTAAATCAATACTTTTTTAAATGCTTTTAACTTCATAATATTATTTTTAAAACTGTAAATTAATTCCAAGTTGATTGGTAATGGCTTGTGGATAATACCCACGATCTATACCAAAAATTCCACCTCCAATTTCAGGGTCATATCCACTGTATTTAGTGAAGGTTAAGAGGTTTTCTGCAGTGTAATAAACTCTCAATTTATCAATCCCTAATTTGTCCAAAATACTATCTGGTAGACTATAACCAATTTGAATAGTTTTTAGTCGCAAGTAATCACCGTCTTCCAAATAGAAATCGGATGGATTAGAAAAGTTGTTGTTTGTATCATTGGTTGTCAGTCTTGGATGAGTATTTGAACTTCCCTCACCTACCCATCTACCCAAGGCTGCTGTTTGGTAATTTGCATTAACAATGTCTAATCGTCTTAACCCTTGAAAAATCTTGTTCCCCGAGGCACCTTGACAAAACATGAGAAAATCGAAGTTTTTATAATCCAAATTCAGTGAAAAACCGAAAGTGAATTTTGGCAGCGAACTTCCTAAGAACCCTCTATCATCAGAGTCAATATCTCCATCATCGTCCATATCAACCCACTTGAAATCTCCTGGTTGCGCATTTGGTTGAATAATGGTGCTATTTGAACTGACATAATTGTCAATTTCTGCTTGGTTCTGAAAAATCCCATTGGTTTTAAACCCATAAAATGAGTTCACGGGCTGACCGACTTGAGTTCTTGTAATTGGAAAGTTCGTTGATTGAATAGATGCTCCTCCAGAAAGAAAATCTACTCCATTTCCTAAATGAGTAACCTCATTTTCTACATAAGAAACGTTTCCATTAAAGGAAAGATCGAATTCTCCAAAACTTTTGTTGTAGCCCAACTCGATGTCATAACCAATGTTATCCATATCAGCGATATTGCCTACAGGATCTCCAATAGCACCTACATATCCTGGAATGGCTATATTTTGCAATATTCCTGTAGTAGTTTTTTTGTACCAATCGAATGATAATGAAATGTCATTGAATAAACGCGTGTCAAATCCAATATTTAACTGGCTTGTTTCCTCCCATTTTAAATCTGGATTAGATGGTGCATTAGGGCTATTCCCAATAACTATTGAACCAGGGATACCAATGGTGTAGTTTCGTCCTCCACTAATTGTCGATAAATATTGAAAATCTCCAATATTATCACTTCCTGTTATCCCAAAACCACCTCTTATTTTAAGTTGATTTACGACATCATTATCGTTCCAAAATTCTTCTCTTGATGGAACCCATCCGGCAGAAAATGATGGAAAAAACCCAAATTTATTATTTGAACCGAATCGAGAAGAACCATCTCTTCTAAAAATTGCTGTAAACAAATACTTTTCATCAAAATCATACGATAATCTCGAAAACAATGAGGTTACTCTGTGTTCTACACCTTCATATGAAAAAGCATTAATTTGTTCTTGAGGTACTGAAAAATTGAATGACGCATCGGAATAGTTATCTACTGGAATATCATAATAAGTTACACCCTCTCCAAAAGTAATATTATCAGCATATACACCTTGCCCTAAAAGAACACTAAAATTGTGGTCTTTGATTTTTTTAGAATAGGAAATTGTATTTTCTAAATTCCACCCCAATCCTCTATTCGTTCCGCTCGATATATTGTTTTGATTTACAATTGTAGCCGCATTCAAATAAGAAATAGGAGTAAAACTTTTGTATCCCCAATAGGCAAGTTTTGCCCCAACCGTACTTCTTAATTTAAGCCCCTCAATTGGTTCATACTCTACAAAAGTATTCCCCACAAAATTATCAGACCAACCATAGTTGCCTAAACGGGTCTTTTGATAGGCCAATGGATTTGACATTTCCTGTGCAACAAAATTAGAAATACCATAAGGGTTTCCGTTGCTATCTCTCCAAATTCCTTCATTGGTATATGGAGCTTGGCCTGCAAATACAGGATCTGTTTCTACAATTGGAGTTGTTGGATCCAAATTGATGGCAGATGATAATGGGCCACCAAACTCACTGTTTGTATTTCCAATACCAACATTTTTCTCATTAGAATATCCTAAAGTTTGTCCAACACGTAATTTATCTGAAATTTCGTGTGTTGAATTTAATCGAATATTTTTTCTAGTATAATTAGAAATATCGCTCATGACGATCCCCTCTTGTTTGTTATATCCAAAAGATGCATAAAACTTGGACACATCGTTACCTCCACTAAGACTCAACTCGTGTTGAGAACGCATGGCACTATTGTTAAAAATTACGGATTGCCAATCTGTACCTTCTCCGAGAGATGATGGATCTGTAATTTGAATAGTTCCTCCACCATTAACATATTTTTCATTTAATAGAGTAGCATATTCTCTGGCATTTAAAAGGTCTAATTGTCTGGATGCAGATGATACTCCTGTATAGCTGTTTACATTTACATTTAGCTTTCCAGATTTACCTTTTTTGGTAGTAATAAGGATTACACCTGCAGCGGCTCGAGCACCATATATTGCTTGAGATGCAGCATCCTTAAGTACTTCAATAGATTCAATATCAGATTGATTTAAAAAGCCAATACCTCCTGAATCTAAAACAACTCCGTCAACAACCCATAGCGGTTCGTTAAATCCTAATGTAGTGATTCCTCTAACTCTGACTGTAGAATTAGAACCAGGTTGTCCAGAAGTTGCAGCAATTGTAACTCCAGAAACACGTCCTTGTAATGTTTGCTCGACTCTGGTAATTGGTAAATCTTCTAATTCTGTTTGTTTTACCCCAGAAATTGCACCTGTAACAACACTTTTCTTCTGTGTGCCATATCCAACGACAACAACTTCGTCTAGTAGGCTTGTGTCTTCCTCCATTAGAACATTTATAACGGATTTACCGTCGACAATAATTTCTTGAGTTTTGAAGCCAACATAGCTAAACACCAATATTGTAGAATCTGAAAGCTTAGTATTTAAACTGTAGTTTCCATCAAAATCAGTAATAGTTCCTGCGGTAGTTCCTTTTATCGCCACAGAGACTCCAGGTAATGGCATGTTATTGCTATCAATGATTTGACCAGTAAGACCATTCTGACCAAATGCTGTGTAACTTAACAACATCATAGAAATGGTAAAAAATAACTGTTTGGTTAGTTTCATATTAAAATATTTAAGATTACTATTTCGTTTGCGTTGCAATATAGTTTGGTGTTTGTCTTAAATCAATAGCGCATAAATAAAATGTGGATTTTGAATTTGTAAAAAATTACTTAAAATACTGTTATACAGTAATTTAAAATATTAATTGGATGAATTAAAAGTGGATTAATGTCACTAAAATTGACAAAAAATTAAGAAAATTTTAAGAAATTGAGTTTTAAATAAATGTCAAAATAGAAAATTGTCAAAACCTTAACTGTATTTTTAGTAAAATGGAAAATAAACTAAAGTCAATGATTAGGTTATATATTTTTTAAAGAATCCTCAAATGTGTCTTTATCCAAAGCGCGATTATTTATCGCAGCTCGATAATTATAAATTGTATTTACTGAAAACCTTAATATTTTGGCAATATTTGAACTTCGTGTAATTCCTAATTTTATTAGAGCCAAAATCCGCATTTCTGTATTGAGTTTAGATGAGTTATGTATGGATATTTGATTTTCGGGTTTAAGCAGTTTATTTACTGACTCAATAAAATTTGGATGGATATGTAGAAAAGATTCGTCAAAATTTCTATTGAAAATTTCTAACTCATTATAAATCAACTGTTTAGATTTTGATAATTTCAGTAAGGCATTCATTTGATTGCTATTTACATACTTGCTGACCAATTTTCTATAAGAATCTAGTTTAGATATATATTCAGAATATAAATTTAAAAAAGAACCTATATAATGTTCTTTAATTTTATCTACTTTTGATAGCTCATCGTATAAGTTTTTTAAATCCTCATTAAGAATTTTTAATTCATTTCTAGCTTTTGAAACTTTGACAACCTGTTTGTATACAGAGTAAATTGCAAAAATTAAAAAGATAGAAAGCAAACCAATTGATATGACCAATTCTTGAAGTTGCTTTTTTTGTTTTGCACTTTTATTTTCATAAGCTTTAGTAATCAATGGCATTGTATTGGCAATATTTACAAATCTTAAATTGGAGTTGAAAAACTCGGCATCGTCGTAAGAAAAATTTATATAACGGTATGCTCGGTCAATATCGCCCTCGTTGAAAAGAATCTTTGCAAGAGTTCCAAGAGAAGCATTGTCTTTTACTGAAGCCTGAATATCAGAGATTGCGGAGAGAATTAAATATTCTTTTTGTTTTATTTGATTTCCGGTCATCTCATGGAGCAGAGATCTTTCAAATGTAATTAATGAAAATAAACGAGTCCCTATACTAACTTTTTCAAGTCTTTTGTTGTTGATTTTAAAAGCCATGCCAATATTACGGCTGTCTCTGAATTCTTTTTCTTTAAGTCTCAGTGCTTCATCTGAATTCGGTTTTAACTCTAAATAAAGAGAATCCTTATATATGTTATAAAGATGATAATATTTTGATTGCCTGGATTTTACAGAAGTACTAAAAGCCAATCCTGAGTAACCTTCTTTAAATGCATAAAAATAATTTTCAAATAATGGTTTTTGAAGTGAGTTTCGGTCTATTTCGCTCAAAGCATCAATTGATTCTTTGTAGCGCCCTGTATTCACTAAAACCATACTCATTTTTAATTTAGCATCATTAATCAAAATCTTATTGTTTAGCTGCTCAGCAAGTTCAATATTCTTTTCAATATATTTTAATGAGTTATCAAAATTGTAGTATTGATACAGCTTAAAAAGTTCATTATTTACTCTAATTTTTTCTTCGACAGCATTGTTTTTACTACTACCCTCTAACAATATTTTTATTTGATTCTTTTTTGCCTTGTCAAATACTTTTTGTTTTTCCATCTTATGTTCAAGAACACTAAGTAATGAGTCGATATTTTGACTAAAAGCTGGTTTATTAAATAGAAAAAAAGATATTATGAGAAATAAAAATTTCAAATTGGTAGTATTTATAGTAAATGTTACTAAAGATTTTGATAAATAAAAAAGTTCGAATATCTGATATTAACCCCATTTTGCACAAAATAGCCCATTTTAACAGAGTAAATCGAAAAAATAAAAAAGGGATAAATCTAAAAAAGAAGATTTATCCCGTTGTGTACTGAAGATGGGACTTGAACCCATACGGGCATTACTGCCCACTGGATTTTAAGTCCAGCGTGTCTACCAATTCCACCACTTCAGCATTGGATTTATTTTAGAATAGAGCGAAAGACGGGATTTGAACCCGCGACCCCCACCTTGGCAAGGTGATGCTCTACCCCTGAGCTACTTTCGCAGTCATTATTTTAATGATCTTGTGCTCATTAATTTAGAAACAAAATTATCTAATAATTAGAGCGGTGCAAATATAATAAGTTTTGCTTATCTAACAAATACTTTTGGCTTTTTTTGACAAAAAAAGCACTTTTTAAATCTCGTGTATTTTAAAGTGTTTCAAACACCTTTTTAGGCTAATTTTTAGGAGTTGCCCAAGTTGCTATATAACAATAACTTAGAAAAATTAATGTATAATACGTACGCAAATTCCCTATATAAAAAAAAATGAGCCCAATATTGAATCAGGCTCATGAACATCAAAATTAACTATTTGAAATTTTTTATTTTTCAGTCATTTCTACTGAAATTATTTAGCTGCTGCGTATCGTTTTGAAACTTCATTCCAATTTATTACATTAAAGAAGGCAGTAATGTAATCAGGTCTTCTGTTTTGGTAATTTAAATAGTATGCGTGTTCCCAAACATCCAGTCCTAAAATTGGAGTTCCTCCACATGTAACACCTGGCATTAAAGGATTGTCTTGATTTGGTGTGGCACATACTTCTACTTTCCCTCCTTTTTGAACACATAACCATGCCCAACCTGAACCAAATTGTGTTGCCGCTGCTTTTGAAAATGCGTCTTTAAAAGCATCTATAGAACCAAATTCAGCTTCAATCGCGCTTTTTAAATCTCCAGAGATTTCACCCTTATCATTAGGGTTCATCACAGACCAAAATAATGAGTGATTGTAAAACCCACCTCCATTATTTCGAACACCCGCATTGCTCATATCTAGATTGGTAAGAATATCTTCGATAGATTTTCCTTCTAAATCAGTACCTGCAATTGCTCCGTTTAATTTTGTTGTATATCCATTGTGATGTTTCGAATGGTGAATCTCCATTGTTCTTGCATCTATATTTGGTTCTAACGCATCATAAGCGTATCCTAATTCTGGTAATTGAAAAGCCATTTTTTATATTTTTTTAAATATTAATATTAATTGTAACGAATGGTAAAATTAATCATAATTACATGGTTTTACAAGAAGTTTTCGGTTTGATAATTTATCATGGTATAAGAAAGATTTATTCTCCATATTTTTTCATAAACGCTTCCAGTTTTAATACCATTTTTTTGCTTCCACAAATAAAGGGAACTCTTTGATGTAATTCGGTAGGAGTCACCTCCATGGTTCTCTGATATCCATCAGAAGATTTACCATTTGCTTGTTCTGCTATAAAAGCCATTGGATTGCATTCATACAGTAAACGTAATTTTCCATGTGGATTTCGAGATCCTTTTGGATACATGTAAATCCCACCTTTGATCATGTTTCTATGAAAATCAGAAACCAATGAGCCAATATATCTGCTCGTGTAGGGTCTATTTTCATTTTCTTCTTGACAATATTTGATATATTTTTTTACTCCTAAGGGGAAGTCTAAATAGTTTCCTTCATTAACAGAATAAATAGTTCCTTCTTCAGGAAATTTAATATTGGGATGAGACAAATAAAAGGTTCCTATTGCTGGATTCAATGTAAAGCCATTTACGCCATTACCGGTCGTGTATACTAACATTGTGGATGTTCCATAAACGACATAACCTGCGGCAACTTGCTCGCTCCCTTTTTGCAAAAAATCTTTTAATTGAACAGGGGTTCCAATGGGAGTCACTCTTTTGTAAATAGAAAAAATGGTTCCCACTGAAACATTGACATCAATATTAGAGGAACCATCCAGAGGATCTATTAAAACAACATATTTGTTTTGATGATTTTGATCAATGCTATTGATCGTTAAAAAATGATCTTCTTCTTCGCTGGCAATTCCACAAACAATATTTCTTCGGGTTAATGTCTGAATAAAGGTCTTGTTTGCATATACATCTAGTTTCTGTTGGTCCTCACCTTGGATATTAGTGTCGCCATAAGTACCAATAATATCAACCAAACCTGCTTTGTTTACTTGGTGATTCACCACTTTTGCAGCCAAGCGTATTGAATTTAAAAGACTAGATAATTCACCAGAACTAAATGAAAAGGCGTGTTGATTTTCAATAATAAATTCACCTAATGTTTGTTTTTTTCCTTTCATGTTCGCAAAAATTTCCAAATAGATTACAAATATCTAAACTTTTATTGAGTTACTACAATGATTTCGTAGTTAATTTTTACCAAAGATTTTAAACAAAAGTTACATACCTGTAAAAAATAGTCAAATATTTTTGATCGAAATCAAAACAACTATCTTTGAAGAAAATTTGTAAGGATGGATTTTATTATAAGAAAAGGAGAAGAAAAAGATATGCAATCGGTATTGGATTTAATTACAGAATTGGCTGTTTTTGAAAAAGAACCTGATGCTGTCGATATTTCAGTAGCTGATTTGCTAAATGATGGTTTTTCGGAAAATCCAAAGTTTAAAATTTTTGTTGCAGAACAGGAAAATCAGATCATTGGAATCGCCTTGTTTTACGAACGTTATTCTACCTGGAAAGGAAGAACGATTCATCTAGAAGATTTGATAGTTACCAAAAACAAGCAAAAAATTGGAGCTGGAAAAGCCTTGTATACGGCTGTTTTAAAATATGCTTTTGATCATAATTTTAATAGAGTTGCCTGGGAAGTCATCGATTGGAATGTGAATGCAATTGATTTTTATAAAAGCACAGGGGCTACCTATTTGAATGATTGGTCCGTGGTGCAAATGAACAAAGAAAATTTAGCAAAATTTATTCAAAATAATTAAAATGAAAATTTTTAAATTTGGAGGTGCTTCTGTAAAAGATGCAGAAAGTGTCAAAAATATTACCCGAATTTTACAACAGGAAGGAACAGAAAATACGCTGGTTGTAATTTCTGCAATGGGTAAAATGACCAACGCTTTTGAGGAGGCTATAGATGCCTATTACAACAAATCAGAAGAACTCGCTAATACATTAGTTTTCATTGAAGACTTTCATAAAACGATCATTCAAGATTTGTTTGATAATGAGGATGAGATACACAAAGAAATTGAGATTCTTTTAGGCGAATTAAATTGGTTTTTAGAACGAAATACATCCAAAAGATATAATTATGTGTATGATCAGATTATATGTTTTGGAGAACTTTTGTCTACCAAAGTTGTGAGTGCATATTTATCAAAAATAGGACTCGAAAATAACTGGTTTGATGTACGTAATTTTATAAAAACAGACAGCAATTACAGAGATGCTAAAGTAGATTGGGAGTTGACCCAAGAAATTATTAGCAATACGCTAGATGCCACCAAATTAAATATCACCCAAGGTTTTATTGCTGCAAACGATACTGAGAATACAACAACTTTAGGGAGAGAAGGTTCTGATTATACTGCAGGTATTTTTGCTTATTGTCTAAATGCAGACAGTGTAACCATATGGAAAGATGTACCTGGGGTTTTAAATGCAGATCCAAGAGTCTTCACAAAGACGACCTTATTGGAACAAATTTCCTATGAGGAGGCTATCGAAATGGCCTTTTACGGAGCTTCAGTAATTCATCCAAAAACAATACAACCTTTGGAAAGAAAAGAAATTCCATTGTTTGTTCGTTCTTTTGTAAATACAAAAGAACCTGGAACTCGTGTTTCTAAAGGAGCTCGATTGGTCCCTTTTATTCCTTGTTTTATTGTAAAGAAAAATCAGATTTTAGTTTCTATTTCGGCATTAGATTTCTCTTTTATGGTAGAAAATAATATTAGCTATATTTTTCAAAAACTACACGAATATCAGCTAAAAGTGAACTTAATTCAGAATTCAGCCATCAGTTTTTCAGTTTGTATAGATAATAAATTCAATAAGTTTGATTCTTTTTATAAAGAACTTAAAGCAGAATTTAAAATAAACGTCCAACGGGAAGTAGACCTATACACGATTCGTCATTTTAATGAAAAAGCCATTCATGATATTGAAGCCATAGGAACCTCGCTTTTAACACAAGTAAATAAAGAGACCTCACAAATCGTAGTCAGTTCAAATGAATAAATAGCCTTTTTATTAATTTTAGTAAGTTTGTGTTGAGGTTTAAAAATAGTTTATGGGATTAGTTACATCTAAAGAGGTTTCGAAAGTAATTGGTTTGCAAAAACTTGGTTTTTTGGGCACTTTTATAGGCTGGCTCTTCATCCGAATTCTTCTCATCTCAGAGATCAATAAAATATATAATAAGAATAAAAATAAGGCTGATTTAGATTTTTTAGAAGGTATTTTAGAGGATTGCGATATTAAATTTGAAATTCCAGAAGAAGACTTAAAAAGAATTCCTAAAGAAGGTCCTTTTATCACTATTTCGAATCATCCTTTGGGAGGTATCGATGGTATTTTATTGTTGAAACTTCTTGTTGGAAAAAGAGCAGATTATAAAATTATTGCTAATTTCTTATTGCAAAGAGTTGCTCCTTTAAAACCCTACATAATGCCTGTGAATCCTTTTGAAAATAAAAAGGATCTAAAATCTAGTGTTGCAGGAATTAAAAATGCATTGGGACATTTACAAGCTGGGAAACCCATAGGTATATTTCCTGCGGGCGAAGTCTCTACCTATAAAGATGGAAAATTAATGGTAGATAAACCTTGGGAGGAGGGGGCTGTCAAATTGATAAAAAAAGCCAAGGTACCTGTTATTCCTATTTATTTTCATGCCAAAAACAGTCGGTTGTTTTATTTCTTATCTAAAATTTCAGACACGTTACGAACTGCAAAATTACCCTCAGAAGTTATTTCTCAGGGCGGTAAAGTGATCAAGGTAAGAATCGGAAAACCGATTTCTGTTAAAGATCAGGATAGCTATGAAGAGCTTTCTGCTTTTCATGAGTTTATTAGAAAGAAAACCTACATGTTGGCAAACCCTTTTGAAAAAACTCATAAGTTACTTTCTACTAAAAACATCAAAATAAAAAAACCTGTAAAAAAAATAACTGCTCAAAAAAATACAGATTTATTTATTGAGGAAGTGGAGGCTTTAAGAAATACTGATGGAAGATTGCTAGAGAGTAAAAATTATGAAGTATTTTTTGCAAATGCAAAACAAATTCCACACTTACTGTATGAAATTGGCAGATTGCGTGAAATTACTTTTAGAGATGTTGGAGAGGGAACAAATAAGTCCATTGATTTAGATAAGTACGACAGCTATTATTATCAAATGTTCCTGTGGGATAGAGAAGCAAGTTGTCTTGTGGGAGCTTATAGAATGGGACTGGGTAAAGAAATTTTTAAGAATCATGGAATCAATGGGTTTTATATTCAAACACTTTTTAGAATAGAGCCTGAATTGCATCAAATGATGGCGACTACCATCGCGCTTGGACGTGCATTTATAGTTAAAGAATACCAACAAAAGCCAATGCCATTATTTTTATTATGGAAAGGGATTGTGCATGTAACCTTGCGATATCCAGAATATAAGTATTTAATGGGTGGTGTTTCTATCAGTAATCAATTTTCAGAGTTCTCAAAGTCTTTAATGATTGAGTTTATGAAATCTCATTATTACGATCCATACATTGCACAATATATTCATCCAAAGAAAGAATACAAGGTCAAATTAAAAGATGGAGATAAAGATTTTGTATTTGATGCTACCAAAGCAGACCTGCAAAAATTTGACAAAATTATTGATGAAATAGAACCTGGAGCGCTAAGGATTCCAGTTTTGATTAAGAAATATGTCAAACAAAATGCTCGTTTGGTCGCCTTTAATGTAGATCCAAAATTTAACAATGCAGTCGACGGATTAATGTATATCAAAGTGTCAGACATCCCTGAAAGTACTGTGAAACCTGTAATGGAAGAATTTCAAGCAGAGTTAGAGCGCAAAGCCTCAAGTTTTTAATACGGTGAGAAAAACTTATTATTTCTTTCTCTTTTTTTTGTGTATTGGGAATTTTCTTGAAGCTGAATACGATTCTAATTATCTAGCAAAGCAATACATCTAGACAAAACTAAATAAGATTCCTGAAATAGAACTATTTAACACTTGCGCAAACAATTAAAATGATTAAATTTGCACTCGATTTTTTAAAGAATAAGAGAACAAAATGAATATTACAAAAGAAAACATAGATGCGTTAAACGCAGTTGTAAAAGTTGATATTGTTGCTGATGACTATCAAGAAAAGGTAACAAAACAATTAACAGATTATCGTAAAAAGGCAGATGTTCCTGGTTTTAGGAAAGGACACGTTCCCATGGGAATGATCAAAAAGCAATATGGTAAATCTGTAATGATAGATGAGGTTAACAAGCTTTTACAAGAATCGTTAAATACATTTTTAGCAGAGGAAAAATTAGATATTTTAGGAAATCCTATTCCAAGAATGAAAGAAGATTTTGATTGGTCTGCTGACGTTTTTTCTTTTGAATTTGAATTGGGTTTAGCTCCTACATTTGATGTAAAATTAACTTCCAAAAAGAAAGTTACGCAATATAACATTATTGCAACAGAGGAATTAATTGACAAAGAGGTGAAGAACATTCAAAATCGTTATGGAAAAATGAGTTCTTTAGATAGTGTAAATGAGCATTCTAATGTGACTGGAACTTTTGTAAATGAAGAGAGTGAAATCAATAAAAAATCTTCTTTTTTAGTGAGTGACTTGAAGGGTAAGAAAAATGAGAAAAAATTCATTGGAGCTAAGGTTGGGGACGTGATTTCATTGCAAACTAAAAAATTATTTGAAGAAGCACATAAACTACAAGCTATTCTTGGTGTTTCTCAAGATCTTGCAGAGAATCTAGATGTTACAGTTTCTTTTACGGTAGAGGAAATTACAAAGACCATTCCTGCAGATTTAGACAAAGAATTATTTGACAAACTTTTTGTAGACGGGAGTGTAAATTCTGTGACAGAATTAAGAGAAAAGATCAAAGAAGATGCAGAAAAGCAATTTCAACAACAAGGAGATCAACAATTATTAAATGCAGTAATCGAACATTTAGTTGCGACTACTAAATTTGATTTACCTGCTGATTTCTTAAAGAAATGGTTAGCAACTGCAGGTGAAAAAGAATTAACTCCTGAAGAGGCAGCTGCCGAATATGAGAAGTCTGAAAAAGGTCTGCGTTATCAATTGATTGAAGGAAAGATCATGAAAGAGAACGATATCAAATTAGATTATGCAGAATTGGTAGACTATGCAAAGGGATTCATCCGAACGCAAATGGCACAATTTGGAAATATGAATCCAGAGGAAAAAGAATTGGATGATATTGCTGGTAGAATTTTACAAAATCAAGAAGAAGCTCAAAAATTACAGTCTCAATTAATCAGTCAAAAATTATTGACTTTTTACAAAGAAAATATGAGCTTTAAATCGAAAGAGCTTTCTTATGAGAATTTTATTAAAGAAGTATACAAGTAAGAATCTTAGATTGTTTTAGCAGTTACCATTGAGGTATTCAATTATGTATTGCTTCCAATTAGAGAAAGATATCAATAGTAAAAAACCTGAATTGTGAGATTCGGGTTTTTTTAGTCATAAGCTGAAACTAAATAGTTAGAAATAGTTCTTATCTTTACAATAATAAATTTAAAATAGAATCACGAAAATGGATTACGGAAAAGAGTTCGAAAAATACGCAACAAAACATCACGGTATCAATAGTACCTATTTTGGTAAAATTACTAGTAGTTTAACTCCTTACATAATGGAGGAACGTCAAATGAACATCACTCAAATGGATGTTTTTTCTCGTTTAATGATGGATAGAATTATTTTTTTAGGAACAGGAATTAATGATCAAGTAGCGAATATTATTCAAGCTCAATTATTGTTTTTGGAAAGTGTAGATGCTAATAAAGATATTTCAATTTATATTAATTCTCCGGGTGGAGGAGTGTATGCAGGTCTTGGTATTTATGATACCATGCAATTTATAAAACCTGATGTTGCAACGATTTGTACAGGTATGGCAGCTTCAATGGGAGCCGTTTTAATGTGTGCAGGACAAAAAGGGAAGCGATCAGCGTTGCCTCATTCGAGAATAATGATTCACCAACCTTTGGGAGGTGCTCAGGGTCAGGCCTCTGATATTGAAATCACAACAAGAGAAATTTTGAAATTAAAAGATGAATTGTATACGATCATCGCAAATCATTCGGGGCAAACAAAAGAGAAAGTTCATAAAGATTCTGACAGAGATTATTGGATGAAGGCAGACGAGGCAAAAGCCTATGGAATGGTCGACGAAGTTTTGGCAAGAAAATAATAATTATAGGGTCTAAAGTAGAAAAGAATAAAGCAGATACCATGTCGAAAGAAGAAAACCTAGAATGTTCGTTTTGCGGACGAAAAAAAGCAGAAACAGACCTCTTAATTGCAGGAGTAGATGCTCATATTTGTGATAAATGTATAGAGCAAGCTCATGGAATTGTAGAAGAAGAAATTTCTGATTCTAAATCTACTGACTTATCGAAAGATTTAATACTAAAAAAGCCTGTAGAAATTAAGGATTTTCTAGATCAGTACATCATTGGGCAAAACCAAACTAAAAAAGCAATGGCAGTTGCTGTTTACAATCATTACAAACGTTTGTTACAAGATGTAGACAATGAAGATGCTGTAGAAATAGAAAAATCCAATATTGTTTTGGTAGGAGAAACAGGAACAGGAAAAACACTCGTTGCCAGAACCATCGCAAAGATGTTAAATGTACCTTTTTCTATTGTAGATGCAACCGTATTGACACAAGCAGGATATGTTGGTGAAGATGTAGAAAGTATTTTAAGTAGATTGTTACAAGCTGCAGATTATGATGTAGAAAAGGCGCAAAGAGGAATTGTTTTTATTGATGAAATTGATAAAATTGCCAGAAAAGGAGATAATCCTTCTATAACCAGAGATGTTTCTGGTGAAGGTGTTCAACAAGCGCTCTTAAAATTGTTGGAAGGTTCTGTTGTAAATGTAGCTCCAAAAGGAGGAAGAAAACATCCAGATCAGAAATTTATTGAAGTAAATACCAAGGATATTTTATTTATTGCTGGAGGAGCATTTTCTGGAATAGAGAGAATTATTGGGAAACGTTTGAATAGGCAAGCAGTTGGTTTTGGAGCCTCTTTAGAGGAAGATAAAATTGATGAAGAAAATGTACTGCAATACATCACACCCGTAGATTTGAAATCTTTTGGGTTAATTCCTGAGATTATTGGACGTTTACCTGTGTTGAGTTATATGAACCCACTAGACGCAAAAACATTGCGTTCAATTCTAACGGAGCCAAAAAACGCCATCATGAAGCAGTATGCAAAATTGTTTACAATGGATGGTGTCGAATTCACGGTAGAAGAAGAAGCCTTAAATTATATCGTAGGAAAAGCAGTTGAATATAAGCTAGGAGCAAGAGGGTTACGTTCTTTATGTGAAGCTATTTTTACGGATGCAATGTTCGATTTGCCAAGTTCAGATCAAAAAGAATTTATTGTCACCCATGAATATGCAGAAGCCAAATTGACAAATACAACCCTAAAGAAGTTAAAAGCAGCGTCTTAATAATTTAAAATCTAAAATAACAACCTCACAAGTTTATTTGTGAGGTTTTTTTATTCCTTATTTTATAAATTAATAAAAAATGGAATTCTTATATTTGTTTACACTTTCCAACGAATCTAATTAATGATATCAAGAAGTACCATAGACCGAGTTTTCGAATCTGCCAGAGTAGAGGAGGTTATTGGTGAATTTGTTCAATTAAAAAAAGCAGGAAGTAATTTTAAAGGTTTGAGTCCGTTTACAGACGAAAAATCCCCCTCTTTTATGGTGTCTCCAGTAAAACAAATTTGGAAAGATTTTTCTACAGGGAAAGGTGGAAATGCCGTTTCATTTTTAATGGAACATGAGCATTATTCTTATCCAGAGGCGCTCAGATGGTTGGCTAATAAGTATCAGATAGAGGTAGAAGAAACTGAACAAACTTCTGAAGAAAAAGCACAAATGAATGAGAGAGAAAGTATGTTTTTGGTTTCTAATTTTGCCAAAGATTATTTTCACGATGTCATGCTCAATTCGAACAAAGGAAAAGCAATTGGATTGTCATATTTTAAAGAACGTGGTTTTAGAGAAGAAACCATCAATAAATTTGATTTAGGATATTGTATTGACGAGTGGGATAATTTCACCAAAGCTGCATTGGCTAAGGGATATGATTTAAAATATCTTTCTTCAACAGGACTTACAATTGTTAAAGAAAACAAACAGTTTGATCGCTTCAAAGGACGCGTAATGTTTCCTATTCATTCGATGTCTGGGCGTATTTTGGGTTTTGGGGGACGTATTTTAACTACAGATAAAAAAGCTGCTAAATATTTAAATTCTCCTGAGAGTGATATTTACCATAAGAGTAAAATTCTTTATGGAATTTATCAAGCTAAAAAAGAAATAGCCAAACAAGACAATTGTTTTTTAGTAGAAGGATATACAGATGTTATTTCTTTACATCAATCTGGTATTGAGAATGTTGTAGCCTCTTCAGGAACTGCGTTAACATCAGATCAAATCAGGTTGGTAAATAGACTTACCAAAAATATCACCGTTTTATTTGATGGAGATGCAGCAGGAATCAGAGCATCCATTCGAGGAATAGATTTAATCCTCGAACAAGGAATGAACGTTAAAGTAGTTCAATTCCCCGATGGAGAAGATCCAGATAGTTTTGCAAAATCAAATTCGAATACCGATTTAAAAGAATATCTAGCAGATACAGCTCAAGACTTTATCAACTTTAAGGTATCTCTATTATTAAAGGATTCTAACAACGATCCCATAAAAAAAGCAGGCGTCATTCGCGATATCATTACCAGTATTTCTAAAATTCCTGATGGAATTCAGCGTGAAGTATATGTGAAAGAATGCGCAAGAATTATGGATATTTCTGAGCGTGTCCTCTTTAGTGAGTTGGCTCAATTATTAAAAAAAGGGATCAAAGAAAAAAGAAAAACATCCAAACTACCGCAAGATCCAAATCAACCTCCTTCAGAATATTTTGCAGCGCAAGAAAAATCTCAAATGGGATTGGTAAAAGGAGGGGAAGTTTCCATTCAAAAAATAGATCAACTTTCCATTTTAGAAAAAGAAATCATTCGTATTTTACTCTTATTTGGTAATGAAGAGGTAGGGTTTGTTGAAGAAATTTCAACCATTGAAGATGATGGAAAAGAAACGCTGTCGTTTAGAAAGTATCAAAATTTAGTTTCAGCAGAAATTTATTTGCATTTACAAGAAGATGAAATAGAATTCACAAATCCGTTGTTTCAGGAAATTTATGCAGAAATCATTCATCAATTAAATCAGACTGATAAACTCGTTATAGATCAATTTGTAAATCATCAAAATACTCAGATTTCAACCACTGTTACCTCGATACTAATGGATGAAGAAAAGCATCAACTCAGTAATTGGGAAAGTAAAAATATAGAAGTTAAAACCGCTAAAGAGGTGCTGCCCAAAGCTGTTTCTGATGTCATCTATAATTTACGTAGAATTTTAATTGACCGCCTGGTACATGAGTCTTTGGTTCAAGGAAAAGAATATTCAACGGAAGAAAAAGAAGTCGTGATGAGTTACAATTCTTTGAGAATTAGGTTATCTGAAAAACTAAAAAGGGTAGTCTAATCTCTCAGAAATTAACTTGTACAAGAGTTAAAAAAACTTCAAGTAGTACTGTCACTCCTTACCAACGATTAGTTGAATGTTTTTGGAATGTTACAAACAGGAATTGGTAACATTTTATGTTGGTTGGATTTGTTTAATTTTGTGTAAATTTCAAAAACTTCTTTTTCTCTATCCACAAAATCTGTTACTTTTTTACCTAATTTTTTTGTTCTCATAGCCCATTCTAACTCGTCATATGAGGCTCCAATTTGCTGTTCATCTGTTCTGCTATCTCCAAAAAGGCCGTCTGTGGGTTCTGCTTCCTGTATCGATTTTGGAACCTTTAAAAAAGCAGCTATTTCATAAACCTCAGATTTCATTAAATCTGCAATAGGACTCAAATCTACCCCTCCATCTCCATATTTTGTATAAAAACCAACGCCAAAATCTTCCACTTTATTCCCTGTTCCTACTACCAGATAATTATGAAGTCCTGCTAAATAATATAAGCTTGTCATCCGAAGCCTTGCTCGAGTATTGGCTAAAGAATGTGCAATTTTATCTGGAGATACTTGACCAGGAACTACATTTTTAAAGTTTTCAAAAGTATTGGTTAAATCTATTTGAACATCAGAAACATTGTCAAAACGGTCTTTTAGTTGACTAATATGTTCTTTTGCCCTAGATACCTGATTTTCCGCTTGATGTATTGGCATTTCAACACAGAGTGTAGGGAATCCAGTAGATGCACACAGTGTTGAAGTTACAGCAGAATCAATACCTCCTGAAACACCAACAACAAACCCTTTTGTGTTTCCTTTTTCTGCATATTCTTTTAACCAACTGATTATGTGTTTTGAAACTTTTTCGGCTTTCATTGACAAACTATTTTAGTACTTTTATCGTTTTATATTTCTACATTGCAAGATACGAAGTTTATGAGATTTTTTATACTAGTTTTTTTAATTTTATTCAGCTTTCTTTCCTGTAAACCCAGTGACACAGAGATTGTTGATACCTCAACGATTGAAGTAGATTTTTCTACAAAACGCTACGAGGTAGATTTTTACAATACAACCACAGAAAATTTACCAGACTTAAAAAATAAGTACCCCTATTTTTTTCCAAAAGCATTTACAGATAGTCTGGTGATTGCTAAAATTAACAATAAGGACGAACAGGAGCTGTACAAAGAAACACAGAAACAATATTCAACTATTTCAAAATTCCAAACAGAACTTACGTCTCTTTTTAAACACATTACATTTTATAACCCAACTTTTGAATCTCCAGATCTTGTTACTTTAATTTCGAACATAGACTATGAGAGTCGTATCATTTATGCCGATAGTTTGTTATTGGTTTCCTTGGATGTTTATTTGGGTAAAGAACATGATTTTTATGCCGATTTTCCGTCATACATCAAACAAACGAATACAAAAGAACATCTTATTGTTGATGTTGCAGATGCTATCATAGAACAACAAGTACCCTTATCTTTAGAGAGAAGTTTTATAGGCCGGATGATACATGAAGGAAAGAAAATGTATGCATTAGATAGGTATCTACCGACTATTTCTGACACCTTGAAAATTGGATATTCAAAGAGTAAATTTCAATGGGCTGCTGAAAATGAAGAAAATATTTGGATGTATTTTATAGAGAAAAAATTATTGTTTAGTACCGATACAAAACTGAACAAAAGATTTTTAGAAAATGCTCCTTTTTCTAAGTTTTACTTACGCCAAGATCGTCAATCTCCCGGAAGAATTGGTGTTTGGATAGGATGGCAAATTGTAAAATCTTTTATGCAAAATAATGATGTATCTTTGCAAAAATTATTAACCACAGATTCTGAAGATATATTCAATAAATCAAGATATAAGCCCAAACAATAATGTCAATAAAACATAAATCACACGTCAAATTTGAAATTAGTTTAGATGAAAACAGAGTGCCTGAAGAAATTTCTTGGACAGCAGAAGATGGAGGAATTGAAAATGAAGCTTCCAAAGCGATTATGATTTCCGTTTGGGATCACAAGCAAAAAGATACTTTACGCATGGATTTATGGACCAAAGACATGCCTGTAGATCAAATGAAGCAATTTTACCATCAAACATTGGTTTCTATGTCAGATGCCTTTGAGCGTGCTACTGGTGATGATAAAATGAGCGCTACAATGCGTGATTTTTGTGATTATTTTGCAGAAAAGCTAGAATTAAAATAACCTATTATTTGAGAAAGGGTTTTTAAAATTAGTTTAGAGCTTATTTACAAGCTCTTTATCTTATCAATAATGTATTTGTAGTCGTCGGGGTTATTTACAAAATCTCTTCCCGAAACATCAATAACAATAGAATTTAGACTTTTGTCTGTGTCAATAAAGTTTCGGTAACCAAGATGTATTTTATTTAAATAATCAGGGCTTATGCTTTGTTCATAATCTCTCCCTCTTTTCTTTATATTTTGTAATAATCGTTCAGTATTCTGATACAGATAAATATATAAATTAGGTTTTGTAATTTCCTTATACATAATGTCAAACATTTTTCTGTATAAGATATATTCTTCTTTCTGGAGTGTTACTTGTGCAAATATTAAAGATTTGAAGATATAATAATCAGAAACAATAAAGTTTTTAAATAAGTCAAATTGCGCTAGATCGTCTGATAATTGTTGGTGTCTGTCAGCCAAAAAACTCATCTCCAAAGGAAATGCATAACGCTCCTTGTCTTCATAAAATTTCGGTAAAAAAGGATTGTCCGCAAATCGTTCTAATATTATTTTCGCATTGAACTCATCTGAAATCATTTTCGTTAAAGAGGTTTTCCCTGAGCCAATATTTCCTTCGATTGCGATATAATTGTATTTTTCAGAGAGAGGTATAGGCCTTCGTAATTTTTCTTCAACCATTGAAATTTCTGAAGGATCCTCGCAATTTTGCGAGCAAACAGAAAGTTGTATCTTTTTGATTGGATGAATTTCATTGGGTGCAATCTCAGCCAAGGGGATCATTACAAATTTACGATCTAACATTTTTGGATGAGGAACAGTTAATAATTTAGAAAAGATTACTTCCTCATCAAATAATAAGATATCAATATCGATTTTTCTGTTCTGGTACCCCTTCTCAGATGAGCGAAGTCTTCCCAATTCACGCTCTATTTCCAATAATGAATCCAATAAGGTTTCAGGTTGTTGGTAGGTAGAAACTTTGATGCAAATATTCAGGAAATTTTCTCCTTCAAAACCCCATGATGGAGTTTGGTAAACAGAGGAGATTTTTTGAACTCCACCAATTTTGTCATCGATTAGATCAACAGCTTTTTGAAGATTTTCAAGTTTATTTCCTTGATTGGTTCCTATCGATAAGTATGTGATGCGTTGTATTTTCATAATAACGATTACAAAGAAAATAAAAGCAAATTATAAATAGGCTATAAATAAAAAAAATCGCCAAAAAAATTGGCGATTTTATATATTCACAAGAAAAAAATTAATCTTCTTTTCTTGGTTCTCTTGGTTTTCTATCGTCACGTCTACGATTGTCTCTCCCTCTATTGTCGCGTCCACCAGAACGCTTGTCATCTCTTGGAGGTCTTGCCACATAACCTTCAGGTTTTGGTAACAAGGCTTTTCTAGAAACTTTTTCTTTACGTGTTCTAGGATCTAAACCAAAGTACTTCACTTCAAAAATATCTCCCATATTTACAACATCAGAAACGTTTTCTGTACGTTCCCAAGCCAATTCGCTTACATGAAGTAACACTTCGTTTCCTGGGGCGTCTGTATATTCTACAACAGCACCAAAGTCTAACATTTTAATCACTTTTACCTGGTAGGTATTTCCAACTGTAGGCTTGAATAACATCGATTCTATACGAGCAATTACAGCTTCTATTCCAGCAGGATTTGTTCCTAAAATTTCGATGATTCCTTCTTCAGTTTCAGCATCTTCAGTAATGACAATAGTGGTTTCTGTTTCTTTCTGTAATTCCTGAATATGTTTACCTCCTGGTCCAATAAATGCACCAATATATTCATTAGGAATTCTTCTATTGATCATTTTCGGAGCATGTGCTTTTACTTCTTCGTTAGGCGTTGTAATTGTATCCGTTAGTTTTCCTAAAATATGTAAACGTCCATCTCTTGCCTGTTTTAGAGCATTGACTAAAATTTCATAGCTCAATCCTTTTACTTTGATGTCCATTTGACAAGCGGTAATTCCTTCAGAGGTACCTGTTACTTTAAAGTCCATGTCACCTAAATGATCTTCGTCTCCTAAAATATCAGATAAAACAGCATAACGATCCCCGTCAGAAATTAATCCCATTGCAATACCAGAAACAGGTCTGGTCATTTGCACACCTGCATCCATTAATGCCATTGTACCCGCACAAACTGTTGCCATAGAAGAAGAACCATTAGATTCTAATACCTCAGAAACAACTCTTACGGTATAAGGACAGTCTGCAGGAATCATTCCTTTTAAACCACGTTGTGCTAAGTTACCATGACCAACTTCTCTACGAGAGGTTCCTCTTAAGGGTCTTGCTTCTCCAGTACAAAAAGGAGGGAAGTTATAATGCAAATAGAAACTTTCTTCACCTTCGTAGGATGGCATGTCTATTTTATTTGCATCTCTAGAGGTTCCCAAAGTTACGGTGGCTAAAGCTTGCGTTTCTCCACGAGTAAAAATTGAAGAACCATGTACTGATGGTAAGTAATCAACTTCACACCAAATTGGTCGGATGTCTGTTGTTTTACGACCGTCCAAACGTACTCCTTCAGAAAGTGTCAATTCACGGACAGCATTTTTTTGAGATTTGTTAAAATATTTCCCTACTAAATCTCCATATTCTTCTAATTCTTCTTCTGTTAAAGAGGCGTTTAGTTCTTCTTTAACTTCTGAGAAAGCAGCACTACGTTCTGCTTTAGAAGTTCCTTTTTTTGCAATTGCATAACATTTATCGTAAGTAAAGTCGTTTACTCTTTTCGCAAATTCTTCATCTTCTCTCTCCCCTTCATAGGTTCTGGTTTCTTTTTTACCGAAAGCTTCCGCTAGAGCAACTTGAGCAGCACACTGAACTTTAATTGCTTCATGGGCAAACTTAATTGCATCTGCCATCTCTTCTTCAGAAATTTCATCCATTTCCCCTTCAACCATCATTACAGAATCTGCAGAAGCTCCAATCATCATATCTATATCAGATGCAGATAACTGTGTTCTGTTTGGATTGATTACAAATTCTCCATCAACTCTTGCAACACGTGCTTCCGAAATAGGGCATTCAAAAGGAAAGTCACTTAACTGAATCGCTGCTGATGCTGCCAAACCTGCCAAAGCATCCGGCATTACATCTTCATCATGAGACATTAACTGAATCATTACTTGTACTTCTGAATGATAATCTTTTGGAAATAATGGGCGTAAAACTCGGTCTACAAGACGCATGGTTAGTACTTCGCCATCACTTGGTCTTGCTTCTCTTTTAAAGAAACCTCCAGGATACCTCCCTGCGGCAGCAAATTTTTCTCTATAATCTACGGTTAATGGTAAAAAATCTACAGGACTTTGTTTGTAGTTAGATACAACAGTACATAACAACATCGCTTTTCCCATTTGAACAACAACTGAACCGTGCGCTTGTTTCGCTAATTTACCGGTTTCTAGTGAGATGGTTCTTCCATCTCCGAGGTCTATGACCTCTTTAAATACTTTTGGAATCATAAAATTTTAATTATAATTTTTAATTACTTTTTGTTGTTGTGTTGTTGTTTGTTGTTGCAATGGAAATTCAAAAATGCTGTTACTATCTTTGATTTTTTATAGGGTTTCTGTTTGTTAGTCAGAATTTTTTTAAAATAAAAAAGAGGCACGTTTATAGAGCCTCTTTTGTTAGAATTATTTTCTAATTCCTAATTCTTTAATAATTGCACGATATCTATTGATTTCTGTCTTCTTAAGATAATCTAATAAACTTTTACGCTTTCCTACTAATTTTACTAATGAACGCTCCGTGTTAAAATCTTTACGATTTTTTTTAAGATGTTCAGTTAAGTGATTAATTCTGTGCGTGAATAATGCAATTTGACCTTCTGAAGAACCCGTATCGTTTTTTCCTTTACCGTGTTTTTCGAAGATGCTTTCTTTTACTTCTTTAGTTAAATACATTCCAATATTATTTAAATGATTTTTATGTATATCAATGATGTTTTCATTGAAGCTGCAAATATATGATTATTTTTTAAAAAAAAGTTTACAAAGCTTCTCTTTTGAAGGTTTTTATTGAAAAATAAAAAAGAGAACAGTTCTTCGCTATATATTTATGCTCTTATGGGAGTATTTTGAATTAAATCTAAGTACAAATTAACTTGTTTTTTTAAGTTTTTACGTTCGTAAATAGCATCTAAAAAACCATGTTCTAAAACGAATTCTGATTTTTGAAAACCTTCAGGTAAGTCTTTTCCTGTTGTGTCTTTTACAACTCTTGGTCCGGCAAAAGCAATCAGTGCATTAGGTTCAGCAATATTTATATCACCTAACATTGCGTAAGAGGCAGTAGTTCCTCCTGTTGTTGGATCTGTACATAATGAAATATAAGGTAATTTAACTTCTGCTAATTGCGCTAGTTTCGATGATGTTTTTACGAGTTGCATTAATGAAAGAGATGCTTCCATCATGCGTGCTCCACCAGATTTTGAGATCATCAGAAAAGGAAGTTTATGTTGGATTGCATAATCGATCGCTCTTGCTATTTTTTCTCCAACAACAGACCCCATGGATCCACCAATGAAAGCAAAATCCATCGCAGCAATTACAATTTCTTTTCCTAGAGACATTCCAACAGCCGTACGAATGGCATCGTTTAGTTTTGTTTTTTTCTGCACTGCTTCCAGACGATCTGGATATTTTTTAGTGTCTACGAATTTTAGTGGGTCTTTGGAAGTTAGTGTTTCATTTAATTCTGTGAATGTATTATCGTCAAAAAACAATTCGAAATATTCTTTACTTCCTATTCTAACATGGTAGCCGTCCTCTGGACTTACATATAGGTTCTTTTTTAATTCTTCGGTATCTATAATTTTTCCGCTAGGAGTTTTATACCACAAACCTTTGGGAGTGTCTTTTTTATCTTCTGTAGAGGTTTGTATTCCTTTGTCTGTTCTTTTAAACCAAGCCATATTTCTTGTAGTATTTTAGATTGCCTTTAGATCTGTAAGTTAAAAATAGCATTTGCTTTACAAATGTAATTTTTTTTTGTTAAAAGTAACTTTTTTGATCCTTAAAGTCATAAAAAAAGCACTTTGTTTTATCAAAGTGCTTTTTTTTAAAAAAGAGTTATTATAAAGTATCGATGTTGTTTAAATCTGCAAAGGCTTGCTTCAAACGTTCTTTAAAAGTAAGCTCTCCCTCACGCAACCATTTTCTAGGGTCGTAGTACTTTTTATTTGGTTGTTCAGCTCCATCAGGATTTCCGATTTGAGTTGCTAGGTAATCAGCTTTGCCTTGCATATAATCTCTTATTCCTTCAGTAAAAGCAAATTGTAAATCAGTATCGATATTCATTTTTACCACACCATATCCGATAGCTTCTCTTATTTCTTCAACAGAAGAACCAGAACCACCATGAAAAACAAAATCAATATGGTTTTCTTCTACACCGTATTTCTTTGTGATGTACTCTTGAGAATTTTTCAAGATTTTTGGAGTTAATTTTACATTTCCTGGTTTGTAAACACCATGAACATTTCCAAAAGCAGCAGCAATTGTAAATTGAGGTGATACTTTCAATAATTCTTCATAGGCATATGCTACCTCTTCGGGTTGTGTGTATAATTTAGAAACATCAACATCAGAGTTGTCAACACCATCTTCTTCACCACCTGTAATCCCTAATTCAATTTCTAGAGTCATTCCAATTTTACTCATTCTTGCTAAATAAGTTTTACAAATTTCGATGTTTTCTTCTAGGGATTCTTCAGATAAATCAATCATGTGAGAACTGTATAAAGATTTCCCAGTTTCCTCAAAGTGTTTTTCACTAGCATCTAACAATCCATCAATCCAAGGGAGTAGTTTCTTCGCAGCATGATCTGTATGTAAAATAACAGGTACTCCATAGGCAACTGATAATTCATGTATGTGTTTTGCTCCTGCAACAGCACCCGCAATGGCAGCTTTTTCGCCGTCATTTGACAATCCTTTTCCTGCATTAAATTGCGCACCACCATTTGAAAATTGAATAATTACCGGAGCATTTAAATCTCTTGCAGTTTCTAAAACACCATTAATTGTGTTAGATCCAACAACATTTACTGCGGGTAAAGCAAATCCTTTCTCTTTGGCAAGGTTAAAAATTTCTTGAACTTCTTTTCCAGTGGCTACACCTGGCTTAATGTTATGACTCATGTTTTTTTATTTAATCATTTATGATGTTCCAAAAGTAGTAAAAATAGGAATGAAGCAATCTATAAAATAACGAAAACGTTATAGGTTTTATTAGTTATTAGAAAGGGTAGTTAATTCCAATGTTGTAAACAGCATTTGAGAAATTATAATTTTTAAACCATTTGCCTTCTGTTAAATAAGGTTCGTATGTTTTAAAACCAATATCAAAACGAAGAATTAAAAAACTAAAGTCTAATCTAGTTCCAAAACCAGAGCCAATAGCCATGTCTTTAAGTGAAGAAAGTCCTCTAAATTTTGCATTTTCATCTACGAAATCGGAGCCTGTAATGTCCCATATATTTCCAGCATCTATAAATAAGGCTCCTTTTAGTTTATTAAAGACGGGGAATCTATATTCTGCACTTGAAAGAAATTTAAAACTTCCGACATTAAATTCTAACCCAGTATTCCTGCTTCCAGGACCTAGTTCATATGTTTGCCAAGCTCTAATATCATTAGATCCACCAGCAAAGTAACTTTTTGTAAAAGGAATGTCTGAATTGTTGTACGGAATAATTGCGCCTAAAAATGTCTTAAATCCGAAAACCGAATTGCTTCCTACATCCCAAAACTTTTTGTATTCAGTATCAATTTTAAAATATTGAGCGATTGGGGTATTTTCCAGGGTTTTTTTTCCATTATCATTGGTGCTTTTTGATAGCAATCCGAAAATATTACCCGCATTGGCAATTCTTGCTTTAAAAAAAGAAAAATTGTTATCACTAAAATTTGTTTGGCTATTGTGAGTGTAGGAGAAAGCAAGTACAGGGATTAAAAAATTAGAAGTTACAATATTGTATCTGTTTAAGATGTTTAAAGCAGTATTGTATTCTTCGGGGTTTGTCGTTTTGAAAGCCGTGTTATCAGACACTTTTCTCATAAATTGGACTGCTTCAGATACCTGATCATCTGTATTGTTAGAAAGAGGATAATTAGGGTTTGTTGAAATGGTATTGACGCGATCATAAATTTCAGCAACAGCATTTAAATTTGAAAATTCAGAACTATAGATATTAAAATAACTATTGATGTTTAAGTTTCGAATGTATTGGGTATTAAAAATTTCTAATTGAATTGTTTTCTTTGGGGTAGATTGCCATTTATAATCTGATAGAAAAGTAAATGCTTGCCTATCTAACCCTATGTTTTTTTGAAGACTAGACCCAATAGAAAACAAGGTTCTTGGAGACATTTTTTTTGGAACTAATTTTTGGAGACCAAAGGGAGCAATTAATCGGGGAATTTCTAAAGAGGCATCTGCCCCAACTTCCCAACCAGGGCCGTTATTAGAATTGAAATAGGAGCCTAAAAAAGAAATTTTCAATAGCTCAGCACCCCTAAACGCATTTCTATCTGTGATTGAAAACTTAGCTGATGAACCAATATTTCTAATATTAGAATGCGTGATTTCAGTTTCTAAACCTACAGTATATTTTTCAATAGGTGTTAGAAAAACATCCATTTTTAGTTCATTTTCTGTTCCTAGGATTGGACTGAATTTTATGTTCGTAGATTTAAAATTTTTAAGAGATTTGAGATGATTTCTAGTTAAGTTCCTTAGCGTGTCACTGTATATGTCATTTGGTTTTAAAAAAATAGATTTTGACAAATATTTAGGATTGTATTTGATTTTGTCATGAGCAAAAAAACGAATTCCTTTGTAATTTAGTGAATCTAATAAAGGGGCTCCTTTTTTTGTAAAAGAGTAATCTGTCATCACATTTACCTCAGAAATTTTTTGAATCTTAAAGGGAGTTGATACATAATTTCCTTGTTCTTTGGTGAGCTTGCTTCCGGAGATTAAAAAATCTACATTGGTTTTGTAATCCGCCCTTGATGAATCTAGGTAAAAACCTAATTCAGATTCGCTAAACTGATAAATACCGTTGTTCCTAAATAATTTTAAGACTCTACTGGCTTCTTTTCTGAATGTTTGGTCATTGTATTGACTTCCAGATTTTAGTAATGAAGTGGTTTTCGCATTTTTGTAAATAGAATCTAAGACAGGAGACTCTATTTTAAAGTTGATGGTGTCTAAAAGCGTTGGTTTTCCTTTAGCTATATGATATTCTACCGTTGCTTTTTTATTTTTGTATAAGTGTAATACCGTATCAATTGAAGCTTTAAAATATCCCTGAGTTTTGTAGTAAGCCAGGAGATTAGCTGAAGTTTTTTTTATTTTGTTTCTATTGATAATTTCAGGGCCTTGGTAGTTTAAAAACCAATTGTTTAACTTAATGAAAGAATTTGCATAACCAATGCTTTGCTTTTCGGAAAAAACATGTTTGATAAAATGATATGATCTTGGATTTTTCACACTCCACTCTAGAGGTGTTTTTGGTTTATTTTGGTTTCCTATATTGTGAAAATACAAGGCAAAAGGTAAATTTAAAAACCTTGGATTGGGCTTCTGTAGAATATATTTTTGAAGGTCGTTGCTTTTAATTTTAGTACTATCGATAAAAATATAGTTTTGCATAAGCATATGTTCACCCTCAGCGACATGTTTCGTAGAATTACATGAAACAAAAATGATCATCAATAAAAAAGAATACGAGAGTTTTTTCATTACTTTAGCAGCGCTATCAAAATCAAAAATAGTATTTTTAGCTGGTTTATTTCCAATTACGATCAATTAATGAGTATCTCTAAAAATCAAATTAAATTAATAACAAGTTTATCACAAAAAAAGTATAGACTAAAGTATAAATTATTTATTGCCGAAGGGGTAAAAGTAGTGAGAGAACTCATCGCCTCCTCCTACGAGTTAGAAACACTTTTTTGTACAGAAGGTTTTGATTCTGAAGTCTCAGATCAAAAAGTAGTACGAATTTCAGAAAGTGACTTAAAGAAAATCAGTAATTTAAAAACACCCAATAAAGTCCTAGGTCTGTTTCGGATACCTGATCAAAAACCTCCGCAAAAGTCCAATTTAACTATTGCTTTAGATGCCATAAACGATCCTGGAAATCTTGGAACAATTATTCGTTTGTGTGATTGGTTTGGAGTAGCTCAAATTGTCTGTTCTATGGATACTGTAGATTCCTTTAATCAGAAAGTAGTTCAGGCGAGTATGGGTTCTTTAACCAGAGTTTCTATTCATTATTTAGACTTGGAGGATTATTTTATAAACACCTATTTACCCACTTTTATCGCAGATATGGATGGTGAAAATGTGTATACCACTCCCTTACCAAAAGAAGGAATTCTTGTTTTAGGAAATGAAGCGAATGGTGTTTCAGAAAAAATAAAAAAACAAGTAACTACTAAAATAGCGATTCCAAGATTTGGAGACATTCAAGAAACAGAAAGTCTAAATGTAGCAACTGCAGCTGCCATCTTATTGAGTGAATTTAAAAGAGGTAGTTTGTAAGGAATTCTTACAGATAATTTTATAAAGAACAGTAGTTGAGTGTTTTTTTAATTCTTTAGATGATTTTATTCAAAAGCAAATGTTAGAAAAACTCCTCGAGTTCCCATGTAATTTACAGGAGAAGTCCATTGACTATTGGGGTCATCATCGTATTTTATTTCATTGTTTAGGGCAAAAATTCCTCGAATAGAAGGAGAGAATTTAAAGAAATGTAAATAAATGTCTATGCCCAAACCAACTTCATACATATAATTGCTTGTATTCATTCTGAATTGTCCAGAGGAATTATCATCTTGGTTATCCTCATTACTTGAAAAATTATAATTGTAGGAGAGACCGGCCAATACATAAGGACGAATATTTTTATATCGATCTGTACTAAATTTGAGCAACAAAGGAACATGAAGATACGTAGAGCTTATTTCTCTCGTTTTATCATTAGAAGCTGTTAAATGATTAAAATTAATATTTTTAGTATTGGTCATCAGTCCCGGCTCAAATCGTATGTTTAGGTTTTTGTGAAGGCGTAAATCTGCAACAACACCCACATTAAAACCACTTGCTGCCGTTGTGGTAATGTTTGCATTAGGCACAGCATCAACGTCTTTTAGGCTGACTTTTAGGTCATTCTGATTGAACCCCAAGTAAAACCCATAATGTATTTGTCTTTTATCAAAAGTTGGTAAATATTCAATGCGCTCGCGTTGAGCATACAAAGCAATCGCACTTGTCATGAAAAAATAAAAAATGATAATATCTTTAGGCATCATTATAGTCGGGCAGTATAAATTGTAGCTACACCAAAGGTTACGGGTTTGTCTTCTGTATGTGTAAACCCATTTTTTTGTAAAATATTGTTGAAAGCTACCCCAAAAGGAAAAGAATTTGCCGATTCAGATAAGTAGGAATAAGCCACTTTGTCTTTTGAAAATAATTTCCCTATGACTGGTAAAAAGAGGTTTGTATATAATTTATAGCCTTGTTTGAATGGAAATTTCGTTGGGTTGGATGTTTCTAAAATAACCAATACCCCCGATGGTTTTAAAACGCGTGCAATTTCTTGAATTCCTTTGTCTAAGTTGGCAAAATTACGCACGCCAAAAGAAACCGTAATGGCATCAAAAGTATTGTCATCAAAAGGCATTTCTTCAGAATCACCAACCACCATTTCAATCTTTTCAGATAAATTTACGTTGGCTATTTTTTCTTTTCCTACCGCTAACATTCCTCCAGAAATGTCTAAACCTATAATTTTGTCTGGATTTAATTCTGCCATCATTAGGGCTAGATCTCCAGTTCCAGTGGCAATATCTAAAATTTGTTTAGGATTGTTTTTACCAACAATTTCCACCACTTTTTTACGCCATTTGATATCAATTCCAAGAGAGATTACCCTATTCAAACCATCGTAATTTTTAGAAATAGCATCAAACATTTTGGCTACTTGCTCTTTCTTTCCAAGATCTGAATTTTTATAAGGTTTAATGATTTTTGTCATTTTATCCGTTAATTGCAATTACTTCATTAATTTGGTTTGGTAACATTTCTTTGAGCAAGTTTTCAATTCCATTTTTTAAAGTAGCTGTTGAGGAAGGGCATCCGCTACAAGCTCCTTGCAAAATTACACGCACTATTTTATGGGTTTCATCATAAGAACGAAATGCAATATTTCCTCCATCACTAGCAACAGCAGGTTTAATGTATTCATCTAAAATAGCTACAATTTCAGCAGAAATACCCTCTAATTTAGGTGCAGGTTTTTTTGTGTTTTTTTCTGAAGTTGTTTTTCCTTCTGTGGGGAGTTCTTTGATGATGGTTTTTCCTGCCACCAAGTATTCACGAATAAAAGTTCTTACTTCTGTAAACACCTCATTCCATTCTACCATATCATATTTTGTAACAGAGACATAATTGTCAGAAATAAAGACTTCTTTTACAAATGAAAAATTAAAAATAGCGAATGCCAAAGGAGATGACTTGCTTGCTTCGTCAATGTTTTTATATTCAACATCTGTCTGTGTCAGAGATTTATTGGTTCCAAACTTCATTACAGAAGGGTTGGGAGTTGCTTCTGCGTATACCTCTATGGCTTCTTTATCAGAGATTTGAGATTCATTCACAACAATTCCATTGCCGTTTAAATAGTTTTCAATTTGTTCTTTAACTTCTTCTTGAACATCTACCCATTCGATAATGTCAAAACGTTGAATCGCAATAAAATTTGCAGTAATGAAGATTTTCTTTACAAACGGTAAGTAGAACAATTGTTGCGCTAGAGGAGAATTTTTTGCTTCATCTATATTGTTATACTCATAACTCCCACCATTGATTAGAACCTGATTGATATTAAACTTTATGATGGTGTCGTTGGTTGTTTCTTGGACGGTAATTTTTACGTCTTGCATAGTGCTTAAAATTGAATTGCAAAATTAAGGCAAAAAAGGTAAAAAGTGTTATTTTTTCACAGATTAAAAATTACAATCCCTAAAAAGTAAGTTTTCTCTCTGTAATGAGAGTGAGAATTTTTTTTTAAATTATAGATTTAAAGTTAGGGTCGTTGTAAATGTTCTGTTGTCTATTATTAATGTTGATGGGTTTACATTATAATCACTGTAGAAATTGTAAGAACTATTTTGATTACTATTATTGTAAGAAAAGTCTAATCTAAAACTTCCAAAGTGATACCCAGCTCCCAAAGAATATCCTATCAAATTATTTAAATCATTTTCAGATTTTATTGGGTTTTGTTCAAATTTATATCCACCTCTGATGCTAAACCTATCAAAACGCCATTCTGTACCAATATTATATGAATGTGTATTTCTTAACTGATTTTGAAAAAACTGATTTTCTTGTGAAAAATTATCATTGGATAATCTCATGTTTTGATAATTTCTTTTGATATAATCAAAACTTAACAAACCATTTTTACTAAAAATAAATGCAGCACTTGTGGTTAATTTTCCTGGTGTTTTTAATCTGTACAATAATTCTTGACTTGGGAAAAATCCCCCTGAAGTATTATCATAGATTGTATTGTCGTTGTTTACAATGATTTCGGTGTCTCCAAAATATCCGTCATTGTTAGTAATGTTTGTAGCTTCTATAAGTTCTGTATACCAAGTTGGTGTTTGGTATGACATCCCAACTCTAACATTAGAGCGTACCTTATAGATAAAACCCATGTTGATGGAGATTCCGGTACCTGTTGTAAAGTTTTCTTGGTATAAATTAGCATCCAATTCATTCCCGTCTCCATCGCTGTTATATTCAGTCAGCTGCGTTTGTTGACTGAAGTTGAGCTCGTAAAAATTAAAACTCATCCCTAGGTGCATTTTTTTTTGATACACTGCCGAAATAGCAGCGTTAATCTCAGATATTTCTCCGTTGTAATTTGTAGAGAAAATTTGCTCATCAGCTATGTTATAATCGATTGTTGGGTCATTATTGTCCAAGGGGAAATTTGTAAAAGTAGGCACCCCACTATTTCCTCTAGCTAAAATATCGTCCGAAAAATCTTTTGTAATTCTATAATTAAAACCAATTGCAAACTTGTCCCATTCGGTGCTGAGGTAATTTTTAAAAACGAGCACCCCACCAGCATGAGAAAGATTTAAGTATTGATTTTTTGAGGTCATCGAGTTTTCATAATACTTAGCAGCAACAGATGAGTTTCTGTGATTGAAGCTTCCTGAGAAAGTACTATTATTAAAAATTGAGATACCCGCAGGATTTATATTGATTGATGAAACATCCCCTCCTAATGCTCCAAAAGCACCACTCATACCCGTGAAACGAGCAGAGCCATTATCATCGTTTTGTGAAAAGAGAACGCTCAAATCTTGATAGCCCAAAGATTGTGAATAGGATGAAAAGGTAACCGTTAAAAAAATTGATATGTTTAAAAGATACTTCATTTAAAATGCTTTCAGTGTTTACTTTCCTCTTCTGGAAGAACTGCTACGACTACCGCCACTACTTCTACTACTAATTCTACTACTACGATTGCTCCTTGTAGGAGAAAAACTTCTAGAGGAAGAATTATTATTGGTATTTCTCGAAGGAGAATAGCTTCTTCTCGAGGAAGAATTACTGTTATTTTCCTTTGATCGAGAATAGCTTCTTCTTGAGGAAGAATTATTGTCATTTTCTTTTGATCGAGAATAACTTCTTCTCGAGGAAGAATTTTTTCTTGTGATGCTTTTTCTTCTTTTAGGGTCTTTTATTTTTCTATATCTTTCACTGATACTTTTTTCTAGTTGTTGATTCGTGGGAACGCTGCTTCTTCTGCCAGTTCTTGTTCGAGAGGAAGTTGGGTTGTCTCTTCTGTATGTTCTGTTACTAGCAGTTCGTCTACCATAATTGACATTTCTGTCATTGACAGCATTGTTCCAAGAGTTGAAACCTCTGTAAGGATTACCGAATCTATTGTAAAAAGGATCGTTATGATACGGAGTGTAAAAATTAGGATTCCAAGCATAATAATTTTGAAAGGGACTCCAAAAAGGGTTTGCGTTCCATCCGAAACCTCGGTATCCCCAATTATAATTTCTAAATCCCCAGTCATAACCTCTGTATCTCCAACCGTATGGGTTATATCCCCAATTCCTGTATCTCCAATTATTATAGAATCCATATCCGTAAAAATCAGACCAATATGGGTTTCTATTTACATCTACATTAATAACGACGTCATTATCATCATTCATACCCCAGGGTTGGTTTGGGGCATAGTTCGCTGTTCTGTCAGCAATTTCAGCACTTTCGTAAATTGTGTCAACAGAGCTGTAACCCTCTACTTCTGTGAAAATACCATCGCTTTTTATTCTTTCTAGACTGTTAAATTTTTTTAAAAAATAATTATCTTCATACGCTTCATATTCCTTTTCATTTACAACAATTACTTTTTTGTAGGTGTTAACTTCTTGGGTGTCACCATAAATTCCATCATTATTGTAAGCACTTTGATAGGTTCCACAAGAGACCAATACATAACAAGTTGACAATAATATAAATAGGATATGTAGATTTGGCCTTGTGTATAGGTGTTTCATAATGAATGTATATTATTAATTAAATCTTGCTAAAAACTCTGTAAATTATAGTAATTTTGTAGTGTTTTATATAGAGAACACTGATTTTAAATATAATTTATTATTAAAGGTAACAATATCTGTGCCAAATTTTTAATTATGAGTAAACATTTAACAAAAAGAGCCGACGATTATTCCAAATGGTATAACGAATTAGTGGTAAAAGCTGATCTTGCTGAAAACTCAGCTGTTAGAGGCTGCATGGTTATCAAACCTTATGGTTATGCCATTTGGGAAAAAATGCAATCCGAACTTGACAGCATGTTTAAAGCAACGGGTCATGAGAATGCTTATTTCCCTCTTTTTGTTCCTAAAAGTTTATTTGAAGCAGAAGAAAAAAATGCAGAAGGTTTTGCAAAAGAATGTGCGGTTGTCACCCATTATCGTTTGCAAAATGATCCTGATAATGAAGGTAAATTAAGGGTAGATCCTGAAGCGAAATTGGAAGAAGAGTTAGTTGTTAGACCAACTTCTGAAGCCATTATTTGGAATACTTACAAAGGATGGATTCAATCCTACAGAGATTTACCTCTATTGGTAAATCAATGGGCAAATGTGGTTCGCTGGGAAATGCGAACACGCCTATTTTTGAGAACCGCAGAGTTTTTATGGCAAGAGGGTCATACGGCCCATGCAACAAAAAATGAGGCCATTTCGGAAGCGAAGCAAATGCAAGAGGTATATGCCGAATTTGCAGAGCGTTTTATGGCAATGCCGGTAGTCAAAGGTGTAAAATCTGATAGTGAACGTTTTGCAGGAGCAGAAGATACTTATACAATAGAGGCTTTGATGCAAGATGGAAAAGCATTGCAAGCGGGTACAAGTCACTTTCTAGGACAAAATTTTGCAAAAGCTTTTGATGTAAAATTCACCTCTAAAGAAGGGAAAAAAGAGCATGTTTGGGCAACTTCTTGGGGAGTTTCTACACGTTTGATAGGAGGCTTAATAATGACGCATTCAGATGATTTTGGATTGGTTTTACCTCCAAAATTGGCTCCAATACAGGTAGTAATTGTTCCTATCTATAAAGGAGAAGATCAATTAGAAGCCATCACAGAAAAAGTAAACATTCTTGTAAAAGAATTACGTTCAAAAGGAATTTCAGTAAAGTATGACAATAGGGATACCTATCGACCAGGAGCTAAATTTGCAGAATATGAATTGAAAGGAGTTCCGGTTAGAATTGCAATGGGAAATAGAGATCTAGAAAGCGGTACCTTGGAGATTGCAAGAAGAGATACTTTGGAAAAGCAAACAATTGATCAGGAAGATGCAGCAACTTTTATCGAGACACTTTTAGGGAAAATTCAAGAAAATTTATATACCAAAGCCATACAATACAGAGAAGAGCACACCACAGAAGTAGCCACTTTTGATGAGTTTAAAAGTGCAATAAAAAATAAAGGAGGCTTTGTCTCGGCTCATTGGGATGGTTCAGAAGAAACAGAAGACAAGATAAAAGAACTGACAAAAGCAACGATTAGATGTATTCCTAATGACGCTAAAGAGGAGGTAGGTAGCTGTGTTTTAACAGGAAAGCCTTCGTTTAAAAGAGTTCTTTTTGCAAAGGCTTATTAATTTAAAAAAAAACATCTTTTTTTTTAAAATAATTGTTGCAAAATTTAAAAAAGCTTGTATATTTGCACCCGCAATTGAGAGATATTTAATTGTTATGGTCCGTTCGTCTAGGGGTTAGGACGCATGGTTTTCATCCATGTAACACGGGTTCGATTCCCGTACGGACTACTAAGTTTTAATAAAAAAACTAATAAATTAAGAATTATGGCAAATCATAAGTCAGCATTAAAAAGAATCAGAAGTAACGAATCAAAAAGGTTACGTAACAAATATCAGCATAAAACAACACGTAATGCTGTTAGAGATTTAAAAGCTGAAGAAAACAAGAAAAATGCAGAAGGCAAATTAGGAAGCGTTATTTCTATGTTAGACAAGCTTGCTAAAAACAATATCATCCACAAAAACAAAGCGGCTAATTTAAAATCTAAATTAACCAAGCACGTTGCTGCTTTGTAATAACAACATACCCTAGTAAATTAAAAAGCTCTGAATTTTATTCAGAGCTTTTTAATTTTAGAGAGTTTCTTTCTGGTGCAAGAGAAATAGGGGAGGGTTGTCTTTCAAAGGCCCGTAAAGTTAATTTTTTCGTTGCTTATTAATCTCGTCTTGTAATTGCCTTCTTAATTTTTGTTCTCTTTGAACACTCTTTTTTCGAAAGAGCTCAAATTCTTCTTCAAGATCGATAACATTCCTTTGTGCTTTTTTAGTGGTCCTGTTATTTCTTATAAACTTAACAATAAAGAGCGATAAGCTCATGAGTAAAATAATTACGATCCCCCAAAGTAAAAGGTTGTAAAATTTTTTACTTACCAAAATTCCCAAAAAAGAAATAGACTTTTCTCTTTTGATCGAATCTTTCAATTCTAAGGTCGTTTTTGATAATAATATGCTGTCCTTTTTGAGTTTGTTTTTTTGAGTAAATAGCAAACGATCTTTATCAGAAATGATCTTTTTAGACTGCTCAAGAGAGTCTAAAGTGTTTTGTTTTAAATACTGGTAGTAACGTTTTTTAATGATCTTATAGGCTTGGTAAGAGTTCGATTTTTTATAAATCTCTTCGAACTGATTTTCAATAGACTCCTTAGTATCCTTGTTTTCTTGAGAAAAAGAGAGGGAGACTGTTAAAGAGAAAAGCAGTATGTATATCCTTGTTTTCATCATGTAAGAGGTTTTTAATTGTAAATTGTATAAAAAAACCCAAACAAGTAGTTTGGGTTTTTAAATATAAGCAAGTATTGTTATTTATTTGATTTTTTCTACAACTGCCTTAAAAGCTTCTGGGTTATTGACCGCTAAATCTGCTAAAACCTTACGGTTCAATTCGATATTATTGGCTTTTACTTTCCCCATAAACTGAGAGTAAGACATTCCGTGTAAACGGGCTGCAGCGTTAATACGTACAATCCATAAAGAACGAAAGTTTCTTTTATTATTTTTACGGTCTCTGTATGCATATAGCATTCCCTTTTCAACCGCATTTTTTGCTACTGTGTAAACGTTTTTTCTACGTCCGAAGTAACCTTTTGCTGCCTTCAAGATTTTTTTTCTTCTATTTCTTGAGGCTACTGAATTTACTGATCTTGGCATAATTTCAATGTTTTTTGAAGTAGGCGATTCAATAAAGAATACTTTTTAATTTGGGCCCAACTCCATGGTTAATAATTAAATTCCCTGATTAAACTTATTTTAAGTTTAATTGTTGCATAATGTTAGACTCATCAGACTTGTGTACTAAAGTATCATGAGTTAACTTTAATTTACGTTTTTTAGACTTCTTTGTTAAAATGTGGCTTTTAAACGCGTGCTTTCTTTTGATTTTTCCAGTACCAGTAACTTTAAATCGTTTTTTGGCGCTAGATTTGGTTTTCATTTTAGGCATCTCTCCTTCGTTTTTATCTTGCTTATAAGATTTTTATTTAACTTTTTTTGGTGCAATAAACATAATCATACGTTTCCCTTCTAATCTAGGTAATTGCTCCACTTTTCCGTATTCCTCTAATTCTTGAGCTAATTTTAATAATAATATTTGACCTTGTTCTTTAAAAATAATAGAACGTCCTTTAAAAAATACAAAAGCTTTTAATTTAGCTCCATCCTGTAAAAACTTAATGGCATGCTTCTTTTTAAATTCGTAGTCATGCTCGTCGGTTTGTGGTCCAAAACGTATTTCTTTTATGGTCACTTTTGTTGCTTTTGACTTTAAAGCTTTTTCACGTTTTTTCTGTTCGTACAAGAATTTCTTGTAGTCAATAATTTTACAAACAGGTGGTTTCGCTTTTGGTGAGATCTCTACCAAATCCAATTCCTGTTCTCTGGCCAATTCCTTTGCTTTTTCTATAGGATATACACCAATTTCTATATTTTCGCCCACAAGACGAACTTCATCAACATATTTGATTTTCTCATTAATCCTATGCTGATCTTCTTTGATTACTCTCAACGGTCTTCTTGACCTACTTCTACGTATTGCTATGACTTTTGTTTTTTAAATTTAACTTATGGTTGTTTTAAGACCTTTTTTTATGTTGTATTCCTACTTCTAATATTAAAAAGTTTTCAAGGTGCTAGCTTCTTCCGTTTTAATTAAAGAGATAAATTCTTCAATTGTAAAAGTACCTATATCTCCTTCACCATGTTTTCTGACAGAAACAGTACCCTCTTGTTCTTCTTTTTCACCCACAATCACCATAAATGGTGTTTTTTTCACTTCTGCATCTCTAATCTTTCTCCCAGTTTTCTCGCTTCGGCTATCTACCAAGGCGCGAATTTCGGAATTTTCTAACGATTCTAAAACTTTTTCTGAATATTTTTGATATTTATCACTGATTGGCAATAAGATAACTTGATCAGGAGTTAGCCAAAGAGGGAAATTTCCACCAGTATGTTCAAGTAGAACGGCGATAAATCGTTCCATAGAACCAAAGGGTGCTCTGTGAATCATCACGGGTCTATGAGATTGATTATCTGCTCCTTTATAAGTTAAATCGAAGCGTTTCGGTAAATTATAGTCCACTTGTATGGTTCCAAGTTGCCAACTTCTACCCAAAGCGTCTTTCACCATAAAATCTAATTTAGGTCCATAAAAAGCTGCTTCACCTTCTTCAATTATAAAATCTAATTTTTTATCTGTTGCAGCATTTATAATCGCTTTTTCAGCAATTTCCCATGTTTCAGCATCTCCAATGTATTTGTCTGGATTATTTTTATCTCTCACTGAAACTTGAGCTGTAAAGTCTTCAAAACCTAGGGAGCCAAAAACATACAATACCAAATCTATGACCTCCTTAAATTCTTGATCTAATTGTTCTGGAGTACAAAAGATATGAGCATCATCCTGGGTGAAGCCTCTAGCACGAGTTAATCCGTGCAATTCTCCACTCTGTTCATATCGATATACCGTTCCAAATTCAGCAAATCGTTTTGGAAGATCTTTGTATGAATAGGGTTTAAAGTTATACACTTCACAATGATGAGGACAGTTCATCGGTTTTAATAAAAATTCCTCATCCATTTTGGGAGTTTTAATTGCTTGAAAACTGTCTTCTCCGTACTTCTCATAATGTCCTGAAGTGACGTACAATTCCTTTTGACCAATATGAGGTGTCATGACCATTTCGTAACCCGCCTTTTTTTGAGCCTTCTTTAAGAAATCTTCCAACCTGCTTCTCAAGGCAGCACCTTTTGGTAACCATAGCGGTAAGCCAGCCCCAACTCTTTGAGAAAAAGTAAACAGTTCTAATTCTTTACCAAGTTTTCTGTGATCACGTTTTTTAGCCTCTTCAAGTAATTCAAGATATTCAGTTAGCATCTTTTGCTTTGGGAAACTAATTCCATACACACGAGTTAACTGATTGTTTTTTTCATCACCACGCCAATAGGCACCGGCAACATTCATTATTTTAATCGCTTTTATAATTCCTGTATTGGGCACATGTCCTCCTCTACACAAATCAGTAAAAGTACTGTGGTCACAAAAAGTAATATCACCATCCGTTAGGTTTTCGATTAACTCTATTTTGTATGGATTGTTTTCTTTTCTATATAATGACAAAGCATCTTCTTTAGAAACCTCACGCATTTTAAATTCATGCTTCCCTCGAGCAATTTCTAAAAATTTATCTTCAATACCTTTAAAATCTTTTTCAGAAATAGTTTCTTCGCCAAGATCTACATCATAATAAAAACCATTTTCGATCGCAGGTCCAATGGTTAGTTTTGCATTTGGATGAAAACTCAATATTGCCTCTGCCAATACATGGGCAGAAGAATGCCAAAACGCTTTTTTTCCACCTGCGTCCTTAAAAGTATGAAGTATGAGAGAACCGTCTGTAGTTAATGGAGTGGTGGTTTCAACAGTAGTTTTGTTAAATGTTGCAGAGATAACGTTTCTTGCCAATCCTTCACTGATGCTTTTTGCAACATCTATGGCGGTGCTGTTTTGAGCAAACTCCTTGATACTTCCGTCAGGTAAAGTAATTTTAATCATTTAATTTCATGTGTTTAAGCTTGCAAAGATATTGAAAACAATTTTTCACGCAATATATATGTGTATTTTATTAGTTTTTAATTGTGATCTTCTCGTGTTTAAGTTTCTTTCTTTTCAATACCTTATTAATAGGACTCAAATTTTTGATTTGTTTTTGAGATTTGCGTTTGTTTTGTAACCCAATTATTCTTCCGTTACCCTGGGAAGTTATTTTTTGGAATGCCCCAAATACACCAAAGCATCTTTTAATACATATATATGTATAATCTATGGACTCCTTACGATATGATCGTAACTTAGTTTGAATTAAAGATATTCAGATTAGTCTTCGGGATTTTTTAGACTGTTTTTCTGGAGTTTCGATATATTTTAAAAAAAAAGTTTATTTGTAAAAGTCTAGTACTAATTGATTTAGGTATTTGTTTAATTTTTTTTTAAAAAAAGGTTGAATAAATAGTTGTGGGATTAAAAATGGGGTGTATATTTGCAGCCGCTAAGCCGGATATGGCGAGCT
>CBFIGS010000012.1:0-43946 GCA_965662295.1 Polaribacter sp. | reverse complement strand
ATTAAATAAAGGTCTAACCAAGGTTGGGTGCTATTTTTCCATTCGTGAGAAGGTACATTATAATTGACTTGGCTACTTAATTTAATGGAAATCATTAAAAATAGAAAAAATAGATTTTTCATTTGGTTTTTTTTCAAATATGAGATATGTAAATATAAACTAATTACGATGATTAGAATTCTTTTAATTAAAAAACGGCTACACTATAAAAGTATAACCGTTTTATCATTATATGTTGCTCCCCCTCTTGGACTCGAACCAAGGACCCTCTGATTAACAGTCAGATGCTCTAACCAACTGAGCTAAGGAGGAGTTTGCTTCACAGAATCTGTGTTTAGCGAGTGCAAATATATCTTTTTTTTACTTACAGCCAAATTCTTTTTTAAAAAAAAATTAAAAAAAAGATTCCAATTTTATGTAGAAAAAAAATACCCTTTTATCTCAAAAATTGTATTTTTGCTTATGAGTATCGCTTATCAAAAAAGCATCGCCAAAAATATGGATAAATTTTCGTTTTTAAACGCAGCACATACCGGCTTTATCGCTGATTTATATGATCAATATTTAATCAATCCAGATAGTGTTGAGCCTAGTTGGAGAAGCTTTTTTCAAGGATATGATTTAGCAAATGAAAATTACTCTTTAACAGAGGATACAGAACCTTCAGAAATCCCTTTAGAAGTTCGTAAAGAATTTCTAGTTGTCGATTTAATTAACGGATATAGAACTCGTGGTCATTTGTTCACAAAAACAAATCCTGTAAGAGAAAGAAGGCAATATCAACCTACACTAGCTATTGAAAATTTTGGATTGCATGAAAATGATTTAGAGATTGAGTTTTCGGCTGGTGAAATCTTAGGAATTGGAAAAGCAACACTTTCTGAAATAATTACGCATCTACAACGCATCTATTGTGATTCCATAGGAGTAGAATATATGTACATGCGTAATCCAGAAAAATTGAAATGGTGGCAACAACGCTTAAATGAAAATGGGAACCACCCTAACTATACAACAGAAGCAAAAAAATATATTTTAGGAAAACTAAACCATGCTGTTACATTCGAAAGCTTTCTACAAACAAAATATGTCGGTCAAAAGCGTTTTTCTTTGGAAGGCGGAGAAGCTTTAATTCCAGGAATTAGCGTCATTCTTAGAGATGCAGCTGAAAAGTTTGGCGTAAAAGAATGTGTACTAGGGATGGCACACAGAGGTCGCTTAAACACCCTAGTAAATATCTTTAAAAAACCTATAAGAGACCTTTTTAGTGAATTTGAAGGAAAAGATTTTGAAGATCAAGACATCGATGGAGATGTAAAATATCATTTGGGTTTAACACTCAGTAAAACCTATAGAGATGGGAATGAAATTAAAATGAATTTAGTTCCCAATCCATCTCACCTAGAAACTGTTGCCTCTGTTGCAGAAGGAATTACAAGAGCTAAAATTGATAGAAAATACAACGGAGACTCTGGTAAAATTTTACCCATCATTATTCATGGAGATGCTGCTATTGCAGGTCAAGGAATTGCCTACGAAGTTGTTCAAATGGCAAAATTAAATGGATACAAAACAGGAGGAACTATTCATATTGTTGTAAACAATCAAATTGGTTTTACAACCAATTATTTGGATGCACGTTCGAGCACCTATTGTACCGATGTTGGAAAAGTTACCCTATCTCCTGTTCTGCATGTAAATGCAGACGATACAGAAGCCGTTTGTCACGCAATGGAAATGGCCTTGGAATTTAGAATGCGTTTTAAAACAGATATTTTTATTGATTTGTTAGGGTACAGAAAATATGGACATAACGAAGGTGATGAACCGCGTTTTACGCAACCTACATTGTACAAAGCAATTTCCAAACATCAAAATCCAAAAGATATTTATGCTGCACAATTAATTGCTGAAGGAATTATCAATCAGGAGTATCTGAAGACGATCACAACAGAATACAAAGAAATGTTAAATACTGAATTTAACAATTCTAAAGATGACAAAACTTCCAAGGTAAAAGAGTTCATGAAATCTACCTGGAAAGGTTTTGAGCGTAAAGATCTCAATGCGATGTTGGAAAGCACCAACACAGGTTATCCTGAAGAAAATTTAAAAAATATTGCAAAGGTTGTTTCTACCGTTCCTGAGGGCGCAAATTTTGTTAGGAAAGCAGAACGTATTTTGCAGGGAAGATCAAAAATGGCATTCGAAACCAATACGTTAGATTGGGGAATGGCAGAAAATCTTGCCTATGGATCTTTACTAGAAGAAGGATTTAATGTTCGCATTTCTGGACAAGATGTAGAAAGAGGAACTTTCTCTCACAGGCATGCTATTTTACGAGATGAAGTTACAGAAGAAAGAATTAACTTACTCAATAAAAATCCAAATAACAAAGGTCAAATGACGATCTATAATTCGTTGTTATCTGAATATGGTGTATTAGGTTTTGATTACGGATATGCTATGGGGAATCCCAATACACTAACTATTTGGGAAGCTCAATTTGGAGATTTTTCAAACGGAGCTCAAATTATTTTTGACCAATACATCTCTGCCGCTGAAGACAAATGGAAAGCTCAAAACGGGATTGTCGTTTTACTCCCTCATGGATATGAAGGTCAAGGATCTGAACATTCATCCGCAAGAATAGAGCGTTATTTACAATTATGTGCCAAAGAGAATATGACAGTTGCGAATTGCACAACGCCTGCCAACTTTTATCATTTGTTGCGCAGACAAATGAAACGCAATTTTAGAAAACCCTTGATCGTATTTACTCCGAAAAGCTTGCTTCGTCATCCAAAAGCGGTAAATACCATTCAAGACCTTGCAACTGGTGAGTTTCAGGAGGTAATAGACGATACTTTAAATCCAAATGGAATTAAAAAACTCGTGTTCTGTATGGGAAAATTCTATTACGATCTATTAGCAGAAAGAGAGGCACTGCAAAGAGAAGATGTCGCCTTGATTAGAATTGAGCAATTATTCCCTTTGCATTTGGAAAAAATACAGCAAATTATAGACCGATATCCTAATATTGAAGAATACATCTGGGCACAAGAAGAGCCAAGAAATATGGGTGCTTGGAGTTTTATGTTGGAACGTTTAGAGTTGGTGAAATTGAATGTTCGTTCAAGAAAATACTATGCAGTCCCTGCAGCAGGTTCTAGCACAAGATTTAAAAAACGACATAAAGCGGTTATCGACAGTGTTTTTAGTAATGAATAATTTGTACGGAAATAAAACGGTCCCTTTTTTGTTATAATAAATAGTGAAAAATTCTGTTAAAAAGAATATAAGAATAAAAATACTGAAAAGTGTTCAGTAAAAAAGAAAAATAAGAACTGATGATTTTAGAAATGAAAGTTCCTTCACCGGGAGAATCAATAACAGAAGTAGAAATTGCTACCTGGTTAGTTGAAGATGGAGATTATGTTGAAAAAGACCAACCGATTGCTGAAGTAGACTCTGATAAAGCAACCTTAGAGTTACCTGCTGAAGAAAGTGGTATCATTACATTACAGGCCGAAGAAGGAGATGCAGTGGCTGTTGGAGCCGTTGTCTGTTTGATCGATACTGATGCTGCACAACCAGAAGGAGCCTCGGCTTCACCAGTAGCAGAAGAAGTAAAAAAAGGAACTACAACAATACCGGCAAAAGAAGAGAGTGCAACTACCTACGCATCGGGAACTGCTTCTCCTGCAGCTAAGAAAATTTTAGCTGAAAAAAACATAGATGCTGCAACAATTAAAGGAACCGGGAAAGCGGGAAGAATTACAAAAGAAGATGTAGTAAAAGCGGTTCCTTCTATGGGAACCTTACCTGAAGGTGGAAGCAGAGGAACAACACGCAAAAAAATGTCTATGCTTCGAAGAAAAGTAGCCGAACGTCTGGTCGCTGTAAAAAGCGAAACGGCGATGCTAACTACTTTTAACGAAGTGAATATGCAACCTATTTTTGATTTACGCTCTCAATTTAAAGAAGACTTTAAAACAAAACATGGTGTTGGTTTAGGATTTATGTCTTTCTTTACACTCGCGGTTGTCAGGGCTTTAAAACTATATCCCGATGTAAACTCTATGATTGATGGAGATTTCCAAATTAAAAATGATTTTCAAGATATTTCTATTGCGGTTTCTGGTCCAAAAGGACTGATGGTCCCGGTAATTAGAAATGCTGAGAACTTATCTTTTAAAGGAGTAGAATCTGAAGTAAAAAGATTGGCCATTAGAGCTAGAGACGGACAAATAACCATTGACGAAATGACCGGAGGAACCTTTACAATTACAAATGGAGGGGTTTTTGGTTCCATGCTATCTACTCCCATTTTAAATCCTCCACAAAGTGGAATTTTAGGAATGCATAATATTGTAAACAGACCGATGGCAGTTAATGGTGAAGTTGTTATTCAACCTATCATGTATGTTGCACTGTCTTACGATCACAGAATTGTTGATGGTAGAGAATCCGTAGGTTTCTTAGTTGCAGTGAAGGAGGCTCTAGAAAATCCTGTAGAATTATTGATGCATAATGATATCAAAAAAGCATTAGAAATGTAATTGAATATTTTAAATGTTTACTAATAAAAAATCCTGAGCTTTTAACTCGGGATTTTTTATGAAATAATATTTAATTATTTACCTTGCTGAAAAAAGCAACAATGCCCAAAAATCCTGAATTAGAACTCGCCTTTAATTTTATCAATAAAACGGATAGAAATTTATTTATCACAGGAAAAGCAGGGACAGGAAAAACTACTTTTTTACATCAAATTAAAAACGAATCTTTAAAAAGAATGGTCATTGTGGCACCCACAGGGGTCGCGGCAATCAATGCGAAAGGCGTAACCATTCATTCGTTTTTTCAAATGCCTTTTGGACCAATTCTACCCAATCAAATAAGCAACACTTCTAATCAACAGCGGAAATTTTCAAAAACTAAAATTGATATCATAAAATCCTTAGATTTGGTCATTATAGATGAAATCTCTATGGTCCGTGCTGATTTGTTGGATGGGATCGATCAAGTACTTCGTCGTTACAAAAATCGAAATAAAGTATTTGGAGGCGCACAAATTTTAATGATTGGCGATTTGCAGCAGTTGGCTCCCGTTGTAAAACCCAATGAATGGAGTTTATTGCAGCAACATTACAATACCGTTTATTTTTTTAGTAGCAAGGCTTATCAGGAGGCCAATGTGGTCTCTATCGAATTGAAACATATTTATCGTCAAAAAAATGAGAATTTTATTCGCATTTTAAATGAAATTAGAAATGACAATTTATCCGAAGAATCTGCTACGATTTTGAATCAACGCTTTGATCCAAGCTTCTCTCCTTCGAAAGAAGAGGGGTATATTACGTTAACGACACACAACAAAAGAGCGCATCTGATCAACGATTCTAAATTGAATACAATTAAAAATAAAAACTACATTTTTGAGGCTGAAATATCTGGGAAATTTAATGAAAACGCATATCCTAATGATGAAAAATTAGCCTTAAAAATTGGGGCTCAAGTAATGTTTATTAAAAATGATTCCTCACCTGAAAAAAGATATTTCAATGGTAAAATAGGGATGATCACAGACATTTCAGAAGATACCGTTACGGTTCAGTGTGCCAATGAAATTGAGGAAATTAGTACCGAAAAAGAATTATGGAATTCTATTAATTATTCTATCAATGAAGAAACAAAAGAGCTAAAAGAAGATATTGTTGGTTCTTTCAAACAAATCCCCTTGCGTTTGGCCTGGGCCATTACCATTCACAAAAGCCAGGGTTTGACCTTTGAAAAGGCAATTATAGATGCAGAAGCTTCTTTTGCACATGGCCAAACCTATGTCGCTTTAAGCAGATGTACTTCTTTAGAAGGATTGGTTTTAAAAACACCTATTTCTAGCAATGCCATTATCAATGACAAAACAGTAAGTACTTTTAATGAAGCTGTAGAAGAAAATCATCCTGATGAAAGGACTTTGAATGAATCTGAAAAAAGATTTCAATTGAATTTAATTTCAGAATTATTTGAATATCAACAATTTTTATATCCAATATCAAGATTGATAGATATCTATTACAAAAACAAAACAAGCATTAAAGGAGATGTTATAAATCACCTACAAACTATAAAGGATGATGGAATTGTTGCTTTAATGAAAGTATCTAACGGGTTTCAAAATCAATTGAAAACCATTTCAAAAGAGCCTGTTCTCCCTGAAAACAGTTCTCAAATTCAAGAACGTTTTACAAAAGCAGTTGCTTATTTTCTGAGGGAAACAATTGGAAATATTGAAAAACCTCTAGATGCCATTTCATTTTCGACAGATAATAAGGCCGTTAAAAAAGACTTTTCTAAACAGTTTGATTCACTTCAAGAACAGTTGGAGGAAAAGTTATTTGCACTTCAGAAAATGACAACTAAATTTAAAGTTCAAGACTTTTTACAAGTGAGAGCGAAGGCTGTTTTACAGAAAACAGCTCCTCTAAAAAAGAAAAAACTGTCCTCCAAACGCGACCCAATTTTGGCTCTAAAATTACGTGAATTAAGAGACGAAATTGCAACATCTCTTGGAATTGCTCATTTTCAGATTTTTACACAAGAAACACTATATGCACTTTGCGATCTTTTGCCAAGATCAGAAAAGGAATTGTTAAAAATTTCTGGAATGGGAAAAATTCGTGTCAAAAAATACGGAGAAGAAATTTTAGCCCTGATTGAAGAATATTGCAAAGAAAATGGCATCAATAGCCTGAATGAGCAAAAAAAAGAAGACAAAAAAACAACCAAACAGATTTCATTCGAATTGTTTAAAGCTGGATACTCCATCAAAGAAATTGCAAAAGAAAGAAGTCTGACTACTGGTACTGTCGAAAGTCACTTGGCTAGCTATATTCCTTCTGGAGAAATTGATATTCTTGAGTTAATCTCTCTAAAGCGGTATAAAAAAATGATCAAAGCAATAGAAGAAACTTCCTTTAAAAACTTAACCGAACTCAAGGAAAAAGTAGACAAGTCTTTTTCATTTATGGAACTCAGAATGGTGTTATTATCTATGGAAAACTAGAAACTATTTTACATCCTTTAAAACCAATTGCAGGTTTTTATGACCATTCCATTCGTTTTCGTCTAAGACATAAACAATATCAAAGTCATTATTGATAAGGTCCATTTTATTTCCCAAATTAAAACCGATCGCGTTGAAGGTTTTTTTATTATCTCCTTGAAAAAGATTCAGTTTCAAATGAGCTTTGTCTCCACCTACCTGTTTTCCATATCCATTATCTCTGACCGCAGTAGAACTGAAGACAGGCTTCATATTCGAAGGACCAAAAGGAGCCATTTGTTGAATAATTCTGAAAAATTTAGGCGTGATTTCTGAAAAATCGATCGGGGCATCTATAGAAATCTCTGGAGTTGTTAGATTTTCATCCATACTGCGCTGAACAACTTCTTCAAACTTTTTTTTAAAATTGGTATAGTTTTCTGGACGTAGGGTTAGGCCAGCAGCATATTTATGACCGCCAAATTGCACTATAAATTCCTCACATTCATGAAGTGCATTGTAAACATCAAACCCCTTCACAGATCTAGCAGATGCAGCTAACATATCGCCACTTTTGGTAAACACAAGCGTAGGTCTGTAATATTTCTCTATCAAACGAGAGGCTACAATACCAATAACTCCTTTGTGCCAATCTTCTTGGTAAACAACGGTAGAAAAAGCTTTTTCCTCTGCATTATCAATAATTTGAATAAGAGCTTCGTTCGTAATTTTTTTATCTAAATCTTTTCTATCTGCATTGAATATCTCTATGGAAGCAGCAAAATCAAGAGCAGCGTCGAAATCCATTTCTGTTAATAATTCAACGGCATAGTTTCCATGTTTCATTCTTCCTGCAGCATTTATTCTTGGTGCAATAATAAAAACAACATCAGTAATAGTAAGTGCTGTCTTTTTCGTTTGATGAATGATTGCTTTAATTCCATTGCAAGGATTTTGATTAATCACTTGCAAACCATAATAGGCAAGCACTCTATTCTCTCCAATCATAGGAACAATATCCGCAGCGATGGCAGTGGCTACCAAATCTAAATAAGGAAGGAAATCTTGAATCGTTTTGTTTCTGGAAATACCAAGTGCTTGTATGAGTTTAAAACCAACTCCACAACCACATAATTCATCGAAAGGGTAAGTACAATCTTTTCTTTTGGGGTTTAAAACCGCAATAGCTTTTGGAATTTCTGGCCCTGGTTTGTGATGATCACAAATAATAAAATCAATATTTTTTTTTGCCGCGTAAACAACTTTATCAATGGCTTTGATCCCACAATCTAGGGCAATAATCAAGGGAAAATCATTGTCAGCGGCAAAATCAATTCCTTTATAGGATACACCATATCCCTCTGCATACCTGTCCGGAATATACGTAGCAATATTAGAATAAATTGTTTTTAAGTAGGAAGAAACCAAAGAAACCGCTGTGGTTCCATCTACATCATAATCACCATAAATTAAAATGTTTTCATTGTGAGCAATCGCAGTTTCAATTCTTGACACGGCAAGATCCATATCTTTCATTAAAAAAGGATCATGGAGTTGTTCTAGACTTGGACGGAAATATCTTTTTGCTTCCTCAAATGTTTCAATATTTCTTTGACAAAGAATAGCTGCTATTGTAGAATTCACCTGTAATTCTTTGGCCAGGGTTTCTACTTTCTCCTTTTCCGGTGTTGGTTTAAATGTCCATCTCATTGCAGTGACTTTTTGGACTTAAGATACAACAATGTTTGTAATATTCTAACGGAGAAAAAATAATTTAAACTAAAATTTCTTGAGATAAATATAAAAAAAGTAGAATTGTTTTTTACCAATATCTTAGAGTTCGTGAAAGAAAATTTCGATTTCTACTTCTGCAAATTGTCGAAACATTTCCATAACTCCACAATATTTAGTGACCGATAAATTGACTGCTTTTTGAATTTTTTTCGGTTGTAAATTACTGTCTGTAAAATGGTAATCTACTTTTACTTTATTGTAAAACTTTGGATGTTCGTCTGTCAATTCTGCAGTAACATCAATCTTAAAACCGGCAACTTCAGCGTGCATTTTTTTTAACAACGAAGCTACATCCAGTCCTGAACATCCAGCCAAAGATGATAACATTAATGCTTTGGGGGCAAAACCAACGGTGTCTCCATTGTCATCAGAATTATTAAACATGATGAATTTGTGTTCACTCGGATTATCAGTTTCAAATTCGTTATTCTTTTTCCAAGTAGTTGTTACAATGTTTGTCGTCATATTTAATGTTTTTATAGTCGTATCTTTAAAATTGAAATCGTAATTTGTATGCGCATACAAAAATAAAAAAACAGATAGAAATTCATCCTTAAATTCAAAAAATCTCAAATGAGCAACATCTTGATGTTTTTTCATTGGATAATTTATAAAAAATAACCTATGGCACTTGTAACACCTTTAACCGCAGAACACGATCTTGAAACCAAAAAGCTTGCAGAATTTTTTAATGAAACACTAGGTTTTTGTCCCAATTCTGTATTAACCATGCAACGAAGACCTGCTATTTCAAAGGCGTTTATTAATTTAAATAAAGCGGTGATGGGGAATGAAGGGAGGGTTACCTCTGCCTTAAAAAGAATGATCGCTTGGGTTTCAAGCAATGCCACTGGTTGTAGATATTGCCAAGCGCATGCAATTAGAGCTGCAGAACGTTATGGAGCAGAACAAGAGCAATTGGATCATATATGGGAGTATAAAACACATGCTGCATTTTCTGAAGCAGAAAGAGCGGCTCTCAATTTTTCTCTGGCTGCTTCAATAATTCCAAATGCAGTTGATCAAAACATCAAAAAAGAACTTTATAAGTATTGGGATGAGGGCGAAATCGTTGAAATGTTGGGCGTGATTTCTCTTTTTGGTTATTTAAATCGTTGGAACGACTCTATGGGAACTTCTATTGAGGAAGGCGCCGTAGCATCTGGAAATCAATATTTAGGAAAACATGGTTGGGAAAAAGGCAAACATGAATAATAGTGGCTCCTTTACCTCCTCTAATCTAAAGAAAAAAAAACGCCAATTAATCATTTCTACAGGCTACTTTTTTGATCGCTTATAAAGATCAAAACTCAAACCTATTGTTTATAAATCATTCTGTGTCTTTTTAGTCTCTACTGTACAAAGCAAAGCTTCCATCGATTTTTAGTTGTTTTTTAATAAAACAATTAAAATTAATTTTATTTTAGAAGTAAAAATTTAGCGCAATGAAAAAAAAACTGCTTCTAATCATTCTCATAACCCCCTACCTCTTATTTTCTCAGATTCAACTTGGCAACACGATTTCTGGAGATTCTCCTTACGAGTCATTTGGAACGGCCTTATCGATAAACAATGATGGAACTAGGGTCGCTATTGGTGGGGCATACAATGATATCGGTGGGGAGAATGCAGGTCACGTAAGAGTCTTTGAATACACCAACGGTTCTTGGAGTCAATTAGGAAATGATATTTTGGGAGAATATCCCGGTGATACATCAGGAACTTCTGTATCTATTAGTAATGGCGGAACGATCGTTGCTATTGGAGCAAAAGGAAATGAGGATAATGGAAACAATGCAGGCCATGTAAGAGTCTATCAATATGAAAATAATGCATGGAATCAGTTAGGAGGTGATATTGATGGAGAAATTGATGACCAATTAGGAATTAATTTATCCATGAGCAATGATGGAACTGTTGTAGGAATTGCATCTCCCTATAATAGTAGTGGTTTGGACTCAGGGCACACACGAGTATATGAATACACTAATGGATCTTGGAATCAATTAGGAGATGACATTGAAGGAGAAACCGTAAATGACAATTCAGGAACTTCCATCTCCATGAACAGTGATGGAACCATCATCGCTATTGGAGCGGATAGTAATGATGGAAATGGACGTAATTCAGGACATACCAGAGTATATAATATAACAGTGGAACATGGACGCAGTTGGGAAGTGATATTGACGGAGAGGCAAGAGATGATAAATCAGGTATTAGTGTATCGATGAGCGATGATGGAACTAAAGTCGCAATTGGAGCGAATGGAAATGATGGAAATGGAGGTAATTCAGGACATACTAGAGTATATGAATACTCCAATGGAGCATGGACACAATTAGGAGGTGATATTGATGGCGAGGGAGCCACAAATTATTCTGGAACTGCTGTATCAATGAACAATGATGGAACTAGAGTTGCTATTGGGGCTTATTTAAATAGTGGAAACGGTTCTTACTCTGGCCATACTCGGATTTACAAATACTCGGAGGAATCATGGAATCAGTTAGGAAATGATATTGATGGAGATGGATCTTACCAATACTCTGGTATTTCTATATCGATGAATGGTAGCGGATCTAAAGTGGCTGTTGGAACCAATACAGGGAAAGTTAATGTATATGAATTTCTAGAGCCCGCAAAAATAAGTAATGTGTCTTTAGCAGCTAACAACAGTAGCGTAACGGTAACTACAGATTCGAATGTATACAATACAAATAACGGTTCTGGTGATTTAGAGGCTACTGATTTCATATTGAGTCTATCTGGAGGGAATGCAACACTCTCAAGTTCTACTCCCACAAGTATTTTGAAAACTTCACTAACTGAATGGGTATTAGGCATTGGAATATCAGGCGCTCCTTCTGGAGAAGAAATCCTTACGGTAAGTCCTGTTGCGAACTCAATTTTTAATATTCATGGAATGGAAATGGAAACATCACAAAATAACAATACCGCTCCTTTAAATTTAATCATCCCTACTTTTGATGCAATTCAGCTATCAATAGACAATACAAATGTATCTATTACTGCAAGTGAGACTTTTTACACAAATTCAAATTCATCTGGCGCTCTAGAAACAACAGACTTTGTATTTCATCTTACTAGAGGTAGCGCAACATTGTCTTCAACAACACCGAATTCTATATCGACTAATGGATTAATAACCACACTTGGAATAAGCCTTTCCGGTACCGCAGACGGATCTGAAGTTTTAAAAGTGAATCCAGCATCTGATACAGCAATTTATAATGGAACAAGTACGGCTCTTTCAGAAAACATCATGAGCACTGGAATTCAGTTAAACCCTGAGTCGATTTCAGCAAATTCAGTAACAACATCGGAAACCACCAACGCAGGATCCTTAATCGTAGACAGCTTGGTATTTGATGGAACAAACATTGGTCATAGTGATGATAATGATTTAATAACACTTACAGATGGATCCCTTACAGTAGCAGGAGACATCTACGTTTCCTCAGATGCCAGACTAAAATCAAAGATCATAGCACTTGAACCAACTCTTATTCGTTTGATAAAAATAGAGGCAAAAAGGTATACCATGCTAGCAGATAAGGAACAAAAAGAAAAAATTGGATTGTTAGCACAAGAGGTACAAAAAGTATTTCCAGAATTAGTCGATGAAGATAAAAACGGTATGCTTGCTTTGAATTACCAAGGATTGATCCCCATACTAATTAAAGCACTGAAAGAACAAAATGAAATTTATAAAGATCTTGAAAATCAGCTATCTACAATAGAAAAACTCATAAACAACTAAATTTATAATCATGAAAAATTACCTAATAATTCTTTTTCTAATCCCCTTCTGTAGTTTTTCACAAGACTACTCGTTCTCTTCAATAGATATTTCAGAGAGGCTCACTTCCGGATCTGTAACGGTTGACAATATCTTAGTGAATGAAGCATCAATTGGTCTTGACTCTGATCTCGATATCGTTACATTAGCAAATGGAACAGTTTCCTTTAAAAACGAGATCAAAACTATTTCAGACGCTAGAGTCAAAAATAATATTACCTCTTTTGGACCTTCACTTGAGATGATTTTAAAAATTCAGCCAAAAAAATACAACATGCTAGAAAAAAAATCTCAAAGAAAAAAAATTGGTTTTTTGGCTCAAGATGTAAAACATATTTTTCCAGAACTCGTAAGCATGGATAAAAATAAAATGCTTGCTGTGAACTATCAAGGATTGATTCCTTTGATAATTAATTCTTTGAATGAATTAACTTATAAAAACATTGCATTGAGTAATAGAATTAAAAACTTAAAAAAAAGAATTACAAACAATCATTGAACGTATCTATGAAAAATACCAGGAAGAAAAGTAGACTCAAATAAACTACTTCTTCCCTTCTACCACAATGACGATTTCTCCTTTTGGAGGTTTTGCTTCAAAATGAGCTAAAACTTCAGAGGCGGTCCCTCTAATGGTTTCTTGAAACATTTTCGTAAGTTCTCTTGACACAGAAATCGCTCTATCTGCCCCAAAATATGCTACAAAATGACCTAATGTTTTTACTAACTTATGAGGCGATTCATAAAAAATCATTGTTCTATTTTCTTCGGCCAAAAATAACAACCGCGTTTGTCTTCCTTTTTTCACAGGCAAGAAACCTTCAAAAATAAATTTTTCATTGGGTAAGCCTGAATTTACGAGTGCTGGAACAAAAGCTGTGGCTCCAGGCAAACAGTCTACTTCAATCTTGTTTTCGACGCATGCTCTCGTCAATAAAAAACCAGGATCTGAAATTGCAGGAGTTCCAGCATCAGAGATCAACGCACAGGTTTCTCCATTTTTTAATCGGTTTAAAATCCCTTCAATTGACCGATGCTCATTATGCATGTGGTGACTGTGCATTTGAGTAGAAATCTCAAAATGTTTTAATAGTTTTCCACTTGTACGGGTGTCTTCCGCTAGAATAAAATCTACTTCTTTTAAAACACGAATGGCTCTAAATGTCATATCTTCCAGATTTCCTATTGGGGTGGGCACTATATACAACTTACTCATAATTAAATAGATTCATAGGTTTCTAAAGTAATATCGGCAATAATATCTCCTGTGTGTTTTGTGGTGAGTGGTTCAAATAATAAAAGATAGACTTCCTCTTTGGCAATAGGTTTGTGTGCGACTCCTTTGGGTACAATATAAAATTCCCCCTCCTGTAAGGTGACTATTTCATTTTTTAATTCAATGTCTAAAGATCCCTTAATTACCATAAAAAGCTCATCTTCATCGTCGTGTTGATGAAAAACAAATTCGCCTTTAATTTTTGCTAGTAAAATTTGTTGTCCATTTAATTCGCCTACTTTTTTTGGGGACCAATGATCTGAGAACAAGGCAAACTTCTCTTGAATATTAATAACGCTCATAAAACAAATTTACAAAGAATTAGATGGATTCTACATTTCTAATTCTAGCAATTCTTAGAACCGTTTATTCTAAAAAAAAAAGAACATGAAAAAACCGCAGGTTTCTATACAGAAATGAACTTACAAAACTCTATTATTCAATTGAAAATGTTTAGTTTTGTAACTCATTAAAAGACACAAAATGTATAGAAGTCATTCTTGCGGCGAATTAAGAGCATCGCATATTAACACAGAAGTAACCTTGGCAGGCTGGGTCCAAAAATCTCGCGACAAGGGTTTTATGGTTTGGGTAGATTTACGCGATCGTTATGGAATTACGCAATTGATTTTTGATGAAGAGCGTACTTCAAAGGAAATGATGGAAAAAGCAACATCATTAGGAAGAGAATTTGTCATACAAATTACAGGAACTGTTATTGAACGTGAGTCTAAAAACACAAAAATAGCAACTGGAAATATTGAAGTACTAGTTACTTCCCTAAAAATCTTGAATGAAGCATTAACTCCCCCATTTACCATAGAAGACGAAACAGATGGAGGAGAAGATATCCGAATGAAATACAGATATCTTGACATTAGAAGAAATCCCGTACAAGAGAGTTTAATCTTTCGTCATAAGGTGAGCATGGAGGTTCGAAAATATTTGTCTGATCAAGAGTTTATTGAAGTAGAAACCCCTTATTTGATAAAATCTACTCCAGAAGGAGCTAGAGATTTTGTAGTTCCATCAAGAATGAATGAAGGTCAGTTTTATGCATTACCCCAATCTCCGCAAACATTCAAACAACTCCTAATGGTTGGTGGAATGGATAAATATTTTCAGATTGTAAAATGCTTCAGAGATGAGGATCTTCGTGCAGACAGACAACCAGAATTTACACAAATCGACTGCGAAATGGCATTTGTGGAGCAAGAAGATATTTTAACTATTTTTGAAGGGTTAACCCGTCACTTATTAAAAGAAATTAATGGGGTTGATGTGGCAGAATTCCCAAGAATGCTGTACGATGACGCAATGAGGTTGTATGGAAATGACAAGCCAGACATTCGATTTGAAATGAAGTTTGGTGAGTTAAATTCTGTAACTCAACACAAAGAATTTGGTGTTTTTAACAATGCTGAATTAGTAGTAGGAATTGCGGTTCCGGGAGGGAATAAATTCACAAGAAAAGAAATAGATAAATTAATTAATTGGGTAAAAAGACCTCAAGTTGGTGCTCTAGGGATGGTATATTGTCGGGTAAATGAGGATGGAACCTTTAAATCTTCTGTAGATAAATTTTACACTCAAGAAGACCTGGCTAAATGGGCCGTAACTACTGGAGCTAAACCTGGAGATTTGATCTGTATTTTATCTGGTAAAACCCATAAAGTAAGAGCTCAATTATCTGCATTAAGAATGGAATTAGCAGAACGTTTAGGATTGAGAGATCCAAAGGTATTTGCCCCATTATGGGTTATTGATTTTCCATTGTTAGAATTGGATGAAGAAACAGGTCATTACCATGCAATGCATCATCCATTTACATCGCCAAAACCGGGACAATTAGAGTTATTAGAGACCAACCCGGGAGAGGTGAAGGCAAATGCATATGATTTAGTTCTAAACGGAAATGAAATTGGAGGTGGCTCTATTCGTATTCATGATAAAGAGATCCAAGCAACCATGTTGCGCCATTTAGGGTTCACTGAAGAAGAGGCAAAAGCTCAATTTGGATTCTTAATGGATGCCTTTGAATATGGAGCTCCACCTCATGGAGGTTTGGCATTTGGACTAGATAGATTGGTGGCAATTCTGGGAGGTCAAGAAACCATTAGAGATTTTATTGCCTTTCCAAAAAATAATTCTGGTCGTGATGTCATGATTGATGCACCTGCATTTTTAGACGAGCAACAACTCAAGGAACTAAATTTAAAATCTGAGATCAAAGCCTAAGTATAAAATCCCGCAAATGCGGGATTTTTATTACATTTAACTCATGAAAAAAATACTTCTTTTTTTATTTCTATGGACATCGAACGCTCTTTTTTCACAATCCATAACAGGTGATCAATTACTAGAAAAAACAATTCAATTTCATGATCCAAAGGGAAATTGGAAGGATTTTAATGAAGAGTTGTTAATTACAATGAATACTCCTAATGATGTGAAAAGAAAAAGTGAAGTTCGTATCAATTTACCAAAAGAATACTTCTATGTAAAGTCAATTAAAGATTCTACTACCATTGAATATACAGTAAACAAAGGAATTTGTTCAATAGGAATCAATGGAGATCAGCATCCATCAAAAAAAATTAAAAAGAAATATAACGCAACCTGTAAGCGGGCAAATTTATATAAAAATTACTACACATTTTTGTATGGACTCCCAATGAAACTTAAAGATAACGGTACTATTATCCATCAAAAAGTAGTCAAAAAAATATTTAAAGGGAAAGAGTATTTGGTTCTAAAAGTTACCTATGATGAAAAGGTAGGAAAAGATCGTTGGTATTTTTATTTCAATCCAAAAAACTATGAAATGAAAGCGTATCAGTTTTTCAAAAAAGAAGAAAAGAGCGGAGAATTTATCTTACTTTCCGGTTTAGAGAGGGTTCATGAAATTAAAATGCCTAAAATTAGAGCCTGGTATTACAATAAAGACGACCGTTATTTGGGAACTGATATACTAACTACTAAAGAATAGTATAAACTACTTTTAGTTCTAAGAAGTACTTAGACGAGAACATAAAAAAATGAAAACAAACAGTTTTACAAAAAACATGAGTTTAAAATCTAACAAAGAGTTAGAGCACATCCTTCATGAAAAGGACAACTATACCCAAGAAGCAATCCGGGCGGTCATTTGGGAAATGGAGCTTAGAAATTTGATTCAGAAAACAGATGATTTATATAAAGATGCTTTTAAAGAAAATGAGATCATAGAAACCCTTGAAAAAGAGCATGTTGATAATGATAATTTTTCTGAAGAATTGTCATTACCTATATTATATTCCAAAAGAGCCATCCAAGGCTTTACTGTTTTTTTTTCGACGATATTTGGCGCTATTTTATTAATGCAAAATTTAAAAGAAATGAACAAGCCTGTAGCAAGAAATCAAGTACTTGTTTTTGGGATTTCCTATACGATTGCCTCAATAATACTTTTGAATTATCTTCCTAAAATGTTTTTTGTTACCCTACTATTTAACCTCTTTGGCTACGCTATTTTATCAGAGTATTTTTGGAATAAAAACTTAGGGAATCAATTAAAATACAAAAAGAAAGAAATCTGGAAGCCGCTTACCATCTCATTCGCTGTGATGTTTTTTTTATTATTATTACAATTTTTACCTCAACTATTAGGGGTGTAAAATTTTCATAATGACACGCTAAATCCAAGGGTCTTCATTTATTTCCAGTTGTTTTTGACTTGACAATACAATTTTTGAATTTTGTTCAGTTTCTCCAATTTTCAAACAAGAAAACAACAAAAAACACCACTCCAAATCTTTGATATCTAAAAGGTGTAATTGTGTGGTATGATATTGATTTTCGTCTTGAATAGAAGCATCGAATTCTGCAATTTTATCTCCGTTTTTAAAAATAGATATTTTCTTTTTGTAATGAATTTTTATCACATACATAACTTGATGAACCTCCACTGAATAAATCGTTTTTCTATTATTTAGAGAAATTAATTCTATTATATCTTCAGAACGATCATTGATTGTAAAGACCAATTTCCATTTCCAGAATTTAAACTTTTTGTTGATGGAATAGATTTTTTGTTCTTCAGAATTAAAGATTTCAGATCCAAGCTTTCCAAAATCCATGAACCAGCTAGAGGTATATTTTTTTTTATTGGAAGCATACAATTCTAGGGTATTATTGAAATGTTGAATTAGGTATTTTTTAGTGGTAGACATCGTGTATTTATCTTGTGAAATTTGAACTCAAGTCTGGAAATATTAAATATTTTAAAAGTGATTTCGTATTTTATTTCAAAAATATAAAATTGATTCTAAACTTTGTGTTTTTTATTGAGAGGATCTATGATAGAAATACATCTGATAATGGATCATAGCGTCTAAAAAAAATCAAGTTCATTTGAATAAAAAAAGGATTAAACAGATAACTTTTGTAATTTTACAATATGAAACTAGCGTTAAAAATAATGTTTGCCATCTTTTTAGTATGGGTAGCCATTGGAATATACTTGAAAAATACCGGACATGAAAAAGCCGAGATTGTGATGGGTTTAGGGGTGTTTTATTTTTCTTTTTTATTCATGCCTTTTTTTATTTATTACAGGTATAGAGATGGAAAGTATAAAAAGTACATATTAAATGATCAAAAACTAAGAGATGCTTTCAATCAACAAGATAAAAATTAATGTTCTTGTTTAAATCCTAATCAATAGGATGAAGCCTATTTATCTTGGTCTTTTTTTTATGCTTTTTCAAATCAAATCTTCGTATTTTTGCTCCCTATGATAGACCAACGTAAAGTTACCTCAGAAAAAGCAATTTTAATCGGGATCATATCTCAACAACAAGATGAAATTCAATCTACTGAATACTTAGATGAACTAGAGTTTTTAACAATGACTGCTGGAGGAATTGCTGTAAAACGTTTTGTCCAAAAGATGGAAAAACCCAATCCTAAAACTTTTTTAGGGGTAGGTAAATTAGAAGAAGTAAGAGATTATATAAATGCTAATGCTATCGGTACGGCTATTTTTGATGATGAGTTGTCTCCAGCGCAAATACGAAACATCGAAAAAGTATTAGATTGTAAAATTTTAGACAGAACCAATCTCATTTTAGATATTTTTGCACAAAGAGCACAAACAAGTTCTGCAAAAACTCAAGTTGAATTGGCACAATGTCAATATTTGTTGCCCCGTTTAACCAGACTTTGGACTCACCTAGACAAGCAAAAAGGTGGAATTGGAATGCGTGGACCTGGTGAAACTGAAATTGAAACAGATCGACGTATTATTCGCGATAAAATCACGCTACTAAAAAAGAAATTATTAACCATCGATAAACAAATGGCTGTGCAGCGAAAAAACCGTGGTAAAATGGTTAGAGTTGCCCTTGTTGGCTATACAAATGTTGGTAAATCTACTTTGATGAATGTCATCAGTAAAAGTGATGTTTTTGCCGAAAACAAATTATTTGCAACTTTAGATACTACCGTAAGAAAAGTAGTCATAAAGAATATTCCTTTCTTATTGACTGATACTGTTGGTTTCATAAGAAAACTGCCCACACAATTGGTAGAGTCCTTTAAATCTACTCTAGATGAAGTTCGCGAAGCAGACTTACTCTTGCATGTTGTAGACATTTCTCATCCTAATTTTGAAGATCATATTGCTTCCGTAAACTCTATTTTAAATGATATAAAATGTGCCGACAAACCCACATTATTAGTCTTTAATAAAATTGATGCCTATTCTCATGAAACAATTGAGGAGGATGATCTTATTACAGAAAAAGGAAAAGAACACTACACACTCCAAGACTGGAAAAAAACTTGGATGAATGATTATGAGGTAGCTTCTATTTTTATTTCTGCACTAAACAAGAAAAATTTAGAGGATTTTAAAAAGAATACTTATGAAGAGGTAAAGAAAATTCATATCCAACGTTTTCCTTATAATGACTTTTTATACTATGAATATAAGGGAGAAGAATCTTAATCTTAGAGGTATTTGTAGACCTTCTTTTCGTGAAAACTATAATTTAATCCAAGTCCAAATAACTCTCTAAATTGAGCTCTCCCTGAGGTATTGGCATCTATAATGGTGTGGATCGTAAAGTGCATTTTAATAAACTTGTTCACCTTAAAACGAACATTGGCTTGGTATTCTACATCAATATTTTGTGGCTTATCCAAGTAATCCGAGTACATGGTTACTATATTCTCCATCTCAATATTTTCCATGATACTCAATTTGTAATATCCAGATAAATTAAATCCCAAACTAAAAGCAACGTTTTCTCCTTCTGCCACCCCAAATCTCCCTGAAAACTCATCATTTACAAAGGTAAATCTTGCAGTAGCTGGCGCAATATTTAAATTTAAATTGTCAGATTTTTTCCAAAGTGCACCTGGCCCAATACTTAAATATGCAGGCGAAAAAAAAGCCGAAACTAGCTCTTTGGATGTTTCTTTGTAATTATATCCTCTTGTATATTGTGTTTTAAAGTTGATAAAATTAGAAAAAAACCAATTCCCTCTAGATCGCACCCCAAATAAAGAATTTAATTCAAAACGATCATTGGTTTTTCTGTATCCTTTTTCACTTACATAACTCAAACCATACCCTGTTAAAATTCTAGTATCCCAGTTGATATGCTCTTTTTTGTAATTGAAATCGTAGTTGATATTTAAGTCTCCTGCAATTGTATTTTCTCCTCCAGAGGCCCAGTTATTGAATGAAGATTGGTTGAATATAAACGTAAACCTACCATGAATTTTCCATATAGGAACCGGCAAGCTGTCTTTCTTCTCATGTTGAGCGAACAAAGAAGATGAAAAAAGGAATAAAAACAGCAGTACTATTTTTCTCATTTTATAAAGATCATTTCATTGTAGGAAAATAAAACTATTTTTTTGGCTTATAAATAGGGACAGTTGAACATGCTTCGCCAAACATAATCGATTTTACGATGGGTTGTAATTTTTCTATTAAAAAGGCATATGCAGAATCCGGTATCGGTTTATTTGAGCAGCCTTTAATAATTACGGGCAAATCAATATAATCTTTAAAATCTAGGAAACTTATTAATTCTTGATAAATTGTTGTTTCTAGTAATTCTAAATCTCCAATCACTACTTTATTTGCATGAGCAGATACTTGAGAAGCAACTAACATAAATGCCCATGAGGGAATAATCGCATCTACTGAACAAGATATCGCCACAAAAGAATTTTTATATTGAGACCAATCATGATTTTTTACCGATGCTCTAAAATCTTTCTCTTTTAAAATTAGTTCTTCAAATAACCAATCTTTAATATCAACTACAATTCTTTTCCCTTCAGGATAAATTTCTTCTAGGTCAAAGGTTTTTAATTGACTATTTGAGACTCTATTTATAATTTCTTCTGCCATTTTTTGATCCATTAATTTAAAGCATCCCTAATTCGAGTTTTGCCTCTTCACTCATCATTTCCTGTGTCCAAGTTGGATCGAAAGTAATTTCTACTTCACAATTTTCAATTTCTTTCAGGGTTTTTACTTTGTCTTCAATCTCTACAGGCAAACTTTCTGCAACAGGGCAATTTGGAGAAGTTAAGGTCATAAGTATTTTTGCATTGTTTTCTTCTGACACAAAAACATCATAAATTAGACCCAATTCATAAATATCTACCGGTATTTCTGGATCATAGATTGTTTTTAAAACTCCCACGATTTTATCTCCTATTTCTTCTAATTCTTTGTCTGTCATTTTTAAAAATCTTAATTTAATAACTTGGATTGCTGAGCAATTGCATATATTTTTATTTGTTTTATCATGGAAACCAAACCATTTGCTCTTGTAGGAGACAAATGTTCCTTGAGTCCAATTTCATCAATAAAACTTGTCTCTGCAGCTATAATTTCTTCAGGCCTCTGACCAGAGTACACTCGTAATAGTAACGCTGCAATACCCTTTGTTAGTATAGCATCACTATCTGCAGAATATTTTATGATCTCATTTTCTAACTCAGAGTATAACCAAACTTTAGACTGACAGCCTTTAATTAAGTTTTCATCTAATTTAAACTGATCGTTTATTATTGGTAATGATTTTCCTAACTCTATAATATATTCATAACGATCCATCCAATCATCAAACATAGAAAACTCTTCAATAATTTCTTCTTGTATTTCTTTGATAGTCATTTTTAAAACTTATTTTTGCGATAGTATTATAATCGCCTTTAAAAAAAGGTAAAAATACGATAAAAAAGCGTTAAAATCGCTTTGTTGCAGATAAAGTAAATAGAATACTAATTTTGTTAATCAAGTATATTAGAGGCTGATTGGCACATGAAAATCCTTCATTACAGAAGGTTTAAACGGCATATGAATAAATTATTAGCAGTGGGTACGGTTGCATTTGATGCCATTGAAACTCCATTTGGAAAAACTGATAAAATACTAGGTGGTTCCGGAACTTTTGTAGGGCTAGCAGCCAGTCAATTTGGAGTAAAAACAGGAATTGTTTCTGTTGTTGGCGGAGATTTTCCAACATCATACATAAAAATGATGAATTCTAAAGGAATTGACACCAAAGGAATCGAAATTGTAAAAGAAGGTAAAACGTTCTTTTGGAGTGGAAAGTACCACAATGATATGAACTCAAGAGACACCTTGGTTACAGAATTAAATGTATTAGAAAACTTTACTCCGGAAGTCCCTGAAGATTTTAAAGATGCTCCAATTGTGATGTTAGGGAACTTACATCCATTAACACAAGCATCTGTCTTAGATCAAATGACAAAAAAACCAAAGTTGGTGGTTTTAGATACAATGAATTTTTGGATGGATATTGCTTTGACAGATTTGCATACCGTTCTAAAAAGAGTGGATGTAATTACGATCAATGATGAGGAAGCTCGCCAATTGTCTGGAGAATATTCGCTGGTTAATGCTGCTAAAAAAATCCATGAAATGGGACCCAAATATGTAGTGATTAAAAAAGGAGAGCATGGTGCTTTATTATTTAATAAAGGGAACATGTTTTATGCCCCAGCACTCCCTCTAGCAGAAGTATTTGATCCCACTGGAGCAGGAGATACCTTTGCAGGTGGTTTTTGCGGATATCTATCAAAAACAGAAAATATTTCTTTTGAAAATATGAAGAATGCAATTATTTATGGTTCTAATATCGCATCTTTCTGTGTAGAGAAATTTGGTACAGAACGCTTGCAAGAACTTACAAATGATGAGGTTACACAACGTTTACAAGCTTTTAAAGAATTAACACAATTTGACATCAATATATCTTAAATGACCTCCGCAGTTTTGTCTGCGGATTTTTTATAAACAAAAAATGACAAATACAAATGAGTGATGCTATCAAACACGAATGTGGAATTGCACTTGTTCGATTAAAAAAACCATTACAATTTTATAAAGATAAATACGGTTCTGCTTTTTACGGAATTAATAAAATGTATTTATTAATGGAAAAACAGCACAATCGTGGTCAGGATGGGGCTGGCTTTGCCAGTGTTAAAATTAATGTAGAACCAGGTACTAGATACATTAGCCGAGTTCGCTCTAACAAATCACAACCTATTCAAGATGTTTTTGCTCAAATTAATGATCGTTTGAATGGTGTTTTAGAACAGCATCCAGATAAAAAAGATGATGTTGACTGGCAAGAGCAGCACATGCCTTATGTTGGAAACCTATTTTTAGGACACGTTCGTTATGGTACTTTTGGGAAAAATAGCATTGAAAGTGTACATCCTTTTTTGCGTCAAAGTAATTGGAGACATAAAAACTTAATTGTAGCGGGTAATTTTAACATGACAAATTCTAACCAAATGTTAGAAGAGTTAGTTGAGTTAGGTCAGCACCCAAAAGAATTTACTGACACCGTAACTGTAATGGAAAAAATTGGTCATTTTTTAGAAGATGAAGTGGCTGAACTCTATCAAAAAGCAAAAGAAAAAGGTTTTAATAAAAAAGATGCTTCCCCCTTCATCGAAGAAAATTTAAGTCTCAGAAAAGTATTGAAAAGATCCTCTAAAAACTGGGATGGCGGATATGCAATGGCGGGGATAGTTGGTCATGGAGATGCTTTTGTATTAAGAGATCCTAATGGAATTAGACCCACCTATTTTTACGAAGATGAAGAAGTTGTTGTTGTAGCATCAGAAAGGCCTGCTATTCAAACCGTTTTCAACGTAAAAATTGACGCCATCAAAGAATTAGAGAGAGGTCATGCTTTAGTTATTAAAAAAAGTGGCAAAACATCGATACAATTAGTGAATGAACCTAAAGAAAAATTAGCCTGTTCTTTTGAACGTATTTATTTTTCTAGAGGGAGTGATGCCAGTATCTATGAAGAGCGAAAAAATCTTGGGAAACTCGTTTTTCCAAAGATTTTAAACGCTATCAATAGTGATATTTCAAATACTGTTTTTTCTTTCATTCCCAATACAGCAGAAACTTCTTTTTATGGAATGACAGAAGCTGCTGAAGATATTTTAAATCAACAAAAAACTAATAAAATTTTAACTGGAGGAAAAAATTTATCTGCAGAAAAAGTAACTGAAATTCTTTCTGAAAGACCTCGTTTTGAAAAAATAGCAATTAAAGATGCAAAATTAAGAACCTTTATTGCTGATGATAGCAGTAGAGATGATTTGGTAGAACATGTTTATGACATTACTTATGGAGTTGTAAAACCTACTGACAACTTGGTTATTATTGATGATAGTATTGTTCGAGGAACAACTCTAAAGAAGAGTATTATTAAAATATTAGATCGACTAAGTCCTAAAAAAATAGTTATTGTTTCTTCAGCTCCTCAAATTCGTTATCCTGATTGTTATGGAATAGACATGGCGAGAATTGACGCTTTTATTGCTTTCAAAGCAGCTTTGGAACTCCTTAAAGATACAAATCAATACCATATTGTTGAAGATGTTTACAAAAAATGTAAAGAACAAGCCTCCAAAACAGACACAGAGATTATAAACCATGTAAAAGAAATTTACAAACCATTTTTAGCGGAAGAGATCTCTAAAAAAATTGCAGAAATGTTAAAAACTAGCGATATAAAAGCAGAAATAGAGGTTATTTATCAATCTGTTGAAGGATTGCATACCGCTTGTCCAGAAAATCTAGGTGATTGGTATTTTACAGGGGATTACCCAACTCCTGGAGGAAGGAGAGTTGTAAACCAGGCTTATATAAACTTTTACGAAGGAAATAACCAAAGAGCCTACTAGTCCTTTTTGAGCATGCCTTTGTTCCGTCTCTAGAAAACTATTCATATAGAAGCTTGCCCACACAAAATAAAAAAGAGCTCCTCTTAATTTGAGGAGCTCTTTTTTATGGTATGAAGTAGTGTAAAAATCCTTTTTATTTCTCTAACCCTAATTTACCAATCGGATACAATTCTTACTATTAATTGGAAAATTCATCGGTAAAATCGGTCAATACCTCCTTAATAACAGTATCAATTCTTTTTGAGTCAATATCATATTTAAGATTGACTCCTTTCTTTTCTGGAAACTGTTCTATGGTAACCGTTGTAGATGGAAAAGCAAAATCTACCCCCAATGCCTTGGCTAATTTTACAATCGCTATATGCAATCTGTGTTTTGAGGATTGCTCAATACCCCATGCCAAGCTTTTAAAGTACACATTTATCATTACCAACAAAGCAGAATCTCCAAATCCTGTAAATTCTACATTAAATGAATCTGAACGAGTTTCTGGATGTGCGATTATAATTTCTCTTACTCCTTTTACAAACGCTTCAATTAGTTCCGGTGGTGTGTCATAACGCAAACCTAGATTAGTATTGTATCTTCTAAACAATCGCAATCCTTTATTATTGATAACAATTTCAGATAATTTACTATTAGGGATTTTGTAGACAGACGTATCCGCAGCACGAACACTTGTGGATCTAAAGCCCACTTTTTCTACGGTCCCAACCACTTCTCCAGCCTCAATCCAATCTTCTATATGAAAAGGCTTGTCAAGAAAAATCATGATCGTCCCTATTAGATTTTTAACGGTATCTTGAGATGCCAAGGCAACTGCCAAACCACCAATTGTGGCTCCAGCGAGCATTGTTGCAGCATCAACTCCAAAAAGAATCAATAATCTAAACAAACCAATAACAATAACAAGACCCGTAAATAGACTATTTAAAATCGGGACTAATTGATCATCCAATCTCCCATGGGTTTTTTCAGCAAACTGCCCATAAATAAACATGACAACTTTTACTAACTTCAAGAAAACATAAATCCAAAAGATTGTTTTGGCAATATTCAAACCTAAAAATACCCAAGTGTTTACAGGTAACCCAAATTGTAAAGACGGAAAAAGTTTGTCTATAAAAGCAACTCCAACGAGTAAACTTATCGGATGTGCTAATTGTTTTAGTACTTTATTTACCTCTAAATTGGTGTTTTTTGTAATTTGTTGTTGAATTCTTCTTAGCAGAAAGAACGCAATTCTTTTTACAATCATAAAGACAAAATACCCCAGAGTTAGTAGAGATAGAAGACCGATAAACTGCCATAACTCTACCCCTATAATTTTTTTATGGCCTGAAACTGGAATTAAATTTTCTAACTTATGAACATACCACGGATACACTTCTTTGTATAAACTATCTATTTTTGAAAGGGTCTCGGAAGAAAAATACCACTTATCTCCTATCTTTTCTACATAGATTTGTGGCATTCTTTGCGGGAACAAAACATATTTAAAAAAAGAAGAATACCCAATAGAGTCTTTATAATTTGGATTTACAGGGATTTTATTCACATCTACATACAATCCTTTGCCATCCAATACTTGTTTTATTTTAATCGCTTTTTTTATGGCCTGCTCTTCTGATAATCCTAAAATTGTTTTCGCAGCTTTTTTTGGATCAAAAGAATCCGATTGTAAAAAATATAAGTGAGTTTGCACTGTTGCATGAGGATTGCTTAGATCTACACGTGTACTATCTTGAGCCATGCTCAACATTGGTAACAATAAAAGGCACCACAAATAATTTCTCATAATTACGTTGTTAAAATACATTAATCTAAAACAAATTTACTCTTTTTTATTTTTATATGAAGTTGCATTTGGGATAAAGAGAAGGCTTTTTGTGAGGAGTAAAAAAAGTAATCTGGAGCAGCAAGCTTAGATCAAATTATCGGCTAATCTTTATACCAACTCGCATATTTAATATAATTATTGGCAATTCTATCAATTTCTCCAGAAATAAGTTCTTGAGAAATATCTTTTACCTTTTTGGCGGGAATACCAGCATAAACACTTCCACTTTCTACACGTGTATTTTTGGTTACTACAGCGCCTGCAGCAATAATTGAATTAGACTCTATGACACAATCATCCATAATTATGCTCCCCATGCCTACCAACACATTATCGTGAATTGTACACCCATGAACCAGCGCATTATGACCAATTGAAACATTATTACCAATATTTGTAGGCGATTTCAAGTAAGTTGCATGAATAACTACACCATCTTGAATATTGACTTTATTCCCAATTTTTATTGAATGAACATCGCCCCGTATTACGGCATTGAACCACACACTGCATTTTGATCCTAAAGAAACTTCACCGACAATTGTAGCATTATCCGCTATAAAACAATCTTTTGGTATTTGTGGATATTTGCCGTTTACAGGTTTTATTACCTTCATATTAGTTGTATATATTAATTCTGACCACCAAACCTTCATTACTTCTAACATTAAAAACTGTTTGGTCTTCAAAAAGTAAATATTGCCCTTTTATACCCACTAATTTGCCCTTGTATGAGGGCGTTTTTACTAAATTTAAACTCGTTGGTTTCTGTGGATATTTTTTTACAGGAAAATTCATATTGGTTTCAGTATTGGTCTCAATAATATATTCTTTAACCTCATCTGGTATGAATTCTTTTAACTGATCTCTCCATTCCAACAAGCTTACATTCTCAACATCATTCTTCAACATTTTACGCCAATTGGTTTTATCAGCTACATGTTTTTTTAAAGCAACCTCCGTGATTCCTGCTAAATAGCGGTTGGGAACTTCTACAATTTCAATTGCGGCATGTGCGCCTTGATCTATCCAACGAGTTGGAACCTGTGTCTTCCTTGTAACGCCAACTTTTACATTACTGGAGTTAGCCAAATACACAATATGAGGAGTTAATTGAACCGATGTTTCATAATCCAAGTCTCTATCTTCGATTCCTAAATGCGCTTTGCTTAATTCTGGTCTCATAATCCAATCACCTGCACTGGGCGTATCAAAAAAACAAGACTTACAAAACCCTTGTCTGTATATTTGCTTTTCTGAATGGCAATGTAAACATTCATAGCCAACAAAATTGATCCCTATTTCTGTACCTAACAACTGGTTCATATTGATAAAATCAGTTTCCATCTCTAAGTAATACTGAATTTCTTCCGTATTTTCTGTCCACATTTTTTTTAAAACTCCTTGGTAGTTCATAGAAAAGATTTTACTATTTTAGTTTTCGATTAAAAAAATATTTTCATTTTTGAATCGAACTTAACAAATTTACGAATTTCTATGGCGTTTCAAATTATCAATTCTATCATTTCTTGGTTTTTGAAAAAACGAAAACATCAAATTGAGTTGTTTTTAAAATATCCTGAAAATGTTCAAGATGAATTACTTTTAAAACTTATAAACAAAGCTAAAAACACAACATTTGGAATCGATAAAGGGTTCTCATTTATCAAAAATTATACGGATTTTTCAACAAATGTTCCCATTCAGAAGTACGAAAGTTTTGAACCCCTCATTGAAAGATGTAGAAAAGGTGAACAAAATTTATTTTGGCCAACAGATATAAAATGGTTTGCAAAATCAAGTGGAACCACAAACTCGAAAAGTAAATTCATCCCTGTTTCAGACGAAGCTCTGGAATACTGTCATATGAAAGCTGGTAAAGACATGTTGTGCTTGTATATCAACAACAATAAAAACACACAGCTTTTCACCGGTAAAAGTTTGCGTTTGGGAGGCAGTTCTGATGTTTACAAAGACAACGATTCCTATTTCGGAGATTTATCTGCAATTATCATAGAAAACATGCCTTTATGGGCCGATTTTAGCTCCGCTCCAAGTCAAGAAGTTGCATTAATGAGTGAATGGGAAACTAAAATGGAAGCCATTATTGATGAAACGATCAACGAAAATATTACGAGCTTGGTAGGCGTACCAAGCTGGATGCTCGTATTATTAAATCGAGTACTGGAAAGAACTGGAAAAAATCATATTTTGGAAGTTTGGCCAAATTTAGAAGTATATTTTCACGGAGGTGTAAATTTCAATCCCTACAGAGAACAATATCAGAGAATTATTCCAAAAAAAGACTTTCAATATTATGAAACTTATAATGCCTCAGAAGGTTTTTTTGCTATTCAAGACAGAAACAACTCTAAAGAACTCCTTTTAATGTTAGATTATGGAATTTTTTATGAATTTATTCCTATGTCGAATTATAAAGGTGAACAATCGAAAGCAATCTCCATTTCTGAGGTTAAAAAGGATATAGACTACGCCTTAGTGATTACTACTAATGGAGGATTGTGGCGTTATCTAATTGGAGATACCATACGATTTACTTCTTTAAATCCTTATCGCATAAAGATAACCGGAAGAACAAAGCATTATATTAATGTGTTTGGAGAGGAACTAAATATTGAGAATGTAGAAGATGCATTAAAAATTACTTGTGAAAAAAATGCTGCTATTATTAAAGAATTTACAGTCAGTCCAATTTTTATGGAGGGAAAAGAAAAAGGAGGCCATGAGTGGATTATTGAGTTTGATAAAGAACCAGAAAGTTTGTCTTATTTTACAGAAATCTTAGACAATTCTTTAAAAGCGATCAACTCAGATTATGAAGCAAAACGTTATAAAAATATGACCCTAATGCCTCCTAAAATTCACAAGGCAAAAAAAGATCTTTTTTACAATTGGTTAAAACAAAAAAATAAGTTAGGTGGCCAACACAAGGTGCCTAGACTATCAAATTCTAGAAGGTTTGTTGAAGAACTTTTGCAACTATAAATACTAAATTTCTCGCTCTACAACATAATCAATCATCTTTATCAAGGAAGTTTTGTATTCAGAGGGTGGGTAATTTTCCAAAATTCCAATGGCTCTATTCTTATAATCATTCATTTTTGAAGTACTGTATTCAATTCCCCCATTTTCTTTAACAAAGGCAATGACTTCTTTGACACGTTTTTTATTTCTATTGTGTTTTTTTATCGAGTTGATTAACCAAGACCTTTCTTTAGAAGAACAAACGTTCAATGTATAAATCAGAGGCAAGGTCATTTTTTTCTCTTTGATATCTATTCCTGTTGGTTTTCCAATTTTTCCATCATAATAATCAAATAAATCATCTTTGATTTGAAAAGCCATTCCAATATATTCTCCAAATTTTCGCATTTGCTGCACGGTATCTTTATTGGCTCCCACAGAGGCAGCACCAATTCCGCAACAAGCAGCAATTAACGTAGCTGTTTTTTTACGAATAATATCAAAATAAATATCTTCTGTAATATCTAACTTTCTTGCTTTTTCTATCTGAAGTAACTCGCCTTCACTCATTTCACGAACCGCAATAGAAATTAATTTCAACAAGTCAAAATCTTCGTTATCGATAGACAATAACAATCCTTTCGATAATAAAAAATCTCCAACTAAAACTGCAATTTTATTTTTCCAGATGGCATTTAAAGAGAAAAACCCTCTTCTCCTATTACTCTCATCAACTACATCATCATGAACCAAAGTTGCGGTATGAATCAACTCTACCACTGAGGCTCCTCTGAAAGTTCGTTCGTCAAAACCACCATCAGAAACCATTTTTGCAACTAAGAAAACAAACATTGGTCGCATTTGTTTTCCTTTTCTCCGCACAATATAATAGGTAATTCTATTTAAAAGAGGAACTTTAGACAACATCGCTCCTTTAAACTTCTCCTCAAAAAGTTCTATTTCTGAAATTATTGGTTGTTTTATTTGCTCTACAAAATTCATTTAAACGGAACTAATTGTTTTCTTGCAAAATTAGCAAAAAATTCACTTACGATTTATTGGCCAATTGCCCACAAGCAGCATCAATATCTTTTCCTCTGCTTCTTCTAACATTGACTGTAATATCGTGCATTTCTAAATTAGAAATATAATTATTTATAACGGATGAGCTTGCTTGTTGAAACACACCATCATCAATAGGGTTGTATTCTATCAAATTTACTTTACAGGGAACTGCTTTACAAAAATCTACCAATGCTGTAATATCTTCTTTTCTATCATTAATTCCATTCCAAACAATATATTCGTAGGTAATCGGTCGGTTTGTTTTTTCATACCAATATTCCAAAGACTCTTTCAAATCTTTTAACGGAAACGTTGTATTGAAGGGCATTATAGTTGTTCTAACCTCATCTATTGCAGAATGAAGAGATACTGCTAAGTTAAATTTCACTTCTTCATCGGCCATTTTTTTAATCATTTTTGGGATTCCTGAAGTAGAAACTGTAATTCGTTTTGAAGACATCCCTAAACCTTCTGGAGAAGTTATCATTTCTATAGATTTAAGCACATTGTTATAATTCATTAAAGGCTCTCCCATTCCCATAAAAACAATGTTGGTTAATTTGTGATTGTGATACAACCTACTTTGTTTATCTATAATGACTACTTGATCATAAATTTCATCAGGATTTAAATTACGCATTCTTTTTAAACGGGCAGTTGCACAAAATTTACAATCTAAACTACAACCAACCTGACTAGAAACACAGGCTGTTGTTCTTTTTTCTGTTGGAATCAGCACAGATTCTACGACAAATCCATCGTGTAATTTGATGCCATTTTTTATGGTACCATCCTTACTTTTTTGCATGGAATCGACTTTGATATGATTGATCACAAAGTTCGCTTCTAACATTTCTCTCGTTTGCTTAGAAATGTTTGTCATGTCTGCAAAAGTGAATAAAGACTTACTCCAAAGCCACTCAAAAACTTGATTCCCTCTGAAAGCTTTATCGCCATTTTCCACAAAAAAATCTCGCAATTGTTCTTTGGTTAAAGCTCTTATATCTCTTTTTTTTACTTCCATCTTTTGCAAAAATACAAAACCTCACAAGAAACTTGCGAGGTTTATGATCTATCTATATCTTATACTTATATAATTAACATTGCATCTCCATAAGTAGAGAATCTATATTTTTCTTTGATCGCTTCTTTATAGGCCTCCATTACAAAATCGTATCCTCCAAATGCAGCTGCTTGCATTAGCAAGGTTGATTTGGGTGTATGTAAATTTGTGATCATACTCGTGGCAATACTAAACTCATAGGGAGGGAAAATAAATTTATTAGTCCAACCTTCAAATGCATTCAATTCATTTTTAGATGAAACTGAAGACTCAACAGTTCTCATTACCGTTGTTCCTACAGAACATACTCTTCTTTTTTCAGCTTTTGCTTGGTTAATTTTATTGGCAGATGCTTCAGGAATAATAATTTGCTCTGAGTCCATTTTATGCTTGGATAAATCTTCAACCTCAACGGGGCTAAATGTTCCTAGACCCACATGAAGTGTTGTTTCTGCAAACTCAACTCCTTTAATTTCTAAACGCTTAATTAAATGTTTGGAAAAATGCAACCCAGCTGTCGGTGCTGCAACAGCCCCTTCGTGTTTTGCATAAATAGTTTGGTAACGTTCTTTGTCTAAATCTTCGACCTCTCTATTAATTGCTTTTGGCAATGGAGTTTGTCCTAGTTCTAATAATTTAGCTCTAAACTCTTCGTATGAACCGCTAAACAAAAAACGCAACGTTCTTCCTCTAGAAGTTGTATTGTCTATAACCTCAGCGACTAAACTATCGTCTTCACCAAAGAATAACTTGTTCCCAATTCTAATTTTTCTTGCTGGATCTACCAAAACATCCCACAATCTATTTTCTGCATTTAGCTCTCTTAATAAGAAAACTTCAATTCTAGCACCTGTTTTTTCTTTATTACCAAACATTCTCGCAGGAAAGACTTTCGTGTTGTTTAACATGATAACATCCCCTTCATCAAAGTAATTGATTACATCTTTAAAAAGTTTGTGTTCTATAGTCCCCTCTTTTCGATTGAGAACCATTAAACGAGACTCGTCTCTATGATCTGTTGGGTATTGAGCTAATAACTCTTCGGGTAAGTCAAATTCAAAATGCGATAATTTCATACGTATATTTGTTATAAAGTGGGCAAATATACGACATCGGAACAGGCGTTGTCAAGTGTTTGACTGTTTAATTTACAGTTTCTCAATTTTAATTCCTATGAGTTGTATATCGTCCCAAAACTTTTGATACGATTTTGTAACAACTTCTGCCTCTAAAATTTTAATAGGAACTTTCAATGCTAGTGGCGCAAAAGCCATTGCCATTCGATGATCATTATAGGTCTTTATAGAAATATTTGGATGTATTTCTGAAGAACTTTCTAGGTGTAAACTGTGCTCGGTTACAGAAATTGTGGCTCCTAAATTTGACAATTCTTCTTTTAGTGCCTCAAGTCGATCAGTTTCTTTAATTTTTAAAGTATGCAACCCTAGTAAGTTACATGCAATATTTTCGGCAAAACAAGTTACCGCAATTGTTTGAGCAATGTCTGGAGCATTTTTTAAATCAATCTCTAGGATAGAATTGTTAGTTTTTTGTGTTTTCTTTAAACGGATTGAATGAGTATCAAAAAAAGTTTCAACTCCAAAATGTTGGTAAATTTCTACCAAACAAGAATCTCCTTGTAAACTTTCTTTTTTATAGGCAGATAGGGTAATCTCTGAACCAATCTCTGAAAGGGCAATAATTGAATAAAAATAACTTGCCGAAGACCAATCAGACTCTACAACAATCGTTTGTTTTTGAATGTATTTTTTTGGACGAACGTATATGGTATTCCCTTCAAACTTTGTTTGAATTCCTAATTGATGTAACAAACTTAAAGTCATATTGATATAAGGTACAGAAGTAATTTTACCAATCAATTCTATCTCCAAGCCGTTGTCTAATTTTGAGGCAATTAATACCAAAGAAGAAATGTATTGGCTACTAACATTCCCATAAATCTGAACCTTTTGATTCGTAATCTTTGTTCCTTTAATTCGAATTGGAGGATAGCCTTGTTTCGCTTCATAAGAAATATTCGCTCCTAGGTCTTTTAAAGCATTGACCAAAATCTCAATGGGTCTATTTTGCATTCTTTCAGAACCTGTTAAAACAACTTCCCTATCCTCTCTGGAGGCAAAATAAGAAGTTAGGAAGCGCATGGCAGTTCCTGCATGTCCAATATTCACAAGTTCATCACTTGAAGAAAGTGCCTCTTGTAGATGAACAGAATCATCAGAATCTGATAAATTTTCTATTGAAATTTCTGGGAATAAATTTTGGAGAATTAACAACCTATTTGATTCGCTTTTAGAACCAGAAATGGTTATTTCCTGATTTATTTTCTTATTCTCTGCAACATTTAATAGTATATCCATTTTCTGAATTCTGAATCCTTATGTAAACTTATTAATTTATTTTATCTTTTATTTCTAATCATTAATAATGAACGTCAAAGTTAATGTACAAAAAGATGCTACCAAAGTTTCTGAGGAATATTTTACCCCTGAAATTATAAAAAATTATTTTTTTTGTTTGCGGATAGAAATTGAGAACATTTCCAATTTTTAAGCGGTGACTATAAATGCTTGAAGAGATGAGTTGCCGAATAAAATGAAGACACTCAGGATCTCAATAAGGTTGGATTAAGGATTGATGGAAATAGTTGTTTTTAAATCTAAATCAATCGCATTTTCCAACTCTTTTAAGTGTTTTTTCCTCACTTTTAACTTCGTTTCAAAATGTGCTTTTTTATTCAATTTAGAAAACATTTCCGCTACTTTGATTGCTGTTTCTAGCTGTTGGTTTTCAGGAACAAGTACATCTAAAAACCCTGCTTTTACAGCCTCTTTTGGAGTGTAGATTTCTGCATTATTTACACTTCTATTCAAATACACTTTAGACAAACGTGCTTTTGCAATGGAAATCCCCGCATGGTGCATGGTCATTCCTATCATCACTTCGTTTAAGCCTATTTTAAAGTCGCCATCAACTCCGATTCTATAATCTGAAGAAAGTAGAAGAAAAGCTCCTTTAGCAATTGCATGACCAGAACAAAGAACAATAATTGGCTGTGGGAAAGACAACATTTTTAAAGACAACTTAGATCCTTTTGTTACTAATTTTTTGGCTGATTCTGATGATTCAGTCATCACTTTTAAATCGAATCCAGCAGAGAAAATTCCATTTTGCCCTGTTAGAATCACTACTTTATTTTCCTGGTGTGCCTTGTCTAAACTTTTATTCAATCCTTCTATTACCTCATGAGAGATTGCATTGGCTTTTCCATTATTAATGGTAATAATGGCTCATTTTTCTTCTGATTGATAAGTAACAAATTCGTTCATTGTATCGTATTAAATAAATTTAGCCAAGTAGATTCCAGCAAATACTGCTGAAAAACCAACTACAAAACTAGCAATTGTATAGAGAGCAAAACTTGAAAAGTCTCCAGACTTTAAAAAAACCTGATTCTCATAAGCAAAGGTTGAAAAAGTTGTAAATCCACCACAAAAACCTGTTGCTAGCAACAATACATAATTCTGTGAAAGCGTCTCACTTTTTGCAGCATATCCTAGTATAATTCCAATCAATAGACTTCCCAAAATATTGGCTGCAAAAGTTCCGTAGGGAAAACCATTAGGGGTGTTGTTAAGCCATTTTCCAATTACATAGCGTAATACACTACCAAAACCACCTCCTATAAAAACAACCAATACTTGTTTCATTATAATTTTATTTGGTCAATATCTACCCAATGCTTTTTTTCAACAACTGTTCCTTTGTCTAAAATCATGACCCCTGGATTTGCTCTAATCATGGTTTTTAGGGTCGTCTCATCACAAAACAAGAACTCAAAAGGTAAACTGTATTTTTCTTTCACAAAGGTTAACTCGTCAGAAAATGAAGCAGAAACTCCATACACTGTATACCCTTTTTTGATTGCTTTTGTGGTCATTTCTTTAATTTCTGGAAATCCATTTACTTCACTTTTTGCCAAATTATAAACAATAACCAATAGGAGTTTCTCCTCTTGTAATAATTCTGGTGCTAAATCTGCTTGTGCATCTTCTAACACAAAATCATGAACTGGAGCTATACTTCCATCTGCAGGATATTTCATTCCCTCTTGTAAATTTTTACCAATCGCATAGGCTCTAAAATCGATGAGTGGCAAATGAGACAATACATGTTGTACGATAAATAAAAAACTAGCTAAAGATAAAAAGGTAATTACTTTTGGAAGACTCCCTTTAAAAATGGGTTGAATCATTTTAATTTTTAGCAATAATACAAGGATGAACCCAATTAACAGTACATTCTTATAGAAGGTTTCCCAAGGGGTTAATTTAATGGCATCCCCAAAGCATCCGCAATCTGTTACTTTATTATAATACGCGGAATACCAGGTTAAAAACAAAAAAATAAGGGTCAATACAAACAAACTCCAAACAGTTAGTGTTGGTTTGTAGCCAATTAAAATCATCACGCCTAACAAAATTTCCGCAATAATTAATAAAATAGCAAATGGCAATGCATACGGAATTAAGAATTCTATATTCAATACCGATTCAGAAAAATATTCTTGAAACTTATACTGGGAACCAATTGGATCTACCAATTTGACAAAGCCAGAAAACACAAACAAGCCTCCTACTAAAATTCTAATAAGTTGTATCAATAGTTTCATAATATATTTTTTAACTTGATAGAGACTTTTCTGATAATAATTACTCTTCCAAATGAATCATTGCAAAAACAGCATAATTAATCATGTCTTGATAATTCGCATCGATCCCCTCAGAAACAATTGTCTTTCCTTTATTATCTTCAATTTGTTTTACCCGTAATAGTTTTTGTAAAATTAAATCCGTTAAACTTGCAACTCGCATATCTCTCCATGCCTCGCCATAATCATGATTTTTATCCATCATCAATTGTTTTGTACTGTTGCTGTGTTTATCATACAGAGCAGTAGCTTCTTCAGTATTTAAATCTGGATTTTCTACAACCCCTTTTTCTAACTGAATTAAGGCCATAATCGAGTAATTAATAATTCCGATGAACTCAGAGATCACTCCTTCATCAACTTTTCTGACCTCGTTTTCTTGTAACTGACGGATTCTTTGGGCCTTGATAAATATTTGATCTGTAAGCGATGGCAAACGTAAAATTCTCCAAGCAGATCCGTAATCAGCCATTTTTTTAACAAATAAACTTCTACATTCATTGATCACGGTATCATATTGTTTTGAGGTATCTTGCATTTTTTATAAAAAGTATTTTTCCAAATGTAGTAAATCTTCAAAGCATTTCATTTATTTTTACAATGAATTTATCAACTATCCAATGAAAAAAATTGTAGTTTTTTGTGGCTCAAGTCTAGGTTTTAATCCTATGTATAAAGAAGCAGCTATCGAATTAGGAAATTATTTTGCTAAAAACGACATTGAGTTAGTTTATGGCGGAGGGAAAATTGGAATGATGGGAATTCTTGCTGACACAGTGTTAAAACTCAAAGGCAAAGTTATTGGAGTAATTCCAAAATTATTAGAAAAAAAAGAAGTAGTTCATACAGGAGTAAAAGAAATGATTGTGTGTGAAAAAATGAGTGATCGAAAAGTGATTATGAGTAAATTAGTAGAAGGTTACATCACTCTTCCAGGTGGTTTTGGTACCCTAGATGAACTATTTGAGGCACTTACTTTAAATCAATTACAAATCGAACAAAAACCGGTAGGTCTTTTAAATATGAATGGATTCTTTGATGCAGTTCTTTTACAGTTAGATAAAATGGTAGCAGAGGGCTATTTAAAGCAAGCAAATAGAAAAATGTTATTAGTTGGAATTTCTGTAAATGATTTGATGGAAAAAATGAACCAATACAAAGCCCCAAAAAAAACAAACGTAATACATAAAGTGGTAAATTAAAATGACAATCAATTGTAAGGGAACACTAGTAGAGGTGTCATCACCAAAAGTAATGGGGGTGTTAAATATAACTCCTGATTCTTTTTTTGACGGAGGTCGATATAAAAATGATGCTGAAATTCTTTCTCAGGTTGAAAAAATGCTGACTGAAGGAGCTACTTTTATCGATGTTGGGGCCTATTCATCAAGACCAGGAGCCATTCATATTTCTGAAGATGAAGAACTAAAAAGAATTGTTCCTGTGATTGATTTATTGGTAAAAAATTTCCCTGAAATCATTCTTTCTGTTGATACTTTTAGAAGTAAGGTTGCTAGGGAAACAATTCATACAGGAGCCGCAATTATAAACGATATTTCTGGAGGAAAAATAGATCCCAATATGTTTGCGACCGTTGCAAATTTAAAAGTTCCCTATATCTTAATGCACATGTTAGGAACTCCCCAAAACATGCAACAAAATCCTAAATATGAAGATATTACCAAGGAAATTATTTTCTTTTTTGCAGAACAAATCGAAAAACTTCATCAGCTTAAAGTAAATGATATCATTATTGATTTGGGCTTTGGTTTTGGAAAAACCATTGATCATAATTTTGAAATCCTCAAGAAATTAGAACTTTTCAAAAGCTTAAATACTCCAATACTTGCAGGAATTTCAAGAAAATCTATGTTATACAAACCCTTAGGAATTTCTGCTCAAGAGGCATTAAATGCCACTACCTGTGCAAATACAATTGCCTTATTAAATGGTGCAACTATTTTGCGAGTTCACGATGTAAAAGAGGCAATGGAAGCTATAAAAATTGTCTCTCGAATTATATAACTTCTATATTTTGAATTCCTTTTTATGAATTCTTCTAAAAAAACTCCTTTGACTCCTCAAAAAGTCACTCCTTTGTTTGTTATACGGATATCATAATAGGCATTGTATTCCGCTAATTTATTAGTACTTTAGCCTAAAATCAGTGAATTTTATGTTCGATTTTATTGAATTTTCTTTGTTGGATGTTTTAGATATTTTGTTAGTAGCTTTTCTACTTTACTATATTTATAAACTATTAAAAGGAACGGTAGCCATTAATATTGTCATCGGTGTTGCCATTATTTTTGTCATTTGGAAAATTACTGAAGTTCTAAACATGAAAATGCTTAGTAGCATCTTAGGAACACTTTTAGGTGGGGGTGTGATCGCTTTAATTATTGTCTTTCAACAAGAAATAAGAAAATTCTTATTAATGATTGGCACAACAAACTTTACAAACAAACGCAATTTCTTGAAACAATTAAAGTTTTTACAAACGGAGATTAGCTCTGAAATCAATACCGAAGTCATTATCAATGCGTGTAAAAGTTTATCAAAAACACAAACGGGTGCACTAATCGTTATTGAACGAACAAATGCTTTGGATTTCTTAATCAATACAGGAGACAATATGAATGCCTTGGTTAATGAAGCTATTTTAGAGAGTATCTTCTATAAAAATAGTCCTTTACATGATGGTGCATTAATTATAAGAGACAATTTTATTGTTGCTACCAGAGTTGTGTTACCAATTTCTGATAACACTAAAATTCCTGCAAGATTTGGCTTACGCCACAAAGCCGCCATAGGGGTTTCTGAAAAAACAGATGCTGTTTGTTTGTTAGTTTCAGAAGAAACTGGGGAAATTTCCTATATAAAAGATGGTGGTTTTGTATTGTATTCTGATTATTTAGAACTCAACGAAAAACTCAAAAAAGATTTGATCTAATTTTTTTTTAAGAAGCTTTCTTGGCGCTAAACTGCTTCTCGTATAAGTTTTTATAATATCCTTTTTCCTTGTGCAATAATTCATCATGTGTTCCCTCCTCTACGATGAGTCCTTGGTCCATCACAATAATCTTATCTGCCTGCTTAATCGTTGCCAATCTATGAGCGATGATGATAGAAGTCCTTCCTTTGGTAATTGTTTCCGTTGCATATTGAATCAGTTGCTCTGCATAAGAATCTACCGAAGAAGTTGCTTCATCTAGAATTAAAATACTTGGCTGACTGAGATAAGCTCTTAAAAAAGCGATTAATTGTCTTTGCCCTGAAGACAACATTGCCCCACGCTCTTTCACATTGTATTGATAATTTCCAGGAAGTGTCATGATAAAATCGTGAATCCCAATTTGTTTGGCGGCTTGTTTTACTTCCTCCAAAGAAATTTTTTTGTTTTTTAAGGTGATGTTATTTAAAATTGAATCAGAAAATAGAAAAACATCTTGTAATACAACCGCAATCTGAGTTCTTAAATTCTCCAAAGCATATTCTTGTATTGGAATATCATCAATACAAATAGCACCACTATTGATCTCATAAAAACGATTTATCAAATTAATAATCGTTGATTTCCCCGCTCCTGTTGCCCCAACAATTGCTATTGTTTGTCCACTTTTTACTTCTAAAGAAATTCCCTTTAGAACTTCTTCATCTGCCACATAACTAAATGTAACCTCTTTAAAATTGATGTTTCCTTTTAACTTTTTGGCAGGTATCGTTCCGTTTTTAACAATACTACTTTGTGTATCAATCACTTTAAAAACCCGCTCCCCTGAAACAATCCCCATTTGCAATTGATTAAACTTATCTGCAATTTGTCGTAAAGGCCTAAATAGCATTTGTGCCATTTGTACAAATGCCATAACTGTACCAGGACCAGCAACAAAACCTCCAATAATTTGTTTGCTTCCAAACCAAACGATCAAACCAATTCCTATGGACGACAAAATTTCTGCAATTGGAAAGAAAATTGAGAAATACCAGATGGTTTTTACATAAGCTTCTTTGTGCTTGTTATTTATCGCATTAAAATTCTCATATTCAATTCTTTCTCTATTAAACAGTTGAACAATTTTCATCCCCGTAACTCTTTCCTGTACAAAACCGTTCAAATTTGCCACTTGATTTCTTACTTCCTGAAAAGTAGTTTTTATCGCTTGTTGAAAAACTCTTGTTGCATATATTAAAATGGGTAAAACAGCCAATGCAATAAATGCCAACTTCCAATTGAAATAAAACATCAATGCTGTAATTGCAAACATTTGCAAAACATCACTTACAATTGTAAAAACACCCGTACTAAAAAATGCAGCAATTGTCTCTATATCAGATACAACTCTTGTAACGAGTTTTCCCACAGAGTTTCTATCGAAATAAGACATTTTAAATTGTAAAATATGCCTAAATATCTTAGCTCTGATATCTCTGATGATATGTTGGCCAACCCAATTTGCAAAATAAATATAGGCAAACCGAAGTAGGGTTTCTAGGAGAACGACCGCAAACATTAACATTACATTGTTAATCAAACCTTGCGTATCTTTTTCTGTAATATACTTATCTACCGTTTCTTTAATTAAATAAGGATTTAATAAGGAAACTACCGCTAATAAAATGGTTGAAATGGTCGCTATAAAAAAATTCAATTTATAGCGTTTAGCAAAAGACATCAGTCTTAAAAAAATATCGAAATCGAATGCCTTTCCTGTTTTATCTGCCAAAACTAATACTTGATATTTGTTAAAAATAATCCTTTTGCAGGGACTGACAGCCCTGCATTACTTCTATTTTTACTTTCTATAATTTTTCTAAAATCATCTATTGAAATTTTCTCCAAACCAACATCCACAAGGGTTCCAACAATAGCTCTGACCATATTTCTTAGAAAACGATTGGCACTGATGTAAAAAACAAGCTCTTTCCCATTTTGCTTCCAAACAGCTTGTGTAACCTCACAATTATAGGTGTGAACATCCGTTTTTACTTTTGAGAAAGTTTGAAAATCAGTGTACTCTAATAATAGCTTTGCAGCAGCATTCATTAAATCAATATTCAATTCCTGCGAGTGAAGTTGCCAGGAAAAATCTAATAAAAAGGGATTTCTACCTAACCAAATTTTATACTCATAACTCCGACTAATTGCATTAAAACGAGCATGTTTTTCGTCATCAACAAGAAATACCTTGTGTACGACAATATCATGAGGCAACAAAGAATTTAGTTTATAGGGTACATCTCCTTTTAACTCCTTTTTCACATCAAAATGAGCAATCATTTGGGTTGCATGGACTCCCGTATCTGTTCTTCCTGCTCCAACCACTTCTATTTTTTCTTGTAAAACGGTACTTACTGCATTATTAAGTTTTTCTTGAACAGAAATAACATCTGGTTGAATTTGCCAGCCATGAAAATTTTTACCGTTGTAAGAAAGCTCTATAAAATATCTCAAGAAATATTATTTTTTTGAAGAAATCAAAATTACGTAAATTATTTTGTTATGATTACATTTGAAGCTCCAAGAGACGTTAAATTTTTCTTACTATTTCTTTCAATGAAAAAAATTTTACTTTTATCTGATACGCATGGCTATATTGATGACCAAATTTTAAAGTTTGTAAAACAAGCCGATGAAGTCTGGCATGCAGGAGATATCGGGAACCTAGATGTTACAGATACTTTAAAAAAAATAAAACCCCTACGAGCAGTTTTTGGAAATATTGATGGTGCTGAAGTAAGATCAGAATTTCCTCTAGATGCAAAATTTGAAATTGAAAAAACATCCATTTGGATGACTCATATTGGCGGCTATCCCAATAAATATCATCAAAGAATTCGTGAAGAGCTCAAACAGAATCCACCAAAAATTTTTATTGCTGGGCATTCTCATATTTTAAAAGTCCAATACGACAAAAAACTAAACTTACTTCACTTGAATCCGGGAGCAGCTGGAATCCATGGGTTTCATAAAATACGAACGATGCTCCGTTTTACCTTAGAAGATGGTAACATAAAAGATATGGAAATTATTGAACTTTCTAATCGGGGTTAACGAAGAGGCATTTTTTTAAGAATTGGCAACCTCACCGTTATAATAGTTCCTTTATTCATGGAAGAGATAACATCAAAGTCTCCTTTCATCATTTGTATTCTTGCCTCAATTTGATTCAAACCAATTCCTTCTTTATTTTTAATTTTTGTTTTATCAAATCCAATACCATCATCTGAAATTTTTAGACTCAACTCCCCTTTTACTTCCTCTAAATTGATCAATGCTTTTTCAGCTTTACTATGTTTTAAAATATTATTAAGAAACTCTTGAATAATATTATAGGTTTTAATTTCAAAATTCTGTTGATACCTCCCTATCACTCCTAAATTTGTTTCTATTTCAATTTGTGAATTCGAATATTTATTGGCCATGTCTTTGATCGCATATTCCAATCCAAATTTTAAGAGAACTGAAGAAACCAAGGTATGAGATAAACTTCTAATCACCTGTGATGCTTCCATGATAATTTTTTGGGTCTTGTCTATCTCTTCTGGTGTATTGTCGTTAAATTTAGCCTGTGTAGCTCGTAAGTGAAGATTTGCAGAAGACAATAGCGTACTAACACTATCGTGTAATGTTTCTGCAATTTGTTTTCTTTCAGATTCTTTGCCATCTATGGTCGCATTTAAAATTCTAACTTGAGATTCAGATTTTATTTTTTCTATATTTTGATCTTGAATTAATTTTGTTTGAGTCAATTGTAACCCTAAATTCTTTTGACGTAGTTTATAATAATACAGCCCCGATAATAAAGAAAAAATTACGAGTAAACTTCCTGTAGCTACGAGAGATCGCTTATTTTCTTCCTCTCGTATAAGCGCCTTTTTTTGAACATCAAAGTTAAACTTCTGATTAATTTCAGAAATCATTTTCCGATACTCCTTTTCCCTCAAACTATCTTTTATTCTGTAGGATAGTGATTGAAAGTCATAACTCTTGTAATCTTTTAATTTGTATAAATTAAAAGCCAAATTAAAATACAAGAGTTCTTTAACTTCAAATGCCTTCGTTGTTTGTATAT
>CBFIGS010000011.1:0-47396 GCA_965662295.1 Polaribacter sp. | reverse complement strand
ATGGCCACCGATCCAAATACGTCTTTAGAACATTTGGGTTTTAGAACGGTTATGGACTTAAAAAAGGAATAGTTATAAATTTGCTCAATAACTTCAATAAAGTTCGAACTTCCATAAGTTTGGGTCACGAATAAATAGTGCAATAAGAAAAAACGCCAAGCTTGCTTGAGCGTTTTTTTGTTTGCACTATTTTCAAAGCGGAGCTTTGTAGGATCAGCGCAGCTAGTCTTTCGGGCCTCACTGAAAACTTCACAGGAATATAAGGCATATCCTCCTCGTTGCCTTTTGGGTAAGCAGATCAATGAAAATTGATAGAGAAAGTAAACTGAAATAACCCCAAATAGTCAAATATTTTTTACTAAAATCTAATATTCAAAATTGAAAATTTAGAAATGCATCCGATTAGATACAATTTTGTATTTTAGTATTTAGATTAAGATAATTTCTATGTTATTAAAAGTTTCAAGTATGGGTTGGGTTGCATTAGTATGCATAGCACTATTTTTCATTTGGTTATTTTACAAAGGATACAAAGCATATCAAAAAAATGGATGGGATGACCCTTTTTTTAAAGACGATGGCAGTGGCATGAATGGCGGTGGTTTTTTTTAATAAACAATAGGACTATTAAATTCTAAACCATAGGCAACTCTTCTTCTTTCAATTCAGGGAGTTCTAAACCTTTTAAATAGGTTAAACTTACATTTCTTATATTTGAGGAAACTAACTTAGAATGAAAAAATTATTTATCAATAATGGTGTTTGGTTATCAATGCTTTTAGCGATTTGCACTTTAGCTTTTGATGATTTTTTTGGAGAGTACTTACAGCCATTTGAAAACTCTCTTCTTAATATAATTACATATTTTGTAATAGTATTACTTCCTATGTCTTTTGGTATTTATTACAAAATTAAAAAAAACTGATTCTTAACTAAATCATAGACATATCCTCTTACTTTAATTCAGGGAGTTCTAAAACTCTTAAATAGGTTAGGATGCAATTTATTATATTTACTTTAAAACCAATTTAATTATGAAGAAATTATTATTGTTAGCTTTAATTGTTTTAGGTATTACTTACTCAAATGCCCAGTCATTGTCTATAAATGAAGCCTTCGATGTTTTGATAAAATGGGAAGGTCAATGGAAAAACAGTGCAGTTTTTGAAAAATCCGTATGGATACCTGAAAGCGTTAAAACTCGTGGGAGAACAAGCTCAAGTTTAATACTTTCTAATAATTACCTTGAGATAAAGGTTAACAATGGAGATAATACATCAAAACACATTATTTGTTATGACCAAAACTCAAAAAAATTCAACAGATGGGAATTTAAAAATGATGGTGCTAATACTTTTTGGATTGGAGAATGGAATAAAAATGATAAAACTATGACTTGGGATTTTATAGATTTTTCTGGCAATGGAATCATAGGTCAAATTATTGAAAGGGTTGAGTCAGAAGCAATTATTTATTCAGAAATTATTATGAAAGACAAAGATGGAAATACATTGCTTAAAATTAATTCCACTAAAAATAAAATCTAAACCATAGGCATATCCTCCTCCTTTAGTTCAGCTATTTCAAGTCCTCGTAAATAGGTTAAACTTACATTTGTTATATTTGAGTTACAAAACAATTTAATTATGAAAAAATTACTATTTCTACTTTTAATTTCAATTACTTTTACTGCTTGTAATAATGATGTTAAATCGAAAGAACTTAAAGTTTTAGACAACTCTGACTCTTCAGAACTTACTTTTATTTTAGAATTGAATACTAAAAATAACTCAAGAGTTGATGTTGAGGCATTTACTTTGCAACTCTCTAATTTTATTGTTGAAAGAGAACCATCAACTGTCTACGGATATTTCATCTCAGAAAACGGGAAAAAAGTAACTTTAATTGAAAGGTATAATAATAGTGAAGATGGCATCCAACACGGAATAGATTTCATCAACGGCCCAAACTTCAATAGATTTTTTGAAATCTTTGAAATAGAATCATTTATAACAATAGGTAATGTAACAGACGAATTCAAAAAGTTTGCGAAAGAAAATGGATTTGAAATTGAATACAGAGAATCTATAGGTGGGTATGTTAGGCGATAACTAAACCATAGGCATATCTTCTTCTTTCAGTTCAGGGAGTTTTAAAAAGAGAGTAGACTAATAAGGTTTAGATAAACGAACTATTTATTTTTATATCAGATGTAAATCGAACTTTTATTTTAAATATGTAATTTATTAATTATGAAAAAGTGGGGAACAAAACTTGAATTTAGTGGTGCTATAATATTGGGGTGTTTGGTATTAGGTGAAATTATGGAAAGTACGTATGTTTTTCTTTTTGGTGGTATAATAGGAGGGGGATTATTAATATCTTCATTTTATGATTCTTGGAAGAACAGACAAAATAAAAAATAAAAAAAAACTACTTCTTAACTAAACCATAGGCATATCCTCTTCCTTCTATTCAGTGATTTCTAATCTTTTTAAGTAGGTTTGACTTGAATTTAGTGTATTTGATTATGAAAAAAAAACAACCAAAAGCATTAGTCTTTACTCAAATTATGCTTGCATTAAGCTTTATCATTCTTGGTTATATGCTTTCAAACGAATCCGAATACAAAAACATTATTATTTCAGTAAGTATTATTGGAGCATTAGCTTGTGTTTATGAAGCTGTAAGGATATACAGAAAAAATAAAATCTAAACCATAGGCAACTCTTCTTCTTTCAGTTTAGGGAGTTCAAAACTACCTAGCTGATTTAAATCTCTATTTTTGACATAAAAAAAACCTACAACTTTTTAGGCTGTAGGTTTTGATTTGAATAGGTTTTTTTATTTCAATACTTATTGAAATCTTTTAAGAATTTTCACTTCATAATCTTTTACATCTTCTACAGGACCTCTTTCTTGGATAAGTTTTATAAACTTTGGGTCTTGTTGTAATTTATCATACAACATCATATGATCATTTTTGTTTTTTCCAGTCAAAGCTACCCAATGTGAGGCACCATTTGGTTTTCCAATATCATAGGATCCGAAACCAACAACTCTTCCTTCAAAGTCTTCTTTATACTTTTTTACTATTTTGTCGTGTCCTGCCTTGAAAAGATTAGGGTCATCGATTTTAATATCCCATATGTGAACATTTGAATTTTTTTCGGTGTCTCCTTCTTGCCAACTCATAATTCTTCCCGAATATTCAGCACCCCATTCTTCAACGAAGTTTCGCATCTTTGCCCATAAAACACTGTTTTTATCCTCGCTAATGGCATCTTCTGCCATCATTCGAACCCCAAGTGTCCACATGAAAACAACACGATGTGTTGCACCATTGGTTCTTCCATTACCCATTCGCTCTAGGACGATTCCTCCTTGATTCATTTCAACACCTTCATAGGTGTCTGTAAATGCCTTAACGATGTCTTTTTGGGTGTGTGGTTTTGCTTTAATTTCAACAACGCTAAAAGCCATTCTTTGAGCGGTTAGTGATACGGTTACAAAAAATACAAAAAGTAAAATAAATTTTTTCATTGTTTGTTTTATTTAAGATTAATATAAGTTGTAATTTACAATTAATTATTTAAAATGCAATTTTTTTTTAAAAAGGGGATGGCTTTAGCAGTAATTATTTGTGACTTTTAAATAGAGATATCGAGTTATACTCCTTTAAGCTTTGTTTATTTTTTTAAAATTTTCCTACTATATGTATTATTACCCTCTTGAATAATAACAAAGTACAATCCAGCTTTTAATTTGCTAACATTTATGTTAGATAGATTTTTATTGTGTAAAAGAAGTTTTCCATTGGAATCATAAATTGATAAATTCCCGGTAAATTGATCGCTTATGTTCAAAAAATCTCCTACTGGGTTTTCTAATGAAAACTTTTCAATTTTATTGGAGTTTTCAACGGTTAATGTACTTGCTAATGTGCTTTCTCTCTGATAGCATTCATCATAATTAATATTTCCTTGGTGTTTATCACGAATGTATTCAATGATATATTCTGCAGTAGTGAGTTCGAAAGTAGTATATGGTGTAGGGAAATAGCTGTCGTATACATTGGAAATGTAATCATTGAGACTAAAATTTATACGATCTGTGTCATTCAACAATGTTCCATTTTTTATAAATTGATAAACTTGGTTTTCATCTTTGTAAATTTCCAGCGACGTTGAGAAAGAAAAACTTGATGGATAGTTATTTAAAAATTCTCTAATCTCTGTTACTGTCATTTGAAAAAGATCCAATCCATTGCTAAAAGGATCTATGCTATATATATCAAAGGGTGTAATTTCTCCTTGATCTAGTACATTTCTAATTCCACCCATATTTTGAATTACAAAATCACTTTCAGTGATGTTGAGAAGAGCCTCTGTGTATAAGCATCCAGTCTCACTTTTGTTATGGTTTACCTCTGAAATTCCAATCACTTCGAAAAACTCTGGGACATTATTAAAGTCATCTACCTTTTTTTGTGTATTGGAGTCAAATGGCATTAATGGGTCCGAAAGATCAATAAGTTCGAATTGAAAATCCGAAATAGTCTTATTGGTTACGGTAATTGTAGTTTTGGATACTTTTTCAAGATTTCCTCCAGACATGATCATATATCCGTTTTGATATTTATAACCATACTCTGAATTAGTATGCCCTCCAATCACTAAATCAACAAAAGGAAAGTTCTCCAGAATATTTCTGTCTTTAGAAGAACCGTAATGAGTGAGAGCCACAAAAAGATCTGCATTTTGTTCTTCCTTTAGATGTTCATATTTGACAAAACTATCTAAACCTTCGGTAAAAGTCAATCCTTGCACCCTTTTTGGGTGAGTTCGAGGGTACAAACCTGGACTACCTGTTTCTACTACACCAACAAAAGCAATTGTAAAATCATCTTTTGTGATCAACTCAAAACCGTTGACATTTGCTAACGCTCCATTTGCTCCGGATACATTATCACAAATAAATGGAAATTTAGCTTGTTCGATGCGATCATTGAGAATGTCTTGCCCATAATCAAATTCATGGTTTCCAATTACACAAATATCCAAACCACTATCGTCAAGAAGATCTATCATTGGATATCCTTTGTTAGGATGAAAATCTACAATTGGACTTCCAGAAAAAATATCTCCTGCGCATACAAAAAAGACTTTATTATTTAAAGCGCGTTCATTGTCAATTAATTTTTTTAGACGTGGAAAGTTATTAATTCGGCTATGTGGATCATTGATAGAAAAAATGACTACTTTTTCTTGTCCTATGATTTTTGAAAACCACAAAAACAATACAACTATATAAATTTTTTTCATCAGTTATGTATAATTGTGTTATCTCTTTTGCTTTTTAAAAAAAACAATAGAGGATCAAATAGAAATAAAACTTACCATACTTTTTAACGGTTTTTCTAACAAACTGATGCTAGTTTTTATAAATTGACTCGTACAGATCTTTGTAAATTTCTCTAATTACAGTTCGCTTCATTTTCATGGTTGGCGTTAAGTGTCCACCATCTATAGACCATTCCTCTTTTGTCAAGCGAAAAACTTTTATTTGTTCCCAATTTCCAAAATGTTGGTTACAGTGATCAACTTCTTCTTGTATTCTTTGTGAGACTTCTTCTGAGGCAACAATTTCCTCATTTGTAGTACCGATATTTTTTTGTTTACGTTGTATCCAATCTCTAATAAATTCGAAGTTGGGTTGAATAATTGCTGCAGGCATTTTTTGACTTTCACCAATGACCATCACTTGTTCTATAAAACGAGATTGTTTTAATTCTCCCTCTAATAAAGTAGGTACTATATATTTTCCACCAGAGGTTTTGAACATTTCCTTGGTTCTTCCGGTAATTTTTAAAAATCCGTCTGGATCTATCTCTCCTTTGTCTCCTGTATGGAAATAACCATCTTTAATGACTTCTGCTGTTTTTTCTGGGTCTTTATAATATCCCATCATTACATTCGGTCCCTTGACAAGAATCTCTCCAGTATCGGCAATTTTTAAATCGATATCATCTATAATTTTACCAACAGTTCCCACTCTAAAATGACCGTCTTCCATAGAACTAACAGTAATTACAGGAGAGGTTTCTGTTAACCCATAACCTTCCATAACTGGCATTCCTGCAGCAGTGAAAACCCTAGTCAATCGTTGCTGTAAGGCCGAAGCACCTGACACCATGAGTTTTAATTCTCCTCCCAAAGCAGCTTGCCATTTGGAGAAGATTAATTTTTTGGCGAGTCCTAATTTTTTTTCATACCACCAACCGTTTGCACCATAGGGCTCATAGGCTAAACCTAAATTAACAGCCCAAAAGAACAACATTTTTTTAATCCCTGTTAAATCAGCTCCTTTTGAGATAATTTTGTCATATATTTTTTCATATAAACGCGGCACAGCTGTCATTACGTGCGGTTTAATTTCTTGGGCATTTTCGCTTAGTTTTTCTAAGGATTCTGCAAAATAAACATGTACTCCACAATATTGGTACAGGTACAAAATCATTCTCTCAAAAATATGACAAACAGGTAAAAAACTCAATGCTCTGTCTTCACCATAGGTCAAAGGAACTCTTTTTTCACTCGCTAAAACATTGGTTACAATGTTGTTGTGGCTTAACATCACTCCTTTTGGTTTTCCTGTGGTACCGGAAGTATAAATTAAGGTAGCTAAATCTTCTGGGTTTACATTATTTTTTCTCGTTTCAACTTCCTTTTGGTTGCTAGTATCTTCCCCTAAATTTAAAACCTCTTTCCAGTTTTTTGCACCTTTGATAGTATCGAAAGTAAATACCTCTTTTAAGTTTGTATTCTTTTTGATTGAATTTATTTTTTCTAACACTTCAGCATCAGAAACAAAACAATAAATTGCCTCTGAATGATTTAAAACATATTCATAATCTTCTTTACTAATTGTCGGATAAATAGGAACGTTTTGGGCACCTGTTTGTAAAATTCCAATATCACAAATATTCCATTCATTTCTATTATTAGAGGAAATAATAGCTACTTTATCGTTGGGTTGTATGCCTAGTCGTAACAAACCTCTGCTAATTGCATTTGCTTGATCTAGATATGCTTGGGTAGAAATGCTTTCCCATTGACCATCATATTTTGTTGAAAATGCTTGGGATAAGTTATAAGTTTCAAGTTGATGATAAGGAAAATCAAATATTCGTGTAATTGTAGTTGCCATAATAGTTTTTTGTGTATTGCAAAGTAGTTAAAATCCTCTAATTTAACAAATCAATAATGAAGCTCTAAAATATTATGAATTGAATATTTTTTGGTATAGATTTTTGTATTTTTCTTTGATTATTTTCCGCTTCATTTTCATGGTAGGTGTAAGAAGACCCTCCTCAACAGACCATTCGTCTGGGGTGATTTCAAACTTTTTTATTTGTTCCCATTTTCCGAATCGTTGATTGTAAAAATCAATTTCTTTTTGAATTCTATTGATAAATCGTTCGTGGGTGATGATGTTGTTTACGGGTAGTTTTTTTCGAAGGGCCCATTCTTTAGCAAAATCAAAATTAACTTGAATCAATGCTGCAGGCATTTTCTGCGATTCTCCGATAATCATTACTTGTTCTATAAATCGAGATTGCTTTAGTTCGTTTTCCAAGACAGCAGGAGCGATGTATTTTCCACCGGATGTCTTAAACATTTCTTTTTTTCTGTCGGTAATTTTTAGAAAGCCCTCTTCGTCTATTTCTCCGATATCACCGGTGTGTAAATATCCATTTACAACTGTTTTTTGGGTCATTTCCTCATTTTTATAATATCCCAGCATTACGATGCTTCCTTTCACTAAAATTTCTCCATCTGCAGCTATTTTTAGGTCAATGCCCTCTAGTGGTTTTCCAACAGTCCCAACTTTTAATCCCTTATTTCTTAAATCATTGACGGTAATTGCAGGAGAAGATTCTGTCATTCCGTATCCTTCAAAAACAGGAATTCCTGCAGCCAAAAAAATACGAATCAACCGATCTTGCATGGGAGCACTTCCACTTAGCATGAATTCTAGATGACCTCCCAGCGCTTCTTGCCATTTAGAAAAAATTAATTTTCGTGCAATTTTTAATTTTAAAGCATACAATTTTCCATTTTTCCCATAAGGTTCATAGGCCTCACCTAATGAAATCGCCCAGAAAAATAGGCTTTTTTTAATGCCAGATAAGGTACTTCCCTTGGCGATGATTTTATCAAAAATTTTCTCCAACAATCGAGGGACCACTGCTAAAAAATGGGGTTTTATTTCTCGAATATTATCTCCCAACAATTCGATGCTTTCTGCAAAATAGACTTGATACCCAAGATATTGATAATAATAGGAGGCAGCTCTCTCAAAAATATGAGAGATGGGTAAATAGCTTAAAATTCTTTTATGACTTCCCGATAAGTCAAGTGCCTTATCTGTTTTAAATATGTTGTCAATGATGTTTTTATGTGATAACATGACACCTTTCGGTGTTCCAGTGGTTCCAGAGGTATAAATAATGGTAGCTAAATCTTCGGGTTTAACGGTCTTTTTTATTTCTTCTATGGTTTCTGAATGCCTTGTTTTTGTACCAATCTCTAGGAAAGAATTCCAACTACAATCACTGGTATGGTCTTTTAAAAAGAATACTTTTTTTAGTTGTGTTTGGTTTTGAATTTTTTTTACTTTTTCGAACAAGAGTTCATCGGAAACGAAACAATAGGTTGCATCAGAATGATTCAAAACATAGGCGTAGTCCTTTTCTGAAAGTGTAGCATACAAAGGAACATTTTGCGCCCCAATTTGTAATACACCTATATCTAAAATATGCCAGTTCGGATTGTTATTCGTGGTAATCACTGCAATTTTATCATTTTTTTCAACCCCCAATGCTAACAAAGAAGCACTCACTTTATTCGCTTGCTCAATATATTCTTGAGTCGTTATGTTTTTCCATTGATTTTCTTCTTTGTAGAGGAAACAATTGTCTTGAGAATGATTTTCTAGTTGATAGTACGCAAAGTCAAAAAGGCGAGTAATTTTCATGAAGTTATATTTGTTCCAATATAATAAAAGATTTTCAGAAAATTATTGAAGTGAAATTTAAATAAAATCTACCGAACAGATCTCATATGCTTTCTTTGTTGTCAATAGGGATAAAAAAAAGCAAACTGAAAAGAGTTTGCTTTTTTTATAGCGTTATTTTTTATTCTCAATCCATTTTTTAGCATTGATAAAAGCAGTGATCCATGGAGAAACTTCGTCTTTTCTTCCCGCTGGATAATTGGCCCAATTCCATTGGAAAATGGAACGTTCTATATGAGGCATTGTGACTAAATGTCTCCCCGAAGGGTCGCATAGCATTGCTGTATTATAGTCAGATCCGTTTGGGTTATTTGGGTAGCCTTCATAACTATATTTAGCTACAATATCATAGTTTTCCTCAGATGCTGGTAGGTGAAATTTTCCTTCTCCATGAGAAATCCAAACCCCTAATTCTGTTCCAGCCAAAGAAGACAACATGATCGAATTGTTTTCTTGAATTTTTACTGAGGTAAAAGAACTCTCATGCTTTTGAGAATCATTGTGAATCAATTTTCCATGTACCTCATGTTCGGGATTGATCAAGTCTAACTCCATCCATAATTGTGCTCCATTACAAATACCAACCGATAGTGTGTCTTCTCTTTTAAAGAAGTTTTTTAAGGCCTTGTTTGCTTTTTCGTTGTATAAGAATGCTCCTGCCCATCCTTTGGCAGACCCTAAAACATCAGAATTTGAGAAGCCACCTACAGCGCCTATAAATTGGATATCCTCTAGTGTTTCACGACCAGAAATTAAATCGGTCATGTGTACATCTTTTACATCAAAACCTGCGAGATACATGGCATTTGCCATTTCACGTTCGGAGTTAGAGCCTTTTTCACGAATTACAGCGGCTTTTGGACGTGAAGTGATAGTTGTGCTTGGGTTTTTAGGAAGTTTTCCTGTAAAATTAGCTGGAAATTGATAGCTTAAAGGTTGCTTTTTATAATTATCAAATCGGTCTTGTGCCAAGTTATTAGCCGTTTGTTTTTGATCTAATAAGAAAGAGGTTTTGTACCAAACATCTCTCATTTCTGAAACCTCTAAAGAAACAAGGTCTTCCTTGTTTTTAATGGTTACGGTTCCCGAATTATTCGCAGTTCCAATGGTGAAAAATTCAATATTATGTTCCGATAAAATGCTTTCTACTGAAGCATCAGCTTGAAAAACAATTCCTGAATTTTCGGAAAACAAGACTTTAATAGTATCTTCTTCATTCAAAGAGCTAATGTCAAAATCTGCCCCTAAATTCACCTCTGCAAAACACATCTCTAGTAAGGTCGTTATCAATCCACCAGAAGCAACGTCATGACCTGCAGTAATTGCCTCTTTTTGAAGTAAGTTTTGAATGGTATTGAATGTTTCTTTTACAAAAGCAGTTTTCTTTACATCAGGAGCTTCGTTTCCAATCGTATTTAGTGACTGATTGAAAGAACTTCCTCCTAATTTAAAATCATCTTGAGAAATATTGATATAGTAGATGTTTCCACCGTCTACTTGTAAAACAGGTTCAACTACTTTTGTAATTTCATTACAATTACCTGCTGCAGAAATAATCACAGTTCCCGGAGATATTACCTCTCCATCGGAATACTTTTGTTTCATTGATAAAGAATCTTTTCCTGTTGGAACATTGATGCCTAAATCAATAGCAAATTCTGAAACTGCTTTGACTGCTTTGTATAAACGAGCGTCTTCTCCTTCATTTTTACAAGGCCACATCCAATTGGCAGAAAGGGATACACTTTGTAAGTTGTCTTTTAGAGGCGCCCAAATGATGTTGGTAAGTGCTTCGGTAATAGCGTTTCGACTTCCTGCTTCAGGATCTATTAACCCAGCAATAGGTGCGTGCCCTATAGAAGTGGCAATTCCTTCTTTTCCGTTATAATCGAGTGCCATTACTCCTACATTGTTCAAAGGAATTTGCAAAGAACCTACACATTGTTGTTTGGCAACTTTACCTCCCACACAACGGTCTACTTTATTGGTGAGCCAATCTTTACAAGCAACTGCTTCTAATTGTAATACTTGTTTTAAATAAATCTCTAGATTTTTGGTTTTGTAACGAGGATTTTTATAGTTTCTTAGTACAGTATTGTCTGTTAAAACTGTTTTGGGTGAGGAGCCAAACATATCTTCTAGGGCTAAATCCATTGGTTTGTTCCCCGTTGTTTTAGATTCAAAAGTAAATCTGTCGTTTCCAGTAACCTCACCTACAGTATACATTGGAGAACGTTCCCGTTCTGCAATTTTTTGGAGCGTATTTACATGTTGCTCACCAATCACCAATCCCATTCTTTCTTGAGATTCGTTTCCAATAATTTCTTTGGCAGATAGGGTAGGGTCTCCAACAGGTAGTTGATCTAAGTCAATGTTACCGCCTGTGTCCTCTACTAATTCTGACAAACAGTTCAAATGCCCACCTGCACCATGATCATGAATAGAAACAATGAAATTTTCTTCACTTTCTACCATTCCACGAACTGCATTTGCTGCCCGTTTTTGCATTTCTGGATTTGAACGTTGTACCGCATTTAATTCAATTCCTGATGCAAATTCTCCAGTATCAGCCGAAGAAACTGCGGCACCACCCATCCCAATTCGATAGTTCTCTCCTCCAAGAATGACAATTTTATTCCCTTCTTTAGGAGTTTCTTTGATGGCTTGTGCTGCTTTTCCATAGCCAATTCCACCCGCTTGCATGATGACTTTATCATAGCCTAATTTTCTTGGTTCTGAACTGCTAGAAGAGGCATTTTCATTGTGTTCAAAAGTGAGAATCGAACCTGTAATCAAAGGTTGTCCAAATTTATTTCCAAAATCAGAGGCTCCGTTGGAGGCTTTGATAAGAATGTCCATAGGAGTTTGATACAACCATTCTCTAGCTTCAAACTTTTGTTCCCAAGGTCTTTTTTCTTCTAGGCGAGAATAAGAGGTCATGTAGACTGCTGTTCCTGCCAAAGGTAACGATCCTTTACCTCCTGCAAGTCTGTCTCTAATTTCTCCACCTGAACCAGTAGCAGCTCCATTAAAAGGTTCTACAGTGGTAGGGAAGTTGTGTGTTTCAGCTTTGAGAGAGATCACCGAGTTAAAATCTTCGGTTTGATAAAAATCTGGTTTGTCTGCTGTTTTGGGAGCAAACTGTGCTACTTTTGGGCCTTTGATAAAAGCCACATTGTCTTTATATGCCGAAACAATATCGTTTGGAGATTGTTTGGAAGTTTCTTTGATCATTTTAAATAGGGAAGTGGGTTGCTCTTCTCCATCAATAACAAAGGTTCCATTAAATATTTTGTGACGACAGTGCTCTGAATTAACTTGGCTAAACCCAAATACTTCAGAGTCTGTTAATTTTCTTCCAATTTTTACAGCAACACTTTCCAAATAGGCAACTTCTTCGTCGCTGAGCGATAAGCCTTCTTTGGTATTGAATTCAGCAATGTTTTCAATATCTAAAATTGCCTCGGGTTCAATTTCTATGGTAAATGATTCTTGATGTAATCCTTTATATTTTTCTAATATCATGGGGTCAAAATCAATAAAATCTTCAGAAACAGCAGTAAATTCCTCGATTCTTAGGATATCGGTAATACCCATGTTCTGTGTGATTTCAACAGCATTGGTACTCCAAGGGGTAATCATTGCTGCTCTTGGACCTACAAAAAAAGCATCTATTGAGCTTGCTGCTATTTTTGGTTGATTAGCAAATAGCCATGTTAATTTAGAAATTGTTGGGTCAGTTAATTCTTTTGTGGTTTGAACAGCAAAAATTTTACTGTCTGTATTTCCAAAGAAATGAATCATTTGTTTTGTTGTTAGTGTGTTGTTCTAAAGATGCAAATTTACTTTTTTCCTTTTAATTTTGTTGTATTATTTTTAGTGAAATTAAGTAGTTATTCACGATGTTTTAAACAAAAAAAAGACCATCCTTTTACAGACAGTCTTTTTTTAATGATCTATACCTAAACTTAATTAATCAATAGTTTTTTGGTTGTAAATTGATTGTTACTATTAATTTTTAAGATGTACATACCTTTGACCAAGCTAGAGATGTCAATCGTATTATTTGTTACTTGAATTTCACTTGTTTTAACGAGTTTACCAAGAACATTGAAAATTTTTACAGTAGCGTCTTTTGTTAGATTAAAATACAGGGTGTTTCCATTTGTTGGATTTGGATACATGCTAATGTTATCTATGGTATAATTGGAAGTACTGGCGGTGTCTCCATGGTATCCAATCCCATCAACAGTGTTCTGAGGTAATTGATCCCATTCGTTTGCGTTGAAGGTAGTGGTAGGTGCGGTCACACTATTTTTTCTTCTTAGAGTCATGTTTTCATAATTTTTTTGGGTTACACCCAAGACTCCTATAATATCGATGAGAACACCATTTTTAAATAAACCTACTGGATCATTTCCATTAAAATTTATAGGGGCTCCATACCCCGATTCAGGAGACAGTAAATCGACTTCTTTAAGCAGGGTAGCATCATCAGCTTGATAATTGATGGTTACAAAAACATCATTTACATTGATGGTTCCACTAAGTGGAAATTCGTTGATCCAATCCCCTGCACCATTCGATTGTTTTTTGATGCTATATGCAGATAAATCGATTGGATTATCGGTTAAATTGACAATTTCGATTGCTTTATTATTAAAGGAACCTTCAACATATTCAGAGAAAAATAATTCGACAACAGGATTAACGCCATTGGTTGTAGTCCCATTTACAGCTACTGATAGCGCCGATTTGTTATTTGCAGAATCTTTTGCTAAAACCGTGATGCTATAGGTAGTTGAATTGGTCAACCCTGAAACAGCATAACTGTTTGTTTCAGAAGAACCTTTTAAAGTACCATCTACAAAAATATCATAGCCTGTTACGGCTGTATCATCTGAAGACGCGGTCCAATTTACTTTAAAACCTGTCCCTGTTTCATTTGAAATACTTACATTTTCTGGAGCTGATGGTGGAGTGGTATCTGTTAAAGTGGTTCCGTTTACAGCTGTAGATTGTGCAGATTTATTATTTGCAACATCTTTGGCTAATACTGTAATTGCATAGGAGGTATTCGAGTTTAATCCTGATGCTGTATAATTTGTGTTGTTGGATTCTCCGTGTAAGTTTCCATTTGCATAGATTTCATATTTTGTGACTGCAACGTTATCCGAAGAGGCGGTCCAAGAAATATCTATGCTAGCTGTTGTAATATTACTCAATGTAACATTTGAAGGAACCGTTGGTGCTTGATTATCATTTGAAGTATAAATACCCCAAGAATCTTCTGCAGCCGCTCCTCCCCAAATTCTTGTGGCTAAGTAGGCATTGTCAATAAACGGATTTCTGTTTCCTTGCGCATAAGTTTGTTGAGAATCATGATAGGTATTTCGTTGTCTTTCAAAATCTGAAACGGGGTCTTCAACATTCCATTCTAAAAATAAATCAATCATATCATCTGGAGTGGCACTTGTACTTCCAACCCCAACAACGTTGGGTTTACATCGGTCTCCATAACGTAAATACATATACATCATCATTCGAGCGATGTCTCCTTTCCATTCATCGCCTGGATACCAGCCTCCCGAAACACTTCCTGAATTACCAGATCCGTCTACAAATTTTAAATTTCCTCGTTGACTGTTATAGCCTACATCAGAGGGTCTTAAATGATGAGAATCTGCTCCAGGTCCTGTAGAACCTAAGTTTGGGTTCCCCAATGATTTTGGATAGGTATGCTCTCTGTTCCAATCTCCTTGACCACCACCATTGTAATTTTTGTTTAAAGATCTTGCTGTGGTTCCTGAAGCTGAATACCCATAAATTAACAGTACCTCAGCGCTGTTTTCTGGATTTAGATCGGTTACTTTCAAAGCTTCCCATACTCCAGGAGTATAGACCAATAAGTTGGTATGTGCATTGATTGTTTTCGTTGCCAAGTTTTCCTTCAAGGCCATTCCCTCTGCGGTTACATCGACATCGTCGTAATACGCTTCTTGTGCAGAAGCAATGAAGCAAAATAATAAGGAGACTGCAAGTAATTGTTTTTTCATTTTTTGTGTTTTAAAATAATTCAGTAAAAAAAATATTTTATCAGGGTATCTATTCAGGGCTTAGTTTTTAATCAATTTTTTGGCAATGTACTGTTTTTCAGATTGAATTTTTACCAAATAAATTCCGGAAGCTAATTTGCCAATCTGTATAGCATTGTTATTTTTTGTCACTTTAGAGGTGGAGACTAACTTGCCTAATACATTGTATATGCTTACAATAGCTTCTTTAGACAGGTTCAAATAAACTTGGTCTCCTTGTACGGGGTTTGGATACATTTTAAAGGCTTGAAAAGAGTCTTTTTTAGCACTTAATGAAGAGCTATGACTTCCAATACCTTCAAACGTATTTGCAGCTAATATGTCCCATTCAGAAGGATCAAAGGTGGTATTTGGTTTAGAAACACTTCTTTTTCTTCTGTAGGTAGCATTTTCTATATGTTTGCTAGAATTATTCAATTGACCAACGATATCAATTAAAACACCCTCTTTAAATAACCCAACAGGATCATTACCGTTAAAATTAACAGGGGAGCCATAGTTAGTACTAGGGCCCACAATATCTGCTTCAGAAACTAAGATTGAATTGTCTGCTTGATAATTAATAATTACCGTAACATCATTTACATTGATGGTTCCACTAAGTGGAAATTTGTGAATCCAATCACCCGATCCATTGGACTGTTTTTTTATCGAATAGGCTGTCAAGTCAATTACAGCACTTGTCAAATTGACGATTTCGATCGCTTTGTTATTTCCGCCATCGGGTTCTACATATTCAGAAATAAATAGTTCTTCTATACCATTCGAGCCTCCATTGGTAGTTGTAATACTTACTGCACTACTATGAGCAGATTCATTATTGGCAGCATCTTTTGCAGAAACAGCTACCTGATAAGTTGTAGAAGCGGTTAATCCGCTTACCGTATAGGATCTTTCGGAGGTAGTCGCGGTTAAAGCAGCATTTATAAAAACATTATAAGCTGTTACAGCGGTATCGTCTGTAGCGGCATCCCAATTAATTTTAAAACCGGTACCAGAAATGTTACTAGCAGTAATATTACTAGGGACAGAGGGAGCCGTTGTGTCGGAGGTGGTAGTGGCGGTGATAGGGTTGCTTTTTTCAGACTTATTATTGATACGATCTCTGGCTTCTATTTGAATATTGTAAGAGGTGCCAGGTTGTAAATTGGTGATTTTAAAATTTGCCTCAGTTGTCTGAGCGCTTAAAACTGCATCGATGTAAATGCGATATTGAGTTACGCCAATATTATCTGAGGAAGCAGTCCAAGTGATCTCTATTGTTGAACTCGTTTCATTACTTGCCACAACATTGGTAGGAGTTGTGGGTGCTTCCGTATCACTGCTTGTATAATTTCCCCAGAGATCTTCTGCAGATTCTCCACCCCAAATTCTAGTGGCTAAATACGGATTGTCTATGAATGGATTTCTATTTCCTTGCGCATAGGTATTTGTGGTATTTCCATGGTAGGTATTTCTTCCTTTTTCAAATTCAGAAACTGGGTCTTCTACATTCCATTGAAGGAACAAGTCGATCATGTCATCTACTATAAATTGTTGGCTACCAACCCCTACTGCGCTTGGTAAACATTGTTCGCCATAGCGGAGGTACATGTACATCATCATTCTGGCAACATCCCCTTTCCATTCATCTCCAGGGTACCAACCTCTTGTTTCTGGTCCTTCAGGACCGCTGTAAGTAACAGAAGAACGACCTGAATTTCCTTGCCCAAGTGTAAATTTAAAATTGTTTCTAGAGGAGTTTGTGGATCTATCGATGGGTCTTAGATTGTGTGCATCAGATCCAGGACCTCTACTACTTCCAACTCCAATTAAAACAGGGTTTGCCAATGATTTTGAAAAAACATGTTCTCTGTTCCATACAAAGGATTCTCCACTACCAGTATCTTGAAGGTTTTTATTTCTAGTTCGGTCGTTGGTAATGTCTTGGTCGGAACCATTTTCCCATCCGTAAATCAGAATCACTTCAGCGCTATTGTCAGGATTGATGTCTGTTATTTTTGAGGCTTCCCATACACCAGGAGTGTAGGGAAGTATGTTGGTATGAGTTGTGGTAATTTTAGAAGCCAAGGCTTCTTTTAGTTGCATTCCATATAGGGTTAAATCGACATCATTATAATATTGTTCTTGAGAAAAAGAAATTGAAAATGACGTAATAAAAATTAATAATATTCCTTTTTTGATCATTTATATTAAGTTTTAAATTAAAATATAAATTCTCTTTTTCATTAATTTTTAAAACACGATATCAGCAATATATATCGTGCTTTATTTTCTTTCTAAAAGGGCCATATAAAACCCATCGAAACCAGAAACATGTGCCAGTACTTTTTTATCTGAAACAAAGGAAAATTCTTTTCCTGCCTCCGATGTTAAGAACGTCTGTACTTGATTTTGATTTTCTGAGGGTAAAATAGAGCAGGTAGCATATACCATTTTTCCACCAGGCTTTACCATTTTAGAATAACTTTGTAATATTTCTTGTTGTACTTTTTTAATAGTATCTATAAATTCAGGTTGTAATTTCCACTTAGAATCAGGATTTCTACGAATGACTCCCAATCCAGAACAAGGGGCATCAATTAAAACCCGATCGGCTTTCCCATAAAGTTTTTTAATTGGTTTGGTAGAGTCAATTACGCGCATATCGATGTTATGCGCTTTGTTTCTTTTTGCTCTCGCTTTTAATTTGCGAAGTTTACTTTCGTAAATATCCATGGCAATGATCTGCCCTTTATTTTCCATTAAGGCGGATAGATGCAGTGTTTTACCTCCCGCTCCCGCACAGGTATCCACTACTTTCATGCCTGGTTTTACGTCTAGATAGGCAGCAACTAATTGAGAGGAGGCATCTTGTACTTCGAAATATCCATTGTGAAAAGCGGCTGTTTTAAAAACATTGGCTCTTTCTGGCAGCAGAAGAGCATCTGGGTGATGCGGAACAAATGCTGTAGGTATTTCTTCAGATTGTAACTTCTTTTGAAGTATTTCTTTTGAAATATTTAAGGTATTTGTTCTTAAAATAACCTTTGCTTGCTGGTTGAGTGCAGCGATTTCTTTAGTCCAAAGATCTTCCCCTAATTCAGAAACACATAGATCATCCATCCAATCTGGAATCGATTCTCTAAATTTTCTAGTTTTTGACAATTCATCAAAACGGCCTTTTATTTTTCTTTCAGGGACATTGCCAATCTGATTCCAATCTGGCAGTGGAATCCCTCTTAAAACACACCAAACAGAAAACAATCTCCAAATATTGTCTCTATCAAAAGGTACTTTAACCTCTGCAATTTCAGCATACAATCGGTTCCAACGTACAATATCGTAGATGGTTTCTGCAACAAACTTTCGGTCTCTTGCACCCCAGCGTTTATCGCGTTTTAAGGCTTTTTCAACGGCTTTATCTGCATAGACTCCCTCATTAAAGATATCTCTAATGCTATCTATAACGGCAAAAGTTAAATTTCTGTGTAATCTCATTTAAAAAAATAATGGGTTGCAAATATACATTAAAAAAAGGGTATTCTTGTTTTGATTATTTAGTTATTTTTAAAAGAATGTATTGAGTTAATGTTCTGACTTATAAGTATTTGTGTTTTTAATACTTCTTTTAATCGCGTTCAAATTATCGCTTTTCTTCTTATTTTTAGTTGATTTATTTTTCAAGGAAGAAAAGAACCAAAAATAGTTCGCATTTCAATATCAAATTCTTTATTTTCGTTATTCATATTTCTATACGTTGAATTTAACCTATCCAATTACATATATTAAAGGAATCAGTGTACAAAGAGCCGCGCTTATCTATACAGAACTCGGGATCAAAACTTGCAATGATTTATTGTATTTTTTTCCTTTTCGATATATTGATAAAACTACTTTTTATACTGTTAAAGAATTACAGTCGAATACTTCTGAAGTTCAAATTGTTGGAAAAATTACGCAGATAAAATCGGTTGCTCAAAAAAGAGGAAGTCGGTTAGTGGCCACTTTTGAAGATGCTACAGGAACTATGGAATTGGTTTGGTTTAAGGGGCAAAAATGGATCAAAGAGGCTCTTAAAATGAACGAACCTTATGTGGTTTTTGGAAAATTGAATCACTATAACGGGCGTTTTAGCATTCCGCATCCTGAAATGGAAACAGTTGCTGCCTATAAAAAAAAGTTGCAATCCAAAATGCAGCCCGTATACCCCTCTACAGAAAAATTAACCAATTCTGGGATTTCTAATAAATTGATGCGAACCTATGTTCAAAAGGTATTGCAACAATTTTATGAGAACATTCAAGAAAGTTTATCACAAGAAATTATAGGTGATTTTCAATTCATTTCTAAACGGGATGCGCTTTTAAATGCTCATTTTCCAAAAAGTCAAGAATATTTAACAAAAGCCCAACACCGTTTAAAGTTTGAGGAGTTGTTCTTTATTCAGTTACAGTTATTGACCAAAAAATTGATCAACAAAACCAAAATTAAAGGAGTTGTTTTTCAAAATGTTGGGACTCACTTTACTACTTTTTATGACCATTATTTGCCTTTTGAGTTAACCAATGCTCAAAAAAGAGTCCTCAAAGAAATTAGAAAAGATGTTGCTTCCGGGGCGCATATGAATCGTTTATTACAAGGAGATGTTGGTTCTGGAAAAACGATTGTAGCTCTGTTGTCAATGCTTTTGGCCATAGATAATGGTTTTCAAGCCACCATGATGGCGCCTACAGAAATTTTGGCAACCCAACATTACCATGCTATTTCGGAGTTATTGTCCAGTATGAACCTTAAAGTTGCGCTATTGACAGGATCTGTAAAAGCAAAAAAAAGAAGAGAAATTCATCAACAATTGGAAGATGGGAGTCTGCATATTTTAATAGGAACCCATGCTCTGTTAGAGGATAAAGTCAAATATAAAAATTTAGGCATTGCAATTATTGATGAACAACACCGATTTGGTGTCGCACAACGATCCAAATTATGGAAAAAAAACACGACGGTCCCTCATATTTTAGTGATGACAGCCACTCCAATTCCACGAACCTTGGCCATGTCTGTATATGGAGATTTGGATATTTCTGTGATTGATGAGTTACCTCCGGGCAGAAAAGAGGTCAAAACAGTGCATCGATTTGATCGCAATCGACTGTCGGTCTTTAAGTTTATGAAAGATGAAATAGACAAAGGAAGACAGGTGTATGTGGTGTATCCCTTAATTCAAGAATCGGAAGCCATGGATTATAAGGATTTAATGGATGGTTATGAGAGTGTTTCTCGCGAATTTCCAAGTCCAAAATATCAAATAAGCATTGTTCACGGTCAGATGAAACCTGCAGACAAAGAATATGAAATGCAACGTTTTGTAAAAGGGGAAACTCAGATTATGGTAGCCACAACGGTTATTGAAGTTGGTGTCAATGTACCCAATGCAAGTGTAATGATTATTGAGAGTTCAGAACGTTTTGGACTGTCGCAATTGCATCAATTAAGAGGTAGAGTGGGGAGAGGAGCAGACCAAAGTTACTGTGTTTTACTCTCGTCTTATAAGCTCTCTGAAGAAGGAAAAACCCGTTTAAAAACCATGGTAGAAACAACCGATGGGTTTAAAATTGCAGAAGTAGATTTAAAATTACGGGGTCCTGGGAATTTAATGGGTACTCAACAAAGTGGTGTTTTGAATTTAAAAATTGCCGATGTGGTAAAAGATGGTCAAATATTGGTAGCCGCAAGAAATGCAGCGATTTCTTTATTGCAAGAAGACAGTAATTTGTCTAAACCAGCCAATGCAAACATCAAAAGAGCCTATTCGGTATTGTCTAAAAACTCCAAAATTTGGAGTAATATTAGTTAAGATTTAGGTTTTGTTAATTAGAGCAGGGAAAAATAAATTATGTGCGATTTTTAGGTAGTATTTTACAACTCATATGGAATTACAAATTGTTTCAAATCGCATTTTGGAATTAATTCAATATTTTTTTCTTTTATATCGTTCTTGATTGCTTTAAATCTTTCTATCAATATTTCAGCATCTGGTGCTTGAAAATAAACTCTTTTTAAATTTTTCATTGCACCAATTATTTCTCTATCCGTATTTCTATTAAATATAGGAAATGAATATCCAATAACTACTAATGCAATAGAATCTTCAGTAGCCTCTCTAGCCATTTTAATTATACTTTTTTCATTACTCTCTGTTTCCCAAGCAAATGAAAAGACAGGTATATGTTTTCTTGAGAGTATACCAATTGTATAATTTTTAATAATTTCATTTACAATGTTTATATCAATTTCAACATTTAAACTTTTGGTATATCCATAATGTACATATTCATAATTATTGAATTTGCGAAGACCAGTTGTTCCATTTAATTTATATATTCCAAATCTATCTCTCTCGTGATTATTTCCATATTTATGATTAATATTTAAAGCTGATTGAATCATGGAAATATCTCTTGATCGTGAATATTGAAGATATGATAGTTCAAATTGAGAATCATAATTCCAAGATAAAATCCTTAAATTTTCAGGTAACTCATCATTTTCATTGAAAAGTGAGGCAAAAAATGAATCATACCTTTCATCAGGTTGTTTAATTATTTGTTCAAAAGTAAAAAATACAGAAAGTACTACTTTTAGTTTCTTTAAGTTTTTAGAATCATCTATTATACTAAGTTTTCTAGCAAATGTATCGACACTTGCATGCTTAGAACTATTATCTAATAACCACTGCAGGTCATTTATTAATTCTTTTTGATAATTTTTTTTTGATTCTAAATTTTCTAGACCTGTGTCTTTGAATGTTTCTTCTGTTGATAATTGTAATTTTTCTTTCTTTAAAAAATTAATTAAATTTTTTAGTCTAGATGGAATTTCTTTTACTGTAGGTAACGCATTTCTACTTGCTCCAGCTCCAAACATGTATGTAATTTTACTCATAAATATCTTTATTTGCCATGTTACATCTATTAACTAATTATTAGAAGTATAAATCTCTTGAATATTAATTCTTTATGTCTCTATGATAAGAACTTATTTTAAAACTTATCAGTAAGGTTTCAAATAAATTTACAAAGAAACTTTAGACAAAAAATCCGAATTGTATGAATGGGTATAAATAATGTGTAGATGGTTTTTAGAGGTGATTTTTTGAAAATAAGAAGATCAAGCTACAATAAATCCAACAATCTTTTGGCTGCACTAAAAGGAGTGGTTTGAGCGTTTTCTAATTTTTTAATTTCTTTTGCAAGCGCTTTTTTAATGCTAGGATTTTGATAAAAATTGTCTTTTAATTGCTGTTCGATGGAAGATAACAACCAAAAAGTGTTTTGTTGGTCTCTTTTTTGTTGAAAAAAGGCGTTTTGTTTTGTCAAAGACACATAATTGGCAATGAGTTGGTCAATTGCAGCGATTCCTTTGTTTTTTAAAGCACTTGCAGTGAGTACTTTTGGCTGCCATTTGCTTTCTTTTGGAGGGTATAAATGCAAGGCTTTGTTAAAGGCTACTTTGGCAATGTCTGCATTTTTCTTATTCTCTCCATCTGCTTTGTTAATCACAATCGCATCCGCCATTTCTATAATACCACGTTTGATTCCTTGCAATTCATCACCCGCTCCTGCAATTTTTAACAATAGAAAGAAATCGACCATCGAATGAACCACTGTTTCAGATTGTCCAACCCCTACGGTTTCAATAATAATGGTATCAAAACCTGCTGCTTCACAAAGAATAATACTCTCTCTTGTTTTTTGAGCAACCCCTCCCAATGAAGTTCCCGAAGGAGAAGGTCTGATAAATGCATTCTTGTCCGTTACCAATTCTTCCATCCTTGTTTTGTCTCCTAAAATAGATCCTTTATGGATAGAGCTACTTGGATCTATGGCCAACACCGCTACTTTTTTTCCTTGGGATGTCAATTGTTTTCCAAAACTTTCAATAAAGGTGCTTTTTCCAACACCAGGAACCCCTGTAATTCCAATTCTTACAGACTTGTTTGCATGGGGTAAACAACCTTCTAAAATTTCGTTTGCTTTTTGTTGATGTCTAGAGTTTGTACTTTCTACCAAGGTAATGGCTCTGCTCAAAAAAGAAATATTACCCTCCAAAATTTTAGTGACAAATTCAGCAACGGAGTTTTGCTTGCTTCGATTGATTTTAATTTTTTCTGCACTCAGTTTGTGGGTCGTTTCCGGTTGAGAAACTCCTTCTTTTTCGTGTAGAGTGTTGCTTTTTTTTGTCATTGTAAGATTTCGTAGGTAAATTTAAACAAAAATGTCATACCGAACCCCGTAGAAGCTTTTTAACTTTTATTTGAATAGATTCTCAAATCAGTTGAAAAATAGGACTTTTACCTGTCAAGAACTTCTTTCAATTCCATTTCGTTGTTCTCCATAAAGTACCTATATTTATCCCCTGTAAATAGTCACTTTTTTAATGGAACTCTATAAAGAAAATCAACTTAAAGTATACAATTCTCTCACGAAGAAAAAAGAGGTTTTTAAAACCATAACAGACGGATATGTAGGAATGTACGTTTGTGGTCCTACTGTATATAGTAATGCGCATTTGGGAAATGTCAGAACTTTTATGTTCTTTGATGTTGTATATAGATACCTGTTGCATTTAGGATATAAAGTGCGCTATGTGCGGAATATTACAGATGCAGGTCATCTAGAAAATGACGCAGATGAAGGTGAAGATAGAATTGCAAAGAAAGCCCGTTTAGAGCAAATCGAACCTATGGAAGTGGTGCAACGTTATACGGTAGACTTTCACGATGTTTTAAAAAATTATAATTTTTTACCCCCTAGTATAGAGCCTACAGCCACAGGTCATATTGTAGAGCAGATTGAAATGATCAAAGAGATCATGGAAAAAGGATTTGCTTATGAAGTTAATGGTTCTGTATATTTTGATGTTTTGGCCTATAACAAAAAAGAAAACTATGGGATTTTATCAGGAAGAAAGGTAGAAGATTTAATACACAATACGCGTTCACTTGACGGACAGTCCGATAAGAAAAACCCACAAGATTTTGCACTTTGGAAAAAAGCAGATGACAGACACATCATGCGTTGGCCCTCTCCTTGGAGTGATGGTTTTCCGGGATGGCATCTAGAATGTTCTGTAATGAGTAAGAAGTACTTGGGAGAAAGCTTTGATATTCATGGAGGTGGAATGGATTTGAAATTTCCTCATCATGAATGTGAAATTGCCCAATCCAAAACCTGTAGCGGAGTGACTCCTGTAAATTATTGGATGCATACCAATATGTTGCTTTTAAACAGTCAAAAAATGGCAAAGTCTACAGGGAATTTTATATTGCCTAACGAAATTTTATCAGGAGAAAATAGTATTTTACCAAAGCCATTTTCAGCGAGCGTGGTTCGTTTTTTTAATATGCAGGCCAATTATAGAAGTATCTTAGATTTTTCTGGTGATGCTCTAGAAGCCTCAGAAAAAGGACATGCTAAATTGATGGAAGCAGTTCGTTTTATAGAAACCGTTGCGCCGGGTAAATCCTCTACGTTTGATGTTCAAAAATGGCGTAAAGACTGTTATGCTGCTATGAATGACGATTTCAATACACCAATTTTGATTGCACATTTATTTGAGGCGGTAAAAGTGATCAATCTCATCAAAGAACAGCAGGCAAGTTTAACAAACGATGATTTATCAGCACTTAAAAAGACTATGAATCGTTTTGTTTTTGATGTTTTAGGATTGATGAATGAAGACTCTCAGAACAATTCAGAAAAAATAACGGGAGTCGTAGAATTATTGATTAAGTTGCGAAAGGAAGCAAGAGAAAATAAAGATTGGGCATTGTCCGATCAAATAAGAGATGAGTTAATTGCTTTGGGAATTCAATTGAAAGATGGGAGAGAGGGGACAACGTTTTCAATCCATTAATTTGAAAAAAATACTGGCATATCCATTCATACTACTGGTTCGTTTGTATCAATTGGCCATTTCACCATATACACCATCAACCTGTAGATACAGTCCCACTTGCTCTCAATACACCATTGAAGCGCTAAAAAAACATGGATTGTTTTCTGGAGGGTGGTTGGCATTGAAAAGAATTATGAGTTGCCATCCCTGGGGAGGAAGCGGACATGATCCTGTCCCTTAGTAGAAATAATGAATAATAAATAATAAAAAATAGATGAATTTTTTAGCAATAGAGTGGGATCCGTCCATAGGAATAGATCTAGGTTTTTTTACCATCCGTTGGTATAGTTTAATGTTTGTAGCCGCTTTTATGCTGGGGTTACATTTCATGAAGAAAATTTATATTGAAGACAAAATTCCTTTGGAGAAATTAGACACTTTGTTCATGTATACTTTTATTTCCATGCTTGTTGGTATGCGATTGGGCGATGTGTTTTTTTATAGTTGGGGATATTATCAAGATCACTTATTAGAAATATTTTTACCATTTAAAAGTATAAATGGTTCCTGGAAATTTACAGGATATACAGGTTTTGCAAGTCATGGAGCAGCCATCGGAATTCCTATAGCATTGTATTTCTATGCAAAAAAACACCTGCAGAAACCCTGGTTGTTTATTTTAGACAGATTGGCAATTATGGTTGCTTTGGCTGGTTTTTTTATTCGTTTTGGAAATTTTTTCAACTCAGAAATTTATGGAAAAGAAACCACTGCTAGTTTTGGAGTTATTTTTAAAGCAGTTGGTGAAACAGTGCCAAGACATCCGACACAATTGTATGAAGCATTTAGTTATTTAATCCTCTTTTTTGTGATGTGGTATTTGTATTGGAAAACAACCAAAAAAGAACAAACAGGCTATCTTTTTGGACTTTTTATGCTCGTACTATGGTCGTTGCGTTTTGTGATAGAATTCTTAAAAGAAGCTCAAATAGCAGAAAGAGAAGATTGGGTTTTTAATGCCTTGAATACAGGACAAATATTAAGTGTTCCTCTAATTTTAATAGGGTTGTGGTTAATGTTTATTAAATCAAAAAAAGTAGTACAGTAGTCATATGGAGAAATTAAAACAACGTTGGGGAATACAATCGAATTGGTCTATTATTGCAATTTTTATCGTTTTTGCGATCAATGGTTCCTTTGCGGCTTGGGTTGCAAAGCCGGTTACTAATTTTTTAGGACTATCTCCAGAAACAATCAACCCATGGTTGTATTGGCCTCTTAGAATTATACTTATTTTTCCAATTTATCAATTGACCCTTCCTATTGTTGGTTGGATTTTTGGTGAATTCAAATTCTTTTGGGCCTTTGAAAAAAAGTTTTTAGGGAGATTAGGATTGGGTTTTTTATTCAAAAAATAGAAAAGAGATTCTTTAATAATCTCTTTATTTTAGACAAAAGATATTATTAGAACTATCATTAATAGGTTTGTTAAAATAAATTGTATTGAAATTTTCGGATTTTAAAAATAAAATACCTGCGCTAAAAACAAATGCCCTAGGAGGGTTGGAGGCCCAATTTAAACTAGCTCCAGCGATGCGCTTACGCTATGATGCCGCTACAATACAAGCGAATAACCCAAGAAAGGCCGCCGTTCTTGCCTTGTTTTATCCCAACCAACAAGAAGAAACCTGTTTTTTGCTTACGCAAAGAGCTCGTTACCAAGGCACACATTCTGCACAGATAAGTTTTCCAGGAGGGAAAATTGAACCAAGGGATACCAGTCTTTTAGAAACGGCATTGAGAGAAACCTATGAAGAAGTAGGGGTTTCTAAAGCCTCTATCATGCCTATTCGAGAGATGACTTCGGTGTTTATTCCTCCAAGTAATTTTTTAGCGACTCCTTTTTTGGCTTATACTGAACAACAACCTATTTTTCATATGAATGATGAAGTAGACCAAACAATTGAGGTTTTGCTCATTGATTTGTTCGCTGAGGAAAGTATCTCTAGCGTAATGATGCATACTTCCTATATGGATTCTATAGCTGTACCCTGCTTTAAACTAAACAATTACACTGTTTGGGGAGCTACCGCAATGATGCTCTCAGAAATTAAAGAACTTTTTAAGTAGCTGCTTTTTGAATTGTTTTTGTAGATTTGTACCCTATAAAGCAAAAATCATACGACAATGCCTTTACTTAAAAGGAATCCATTTGGACATATTTTGTTATTGAAAAAATTGTTAATCCGATTTTTTGGACTCATTTCTCATAATCGATATCGAAAGTTTAACAGTTTACAGATAGAGGGCTCTGAAATTTTAAGAAACTTACCAGACTCTGGAGTTTTATTCATCTCTAATCATCAAACCTATTTTGCAGATGTGGCAGCGATGTTTCATGTTTTTAATGCTTCTTTAAAAGGAAGATCCGATACGATTAAAAATGTAGGGTATATTTGGAACCCCAAATTAAATATTTATTTTATTGCTGCAGGAGAAACGATGCGTTCTGGGATACTCCCTAAATTATTTGCTTATGCTGGTTCTGTTTCCATTGATAGAACTTGGAGAAGTGCCGGTAAAGACGTAAACAGACAGGTGAAAAATTCTGATATTTCCAATATTGGGAAAGCCATAAAAGATGGTTGGGTAATTACCTTTCCACAGGGAACAACGACTCCTTTTAAGCCAATTAGAAGAGGTACTGCCCATATTATTAAAACCTTTAAGCCTGTTGTAGTTCCGGTTGTTATAGATGGTTTTAGACGCTCTTTTGATAAAAAAGGATTGAATATTAAAAAGCGAAATGTTTTGCAGTCTATGGTTATCAAAGAGCCTTTAGAAATAGATTATGAAAATGAAGCGGTTGCAGATATTGTTACAAAGATTGAGTTTGCCATAGAGCAGCATCCTTCCTTTTTAAAAGTGCTTTCTCCAGAGGAAGCAGAAGAATATCTGATCGTAGAAGAACAATTGAATAAGCAAAGAACCTTTTGGAATTCTTAATTTTTCCTCAAGCGAGCGTATAAAAAATAATTTTAATTGTTTACAATAAAATAGTTAACCATAAATACACCTTTTGAATTTACTTACAGTATTAACTTGGTTTTCAAGTTTGGCTTTTATTTATTTCGGAATTTCCTGCTTTTACTCAAAATTTATTATTTCAGAGTTTAAGAGGTATGGCATACCAACGTTAAGAAAACTAACTGGATTTCTTCAATTATTAGGAGCAATAGGTTTGTTAGTTGGACTTTATTTTACTCCAATATTACAATTATTAGCTTCCACTGGGTTGTGCTTATTAATGCTTTCAGGATTTATCGTACGAATTAAAATTAAAGATAATTTCATTCAATCTGCTCCTGCTTTTATCTTTTCGGTTTTGAACTTGTGTATTGCGATTAAAACCTTTTACACTTACTTCTAAAGTGATGTATAAGCAATCATAAGATTCATTACTATAAACAAGAATGCAGGAAATGATTTATACCATGCATCTTTTACTCTGATGTGCATAATTATGGATCCTACTAACAATATGCTTAGACCTAAAGCTCCCAGTAAAGTCAGGGTTTTAAATTGTATTGAAGCCAATAATAGGATTGCTAAGCTTACTTTTAAAAATCCAATAAAATAACAAAAAGACTTCGAAAAACCATATACTTGAAATTCTTCTAAAATAGTTTTAGCAGCACCGCCTCTCCATTTTGTTGCTTTATTTTTTCGCAATAACCAAACATTTAAAATACTTACACCAACAATAATTTTTAAGGCAATAATAAGGTATCCAATTAATTCCATAATTTTTAATTTAAGTATGTTCTAGTTAATGCTAATTTATAAAAAAAACAACTAATTAAAGCAGACAATAAATTTTAGTGTAAAAGAAATTACTTACACCCAACTTTTTGTGGCATGGATTCCAAATCTGAGCTATCAGGGTTTATCTTAATAAAAAGCAACTTTTTAATTTCCAATGACCGAACTTAATTGAAACATTGGCAGGTACATAGCAATTAAAATAGTGGCTACAATAGCCCCTAGAAATACAATAATTAAGGGTTCTATTGTGGCAGAAATCATGTTAGATTGGTATTCGATTTCTTAGTTGTATTGCTCTGTGAGTCTTTGAAAGATGGTCTCATTTTGATTAGTTTCATCGGCGACTTTTATAAGAGAGACCATTTTTTTATCAAAAATAGCATACCTACTCATGCTTTCATGCAAACTTTTTCCCTGTAAAATATCCTGTTCAATTTTTTCCAACACTATTTCTAAAGGATAATAACCAATCATTTTTTTTGTCAATTGAATTCCATTTAGTAGTGGCACTTTAGCTCCTGTTAATAGTGTGATTGCTTGTGTAAATTGCGCCATCTTTACTTTTCTGATAAAAGCTCCAACCAAGGGTATTTTAAGTATCACAGATGAGGTTATTTTTTGATACCAAATCTTCTTTTGATACAACTGAACAAAAAGAAAGATTCCTACAACAATTACAAAAGACAAGTACCAATATTCTTGAAAAAAAGTAGAGGCTGACATTATCCTTTTAACTTATTTTTAAATGAGTCAAACCTATTGGATGTTTTCTTTGGCCAACTATTATTGGAAGTGTCTACATCTGCCGTCTCAAAGTCTGGATCTACGACAATGCTCTTAATTTCTTTTGAAGAAGCAAATATTCTTTTCACCGAAGCATCATTTTTCATCCAAATTTGGGCTGGGAATATGTGTCTTTTCTTCGTTCCATCAACAAAGGTTAATTCTACGATAATTGGCATGACCAATCCTCCAGGTTTTTCAAACTCTACCGCATACATATACGAAGGAATTTCTTGATCATTTGTATACGCATCCATTGCCTTTGGATTTGCATCTTCTTTTTTATCAGTAATAAAAATTAAATCTCCTAAACTCTCAAAATACTGACGGTACTTTTCTTTTAATTTGGCAGTTCTATCGTCTGGTTTGTCAGTGATGTATAAAGGTTTCACTTTCTTGATACCAATATCTGTTACATCCGTGGTATAAAACCAACCTCTCCAAAACCAATCTAAATCCATACTAGATGCATCTTCCATAGATCTAAAAAAGTCAGCAGGGGTAGGGTGTTTAAACATCCATCGTTTGGCATAGGTTCTAAACGCATAGTCAAATAATTTTGGTCCCATAATGGTTTTTCTCAGAATATACAAACCTGCAGCGGGTTTTGAGTAAGCATTTGGTCCAAATTGTTTTACATAATCTCCCTGAGACATGATAGGTGAAATATAACTCTGATCTCCTCCCATATATCGGGTAATATCCTTTGCAGGATTCATTGCAAATAATTCTGGATCATATTTTAATTCTGCTAGAATCTCAACAAAAGAATTGAGTCCTTCATCCATCCAGGTCCATTGTCTTTCGTCAGAGTTGACAATCATAGGAAAAAAGTTATGACCTATTTCGTGTATGATTACTCCCAACATGCCTTTTTTAGTTCTGTCTGAGTAGCTTCCGTCTGGATTTGGACGACCAAAGTTGAAACAGATCATAGGATACTCCATTCCTTGTCTTTCAGAATGAACAGAAATTGCTTTTGGATAGGGATAATCAAATGTTAGTTTAGAGTATTCTATAAGTGTGGTAGCAACTGCTCTTGTGGAATGTTCCTCCCACAGTGGATTTCCTTCTTTTGGATATAATGAAACAGCCATTACTGTTTTGCCATTCACGTTGGTTGCCATGGCGTCCCAGATGTATTTTCTTGAGGAGGCAAACGCAAAATCTCTCACATTTTTTGCCTTGAACTTCCATGTTTTTGTACGATTAGAAAGTCCTTTTTCAGCTTTTTCAGCTTCAGCTTGGGTTACAATAAGAACAGGTTTTTCAAAGGAAGTTCTTGCTTTTTCCCAACGTTTGCGTTGTTCTTTGGTAAGCACATTCTTTTCATTTTGCAATACACCTGTTGCATCTACAATATGATCTGCAGGAACAGTTAAATTTACCTCATAATCTCCGAACTCTAGCGCCCATTCCGAACGTCCCCAGAATTGCATATTTTGCCATCCTTCAACGTTATTGTATACTGCTAGCCTTGGAAAAAATTGTGCAATTGTATAGTTGTTGTTTCCATCAGGGAACGTCTCTAATCCTGATCTTCCACCATCTTTGTTGATGTCGTTTATTTTATAGTTCCATTGTATAGAAAATTTAAAAGTATCTCCTGATGCAAGTGGTTGAGGTAAATTAATACGCATCATCGTTCTATGAATAAAATGAGACAAGGGTTTGCCATCACTTTCCACCTTTTCGATATTGAAACCGAAGCCTTTGTCTTTTTCCATATAAGTTTCTTGAAACTTATCGGGGCTCATATATAAATTAATGCTTGTTGATTTAGACAAAGGTGTTTTAGAGTCATTTGCTCTCATATTCTGATCTAATTGCACCCATAAATAGGTCAATTGATCTTTAGAATTATTGTGATAGGTAATTTTTTCATGACCATACACTTTATTGGTGCTTTCTTCCAAACGAATGTCCATTATATAATCAACTTTTTGTTGACTATATTGATGTCCTGGTGCCCCTGAGGCAGTGTGTTGATCATTCGGTGTCGCTAAAAGATCTTTGAGTTGTCTAAATTTGTTTTGGTCTGTGTGGCCCTGTTTTGTTTTACTTTCAACTTGATTTTCTTGAGCTAAACTTGTTGTAAGAGAAAAGAAAAAAGAAAATAGGAATAAGAATATTTTTTTCATGAAAATAATTAATTATTAATACGTAGTAAAATTAGTTATAAGAATGTGATCTGGGGTAGTGATTGTAAAGTTTTAACAAACCTTTATCAAAATATTCTGATGAATAAAAAGTGAACTACGATATGCTCACTTTTTATTCATGCAAGAATTGAAATTTTTACCCTTTTATATTACTCTTAAATTTTTCAAATTTATTTTTATCTTCTTTGGGCCAGCTATTGTTCGAGGTGTCAACATCTGCTGTTTCTTGATATGGGTCTATCGTGATTTTTTTGATTTCTTTGTTGCTAGAGAAAACTTTGGTTACTTCGTTGTCATTAAACCTCCAAATTTGTGCTGGATATACTTTTCGTTCTTTGGTTCCATCCTTATAAGTGTAATACACAATAATAGGCATTACGAGACCTCCTGGTTTGTTGTAAGTAATTTCGTAGTGAAATTTTGAATTGCGATCTTTTTCCTGACCAAAACTCAATCCTTTTGAGGTATCTTCTATAAAACGCACCTCATTTTCTTCTGTTTTTGTATGGTATTTTTTTACATTTTTGATTCCAATATCTGTTACATCTGTTGTGTAAAACCAACCTCTCCAAAACCAATCTAGATCGATTCCAGAGGCATCTTCCATGGTTCGGAAAAAATCTGCGGGAGTAGGATGTTTAAACATCCATCTTTGAGAATAGGTTCTAAAAGCATGATCAAATAGTTCATGTCCCATGATCGTTTCTCTTAAAATCCATAAAGCAGTTGCAGGTTTTCCATACGCATTGCTACCAAAATTGTAGACATTGTCTCCTTTGGTCATGATGGGTGCAATTGTAGATTGATCTCCACTCATGTATTTTATAATATTTTTTGGATATCCTCTCGTAATAGGGAAATCTTTATCATAAGCCAATTCAGCCAACATTTCTACATAAGAATTTAACCCTTCATCCATCCATGTCCACTGTCTTTCATCAGAATTTACGATCATCGGGAAAAAGTTATGACCCACTTCATGGATGGTTACTTTGATCATTCTGTATTTGGTTCTATCAGAATAGGTTCCATCTGCATTTGGTCTTCCTGGGTTAAAACATATTTGTGGATATTCCATCCCCATTTGTCCGTCTACGGAAATTGCTTTGTGATAAGGATATTCGAAAGTATATTTTGAATAAGTTTTTAAAGTTTGTGCAACTGCTCTTGTTGAATGTTCTCCATACAACGGATTTGCTTCCTTAGAATATAAAGAATATGCCATTACAGTTTTGCCATTGATGTCTACTGCCATTCCATCCCAAATAAATTTCCTTGAACTTGCAAAAGCATAATCTCTCACGTTTTTTGCTTCAAATTTCCATGTTTTAGTAGCTGAAGTCTTACTTTTTTCAATTTTTGAAGCTTCTTCCTGTGTGCGAATGAGAACAGGATGATCAAAAGTATTTTTTGCTTTGGCCAACCTTTTCAATTCTTTTTTTGATAAAACTTCACGTTCGTTGAGTAATACACCGGTTGCCCCAAGCATATGATCTTTGGGTGTAGTGATGTGAACTGTATAATCTCCAAACTCTAGTGCAAATTCACTTCTTCCCCAGAATTGATCATTTTGCCATCCCTCTACATTATCATATACACACAATCTTGGAAAAAATTGAGCAATTACATAATTATTATTTCCATTTTCTGTAAAATGTTCGTAACCAGATCTACCTCCAATTTCTCTGTGGTTATTGATATTGTACCACCAAGAAATTTTAAATGAGAAGGTCTTTCCAGCTGCCAATGGTTCTGGTAAATTAATTCTCATCATTGTTTGATTGATCGTGTGTGATAGATTACTGTTGTCTAGGTTGGTTACGCTTGTAATATTAAATCCCCCATCAAAAGGTGTTTTTGGAAAACTTCGATTAAAACTTTTTACAGGCATACGATTAGGGATTTTTGAGGGTTGAATGTCTGGTGTTTTAGAATCTTTTGCTCTCATGTTTTGATCTAGCTGTACCCACAAATAGGCGAGTTCATCTTTAGAATTATTGTGATAAACAATGGTTTCCTTACCATATATTCTTTTGTTTTCATCGTCTAAAATAATATCCATTACATAATCTACTTTTTGCTGTGTGTAATTGATACCTGGGGCACCTGAAGCAGTTCGCTGACTATTAGGAGTTGCTAATTCATCCTTGAGTTGTTTGAATTTATTTTGATTGGTATGACCCTGAAGACCTTGTTTGATTTTTTTTTCTTGAGCAAATATAGAGGTTCCAATAAAAAAGATGCTCAATAAAAATAAAGTACTGTTTTTCATATGTTCTTGAATTAAAATTACTGCAAATTAACAATTAGATATTAAAAAAAATAAAACGATTAAAATTTTAACAAACCTGTTGTCTTTTTGGCAGTTAATAAAAGGCTTTGATGTTTGTTGTGAATTTTTGTTTTAAGTAAGTTTTCTTGTTTTGGAAAATTACTGATCAATAGGGTATTGACCACTTCTAGGCTATTAATCTCATTGATGTTTTCAATTTCTAAATAAAAATAGACCAAATCCCCATCGTATTCTTTTCCGAGGTAGTTAAATTCCCTCGAAACATCATTGATTTTTAAATGAAGTTTTTCTTTTAAATAAGTATGAAAATAAATATTGTTATTCTTTAATTCTTCTCTAGAGGTAAGTTGTAAATTGATCTGATATTTTTCATTCAAAGCGATTTCTATATCATCCATAAAAACATTGATTATTATTTGTAAGGAACGCGCTTCACTCTTATATTCAATTTGAGTAAGGCTCAAATAATATTTATGAGTTGAGAAGGAGAGAAGAGGAACGATGAGGAATAGTAAAAAAGCTTTTTGAATGTTCATATTAAAATGAAATGATGATCACGCCAAATTACTCTTTTTTTATGATTTTTAAGTAGCTTATACTTTCTTTTTCAAAGATTTTTATAAGCTCTAAAAGCTTATTTTCTGAATGAAGTTTTTCAACCCCCAAAGGGATGCAATATTCTAAAAAATGAAAGTAGTTTTCTACGGGGATTTTTAATTTTTCAAAGAAGAATTTTTCACCAAGTTCGGAGAGTACTTTGTATGGAAAAGCTTTTTTGATGGCTAATTTTTTTCGCAATGCCCACAGGCGTTTGGAATATTTATATGCGATGCTAACGGTAGCTCCTGCTCCCTCATAAAATAGAGTTGGATCTGTTTTGACAATCTGAGGTCTTACTCTTTGATCGATATAATCGTCCGATTCAACAATTTTCATATTCACATTGGAGAAATCCATCACATTTCTTAGCATAGAATCTTTTCTGTTTCTTGGGACATCTTTAATATCAACACCCAATCGTCCCATTAAATAATGTCTTTTCAGATCGAATTCATCCAAAACATAGGTATTCGATTTTAATTCTATTTTTAGCGTCTTTTGATCAATAATTTTTTTTGTGATAATGATTTTTTGTGTGATGTGCTGAACCGACGAAATTCGTAATGAATCTCCACTAGAAACAAAGATTCTAAAACGACCGTTGTCTGATGAAAAGGTTCCTTGATTTGTATTTAAATTAATGATATTTGCATTTTTAACGATTCCCAAAGAGTCTATTAGGTTCCCAGAAATTAATATATTCTTTTCTTGAGAAAAGCTACAGGTTGCTATTGTACAGATACAAATAAGAAATATTTTTTGTAACATTTTTGCTTAATGTTGTTATAAGGATAGCACTATTTATTATTATTTCTAAAAGAAAGGAAGTTTATCTTTTGGATCATCGATTCATCAATCATACACTATAGTTTTTTAAAAATACAAATTATATTTTACTTACTGGTAAAAGAAATTATCGAAAAGTGATAAAGGTACAGGTATTTTAGTATTGAATAAAAAAAGCATTCCGTGAAGTGATGTTTTTTAAATTTATGTGATTGTCTGTATATTGATATAGTTCGTTTTTTATTGCTATTTTTGAGCCTATGAGAAAAATGATCATTGCCAGCACTTCTAGGGTTTATGAAAGTAGCTATTTAGAGTATTTAATGCCTACACTTTCTTCCTTTTTTAAAGATGTTACCTCGGTTCTATTCATCCCCTATGCAAGACCAAGTGGGATTTCATATGCTATGTATACGAAAATGGTAAAAGAAGCTTTTTGTAAAATAGACATTACTGTAAAAGGAATTCATGAATTTAATAATCTTACAAAGGCACTTAAAAATGCGGAGGCAATTTTTACAGGTGGAGGCAATACTTTTGAATTGCTAAATCAGCTCTATAAAAATGATATTCTAGATGTTTTAAGAGAAGTTATAGATTCGGGAACTCCTTACCTTGGGACTAGTGCAGGAAGTAACATCTGTGGTGTTACTATTAAAAACACGAATGATATGCCAATTGTTCATCCTTCGAGTTTTACTTCTCTAAATTGTATTCCTTTTAACATTAATGCCCATTATTTAGATCCTATTGAGGGATCAACCCACATGGGAGAAACGAGAGAAACCCGAATCAAAGAATTCCATGTTTTTAATGAGACTCCTGTTCTTGGTTTGCGTGAGGGAAGTTGGTTGGAAGTTATTGGTTCGACCATTACCCTCAAAGGAGCCCCTAAAGCACGGTTGTTTTTGAAAAATAAAGAACCTATTGAATTAGAGAGTGGAGAAGAGGTAACTGTTTTGTAAAGGATTGAAATTTTTAGATTTGATAGTTCAAAAAACGTACCTAATAATTCACATAGTCTACAATTTCTAATCCATACCCAATCATTCCCACTCGTTTTGTTTGTTTTGTATTGGTAATGAGTCTTAGTTTACTAATGTTTAAATCATGTAAAATTTGTGCACCAATTCCAAAATCTCTTTGGTCCATTTTGATAGCTGAAGCTTTCATTTTACCTTTTCGTTGCCCTTCTTTCAATGTGGCTAATCTGCTTAGTAAATTTTGAGACTGATTTTGTTGATTGATAAAAATAATAACCCCTTTTCCTTCATCATTGATTACTTGAAACATTTTATCTAATTTTTTATCAGCATCATTGGTTAGTGTTCCTAAAATATCATTGTTTACTAGCGTAGAATTAACTCTTGTGATGATGGAATCAGTTTTATTCCAAGAACCTTTTGTCAAGGCAATATGCACCTGACTATTATTTGTCTGTTGGTAGGCTCTTAGTCTGAATTCTCCAAATCTTGTTGTTAAATTGAAGTCTTCCTTTATTTCAATTAAGGAGTCATGCTCCATTCTATAAGCCACTAAATCTTCAATAGAAACAATTTTAATATCAAATTTTTTCGCGACTTCTAGTAGTTGAGGTAATCGAGCCATGGTTCCATCCTCATTCATAATTTCTACAATTACACCTGCAGGTTGTAAGCCTGCTAAACGAGCAAAATCGATGGCTGCTTCCGTGTGACCGGTTCTTCTTAAAACGCCCCCTTCTTTCGCCTTCAAAGGAAAGATATGACCAGGTCTTGCTAAGTCAAAGGATTTTGTGTTTTTATCAATTAACGCTTTGATAGTTAACGCCCTGTCTGAAGCTGAAATTCCTGTTGTAACTCCTTTTCCACGCAAATCTACAGAAACTGTAAAAGCCGTTTCCATAGGGTCTGTATTGTTGTTGACCATCATTACCAACTCTAATTCTTTGCAACGACTTTCTGTTAAGGGAGCACAAATTAACCCTTTGCCATGCGTTGCCATGAAATTGATCATTTCTGGAGTAGCCATTTCGGCAGCTGCTAAAAAATCGCCTTCATTTTCTCTATTTTCGTCATCTACAACAATAATAATTTTTCCATTTCTGATATCTTCAATAGCTTCAGCAATTGAATTTAATTGAGTTGTGTTTTTAATATTTGGAATAGTCATATCTATTGGGTTGCTTTGTTTGAAAATAATTTTTGAAGGAAATTAAGAATCGGTCGTGTGATGATATCGATGTTAAAAAGCCCCTTGTCTTTCGTGGCCCTTCTTGTTAATAAGATGCCTAGAGGAACCATAATTAATGCGGCTATCCAAGCACCCCAAAATGCTGAAATAGAACTTTCTTCAGCTAAATTTTTACCAAAAGTATTGCTAAAAAAATAGGTTACATAGATAGCGATGGCTAGAATCATGGGCAAGCCAAAACCACCTTTCCTTATAATAGAACCTAGAGGAGCTCCAATAAAAAATAGGATCAAACAAGAGAGCGAAAATGCAATTCTGTTGTAGTATTCTGTATCAAAGAAATTAAGATTTTTTCTTTTCCATTTAATCGAGCTTGCATTATTTTTCAATGAACTTAAGGCTCTTCCTGTTTTGGATGCAGCAGTATTTAAGATGTTAATTTTATTATCCAAATCAAAGTTTTCTATGATGTTCGAATCAATGTTTTTTGATTTGAGAGAATCGGGATATGCATATAATTCTTTTGCAGCAGTTGCCGCATAAATATTTTTAGATTTGATGAGAAGTGTTTCGTCATAACTAGCTTTTAAATTGGGGATTGTATCTCCTAACTGTCCCAAACTCAACATCATGTAATTTTTGGTGTGATTTGTTTTATTTAAATCGTCATCTCCTGTTACAGAAGAAATATCGATGTTAAATTCATACTCTTTGAATGAAGCATTGGAAGCTGCCATTTTCTTCTTTTTTAAAGAGGTTTTTGCAGATTTGACATGTTCTTCATAATAGAATCCATCATATAAAATTAGGGTCATGTATCGACTACCTTCCTCAGAAACAATTTTTCCTTTTTCGGCAGTGATAACTTTTTGGTTTCCATTACCGCCTGTTAAATCATAAATTAAAACTTTCTTTAGTAAGTTTTCCTCTTCACCATATTTTTCGTCAAACTTAATTTGAAAACCAGGAATATCACTATTAAAACTTCCTGGAACCAATGCCATAGCGGGTTTTTTCTTTTTAATATTGAGATATAAGTTTTTTTGTTTTAAAACCGCATAAGGATAGATATTATTTAAAAATAGAAAGTTGATTCCACTTAAAATAATTGTTAAAAAAAATAATGGCCTAACGAGTCGTTGCAGAGAGACTCCTGCCGATTTTGCTGCAGCAAACTCATAGTTTTCTCCCAAGTTGCCCAATGCCATGATAGACGATAAAAGAACTCCAATTGGCAATGCTTGTGGAGTGATGATTAACGTAGTATAGTATAAGAATTTAAAAATAAAAGGCAAACTAATTCCCTTTCCAGCAATGTTTTCAAAGGTCTGCCATAGTACTTGCATTACTAGAACAAAAAGCACAATTAAAAATGTAGCTGCAAATGGAACTAAAAATGTTTTTAGGATGTATCTATCTAAAATTTTCATCTTTTGCAAAAGTAGTTTCTTATAATCAAAGATGCTACTAAATTTATGTTAATTGGAAAAATATCAGTCAATGCTAAATTGCAGCTTATTGTATTTTTCTTTATCAAAAGAAAATAAGCTGTTAGATAAAGTTTGATTACTCTTAAATTTTGTAATCGTAAACTTAGTTTTTGATCCATTTAATCCAGTTTGGATTAGTTGATACAGATGCTTTGTTTTTAGATCTACTGCAAATTCTATCTTTACAATATTAGACTCACTGTCTATAGGAGTTAAATTTATGAATTGTATCTTTCTATTATGTATATTTTTTAAGCTTCCCATCTGAACGGTATACCCTTCTCTGTAAAAGGTTAAAAGTTTGGAAGGGTATATAAAACCATCATCCCCACTCATGTCTCCCTCGGTAATAGTAATCTCTTTCTCTTCGTTGTTGATTACGTATAGTTTTTTTCCATCATAGATGAATGTATTTCCTAGGTAATTTAAGTTGTATTTTTCACCTTGTAAGGTAATGTTACCCTTTAAAGGGGGTTCATCACCTTCTTGTATGCCCGCAGCTTCATTACTCAATGTCTCATTAAAATGAATGGCCATATTTTGGTAAGATTCCATTTTGTTCGAGACTTCATCTAAAAGGAAGGTTGCTTTTTCTGAATTTTGTGAAAAAGTAAGGCTCGCTATAAATATATGTACTAATAAAACTATTGTTTTGTTCATTTCTATGAATTCTTTTCGTTTTCTAATAATTGTTCTAGTGCCATAAAATCGGCTACCAAAACTTGTCTCGCTTTACTGCCTTCAAATCCACCAACTATTCCAGCAGCTTCTAATTGATCTATCAATCTACCAGCTCTATTGTAGCCTAACTTTAGTTTTCTTTGTAACAGAGAAGCAGATCCTTGTTGGGCGGTTACAATAATTTCAGCAGCTTCTCTAAAGAGTTTGTCTCTATCTGAAATATCAATATCAATACTTGTACCACTTTCATCATCTACATATTCTGGGAGTTGGTATGCTTCAGAGTAGGCTTTTTGAGAACCAATGAAATCTGTAATTTTTTCTACTTCAGGAGTGTCTACAAAGGCACATTGTATTCTCTCGATTTCGTTACCAGCGGTGTAGAGAAGATCTCCACGACCAATTAATTGATCTGCACCACCCGCATCTAAAATGGTTCTAGAATCTATTTTTGAGGTTACTCTAAATGCAATTCTAGCAGGAAAGTTTGCTTTGATAATACCTGTAATAACATTTACAGAGGGTCTTTGAGTAGCTACAATTAAATGAATTCCAATAGCTCTTGCTAGCTGTGCTAAACGAGCAATTGGTGTTTCAACTTCTTTCCCAGCAGTCATTATTAAATCTGCAAATTCGTCAATAACCAACACAATATAGGGTAAGAATTGATGGCCATCATTTGGATTTAGTTTACGTTGTTTGAATTTTACATTGTATTCTTTGATATTTCTAACCATTGCAGATTTTAGCAAGTCATATCGGTTGTCCATTTCAATACAAAGCGAATTTAATGTGTGGACAACTTTTGTGGTATCTGTAATAATCGCTTCTTCTAAATCTGGAAGTTTGGCCAAATAATGACGCTCAATTTTATTGAATAAAGTGAGTTCAACTTTTTTAGGATCTACCAAAATAAACTTCACTTCAGCAGGATGTTTTTTATATAGTATGGAGGTTAATACAGCGTTCAAACCAACAGACTTTCCTTGTCCTGTTGCACCTGCCATAAGAAGGTGTGGCATTCTAGCTAAGTCTACGACAAAGGTTTCATTAGAAATTGTTTTTCCTAACGCAATCGGTAATTCCATGCGAGATTCTTGAAATTTCTTAGATGAAATTACAGAATGCATGGAAACTATTGTTGATTTTTTATTAGGTACTTCAATTCCAATCGTTCCTTTTCCAGGAATGGGAGCAATGATTCTAATTCCAAGAGCAGATAGTGAAAGGGCAATATCATCCTCTAGATTTTTGATTTTAGAAATTCGAATTCCAGCCTCTGGTACAATTTCATACAATGTGATCGTTGGTCCCACTGTTGCCTTTATTTCGGCGATTCCAATTTTGTAGTTTTTGAGTGTTTCTACAATTTTATCTTTATTAGCCTCTAATTCTTCTGGATCAACAGATATAGATTCATTGTATTGCTTTAAGAGATTGAATGTTGGAAATTTAAAATTTCCTAATTCTAGGGTTGGATCAAATTCTCCAAAGTCTTTTACCAACTGATTGGATAAATTCTCTAAAGAATGTTCTTCTTCTTTTGTTTCTGCTACATTAATTTCTACCTCTTTTTCCTTTACATCTTCAGTTTTTAACATGGGCTCTAATTCGTCTTTAAGGCTTGAACTAGTTTCCTGCTTTTTTGTGATTACATCAGAATGTTTTGAAATTGTTGGTTGTAAATTTTCTAAAGATAGCTCAACTCCCGATTTTGCTGAAGGGTCAGTTTTCAGAGGAATTGTTTCTGAGACCTCATTGTCGGTTTCGACCATTTGAGTTGTAGGATGTTCATTTGGAATAGAAGTATTCGCTTTTGTTTCATCTTTTTTTATTGTATCTATTAGGTGATCAAAAGTGACTTTATATCTCAAAATGATATAGGCCATTAGCAGGAAGCTTAATAGAATAACCAACCCCATTTTTCCAATAAATCCTTGTAAATAATCATTGATTTCAAAACCAATAATTCCTGAAAAAAGTTCATGGCGCTGACTTATGAATCCCAGAGAGATACTGAGCCATAATGAGATGAAGAGACCCCAATTCCAGGAGATAATTATTTTCGATAATTTCTTTTTAAGTATAATTTTTACCCCTGTTAAAAATAGTTGGTAAGCAATGACAAAGGCTCCAATTCCAAGACTTTTATAAATTAGAAAATGACTCAAATAAGCGCCAATTTTTCCTAAAAGGTTTTTACTTTTTACACTTTTATCCACTATTTTTGAAAGCGTACTTTGGTCTTCTTGCCAGTGAAAGAAGAAAGAAATAAAAGCAATACAAAGAAAGATAGCAAATAAAATTAAGAATACCCCTAAAATAGTTTGTGTTTGTCTTGTTTTTAAAAAAGCAACAATAGTTGAGTTTTTTTCTGAGGAATTTATAGTTGCATTTGTGCTTTTCGTTCTTTTAGCCATCAATAATTTTTATTCTATTTGGAAGTAAATATACGTTTTTGCCTAAAATAATAAACTTATTTTAGAAATGTATATGAAGCCAGCAATAATTAGTGAAGTAAATGCAGCAAAACTTGAAGCACCTGCAGCAATATCTTTGATAAAACCTATTTTTTCATGATACTCTGGATGAATAAAATCAGCTATTTTTTCTACAGCGGTATTTAAAGCTTCAGCAACCAGAACGAGTCCAATAGTAAAAAACTGAAACATCCATTCGATGTTGGAAATATTAAAATAAAAACCGAAAGCAGTAATGATAATCGCAACAAAAAGTTGTGCTTTAATGCTATCTTCTGTACTCATTAAAAGCCACATCCCTTTTAAAGCAAATTTAAAACTGCGAAGTCTTCCTCTAAAAAAACTGTCTTTTGGGTTTTTCATAAACTATAGTTCTTTGAGTGCATTTTTATAATTAGGTTCATTGGCGATTTCTGAAACCTGCTCAGTATATGTAATAGTTCCTTTTTCATCAATAACGATGATAGCTCTTGAAAGCAAATGTGCCAAGGGTCCATTTACAATTTCTAACCCATAGGATTTACCAAAGTTTCCGTCGGTAAAATCGGACAGCATTGTTACGTTTTTAATGCCTTCTGCACCACAAAAACGAGCTTGAGCAAAAGGTAAATCTTTTGAAATACATAAAACAACGGTATTTTCTAGACTTGCTGCCTTTTGATTGAATTCTCTCACTGATGCAGCGCAAGTTCCCGTATCTACACTTGGAAAAATATTTAAAATGATTTTTTTACCAATATAATCGGTCAAGGTTTTAGGAGTTAAATCAATGCCTGTTAATTTAAAATCAGTGGCTTTGCTTCCTTTTTTAGGTAAACTCCCTGAAGTATGAATCGTATTTCCTTTTAATGTAATTTCTGCCATATTTTTTTTTATCAGATTCAAAAGTAACTATTTTTATTCAAAAAACTTTATTAGAAAAGGGATAACTTCTCCTTATTAATCATCTTGTATTAATACGTATCTTCGCAGTTGAAAAAAACAATATTCATATTGAATATATCTAGCTATACATCGGAATTTAAATACAATTGGAAGTTGGCAGCACCTGTAATGTTAGGGATGCTAGGACATACCTTTGTGAGCTTTATAGACAATATTATGGTGGGGCAATTGGGAACTGCAGAATTAGCGGCTGTTTCTTTAGGAAATAGCTTTATGTTTATTGCAATGTCTATAGGGATTGGCTTTTCAACAGCTATTACTCCATTGATTGCAGAAGCAGATGCATCAGATAATTTACAGCAGGCGAGATCCACTTATAAAAGTGGTTTGATTCTATGTACTACCCTGGGAGTTGCCTTGTTTTTTGGGATTTATTTTTCTAAATCTTTGATGCACTTAATGAATCAGCCTGAGGACGTTGTAGCTCTGGCAATACCTTACTTAGAATTAGTGGCATTTTCATTAATTCCATTGGTTATTTTTCAAGCGATTAAACAATTGAGTGACGGAATGTCTATGACAAGATATCCTATGTATGCCACATTAATTGCTAATATCATTAATATCGTGATCAATTATGTTCTCATTTTTGGTAAGTTTGGATTTCCAGCCTTGGGTATTGTTGGTGCTGCCTATGGAACCCTGGCTTCCCGTTTTATAATGGTAGTTTATTTATGGCTTTTATTGGGGTATAAAGAACGATCAGCACAAATTATAAGAAATTTAAAAATATTTGTTGTAGATTTTATAATGATTAAAAAAATCTTCAATCTAGGTTCCCTTAGTGCCCTTCAAATGTTCTTTGAAATCGGTATTTTTACTTCAGCGATCTGGCTAAGTGGTTTGTTGGGAAAAAATCCTCAAGCAGCCAACCAAATTGCATTAAACCTAGCGACCATGACTTTTATGATAGCCATGGGCTTAAGCGTTGCTGCAATGATTAGAGTCGGAAATCAAAAAGGCTTACAGAATTACAAAGAGTTGCGAAGAATTACGTTTTCTATTTTTTTTTTAGGAACTTTATTTGCTAGCTTATTTGCACTTATATTTTTTATTTTTCACAAGAGTTTGCCAAACATCTATGTAGATCTAAATGATCCTGTGAATTATACAGACAATAGGGAGGTGATTCTTATCGCATCAAAATTATTATTAATCGCAGCACTTTTTCAAATTTCAGATAGTATTCAAGTAATTATTTTGGGAGCTTTACGGGGTTTACAAGATGTGAAAATTCCAACTCTGATTACTTTTATATCCTATTGGATTGTTGGTTTTCCTGTTTCCTATTTTTTAGGAAAAGAAGAAGTCTATGGAAGTTTTGGTATTTGGATAGGCTTACTCGCGGGATTAACTACCGCATCCATTTTATTATTTATTAGATTTAATATGCTAACTTTGAAACTCATTAAGCAAAAACATGAACTTACCTAAATTTTTATTAGCCGATAACAGTAATTTTCCAGATGATATTTTTGTGTTGCACACAGAATTTCCTCGTTTTATCATTAATCTTAAAGATGATGAAATAGAATGGTTTGAGGATTTGACAGGAGAAAATGAAGAAGATATTGCCACAGAATTAGCATCCTTAATGGACAAAGCTGGGGCTTTTTATGACAACGAGGTCAAGCAATATGATTAATTTTTTTTGAGCTTTTACCGTGATGTTTTGCCAAAAACAACCTCATTTACTTTAAAAGTATGACTTAGAGTGTGTATGGTAAATTTGATTCTTTTTGAATGCTAGATATTTGGTGATTCGATTAGGACTCAATTTTTGTATACAGCTATGGTATCCGCGTATAAAATTGTTATTAAAATCAAATTAGAGGCATTTTATTGTATACAAATTTCTAGTATCTTCGTTTATGTTTAAAAAGAATCTAAAATGAGTAGAACTATTAAAGAATATATCGCTGTTGGATTCAAAGGTTTAGCCATGGGTGCAGCAGATGTAGTTCCGGGAGTGTCTGGCGGGACCATCGCATTTATTTCTGGAATTTATGAAGAATTAGTGGCATCGATCAGTAATATCAATTTTAGCTTACTTAAAACCCTCCAAAAAGAAGGTTTTAAAGTTGCTTGGAAGCAACTCAATGGTTCTTTTTTGGCGGCTCTTTTTATAGGGGTTCTCATAAGTATACTTTCTTTGGCAAAAACGATTAAATATCTTTTAGAGAATGAACCTATATTGTTGTGGTCTTTCTTTTTTGGTTTGGTAATGGCAAGTATTATTTTTATTGGTAAACAAGTAGAAAAGTGGAACTACAAACTTCTTTTGCTAGCTGTTTTTGGAGCTGCGTTTGGTTATACTATTACGATTGTTTCTTCTACCTCAATAACAGAAATCAATTATTTATTTTTGGTTTTTGCTGGAGCGATTGCTTCTTGTGCGATGATCTTGCCAGGGATTTCCGGATCCTATATTTTACTTCTTATGGGCGTTTATCCCATCGTAATGACTGCGATAACAAATAGAGATGTTAAAATAATTTCAGCAATAGGAGTTGGTGTGGTTTTGGGATTATTATTCTTTTCAAAATTATTAAAATGGCTTTTTAGCAAATACAAGAATGAAATGCTTGTGGTGTTAACAGGAATTATGTTTGGTTCCTTAAATAAAGTATGGCCGTGGAAAATAACAGTCACTACATACTTAAATAGTCACGGAGAAACCAAGCCTTTGCTAGAACAAAGTATTTCTCCCTTTTCATTTGATGGAGACCCTCAATTAATGCTGTCTATTTTATTGGCACTTTCAGGTTTTTTTATCATTATAGCAATGGAGAGAGTAGCGAAACTCAAAAAATAAATGAAACAAGAAAGATCTTTTTTGCAGCAAGGAACTCTTTTTTTAAAAGGGTTAATAATGGGAGCTGCAAATAAAGTTCCCGGTGTTTCTGGAGGAACTGTTTCTTTTGTTTTTGGCTTTTATGAAGAGTTAATATTCTCGTTTAAAAAAATTAATTTCAATGCCCTTAAATTACTTTTTAAAGGAAATTTTAAAAGTTTTTACAACTATGTAAACGGACAGTTTCTTCTTTTAGTAATGGGAGGAAGCATCTTTAGTTATTTTACGATATCCATAGTTCTAGATTATTTTTTAGTGCAGTATGAACGGTATGTTTGGAGTTGTTTTTTTGGATTGATTATTGGTTCTATTTATTACTTAGCGAAAGATTTTCATTATTGGAACCTTAGAAATACCATTTCGTTGGTCATAGGAGTTATGATTGGCTTGGCAATAAGCTTCCTTTCACCAGCCAAAGAAAATGACAACCTTTGGTTTGTTTTTCTTTGTGGAATTGTGGGTGTTTCAGGAATGACACTCCCTGGATTGTCAGGTTCTTTTATTTTGATTTTGCTAGGGAATTATGTGCTATTGTTGGTAGATTCTGTAACTGTTTTATTCAATGTAATTACGAGTCTTTTAGTTGGTGATTTTGAAGTTTTATCTGACCCAATTAAAATAAGATATTTAAAAATTATTACTGTGTTTACCTTGGGATCTGGTTTTGGTTTAATTTCTTTTTCTCATATTTTAGGCTATGTTTTAAAAAGATGGAATCAAATTGTAAATGCCCTTATACTTGGTTTTATTACAGGTTCCTTGGGTGTTATTTGGCCTTGGAAACAAACAATTTATGCAACTGAAAATGGACGTTTCTTGATTGATAACAAAGGAAATCAGATTGTTCAAAATTATGAGCGCTTTGTCCCTGATTTTCTGAATTTAGAAACATGGATTGCAATTTTTTATAGTGCAGTTGGTATAGGAGTTATTTTAGTGATCGATTTTTATGGTAGAAAAAAATAAAAAAATATTTGGGTTGTTAGGAAAAAATATTGAGTATTCATTTTCTCGTGGGTATTTCAGTAAAAAGTTTGAAAACTTGCAACTAGAACAGTATAAATATGTCAATTTTGATATTGAAAAGATAGGAGATTTTCCATTCATAATCAGAAAAGAAAAACCACACTTAGTAGGAATTAATGTTACGATTCCCTATAAGGAAGAGGTGCTTCAGTTTCTGGATGTTTTAGACGAAACAGCAAAAGAAATAGGTGCTGTAAATACGATCAAGTTTTTAAATAACGGTCAACTAAAAGGATACAATTCTGAT
>CBFIGS010000010.1:0-60169 GCA_965662295.1 Polaribacter sp. | reverse complement strand
TAAAATAATCTTGTAGAAACACTAGAATCGAACTAGTTATCAAATCTGTTAACCCTTCTATAAATTAACTCCGATATTCCAAAATCTCTCTGAACTTTTTTCGCTGTATTTCTTAGCGGCTGCAAATATATAAACTATTTAATTCCTAACAAGAAAAAATATTTATTTTTTTTTTTAACCAATGTTTTTTTTGAACGTCACTAAGAAAAATTCGGACTGCAAACATACAACGTTTTTTAACTATTAACCAAATTATTATTTAAAATAATTTAGCACAATTATTAACAATCTAAACACTCTAATTCAACTCTCTAAAACAATACAACTTATCAATGAACTTCTATATAGCTCGCCATATCCGGCTTAGCGGCTGCAAATATACACCCCATTTTTAATCCCACAACTATTTATTCAACCTTTTTTAAAAAAAAATTAAATAAATACCTAAATCAATTAGTGCTAGACTTTTACAAATAAACTTTTTTTAAAATATATTTTATAAATCGTGTATCTTATTTCTTAACATGGCAAATGTTCAACATAAAAACCTCTCGAAGTCATGAATGAAATAGTAATAAATAAAACTGATGGATAACTGAGAATTGAAATAAAATCAGTTGTTTAAAAGACCTAGAGCGTATAAATAAGTATTATTTAAATCTGTTTATTAGACAAATTTATGTTTAAACTCCCGAAACAAATGACTATTGTTTCTTTTTCTTTTGTTGCTTTTTATTCCATTTTTTTCTCATCTTGTCAAGCATCAATTTATATTCGTCTACATTTATAACTGCCTTTCTAGCAGTTATTATTTTAATGAAATCGAAGTTTAATTTTGATTCTTGCATTTGAAGTTCCCCTAATTGAAAAGCACGTTGAAGAATATTTTCTATTAAAAAATCTTCATTTACAGTTTCTGGATGGTATGCTGTTTTTAAAGAGAGCTTAAAAACATTTGCAGTTGTATTGTACCAAAAAGCATTCCAGCCACTTCGAAGAATTCGGATGTTCTGAAAGGCAGTTTTCCCTGTTTGACGATGAATTAATTTGATTAAAATACGACCTTCCGTATTGGTCATTTTTTTAATTTGATCCGTAAACTCTCCTTCCATATATTCCTGGATTAATCTTATGTATTTTTTTCTCTTTCTTTTAGAGGGAATTTTTTCTAATCTTAAATTGAGAGAATCGAGTCTTTGGGAAGCTAGTTTTGCAAATGGATAGACTTTAAATACTTTTCTACGAAACCATAAATAATAACGCATATCCTTTTTGGTCTTGAATTTCTGTTTTGGTAATAGTGAAAACTCGTTCAAATTTACAGTTATAGTATCTCCTGGTTTTACAAAAACGTAATCTTCTGTTTTTGTAGATAGGGAGTCTATTTCTTTTTTTTGAGAAAAAGAGACCAACGAATAGACGAATACATATATGTATATTAGTTTTTTCAAATTTTTACTAACGAATCATTAATGAGAAACAATCTTTAATCAATAGAGATCTTATTTAGAAAATCTTGCTCAGAAATTATTTCTATCCCCAAATCTTGCGCTTTGATCAATTTACTCGGCCCCATATTATCTCCCGCAACAACAAAGCTTGTTTTTTTTGATATTGACGAACTTACTTTACCTCCATTATCTTCAATTGCTTTTTTAAGCTCATTTCTTGTCAACTGATAAAAAACTCCTGATACTACAAAAACCTGTCCTTTTAATAACTCTGTTTGATTTTTTAAATTTTCTTGAGAAACCTCTAATTGAATTCCAGCTGCTTTTAAGCGATTGATCAATTGAATATTCCTTAAATCGGATGAAAAATCAATAATACTTTGTGCAATTCTATCCCCTATTTCATCAACATCGATTAGCTCTTCAAAAGTTGATATCATCAGGTTGTCTATCGATGTAAAGTGTTTAGCTAGTTTTTTGGAGACCGTCTCCCCAACAAAACGGATCCCTAACGCAAATAATACTTTTTCAAATGGGATTTGTTTTGATTTTTCAATTCCCACAATTATATTTTCCGCTGATTTCTCGGCCATTCTTTCCAAAGGAATTATTTGCTCGATTTTTAAATTATATAAATCTGCATAGTTTTGTATCAGTCCCTCTTTTCTTAAAAGATCTACCGTCTCTCCCCCTAGTCCATCAATATCCATTGCCTTCCTACTTATATAATGTTGAATTCTTCCTGTAATTTGAGGAGCACAACCAAATTCGTTCGGACAATAATGTTTTGCATCTCCTTCGGTTCGAATCAATTCTGTATTACATTCTGGACAGTGAGTTGCATACACTGTAGGTTGGGAGTTTTCGGATCTTTTTGTAAAATCTACTGCTATTATTTTCGGAATGATCTCTCCTCCTTTTTCTACAAAAACAGTATCCCCTATTCTTATGTTTAATTTTTTTATTTGATCTGCATTGTGAAGTGATGCTCGTTTGACAATTGTTCCTGCCAATTGAACAGGTTCTAAATTTGCTACAGGTGTAATTGCTCCAGTTCTACCAACTTGATATGTGATTTGGCGCAAAACAGTAGCAACTTGTGCAGCTTTGTATTTATAGGCAATCGCCCAACGAGGAGATTTTGCCGTATACCCCAACTCTTCTTGTTGTTGTAAATTATTTACTTTGATAACTACACCATCTGTTTCATAAGGTAATTCATGTCTTTTAGAATCCCAAGTACTCACAAAATCGAAAACTTGTTCTATAGAATTTACCAAAGCTATTGTTTTAGGAACCTTAAACCCTACTTTTCTAGCATTCTCCAAACTCTCGAAATGTGTTTTGTACCTCCTTTCTGAGGTAACCACCTGATACAACAAACAATCTAATGGGCGCTTGGCTACCTCTGCACTATCCTGTAACTTCAGACTACCACTAGCTGTATTTCTTGGATTTTTGTATTCTTCTTCTCCCTCTGCCAAACGTTGTTTATTCATTTTATCAAAACCATCTAGAGGTAAAATAATTTCACCTCGAATTTCAAAATTGCTCATAAAGTCAGATTTTAACGATAATGGAATCGATCGAATTGTTTTGATATTTGCAGTAACATCATCTCCTTGAAAACCATCTCCTCTTGTGACTGCTTTGACAAATTGATTGTTCTCGTAGGTAAGATTGATGGAGGCTCCATCGAACTTAAGTTCACAGGTATATTCAATATCAGTTGTTCCTAGCATTTTTTGAATCCGTTTTTCCCAATCAAATAAATCTTCTTTAGAATAAGAATTACTTAATGAATACATCCTATTTTGGTGAGTAACCGTTATAAAATTCTTGGTAATTTCACCCCCTACTCGTTGAGTTGGAGAGTTTGCGTCAAAAAATTCAGGATTGGCTTCTTCTAGCTTTTCTAATTCTTTAAGAGCAATATCAAAATCGAAATCTGAAATTGTGGCATTGTCTAATACATAATAATTATAGGTATGCTGATTTAATTCTTCGCGAAGTTGTGCTATTTTTTGTTGAATTGTCATGAAGCTAATTAGTTATTCTGTTTCAATCTAAAAAATTAAGTATAGCTTCAAAAATAGTATAATAAATACAAAATTCATCATAATCACAAGGCTATTTTATGAACGAATTCATCAGTCTTTTCAGGAAATTTAGCAAAGGATTATATCAAAACAAGTATATTTTTAAGAACTAAACAGCCTATATAATGTTCTTCCATTCTTGAATGAATATCAAAAAGCTACTAATAATAGGTATACCTTCTCACTTTTGCTATGTATTTGGCCAAACGTATTACTTGATGTGAATACCCATATTCGTTGTCATACCATACATAGATAACAATAGTTTCTTTATCTGCTATTGTTGCTTTACTATCAAAAATGGAAGGAGCAGTCGATCCAACAATATCTGAGGAAACCAATTCATTATCCATGGAATATTTAATTTGCTCTACCAAATCTCCTTCTAAAGCATACTTTTTTAACAATGAATTTACACTCCGTTTTGAGACCTTTGTCCTTAATTGTAAATTTAAAATTGCCAGGGATCCGTTTGGTACTGGGACCCTAATTGCATTTGAGGTTAGTCTTCCTTCCAAAGCTGGTATCGCTTTAGAAACAGCTACTCCTGCTCCTGTCTCGGTGATCACCATATTTAAAGCTGCTGCCCTTCCTCTTCTATATTTACGATGCATATTGTCTACTAAATTCTGATCATTTGTGTAAGCATGAATCGTTTCTAAATGCCCTTTATGAATGCCAAAATTATCTTCTAACACCTTTAAAACAGGAGTAATTGCATTTGTAGTACAGGATGCCGCTGAAAAAATATCATCTGTATCTGGATGGTATTGTTTGTGGTTTACACCGTGAACAATATTTGGAATTCCTTTTCCAGGAGCCGTTAAAAGTACCTTACTTGCACCTTTTGCTTTTAAATGTCTGCTGAGTGCAATTTTATCGGTAAATGCTCCTGTATTATCGATAATTAAAGCCTCTTTAATTCCATATGCTGTATAATCAATATCCTCAGGTTGATTTGAAGAAATCATATAGACAGTCGTTCCATTGATAATTAAAGCTTTACGATCATTGTCTATTTGAACAGTTCCTAAAAAATCTCCATGGACAGAATCTACACTCAATAATGAGGCTCTTTTTAACAAAACTGTTGGTGTAATTTCTCCTCGAGTTACAATTGCCCTGAGACGTAATTGAGAGCCTTTACCCATTTTAGACATCAATTCTCTAGCCAATAAACGACCTATTCGACCAAAACCATATAAAACAACATCTTTGGGTTGAATCTCGAGTGAAGTAATTGCTTTTTCTAATTTTTTCTTTACAAATTGAACCTTATTAGTAGCCATTTTAGGACTTAAATAACACTCATAGGCTAATTTTCCAATGTCTAATTTAGAGGACGGAAGCTTTATTTGCTGGAGGGCTTTTGCAATTTGTAGCGCATCTTGAATAGAAATTGGTTTCTCAATAAATTCTTTTGCATAGTTTATCAAATTTAAAACTTCACTTGCTCTTTTATCAACTAAAGAATTTCTAAATAAAACCAACTCTATGGACTTTTCATACCATAAATCGTTAACAATCGTTATAAATTCGATCGTAGTTCTTCTATTAATAGCCTGTTCTGAAACCTCTTTTTCGTAATTTAATATTGATGACATATGTATATAAATGTTTTTAAATTTTCTTCAAAAGTATTTCTTTTTTCAAAAATACGAAATCGATTTCGTAAAGTTTTCGTAAATAAAAAAACCTTGATGCATCATCAAGGTTTTACAATTTGTATGAGCTAAACTTATTTACCTAAAAGCATAGCGTTCTTTTTCTCCACTCAGATTGATCACTTCTAAATAAATAGGAGCTCTTCTTTGGTTGGAAGCATCTATTAATTTTACTGCCTCTCTTGCATTCAAAACCACCTTTTTATTCACCTTTGTAATAATGTATCCGTCCTCAACGCCATAGTAATCTAGGTTTTTATTTTGATTACTCACTATTTTTGCACCCCCAGAGAGCTTGTGTTTTTTCAACTCTTTTGGAGTCAAATCTTTTAAATAAACCCCCAGTGTTTCAGAGATGAAAAGATTTTTTTTACCAAGCTCCACTCTTTTAGTAAGATACTCACCATCCCTATCAATGGTTATATCAACAAAATCTCCGGGCCTCATTGCAGTTAATTGCCCTCTTAATTCAGAAAATTTGGAAATCTTTACATTATTTACTTTTTTGATGACATCCTCTGCCTTTAAGCCTGATTTTTTTGCCCCACCATCATCATTCACAACTGCAATTCGAACTCCATCAATCTGCTCGTTTCGTTGATCTATTTGTATGCCAAGAATTGCTTCTTGTACAGCACCAAATTCCAATAAATCATCTATGATTTTCTTGGCAATATTCGATGGAACTGCAAAGGAATACCCTACAAAAGAACCTGTCCTAGAGGAAATAGCCGTATTGATCCCTACTAACTCTCCTCGAGTATTGACCAAAGCTCCTCCACTATTTCCTGGATTCACGGCAGCATCTGTTTGAATGAAAGAGTCTATATTTCTATTACCTTCTAAATCCCTTCCTTTGGCACTGACAATACCGGCAGTAACTGTAGACGTTAAATTATAAGGATTTCCTACTGCTAAAACCCATTCTCCTATTTTTATAGTGTCTGAATTCGCAAATGGGATATAAGCCAACACTTCATCAGATTCAATTTTTAACAGAGCAATGTCATTTTCTTTGTCACTCCCTACCAACTCGGCTGGGTATTTTTGTCTATTATTAAGTGTGACCTCGATTTGAGTAGCTCCAGCAATTACGTGATAATTTGTAACAATATATCCATCTTGAGATATGATTACACCACTTCCCGTACCTATCTGTTCATATTGTTTCTCACCTCCTCCATTACCAAAAATAAAATCTATCGGATTCACTTGACTTCTAACAGATATGTTTTTGACATGTACAACTGAGTTTACAGTATTTTCAGCTGCAGTGGTAAGATCTACAGAGTTAGCAACAGCATTTATTTTGTGAACGGCTGGGGTATAATTTGTGGAAATCATATTTACGGGTTCTGGAAGTCTTTTTTCTTTAGAAACTGAATCATTATAGAGCAAATGATACCCACCTAAAGAGCAAAATCCTCCTAAAATTGCGATCGCTAAAAAGCCCATTATTTTTTTCATTGTTTGCATAATTATTTTTTATTTCAAATATACATTTTTAACATATTCAAAAAATTAGTTTAACAGGTCTTTAACTGAGTTTAACCACTTTTTAACAACCCTTTTTTATTGTTTAAATACCTATATTTGCATTCATGAATATAGCATTTTACAAATACCAAGGAACTGGAAATGATTTTGTGATGATAGACAACAGAACAAACATCTTTCCAAAATCAAATACAACTATCATATCCAATCTTTGTGATAGGCATTTTGGTATCGGAGCAGATGGTATTATTTTAATTGAGAATGACCCAGAATTTGATTTTAAAATGGTCTACATGAATGCTGACGGAAGTCAAACTTTTTGTGGTAATGGTGCAAGATGTGCTGTTGCTTTTGCCAAAAATTTAAAAATCATAAACACAAAAGCAAATTTTATCGCACATGATGGTGCTCATTTTGCAAAAATTGAAAATGAGATCGTTTCCTTAAAAATGAACGATGTAAATGAAATTAAGATCCAGGAAAATTCAATTTTCACCCACACGGGTACCCAACACCATGTTGAACTGGTAAATAATTTAGATGATTTTCCTGTATTTGAAAAAGGAAAAGAAATTAGAAATTCCTATAAAGATCCGGGAAGTAATGTAAATTTTGTTGAACAAATTAACGCAACTACTTTCAGAGTTCGAACCTATGAAAAAGGGGTAGAAAATGAAACATTATCCTGTGGAACAGGAGTTACAGCTGTGGCAATTGCCATGCATAAAACACAAAAAACAACTAATAATTCAATTTCACTACCTGTTGAAGGCGGAACCTTAGAAGTTTCATTCTCAGAAGAAAATGGTCTTTATAAAAATATATTCTTAAAAGGGCCCGCAAAAGCTGTTTATAAAGGAAATATCACAATTTGATGCAGACACTCAAAGGACAAAATCTAACTTTAAGAGCACTAGAACTTGAAGATTTGGAATTTTTATTTCAAATAGAAAACAATGAAGTTTTCTGGGAAGTTAGCCACACCCAAGCTCCTTTTTCAAAATATATTTTAAAAAAATACATAGAAAATAGCCATTTAGATATTTTTGACACAAAACAATTGCGTTTGTTAATTGAAGAAAAATCAACAAAAAAACAAGTTGGAATGATTGATCTATTCGATTTCAACCCGCAACATCTAAGAGCTGGAATTGGTATTTTAATACATCCCGAATTTCAACAAAAAGGCTTTGCATCTGAAGCACTATCCATGATAATCAATTATTGTTTTTCTCATTTAAATCTGCATCAATTGTATGTGAACATCTCTTCAGACAATATCAAAAGTATGTCACTCTTCGGGAAACATCATTTCAAACAAATAGGAATAAAAAAAGACTGGATTTTATCGGGGGGAACATTTAAACATGAAATTTTATTTCAATTGATAAAAGACTAATTTTGTATTTCATTAAAATTAAATCAATGCTTAAGAAAAAAACATCTATCGCGGTTGGGCTTCTTTTTTTGTTGGGTGGGTTTACAGGATACAACTACTACCAAAAAATATTTGGAAAATCCATTGTTAAAGACACTGTACTTTTTGTATTCTCCAATGATAATCTAATGGATATTCGCAATAAAATATCAAAAATATCCAACGATATAGATGGATTTCTTTGGGTCGCAGAAAAAAAAGGCTTTACCAAACCAAAAAGCGGAAGATATGTTTTAAACGAAAATATGTCTAACAATGACCTTGTAAACTTATTGAGAAGCGGTAATCAAACTCCAATAAAATTATCTTTCAACAATCAAGATACGCTGGAAAAATTAGCAGGTAGAATTGCACAACAACTTGAGACAGACTCAATTTCGCTTTTAAACTCATTCAAAGAACCATTTTTTTTATCAAAAAATAACTTAACCGAAAAATCAGTTTTACAGATTTTTGTTCCGAATAGTTATCAGTTTTATTGGAACACATCACCAAAAAAATTTAGAGATAAAATTTTTAAAGAATACCAGCGTTTTTGGAACCCAAGTAGACGAAGGAAAGCTGCCAAATTAAACTTATCTGTAACGGAAGTAATTACCCTAGCTTCAATTGTTCAAAAAGAAACCTCAAAGGAAATAGAAAGACCTATTGTTGCCGGTCTGTATTTAAATAGATTAAAAAAAGATTGGCCTTTACAAGCAGACCCTACAATCATTTATTGTATTAGAGAAAATAAAGGCCAAAATTATAAAGTAAAAAGAGTATTGAATTCCGATTTAGAAATTAACTCACCTTATAATACCTATAAAAATAGAGGTCTCCCTCCAACTTTGATTGCGATGCCAGATATCTCTTCAATTGACGGAGTATTAAATGCACAAAAGCATAATTATTTATATATGTGTGTAAATGTTGAAAAATTAGGATATCATAGTTTTACCAAATCTCTTTCACAACACAACAAAAACGCAAGTAAATATCATAAGTGGCTCGATAAACAACGCATAAGAAAATAATGATCAAAAAATATCCCCTTTTATTTTTTTTACTATTCTCTTTTGCTTTATGCTCTCAAAATTCATCTTTTTATAAAAAATCAGATAGTTTACACACCAAAAGAAGAAATGCCATCATTGTTAGTGAAAGTGTTTTGGCGAGCGGGGCGTTAATTTCTCTCAATGAGCTCTGGTACAAACAATATCCTAAAAGTAGTTTTCATATAAAAAACGACTATCCTCAATGGAAACAAATGGACAAGGTTGGTCACTTTATGACGTCTTATCATGTTGGTAAAATAGGAATGGATGCTTTGAATTGGGCGGGGGTGTCTAAAAAAAATCAATTGATCTATGGGTCAAGTTTGGGACTTATTTTCTTAACTTCTGTTGAAATATTGGATGGCTTTTCAGAAGAATGGGGTGCCTCACCATCTGATTTTATTGCAAATATTGCAGGAACAGGATTCTTAATTGGTCAAGAATTATTGTGGAAGGAACAACGTATTTCAGTAAAATACTCTTTTCATCAAACTCCTTTTGCCAAACTAAGACCAACTACATTAGGTGAACACTATTTTCAACAAGTTTTGAAAGATTATAATGGCCAAACCTACTGGCTTTCAGCAAATATTTGGTCTTTCAATAAAGAAGGCGCTTTTCCCAAGTGGTTGAATATTGCCCTAGGCTATGGGGCAGAAGAAATGCTTTATGGAAATACAACAAAATCAATTCTTTACACCCCATACAGACAGTTTTATCTCAGTCTAGATTTGGATTTGACTAAAATTAAGACAAAATCAAATTTCTTAAAATCTGTCTTTTCTGTTGTAAACTTCATAAAAATTCCGGCACCTACCCTAGAAATTAACACAAAAGGACAGTTTAAGTTTCATTATCTGTATTTTTAATAAAATTTAACATATTGATACTCAGCATATTTAAAATTTGACCGTACATTTGCCTCCGCAAAACAGAAAGATTTCATATATCAAAAGAAAGTTATTTTTTAGCATCGCATTTTTAGGGTTTATCAATGCGACAACTGTTGACAAAAAAACAAACACTTCTTACAAAGTTGACACCCCAAAATTATTCACTTACAATATTCCTTATCTAGAAAAAGACTTCGTTGGTTTTAAAGAAGCACTCGGTTTCAAGGAATCGCAAGGTAGATATACTGCAGTGAACACATTAGGATATCTAGGGAAATATCAATTTGGAAAAACAACCTTACTCAGATTTAAAATATACAATACAAAAGCATTTTTAAACGATCCTGAATTACAAGAAAAAGCTTTTAAAGCGTTGTGTAAAGTGAATAAATGGATTTTAAGAAAAGACATTCAACGATCTGTTGGTAAAACCATCAATGGAATTACCATTACAACCTCAGGAATATTAGCTGCTGCGCATCTAAGCGGGGCTGGAAATGTAAAAAAATTCCTACGAAGCAATGGAACTTTAAATTTTTCTGATGCGTATGGATCTTCTATTGAATCTTACTTAAGAAAATTTGGAGGGTACGATGTTTCTGATATCGAACCAGACAGAAACGCCAAGGTTTAGTTACTTTTGGATGATAAAAATTGCTGGCTTTTTATGTAAATCTGGTTGTTGATGTTTCCATTCTTTGATAGAAAAGGTTCTAATATATTCTGATGGCAAAGTAATATCTACCGCAATACACAAACAGGTAGCTGGGGCTAAAGATGCCTTTAGCTCACTAAACATTTTTTCATTTCTATAAGGAGTTTCTATAAAAATTTGAGATTGATTTCTATCTTTGGACAAACGTTCTAACTCTTTAATGGCTCTCTTTCGTTCTCCTTTTTCAATAGGTAAATAACCATTAAAAGCAAAATTTTGTCCATTCATTCCAGAACTCATCATCGCCATTAAAATTGAACTCGGGCCAACCAAGGGAACTACTTGAATATTTTTCTGATGTGCCATTTTAACAATAGTTGCGCCAGGATCTGCAACAGCAGGAACTCCCGCTTCAGATAACAAACCTACATGTACCCCTTCTTTACAAACATCAAGGTACCTCAGCGTCTCTATTTCTTCTGCATATTTATCTAACAACATTAAATGGAGTGAGGGCTGTGACTTTTTTGGTGAAATTTTTTTGATGAATCTTCTTGCTGATTTTTCATTTTCAACAATATAATAATCAATTTGTTCAACAACTTTTTTAACAGACAGTGGCATTACTTCTAATGGCTCTGTTTCACCAAGAGTGGTTGGAATCAAATAAAGTTTACCGAGCATCTTCTATTTTTTTAATTATACATTCACAGGCCTCATCTAACATCAAATAAACATCTTCAAAACCTGAACGTTGCCCATCATACGGGTCTGGCACACTCCGATTCTGGTTGGGATGAGATTCATTTAAAATTAATTTCAGTTTATTAGCTTCTTGATCATTTCTGGCCAACAAAAGCAAATGGTCATAATTACTCTGATCCATAACATATATGATATCAAATTGATCAAAGTCTTTTACTGAAAATTTCCTAGCTTTTTGACTACTAATATCCAGTCCATAACTAGCTGCTACATTGATAGAACGTATGTCAGGTTTATTTCCAATGTGATAGGAAGCTGTACCTGCAGAATCTACAAAAATTTTCTCAGGACTGACTTTAGATTTTAAAATACCTTCCGCCAATGGTGAACGACAGATATTACCTAAACAAACCATCAATATTTTTTGCATACATTAATCGTATAGGAACAAGAAGGTGCTGGCCCTTTCAAGTATAGATTCTCGTTTAGAAAGTCAATTTTTTGGTTAGGTCATCAACGTACTTTCTGAACTGCTTGTCAGTTTCTGTAAGATTGTCGACGGTTTTGCAAGCGTGTAATACCGTAGCATGATCTCTTTGTCCAATTTGATTGCCTATACTTGCCAATGAGGTCTTAGTCAATCTTTTTGCAAAAAACATTGCTAATTGTCTCGCTTGTACAATATGGCGTTTACGAGTTTTGGATTGAAGTGTCGCTACATCCATATCAAAATATTTGGACACCTCTTTCTGAATATAATCTATGGATACCTCTTTCTTAGTATTTTTAACAAATTTATCTACAATCTGTTTTGCCAATTCTAGTGAGAATTCTCTTCTATTAAAAGAGGCTTGAGCAATCATAGAGATGATGACTCCCTCTAATTCTCTTACGTTCGATTTTATATTCTTTGCGATGTATTCTACAATATCATCTGGCATTTGCACGCCATCTCTAAACAATTTATTTTGCAAAATAGAAATCCTTGTTTCAAAATCTGGTGCTTGTAATTCAGCTGATAACCCCCATTTGAAACGTGACAATAAACGCTGTTCTATATCTTGCATGTCTACAGGCGCCTTATCTGATGTTAAAATTACCTGTTTACCATTTTGATGTAAATGGTTAAAAATATGGAAGAAAACATCTTGTGTTCCTGCTTTACCAGATAAAAATTGAACATCATCAATAATTAATACATCGATCATTTGATAGAAATGGATAAAATCATTTCTTGTATTCGATTTTACAGAATCTATAAACTGTTGTGTAAATTTTTCGGAGGAAATGTACAACACTGTTTTGTCTGGGTATTTATCTTTGATATCAACACCTATTGCATGCGACAAATGTGTTTTACCCAAACCAACACCTCCATATATTAATAATGGATTGAAAGAAGTTCCTCCCGGTTTACTAGCGACTGCCATTCCAGCAGATCGAGCCAATCGGTTTGAATCACCTTCTACAAAGTTTACAAAATTATAGTTCGGATTTAATTGTGATTCTATTTTTACTTTTTGTAATCCTGGAATTACAAAAGGATTTCTCAATTCTCTTTTATTTGATTCTAAGGGAATCGTAACTTTCTGTGACTTGAGTGGGTCTCTGTTTGAACTTGGAATTTTTACAATCTGAGGTCTGTTGCTACTGTAGTTATTTTCCATTTTAACATCGTAAATCAATTTGGCATCATTTCCTAATTGTTTTACAAGTGCAACACGAAGTAATTTAATGTAGTGTTCCTCTAACCATTCGTAAAAAAATTTACTTGGCACTTGAATTGTTAACGCTTCTCCTGAAATTTTCACTGGCTTTATAGGTTCAAACCAAGTTTTATAGGCCTGTGGTTTTATGTTGTCTTTTATAAAAATCAGACACTCATTCCAAACTGAGTCAGCAGTTAAAGTCATTTAGTTAGAGTAAATTTAAAAGTTTTTTATTCTGTTTAAAAATGGCTTTTTATTTCCATTCTTTAGGGTTACACAAAAGTGTGAATAAATTTCAGTATAAAAAAATTAATTTGCTATTGATTATTAATTATTTTTTACGTAACATGCCCCACTTTTAAATTTAATAAAATTGCAAAAATTTATTACTAAAACAAGAATTCGATATTCTGAAACCGATCAAATGGGAGTGGTTTATCATGGAAATTACGCTCAATTTTTTGAATTAGGAAGAACGGAATGGCTTCGCTCTTTAGGGGTTACCTACAAAAACATGGAAACAAATGGGATAATACTACCTGTAATTTCATTACAATGTAATTTTATTAAATCTGCTCTTTATGATGATGTATTAACCATAGAAACTACTCTTAAAAAAAAACCGCTTGTAAAAATTGAGTTTGATTATGAAATTAAAAATCAAAATAACGAATTAATTTGTACAGGAAACTCTGTTTTGGCCTTCATCAATAGCAACACAATGAAACCTATGAGTTGTCCTGATTATTTATTAAAAAGTTTAAAAGCCTAAAAATAAGTTTAGCGCCTTGTAAATGATTTTAAAAACTACTTTTTATCGATAATTTTTACCTGATACAAATTATCAAAAATATGAAAAACCGCCTCAGCATCATTTTTTCGAACAGCAATCTCAAATTCACAATTCATTTCTAATTTTTGACGAACAATCACGAGTTTCTTTTCTCTAATAATTCTCATTACCGCGCTCATTAAATTATAGTTGAAAGTTATTACTAAAAAAACATTGAGTGTTTTTTCTATTATGTTAGCAGCCTCTAAAGTAATTTTTGCAGAAGATTTATAAGCAGAAATCAACCCTCCAACACCCAATTTTGTTCCACCAAAATAACGAACAGAAACCACCAAAACATTGGTCAACTCAAATGATTGAATTTGACCGAAAATAGGGATTCCAGCAGAATTATTGGGCTCGCCATCATCATTTACTCTGTATCTGATTTCAGTAATTCCCAACTGATATGCATAACAAAAGTGACGTGCAGAATGATGTTTTTTTTTCAATTCTTCCAAACACTCTTTTACATCATTTTCGGACTGGACAGGGAAAGCATAACCAAAAAACTTACTTGCTTTCTCTTTGTAAAGTGTTTCTTTCGAGGGGGATTCTAAGGTCTTATAAATATCCGATAACATTAAGCGAGACTAACTAGAATAATTCCTATGATTGCTAAAAAGACACCGATTTTATTTTTATTACTAAACCGCTCTCTAAACAGAATTAAACCTACAATTGACGAAACAATTACAATTGCTACGTTGTTTAAAGTAAAAAGAGTAGAACTCTCAAATCCATCTGTTTGAAGTGCTTTAATTAAAAAAACTATGGAATAGTAGTTAGGAACACCTAAAATAATCCCAGCAATTATATTTTTAAATCCAAAAGAATCTCTTTTTTTCAGGGCTTTTATTCCTAATAATACAGATCCAAAAAAAGCTGCAATTGCAAACAGGCTTCCTGAGAAAACAGCTACCTCTTCAACCGGAACAAATTGCTCCTCAATGTATTTTAAAGAGGTATCAATGATTCCTGATCCAACAAAAAGCAACATCGGAAATAATAATTGCCCTTTTTTTACATCATTTTCACCCTCTTTGATCGATGCCAAGTACACTGCAATTAGGGCTATTATAATTCCAGTTATCTTAAGTAGATTAATAGATTCACCGTATAGTAAGACACCAAAAAATATCGGAATAACGACAGACATTTTTCCAGAGATCGAAGCGACAGAAATTCCATTTTTTTGAGCAGTAATTGCCATTACAAAAAATATTGACACAAACATTGCTCCTAAAAATATTGCTCCATAAAACCACGGTTGATTAGGAATCTCTGTAATAGTGATTGTTTTTTCTGATGATATAAACCCCAGGGTGAAAGCGACCATATAATTGACTACAATTGCTTTTAACGTCTCTATTTTATAGATACCAAAGTATTTAAATATGACAAATAAACCTGTTGAAAAAAGAATGCTCAAAAATAAATAAATCAAAATAAATATTGTTTTTTAATGAATAATTGTGATACGTCTTCTTGGTTTGGAATTAAATTCCAAACATGGATACCTAAAGCACTAGCAGCCGCTGTATTCTCCTCCAAATCATCTATAAATAATGTCTCTTCAGCGATTAAATTATTTTCTTTTAAAGCAAACTCATAAATTTTTTTATTCGGTTTTCTTAACTTAATTTCATGTGACAAATAAAACTTTTCGAAACAATTTTTAAACTCCATATACCGATTAAAACCCCAATTTTGTTGAATCCATGAAATATGTAATTCATTCGTATTACTCAACAAAAAGAGCCTGTATTTTTTACTTTCATACAATTCTTTTAAAAACAAAAACCTTTCTCTTGGAAAATTCAATAAAATTGAATTCCAAGCAACGATTACTTCTAAAACAGATACTCCAAGTTGAGAAGAAAAAAAATTTGTAAATTCTTGCGTAGAAATTATTCCCTTCTCGTATTGACGTGCAATAATTGTCATTTCGTCAGAAATATGAGGAACGCCTAATTTTTTCAATTCTCTATAGGTTGCTTGTTTATCTAAATTGATAAAAATATCACCAAAATCGAAAATGATGTTTTTAATCATTTCTGTATTTTTTTAAAACATCTGTATGAAGATTCATTTCTTCATTTGTAACCTTGTTCAATTTTGGAGATGGCACTCCTTCTTTAAATTCTTTATCACCTACAAAAACTCTTGCCTCATCCCATAAATCTTCATCTATAAAGGTCTGTAACGTTTGTAAGCCCCCTTCTATAATAACAGATTGAATTTTATTTTTTTGCAGTACTTCACAGATTTGAATGGCAATGTTTTTTGAAAAATAAATTTCTTCAAAAATAAGATTCTTATCAAATTGTTGAGGCTTTGCCCCTACTTCTGTGATCACTATTGTTTGGACACTTTTATCAAAAATAGTCGCTGTTTTTGGAATCCTCAAGCTTCTATCCAACACAATCCTAACAGGGTTTTGACCAGACCAACTTCTAACATTTAATGTTGGATTATCATCAATCACTGTAGAAGTACCCACCATAATTGCATGCTCTTGACTTCTCCATTGATGCACAAGTTGCTGTGAATATTGATTAGAAATCCAAACAGGTTGTTGCTTCTCTTTTGAAAGTGGCGCGATAAAACCATCTTTTGTTTCTGCCCACTTTAGGATAATATAGGGTCTTTTTTTTTCTTGAACCGTAAAAAATCGTCGATGATGATAGAGACATTCACTTTCTAAAACACCCACAAGAACATCAACTCCAGCTTTTTTAAGACGTTCAACCCCCTTACCAGCAACCAACCTATTGGAATCAATACAACCAATTACTACTTTCTTAAATTGATACTTAATAATTAAATCTGCACAAGGAGGTGTTTTCCCATGATGAGAACATGGCTCTAATGTAACATAGATTGTTGCCTCTTTAAGAAGTGTTTTATCCTTTACAGAATTTATCGCATTAACTTCTGCATGATTTCCACCATAGCTTGAAGTATAAGCTTCACCAATAATTGTATTGTTCCATACAATAACTGCCCCAACAGAAGGATTAGGACGTGAATACCCTATCCCTTTTTTGGCGATTGACAACGCTCTTTTTATGTACTTTTCGTGATTGATATTTATACTACTTTACAAAAAACTGAATCAAATTTAGTTTAAAATTTAATGTTTGCAGTTTTATCTATTAAAATTTCTTTTTTTAAGCCAAATACAACATATACTAAATTTCCTTTGATGCTAACATTTACCTCATTCGTCAATACAGCGTTTACAAGATTATTCAAAAACCCTTCATTGGAGGTTTTTAAAATATCTTTGATTGGAATATTTACCTCTAAAGGAACTGTAAATTTATCTTTTAAGGGCACTGTAAACTCATTTGAAAAAACTTGAATCAGCTCATCTCCATTGACAACGATCTTAACTTGATCTGTGTATATTTTACCTCCTATATGATTTGGATTCTCAAAAAAAGCAGCAGCTTTCAAACGAATTGTATCTAAAGAAAGACTGACTAGCTTTACATCATCTACCTTTATAAAAACAGGTTGTTTGGTGAGTGAACAACTTGTTAGTAGCATCAATAAAAGTAGAAAAGATAACGAATATTTCATCTAAGTTGATTAAAAATTAGGTACATTGCTCTTGCAAAAATACAGTAATAAATGACAAATAATGAGTTTATCATTAGAGAAATAAAACCAGAAGATAATGAGCAATTGGCTCTTGTTATTAGAGATGTGATTTTAGAGATGGGAGCTCCTAAAACCGGTACAGCATACGAAGATAAAGCCACAGACCAAATGTTTGAAAATTTTCAAAATCCAAGATCTTTTTATTACGTTATAACCCACAATAACAAAGTGTTAGGCGGAGCAGGCATTGCTCCCCTTGAGAAGTATTCAGCAGACACCTGCGAGCTTCAAAAAATGTATTTTCTACCTTCAATTAGAGGAAAAGGCTTCGGATCTAAACTCATAGATACCTGCTTAAAAAAAGCCCTATCAACAGGATATCAACATTGTTATTTGGAAACCATGCCTTATATGAAAGCTGCAACAGCACTCTATAAAAAGAGTGGCTTTATGAATCTAGAGAAACCCTTAGGAGGCACAGGGCATTATTCTTGTAATGTATGGATGATCAAAAAATTATGACTTTAAAAGAATGTAGATTACATATTCATGAGGTACTTTCTGAAATCTATCCAAAAACAGAAATAGATAGCTTCTTTTTTTTAATGATAGAGGAAGAACTCAACTTGCAGAGAATTGATACTGTTCTCTCACCCGATTTTTTGATCACTCAAGAGAATTTAACAACATTGAAAAACATTATCAGGAGGCTTCAAAATGAAGAACCAATTCAATATATATTAAAAAAAACAACCTTTTATGGCTTGCCTTTTATTGTCAATGAAAACACCTTAATCCCAAGACCAGAAACAGAAGAACTAGTAGCGTGGATTATCGAAGAAGTCACAAAAAGGACACAACAAAAAAATCAAAAACTCTCAATTCTTGACATCGGCACAGGAACAGGCTGCATCCCTATTTCCCTGGCAAAAAATATACCAACCTCAAATGTATCTGCAATAGATATCTCTCAAAAAGTATTGGACATCGCAAAAAAAAATGCACTTTTAAATGATACTGAAATTCGCTTTTTTGAAATGGATATCTTGAACACTGAATACCTACCTCAACAATTTGACATTATGGTATCCAACCCCCCTTATGTAAGAGAATTAGAAAAAACCGCAATTAAAAAGAACGTTTTACAAAATGAACCTCATTTGGCCTTATTCGTTGAAGACGACAACCCCCTACTATTTTATAAAAAAATTGCAGACTTAGCAAAGAAATACCTTAACAAAAACGGAATTTTATTTTTTGAAATCAATCAATACTTAGGACAAGAAACTGTAAAAATGTTAGAAAAAAAAGGGTTTACAAATATTGAATTAAGAAAAGATTTATTTGGCAATTACAGGATGATACAATGCAACATCAACTTGTAAATTATTTCACTTTCAAACTCCACTCAAATTGAAAAGTAGAAACAACAACTCCATCGGTATTCACCCCTGAAGCAATTAGTCTCACAATTTGCCCTTCATTGGTTTCTATTGATTTCTCAATAGCTTCTTTGATTTGCTTTCCACCGCTACAAGTAAACAAAATCTTCCCCGTTGCTTTTTTAAAGAATTCACTCTCTTGACGGGTTACCAACATAGAAACTGTACGATTAGATTTTTTAATTTCTTGCATTACTAAAACTCCTGTGCTCATTTCTGCAGCCATTCCTTGAGCTGCCCAAAACATGCTTTTAAATGGATTTTGATTAATCCATTGATGCCTAATCCTTACAATAGCAGTTGTATTGGTTATTGATTGTACTCTCATACCACTGATATAAGCCAACGGTAATTTGAACAACATAAATAAATTTATTTTTTTTGGTGTGATGATCATAGTTCCTATTTATGTTCACAATTTACTTATTTTTATACATGTGATCCTGATTCAACAATAATAAAGTTATACAAATACAATAAAACTACCATTTCAAGCTAGTAAATAATACTAACTAAGTTTTTGTAGAGGTACAATTTAACTGTCTTAAATTTTTATAGAGGCTTAAAAATTGTCCACTAGGTAGTTTTAATTCAAATTTGCTACCTTATTGACATGAAGATTATGAATTTTAAATATTATGACATGAAGCATCAATTGAAACCGACCTCCAAAAATATATTTATACTATTAATTTTAACTAGCATCGTATTTGGCTGCAATAAAAATAGCCTAAAAGTATGGGATGATAAAGAAGGTTCAGAAGTACAAAATCCAGATGCTCAAGTATTCATTCATGCAGGAGAAACAAGAGAATATATGTTATATATCCCTGACTCTTATGACGGAATTACTGAAGTTCCCTTGCTGTTTAATTTTCACGGTTATGGTGGAATTGCAAGTGAATACATGACATATGCTGATATGCGTTCTCTTGCAGAATCTGAAAGATTTATTTTGGTATATCCTCAGGGAAGTGCTCTAGATGGATCCTCCCATTGGAATCCATCACTTCCTAGTACTGACAATAAAAGCAACGCAGATGATTTAGGATTTATAGAAGCATTGATCAATCAACTTTCAACAGAGTTCATGATTGATATGAAAAGAATATATGCCTGCGGGTATTCAAATGGTGGGATGATGAGTTATGGATTGGCATCTCATAAGAGTAATTTGATCGCTGCAATAGGCGCTATTTCGGGAGCAATGATTGAGACTGACATCTTGCCTTCACATCCAATGCCTGTCATAAAAATTCATGGAACAGCTGACGAAGTATTGCCATATGATGGTATTGATGGTACATATAATTCTGTAGAAGCTACACTAGAATATTGGAGAAATTTTAACAACACAAGTCTGACACCTACAGTTACTAATTTCAACGACAGGGGAACCCTAATTGAGCATTTTATTTATGCCGATGGAGAGAATGGTGCTTCTGTAGAGCATTATAAGGTAATTGAAGGAGAACATGTTTGGTTTGATTTAAATTATCAGGGGATGAGTTCCAACAAGTTGATTTGGGATTTTGTTTCGAGGTATGATATCCATGGACTGCGATAACCCAAATAAACAGCTCTTTATTACCTCTTAGATCTGTAAAATTAACAACGTAACGGATTACTTCTTTTTTAAGTGCTCTTCAATATCTGCAATATGATGCTGTAATGCTTGGGCAGAAATTTGTATTTCTTTAATCAGCAAAGCCAGAGATATGATTAGTAGAATTAAGGCAAAACCAAAAATCCAAATCGCAATTGTATAAATATGAACATAAATTAAAAACATCGTTAACACACAAAATAATAAACTGGAAATACCAAAAATTTGCATCCACCTTGTTAAATTTAAACGTAATTTTAGGTTCTTAATTTGTCTCAATAAAGAAGCCTCTTTTCTTTGAAGATAGATATCATGCAAATTTCTAATCACGGCTGCATAGGCCAAAAACCGATTGGTATATGCCAACATAATTAAGGAAATTGCAGAAAATAATAGTGCCGGTGTTGTTAATGATAATTCTTCCATACAGATGCCAAAATTAAGTAATAAGTCAGTATCAATAAAAAATAACTTCAAATTTTTTACAAAATATATTTTTAGATTCTATCATCTCTTATTTCTAAACCCAACAAAAATGCTACATTTGCATTTATGCGAATAGATATTATTTCAGTTGCTCCAAATTTATTAGAAAGCCCCTTTGATCATTCTATAATTAAGAGAGCTAAAGACAAAGGTTTAATCGAAATTATAATTCACGACCTTCGAGAATATGGATTGGGAAATTACAAGCAAATTGATGATACTCAATTTGGTGGAGGCGCTGGGATGGTAATGATGATTGAACCCATTGCCAATTGTATAAAAAAACTACAATCTGAGAGAATCTATGATGAAATCATTTATATGACTCCAGATGCAAAGACATTAAACCAACAAACCGCAAACACCCTTTCGCTAAAAAAAAACATTCTCATTTTAACAGGGCATTATAAAGGAGTAGATCAAAGAATTCGTGACCTCTTCATCACAAAAGAAATTTCTATTGGAGATTATGTTTTAACCGGTGGAGAGTTAGCAGCAGCTGTTTTAGTCGATGCTGTTGTTCGCCTGATACCTGGTGTTATAGGTGACGAACAATCTGCTTTGACAGACTCTTTTCAAGATAATTTACTTTCTCCTCCAGTCTATACAAGACCCTCAGAGTTTGAAGGAATCAAAGTACCTGACATCTTATTAACAGGTAATTTTCCAAAAATTGATGATTGGAGAACCGAACAAGCCTACAAAAGAACCAGAGCTATAAGACCTGATTTGTTAGACGAAACTTCTTAGAACCTTTTTCTCTTAAATTGTAAACCATGGAACTTCTGAAAACAATAAAAAAGATCCTCAAAAATAACAACGCCATTTCGTGGGTTCTAGGATTTCAATTATTCCGATTGACTTTACTTCCCTTTATGGGATTAATGCCTCAAGATGCCTATTACTATTTATATGGACAAAATTTATCCTTGTCGTATTTTGATCATCCTGGGATGATCGGATATATTTTAAGAATTTTTACAGATCTTTTTGGACAATCAATTTTTGTTGTAAAATTTGCCGATTTTGTCATCACCTCATTGACGATTATCAGTTTTTATAAATTGGCCTCTTATTTTCTGCCAAAACAAAAACTGCAGAGAGCTCTTATCTTATTAACCTCTACCATTTTTGTGACAATTTTATCTTTTAATTCTACTCCCGATGTCCCACTACTGCTATTTTGGACATTGAGTTTAATCTGTTTGTACAAAGCTATTTTTGAAGAAAGAAAGTGGTTTTGGATTTTAGGAGGGATTGCAATGGGCTTGGCTTTCAATAGCAAATACACCGCATTATTATTGCAAATAGGGTTGCTTGGATTTCTTGTGATGTCTAACAAATACAGAAAGCTTTTATGCTCTCCATGGGTATGGGTGTCATTAGTCATTTCCATCATCGTAACCTTCCCTGTTTGGTATTGGAACTATCAAAATGACTTTGCATCATTTGTTTTTCAATCTTCAGAAAGAACAAACTCAATTTCTGAATTTAAGATATCTCCCAAGAATTTCTTTGGAGCAATAGGGCACCAAATGTTTCTATTACTACCTGTCTTATTTCTAGTAATGAGTGTATTTACATTTAAATATCTAAAAAGATTGGTACTGCAATTTAAAATACCAAAAGCGCAAACATTATTTTTATTAGCATTTTTTATTCCAACCTTTGTTGGATTCTTTTGCCTAACACCTATTTATTGGGTCAAGCTAAATTGGATGATGCCCTCTTACATCACGGGAATCATCTTAGCAGGGATGTTTATCAATAAAAGATTATTGAAAGCTCAAGTGGTTATTTCTATTGTATTTCATCTAGTAGCAAGTTTTCAAGTTTTATTTTATTTGGTTCCCATAAAGAGTGACGACACCTGGGTCGGCTGGAAAGAATTAGCGGTTGAAACTAAAAAACTCCAAAAACAATATCCAAATACATTTGTGTTCTCTGATGATAATTACAAGACGTCAGCCTGCTTGAATTTTTTCATGGAAGAAAGAGTCTATGCTCAAAATATTATTGAATTACCTGCACTACATTTTGATTATTTAGGGGACAATCTATCTTCACTAAATACTAAAAATGCTTTATTTATAGATTCAGATAAGCTCTTTAAAAACAATGATAAAAAAGGGACTCACCACCCTTTATTGAAAAAACATTTTGAAAAAATTATAGAATTAGAGCCGATTATTATTAAGATCAATGATCGAAAGGTTCGTAAATTTTGGGTTTTTTATTGCTCTAACTATAAGGCAAAAAAATAATTTATTTTAGTTTTATAATAAAAAATAATTACTACTTTTGCAACCGCTAAATCAACCTCTGACGAAAAAATCGTGAATGTTGTTTTACAAAATCAATTAAATTAAAAGATATGGAATCTTTAGTAAAATTTGTTCAAGACGAATTTGTAGCCAAAAAAGAATTTGCAGAATTTGCTGCAGGTGATACAATCACTGTTTATTACGAAATTAAAGAAGGAGAGAAAGTACGTACTCAGTTTTTTAGAGGAGTTGTTATTCAAAGAAGAGGAGTTGCGGCTTCCGAAACATTTACAATCAGAAAAATGTCTGGTACTGTAGGTGTAGAAAGAATTTTTCCAATAAACTTACCTTCTATTCAAAAAATTGAAGTAAATAAAAGAGGAAAAGTACGTAGAGCTCGTATTTTCTACTTTAGAGGTCTTACTGGTAAAAAAGCCAGAATTACAGAAAAAAGGAGATAATTACTCTTATATAAATCATCAAAAAAAGCGTTGTACATTGTACAACGCTTTTTTTAATGAACAAATGTTCATAACTATGGTTGATATTATGTTGATTAACAAATAGTTATTTTTTTTGCATAAGTAAAAAACATGTATATATTTGAATAGAATTACAAACAATAAAACAAAGAAAAGCGCAAGCAGTTCTTGTCCAAACGGGAGTAATTTGATAAAGTAACGTTCTTTATTTGTTGTTTATTAAGGAGTCTATATATCCAATTTTTCTGTAAAAAGTTATAAGAGGATATTCTTTAAAGAAAGAAAAGTTATGCAAATAACAATTCGATTTTTAAAACACTTGGTTGCATAGCCATTTGAAGATGAATTAACTAACAATTTGAAACATCGTCGAACTTGTAGAAGTTAACGCTATTACAATTCTAAATGTTTCAAAACTGAACTAGTGAAAAGTAATTTTTTCCACGTAAAAAATATGAGATTCATTCTCATTTGAAATTGTAGCAATACAAATCAGTACAAAGTAACTACTTCAAAAAAGCCATATCATAACAAGAAATTGTTCGATATGGCTTTTATTTTTTACAAAATCTTTAATTTTTGTGAATATCCTACTTTTATTATTCAATAGCCAAAAAACCGACCGAATTAATACCAATTTATCAATAGTAATATCACTTAAAATTCATAGATTTGTCCCGCTTTTTTTTCGAAAAGCATTTTGTAAAAAACAATTTCTAATACAGAAAATCAAAAAATAATGAGCAAAATAGCTAAAATTGTATATACGAAAACTGATGAAGCTCCTGCTTTAGCAACTCGCTCTTTCTTACCCATAGTTAAAGCTTTTACTAAAACATCCAATATAGCAATTGAAGTAAAAGACATTTCTTTAGCTTCAAGAATTCTTGCAAATTTTCCAGAATATCTAACTGAAGACCAAAAAGTTGAAGACGCCCTCACTATACTGGGTGATTTGGCAAAACAACCGGAAGCCAACATCATCAAATTACCCAATATCAGCGCTTCTGTTCCTCAGTTAAAAGCAGCGATTTCAGAGTTACAATCATTAGGCTATAAATTACCTGATTACCCAGAAGAGGCAATTACAGATCAGCAAAAAGCTGTTTTAGAATCCTACAATAAAGTAAAAGGCTCTGCCGTGAATCCAGTGTTACGTGAAGGTAATTCAGACAGAAGAGCTCCGAAAGCAATCAAAAACTATGCTCGTAAAAATCCACATTCAATGGGGGCCTGGAATGCGGACTCAAAAACCCATGTAGCTACAATGAAACATGGAGATTTTGCACATAATGAAAAATCTATCACCTTAGAAAAAGGAACAAACATCAACATCATTCATATTGCTAATGATGGAACAAAATCTGTATTAAAAAATAATTTACCGATACTATCCAAAGAAATCATAGATGCATCAGTAATGAACAAAAAGGCACTTCTCTCTTTCTTGAAAGAACAAATTGATGATGCCAACAAACAAAACATTTTACTTTCTCTTCACATGAAAGCAACGATGATGAAAGTTTCTGATCCAATTATTTTTGGTCTTGCTGTAAAAACATACTTCAAAGAGGTATTCGAAAAACATGCAGCAACTTTTAATACCATCGGAGTTGATGTTAACAATGGATTTGGAAATTTATTAGCAAGTCTTGAGGCAGTATCAAAAGAAAAGAAAACTGAAATTTTAAAGGACATTGAACTTGTTTTTGAAAAAAATGCAGATTTAGCAATGGTGAATTCCGATAAAGGAATTACAAATCTTCATGTTCCTTCAGACATTATTATTGATGCCTCTATGCCAGCAATGATTAGAAATTCTGGAAAAATGTGGAATGCCAAGGGAGAACTTCAGGATACAAAAGCAATCATTCCTGACAGCTCTTATGCAGGAATTTACGCTGCAACTATTGACTTTTGTAAAAAAAATGGAGCTTTTGATCCAACAACCATGGGAACAGTCCCAAATATTGGTCTTATGGCTCAAAAAGCAGAAGAGTATGGTTCTCATGATAAAACTTTTCAAATTGCATCTAACGGAAAAGTTATCGTTGAAGATGCCTCTGGAATCACTCTTATAGAACACACGGTAGAAGAAGGAGATATTTGGAGAATGTGTCAAACCAAAGATTTACCAATTCAAGATTGGGTGAAACTAGCAGTTACAAGAGCTAGAGCATCACAAACACCAGCTGTTTTTTGGCTAGACGACCAAAGAGCTCATGATATAGAGATTATCAAAAAAGTAGAACGCTACCTAACCGAATATGATACTAGCGATTTAGACATTCGTATTTTACCACCAGTTAAAGCTACCGAATTTACCCTAGAAAGAATTGTTAAAGGTGAAGATACGATTTCAGTGTCAGGAAATGTATTGCGAGATTACTTGACAGATCTGTTTCCTATTTTAGAAGTAGGGACCTCTGCAAAAATGTTATCAATTGTTCCTCTTATGAATGGTGGAGGTCTTTTTGAAACAGGTGCCGGTGGATCTGCTCCAAAACACGTTCAACAGTTTATAGGAGAAAATCATTTACGTTGGGACTCATTGGGAGAATTTCTAGCCCTAGCGGTTTCTTTAGAACATTTAGGAACAACCTCAGGAAATTCAAAAGCGCTAATTCTAGCTGAAACTTTAGAAGATGCTACGGATAAATTTTTAGAAAGCAAGAGATCTCCTTCAAGAAAAGTAGGGGAAATAGACAATAGGGGAAGTCACTTTTATCTAGCGATGTATTGGGCAGAAGGAATTGCAAATCAAAATAAAAATCAAGAATTAAAGTCATCATTCTCAAAAATTTCAGCGGATTTAAAACAAAATGAGGAAAAAATCATTTCAGAATTAAATCAAATTCAGGGAAATCCTTCAAACATAGGTGGATATTACCAACCAGATGATTCTTTAGCGAATACAGCGATGAGACCAAATTCCACATTCAATACAATTCTAGAATCATTATAAGATTTACACAAAAAGAAAAAAGTCGATGTAAAAACATCGACTTTTTTTTGCAAATAATCTCTCCAACAGATCCTATATTTTTAACTTTTTATTAATGTTTAGAGTTGTATTTTTGTTTAAAATATAAATTTTTATATTAAACAAAATGATGCGTGTAAAAAAAATTTTTCTATTCTTATTCTTACTGAATCTTTCTGTATTTTCTCAAGAAAAATATACAATTAGTGGAACGGTTTATGACAAAAACAATAACGAAACTCTAATTGGCGTCTCTCTTTATTTCCCCAAATTAAATACTGGAATCACCACAAATGAGTATGGTTTTTATTCTGTTACCTTACCAGAAGGAACGTATCAAGTAGAAGTAGGATACCTAGGATATTCTTCTATTACAGAGACCATCATTTTGAATCAAAAAATTACCAAAAATTTCAAACTTTCAGAAGAAACTGAAAGCTTAGATGAAATAGTGATCGAAAGTAACATTGAGAAACTAAATGTGAAAACTCCACAAATGAGTGTTAACAAATTAACCTCAGCAAGCATCAAACAAATCCCTGTTGTTTTAGGTGAAGCGGATATTATCAAATCTTTAATTTTACTACCTGGTGTTACCAGTGCTGGTGAGGGAGCTTCAGGATTTAATGTTCGAGGAGGGGCAGCAGATCAAAATTTAATTCTATTGGATGAAGCAATCGTATTTAATTCCTCCCACCTATTTGGTTTTTTCTCCGTTTTTAATCCTGATGTCATCAAAGATGTGAGACTTTTTAAAGGAGGAATTCCATCCAAATATGGAGGAAGACTCTCATCTGTTCTTGATATTTATCAAAAGGAAGGAAATAGTAATGACTTTAATTTAACTGGAGGAATTGGTCTTGTATCCAGTAGATTACTAGCGGAAGGACCCATAGAAAAAGAAAAAAGTTCATTTTTAATTGGTGGTAGGGCTTCCTATGCGCATTTATTTTTACCGTTACTTGACAATGACAACAAAGCTTATTTTTATGATTTAAATAGCAAAATAAATTATCGATTTGATGATCGAAATAATCTTTTCTTATCTACTTACTTTGGAAAAGATGTCTTTGGAATTAATGATAGTTTTGTAAACAAGTATGGTAATTCCGTGGTCAACTTACGTTGGAATCATCTTTATTCTGACAAATTATTCTCGAATCTATCTGTCATTTATTCAGATTATTTTTATGGTCTCATACTTGATTTTGTGGGATTTGAGTGGGATTCTGGAATTACAAACTTCAACCTAAAATACGATTTCAAGCACTATATCAATAATACATTTAAGTTGAGTTATGGTATGAGTTCAATTTACAGCAAGTTTAATCCGGGAAAAATTGTTCCGAACCGAGAAGATTCTGGAATAATTGCCGAAAAACTTACCGACAAATATGCAAATGAATTTGCTGCATATATAGATGCAGAACACAATATCAGTGATCAATTAAGATTACAATACGGCATTCGTTTTAGTAATTTTACAAGGTTAGGTCAAGACGAATTGAATGTATACAAAGATAATATGCCGGTGCTTTACGATAATGAATTTAAAAAATACACCTCTGCAGAGGCTGTTGGTACAGATTCTTTTGAAAGAAGTGATGTAATTAGCAATTTTAATAATCTTGAACCACGGGTATCTATCTCTTATACTTTAAATGATCAGACTTCAATAAAAGCCAGCTACAACAGAATGGCTCAATACCTACACTTATTGACCAATACCTCGTCTCCTACTCCTTTGGATGTCTGGGCACCAAGTGGGAAATACATCAAACCACAACTATTAGATCAATTTGCAATTGGATATTTTAAAACTCTTAATGAGGGAGATTACTCAATTGAAACGGAAGCTTTTTACAAAAAGATACAGAATAGAATCGATTATATCAATGGTGCCAATTTGGTAGCAAATAATGAAATAGAAACTGTTATTTTAAATGGTAAAGCAAGAGCCTACGGTTTGGAAATCTTATTCAAAAAGAATGAAGGAAAATTAAAAGGTTGGCTCGCATATACCCTTTCAAAATCAGAACAATTAACCGCAGGAAGAACCCCATACGAGCCAGGCATCAACAGTGGAGAATGGTACAATACTCCTTATGACAAAACTCATGATATTTCAATAAATGCCAGTTATGAGCTCAATAAGAAATGGAAATTCAATAGCAATTTTGTATTTCAAACTGGACAACCTACCAACTATCCGGTTGGTCAATATGAGGTTCAAGGTTTAAATGTCCCCATTTACAATGATAATAGAAGAAATTCAGACAGACTTCCCGCCTATCACAGACTAGACATCTCTGCTACATTAAAACCAGAAAAAAACAACCAAAGAAAATGGCAAGCAGAATGGGTTTTTGGAATTTACAACCTCTACGGAAGACAAAATGCTGCTTCTATCAACTTTTCACAAAATAGAGAAACTCTAAGAAATGAAGCTGTACAAACTGCCATCTTTGGAATGGTCCCTTCTGTTACCTATAATTTTAAATTTTAAGACAATGAATAAAATATATATACTTTCTATTTTGGCAAGCTTCTTTTTTATGAGTTGTGAAAAAGTCATCGATATAGAAGTACCCTCTATCGAACCAAAACTAGTGATTGACGCCTCTTTTGAGGTCCTATTTGACGAAACCCCTATTATTTCAAATAATGTTGTGAAATTGAGATTGTCTGCAGATTATTTTGAGGATGTTATTCCAAGAGTTACAAATGCAACCGTCTTTCTAACAAATTTAAATGACAATTCCGTAATTCCCTTTTCTGATATTAATCAAGACGGTGACTATGAAGCCGTAAATTCATTCGTTCCACTGGATGGAGTAGCCTACGAATTGACCGTTATTTATAATAATGAAACCTACAAAGGAAAAGCAACAAAGATAAAATCTTCAAAAATCTCCTCCATAGTACAAGGTGAAAAGACGTTGTTTTCAGGAGAAGAAGTAGAATTAAAAATATCATTTAAAGACGACGGAGCCCTGAAAAATCATTACCTATTTAATGTAGATATCTACAATTATCTTGCAATTGAAGACCGTTATTTTGATGGATCTGATTATAATTTTTCTTATTTTTATGAAGATGAAAATATTGAGTTCCCTAAAAAAATAGACATCAAGTTATCTGGAATCACAAAAGAATACTTCACCTATTTTAGAGTTTTGATTGGACAAAGCGGGCAAAATGCTGGAGGACCATTTCAATCAGCACCTTCCACTTTATTAGGAAATATAATAAATACAACCAATGAAGCCAACTTCCCTTTGGGCTATTTTCACATTTCAGAAACAGATACTTTCAATATAGAATTAGTTGATAAAAACTAAAATTTATATAAATTCTCCACTTCAAAATAGAGAAAAAATGTATTTTTAAGGGATGAATTTTATAAAAACCACAGAACAGGATTCTAAATACAATCATTTGGAAAAAATGTCTGTAGAAGAAATCTTAGGCCACATTAACAATGAAGACAAAACAGTTCCTTTAGCGGTTGAGAAATCCTTACCTCAAATTAAAGCTTTGACGGAACAGATTGTTGTTAATTTACAAAAAAACGGAAGAATTTTCTACATAGGAGCCGGTACAAGTGGTCGGTTAGGTATTTTAGATGCCTCTGAATGTCCACCTACTTTTGGAGTGCCTCATGAACTAGTAGTTGGTCTTATTGCTGGCGGAGATATTGCTATTAGAAAAGCTGTTGAATTTGCAGAAGACTCTACCGAAAAAGGTTGGATCGATTTGCAAAAACATCAAATTTCAGAAAAGGACATTGTCATTGGGATTGCTGCTTCAGGTACAACCCCCTATGTAATTTCTGCCCTCAAAAAATGCAATCAAAACAATATCATTACTGGTTGTATTACCTGCAATAAAAACAGTCCACTATCTCAAGTTTCTCAATTCCCTATAGAGGTTGTTGTGGGACCAGAATTTGTAACTGGAAGTTCTAGAATGAAAGCTGGAACAGCGCAAAAAATGATTTTAAATATGTTGTCTACTGCCACGATGATTCAACTGGGAAAAGTTAAGGGAAACAAGATGGTTGACATGCAGCTTTCCAACAATAAATTAGTTGATAGAGGGCAAAAAATGATAGCAAAAGAATTAAATATAAATGAAGAAGAGGCCTTCATATTATTAAATAAATATGGCAGTGTAAGAAACGTTATAAAAAATCACACCAGATGAGTACGAATGTAGAATTACTAGGCAAAGGTTTGAAATATTTGGGTGTTTTAATTTTTCTATTTATTCTCTCTCCAATAACACTTACCATTGGTTTTAAAGCGCTAAAAAAATTTGAAAATACTCCCAAAGAATTTCTTTCCTATGCGATTATAGTTGCTGCTGGAATGATCATGATCTATACAATATACTTTGCTTTCAAAACCTTTAAAATTTTATTGAAAGCAATATTTAATGACTAACCAAATTTCTCTCGTTTAGTTATCGAATTAACTTCTTATACTTTATTCGTTTAGGGGTCAAGTCGCCACCCAAACGTTTTTTCTTATTTTCTTCATAATCAGAAAAAGAACCTTCAAAGAAATACACCTGGCTATCTCCTTCAAAAGCTAAAATATGGGTACAAACTCTGTCCAAAAACCATCTATCATGAGATATCACAACTGCACACCCTGCAAAATTTTCTAGCCCTTCCTCTAAAGCTCTTAATGTATTTACATCTAAATCATTCGTAGGCTCATCTAAAAGCAACACATTCCCCTCCTCCTTTAATGTCATTGCTAAATGGAGACGATTGCGCTCTCCTCCTGATAATGTTGATACTTTTTTATTTTGTTCACTTCCAGAAAAATTAAAACGACTTAAATACGCTCTTGAATTTACTTGCTTTCCTCCCATCATGACCAAATCTTGACCCTCAGAAAAATTTTCCCAAATTGTTTTCTCTGGATTGATATTTGAATGTGCTTGATCTACATAGGCAATTTTTGCAGTTTCACCTACATTAAAACTCCCTTTGTCTGGAGTTTCTTCTCCCATGATCATTTTAAAGATTGTCGTTTTTCCAGCACCATTTGGTCCTATTATACCAACAATCCCCGCTTGTGGTAAATTAAAAGCCAACTCTTCATATAATAATTTATCATCAAAAGCCTTAGAAACTCCCGTCGCTTGAATAACGTTTGTTCCTAGACGTGGTCCGTTAGGAATGTAAATTTCTAGTTTAGCATCGACTTGTTTTTGATCTTGACTCATTAATTTGTCATAATTTTTCAAACGTGCTTTTTGCTTTGTTTGACGACCTTTGGCTCCCTGACGAACCCACTCCAATTCTCTTTCTAGTGTTTTTTGACGCTTAGAGGCTGATTTGCTTTCTTGAGCCATTCTCTGAGATTTTTGATCTAACCAAGAAGAGTAGTTTCCTTTCCAAGGAATTCCTTCTCCTCTATCCAACTCGAGAATCCAACCTGCTACATTGTCTAAAAAGTATCGATCATGCGTAACCGCTATAACAGTTCCTTTGTATTGTGCTAAATGGTGTTCTAACCAATGAACAGACTCCGCATCCAGGTGGTTTGTTGGCTCATCCAAAAGTAAAATTTCTGGCTCTTGTAATAACAATCGACATAAAGCAACGCGTCTTTTTTCTCCTCCCGATAAAACCCCAATTTTTTTCTCGGAGTCTGGGGTCCTCAAAGCATCCATTGCTATTTCTAATTTGGTATCTAGTTCCCATGCATTCGCAGCGTCAATTTTATCTTGCAATTCTGCCTGTTGTGCCATCAGTTTATCCATCTTATCTGCATCTGAATAAACTTCTTCTAAACCAAACATGTCGTTGATTTTGTTGTATTCATCTAAAATGGCAACGGTTTCAGCGACTCCCTCTTTTACAATTTCTAAAACGGTTTTCTCTGGATCTAATTGAGGCTCTTGTTCTAAATATCCAACATTATAACCCGCAGAAAAAGTGACATCTCCTTGAAAGTTTTTTTCGACACCTGCTATTATTTTTAGTAAGGTAGATTTTCCGGATCCATTCAATCCTAGAATTCCAATTTTTGCTCCGTAAAAGAAACTTAAATAAATATCTTTTAAAACTTGTTTCCCTGTTGATTGATAGGTTTTAGAAACCTTATTCATCGAAAAGATGACCTTCTTATCGTCGCTCATTATGTTATTTTTTTATTTGATGAAAACTATGATTAAAAAGTGTAATTTGCTACACCCTTCCTTTTAATGCATTAAAAACCCAAGCTATTGCAAAAAAACCAACACCAACAGCTGCAAAACCCCATCCTGCAACATCATTATATCTAAAAGCCCCAAGAGCAATTAAACCTAATCCTACAAATATCATTATTAAAGTTGCCCAAGCGAGTACTGTATTTTTATTCATTCCCATAATTCGTAATTAGTTCATTTATCGAGCAAATATCGGTATTTATTTGGTATTGTCAAATTAAGAATTTGGGAAAATAATTACACGAAGAAGAATCAAAAAAAGCTGTATACCCCAGAGTGATGTCCTTAAATATAGTTCTATCAATAAAGTAATTCTAACTTAAATTTTGACTAGTAATTGCAAAAACTATAGGGCAGCAGCTAGTCTTGCCCCTTGACTAATGGCTATTTTAGCATCTAGTTCTGAGGCCATAAAAGCTCCCCCTATGACATGTACTTTACTACCCGCATCAATGAGTGGTTGATACAGATCTTGATAGGGTACTTGACCTGCACAAATTACAATATGATCTACTGCTAAAACTTTAGCTTCTCCATGTTGTGTGTAATGCAACCCTTTGTCATCTATTTTTGTGTAAGAAACGCCTCCTATAAACTGAACTTTTTTCTTTTTTAAAGTCGATCTATGGATCCATCCTGTTGTTTTTCCAAGATTACCGCCAAATTTACCTTTGCTTCTTTTAAACATAAAAACAGCTCTTGCTGAAGCTTTGAATTCTGGTGTTACATTTTCAATACCTGCTCTAGCTTTTAAAGATTTATCGATCCCCCATTCTTTTAACCAAGTGTCAATATTTTGCGAAGAAGAATCCCCTTCATGGGTCAAATATTCTGATACATCAAATCCAATTCCTCCTGCTCCAATCACTGCAACACGATTTCCAACGGGTTTTTTATCCTTTAAAACATCTATATAACTCAATACCTTTGGATGATTGATACCCTCAATTTTTAATGCTCTTGGTTTGATTCCCGTCGCTACTATAATTTCATCAAAATCAGCTGCTTTTAAATCCTCTACAGAAACTCTTGTATTCAATTGCAAATGAACATCATGAATTTCAATTTGTTTTTTAAAATACCGTATCGTTTCATAAAATTCCTCTTTCCCAGGAATTTGTTTTGCAATATTAAATTGACCTCCTATTTCTTTATCAGCATCAAATAAAGTAACAATATGCCCTCTGGAAGCTGCTATGGAAGCGGCTGCAAGCCCTGCAGGTCCAGCGCCAACTACTGCTATTCTTTTTTTATTTTCTGTGGGATTGTAATTGAACTCTGTTTCATGACAAGCTCTAGGGTTTACTAAACAGCTAGCTACTTTGTTTTCAAAAACATGATCTAAACAAGCTTGATTACAACCAATACAGGTATTAATTTCATCTGCTTTATCTTGAGCTGCTTTGTTAACCCATTCTGAATCCGCTAAAAAAGGGCGTGCCATAGAAATCATATCAGCATCTCCTTCTGACAATATTTTTTCTGCAGTTTCGGGCATATTAATTCTATTAGAGGTAATCAATGGAATAGATACCTCTTCTTTCATTTTTTTGGTAACCCAGGTAAATGCTGCTCTAGGAACAGATGTAGCGATCGTTGGTATTCTTGATTCATGCCAACCAATTCCTGTATTTATGATCGTTGCTCCTGCTTTTTCAATTTCTTTACCCAATTGTACAACTTCTTCCCAAGAACTTCCCTGATCTACCAAATCTAGCATGGACAACCTGTATATAATTATAAAATTTTTGCCCAGAGCTTCTCTCGTTTGCTTGACCAATTCAATAGGTAAACGCATCCTGTTTTGATAGTCTCCTCCATAATTATCTGACCTTTTATTGGTTTTTTTCGCAATAAACTGATTGATTAAATACCCCTCTGAACCCATGATTTCTATACCATCATAGCCTGCTAATTTTGATAGTTGTGCACAGTTAACAAAATCACGAATGGTCCTTTTAATACCTGATTGGGATAATTTAAAAGGTTTAAACGGGGTTATTGGAGATTTTATTTTGGAGGGCGCCACATTGAACGGATGGTACCCGTATCGACCAGCGTGCAAAATCTGCATGCATATTTTCCCTCCTTCTTTGTGAACTGCCTTTGTTATTTTCTGGTGATGCTTTGCATGCTTTTTAGTTGACATTCTTGCTGCAAAAGGCCCTGTCCAACCCTGAATATTTGGAGATATCCCTCCTGTAACAATCAATCCGACTCCTCCTTTTGCTCTCTCAGCATAATAGGCGGCAATTTTTTCAATTCCATTTTTCTCCTCCTCCAATCCTGTATGCATGGAGCCCATTAAAATTCTATTTTTTATGGTTGTAAAACCTAAATCTAGTGGTTCGAAAATGTGCTTGTATTTCATAATCTTGGGATTGAATTTACTATGCATGCATAATGAATAGCAATATAAGATTAAATTTTTAAAATAAATGAAGATTGGTAAGAATCTTAAAATCTTTTAAGCAAAGTAGTTACTGAATTGTCAGTCATCTAAAAAAATCAAGAACAGAGACTGTTGTAATCAAAAAAACTAATACAGATATCCCATTTTACCTTGTTGATAATCTCGCATTGCCTCCAAAATTTCTGTTTGTGTATTCATCACATACGGTCCATACTGTGTTACTTTTTCTTTGATGGGCCTACCAGATAGGATCAAAATAACACTTTCTTTCTTCGCTTCAAATTCAATAGTATTTCCATCCTGATTAAAAGTAATCATTTGATGTTCTCCTTTCTTTAAAATTTCGGAATTATTGACCAGAATTTCACCTTCTAAAAGATAGAGCAAAGATTGATGATTTTCCGAAATTTCAATCTCGATTTCCCCTCCCTTGATAGCTTTTGCGGAAAAAACGTTTACCTCAGTTTGAGTTTGGATCAAACCCAATTCATGTTGTTGTTTTCCTGCAATAATGTTGAGTTGTACTTTCTGATCATTTGAATATACTTTTGGGATCTGTGCCTGCTCTAGGTGCTGATAATTAGGTGTCATCATTTTATCTTTGGCAGGTAAATTTAACCACAATTGAATCCCTTCTAATTCACCACCCCTTTTTACAAATTCTTTGGTAGGAGCTTCTGCATGAATAATCCCGCGACCTGCAGTAGTCCATTGAACTCCTCCAGCCTTAACAATCATCTCATTCCCCAAAGAATCTCGATGAAATTGCTCTCCTTTAAACAACAATGTTATAGGCTCAAAACCACGATGAGGATGGGGTCCTAAATCAAAAGGATTGTTGAATTCTGAAATTTCATAAGGCCCATAATGGTGTAGCAATATAAATGGATCTACACTTTCCAATCCTTCAATTGGTAGCGGCTGCCGTAACCTTATGGGACCCATATTAACAAGAGGACTATCACCTTTGTATTGTATGCTTTTAATAACTTTCATAGGTACATTATCTATAAGATATTTATAAATTTAGATCTAATTTTTTATCTAATTTTATCCAAAATAGCACTCAGAGTTACTGCTTCTTCTTCTGAAATTTTTTCTAAAAATTTAAAATTTTCTTGAATGTCTATCGTAGACAAAAGAACCAAACCCTCTTTGGTTATTTTCACATAAACAACTCTTCTATCATGCTCACAACGATCTCTTTCTATAAGGTTTTTATCACACAATTTATCCATTAAACGAGTTGCATTTGGAGCTCGCTCAACCATTCTATCTTTCACCACCTGTACCTTTATTTTATCTTTTGCCCCCCGTAAAATTCTTAAAATATTATACTGTTGTGGGGAGATCCCATAAGGTTTGAAAAAATCATTTTCTTTGCTATTCAACCAATTCGAAGTATACTTAATATTGATCAATGCTTTTAATTTGCTATTTTCAAATTTAGAATTGATATCTTTTGAAATGTCACCCATAATTATGCTCTTAATTTTACATGATTGCTTATCAAGCTCTTAAAGTCTTGCTGCTAAACTCTCTCCATTACTTCTCTGTAAAAATTCGCTTCTCGAAAAATTCTGAATCTTACCGACAAATTTACTAAATAAAGATTTATTTACCAAGGAAAATAGCTCCAAGGAGTTTTTTACATAATATGGTGATTAAAAATTATATTGTATGTAGTAGTTTCTTACTTCTTTTTGAATAATCGTTTTTTTGAAAGTATTCGTATTTTTGCAATATGGAATTTAAATTGGTATCTGAATTTTCTCCCACAGGAGATCAACCCGAAGCGATAAAAGAACTCTCTCAAAATATCAAAGCGGGAGAAAAATTTCAAACTTTACTGGGGGTTACAGGTTCTGGAAAAACTTTTACGGTAGCGAATGTTGTGAAAGAAGTAAAAAAACCAACACTTGTCTTAGCGCATAATAAAACTTTGGCAGCGCAACTGTACTCTGAATTCAAACAATTTTTTCCTGAAAATGCAGTCGAATATTTTGTTTCTTATTACGATTATTACCAGCCTGAAGCATATATCCCTGTAACCGGAACTTATATTGAAAAAGATTTATCTATTAATGATGATATAGAACGTCTTCGTTTGAGCACCACCTCTTCATTGCTCTCAGGTCGTAGAGATATATTGGTCATCGCCTCTGTTTCTTGTTTATACGGAATTGGAAATCCTACTGAGTTCAAGAAAAATGTAATTCCTCTTCAAGTTGATCAACAGATCTCTAGAACAAAATTTTTACATCTATTAGTAACTAGTTTGTATTCGAGAACTGAACATGAAATAAAAAGTGGAACATTCAAAGTAAAAGGTGACGTGGTAACTATTTACCCATCATACGGAGATAATGGTTATAGAATTCATTTTTTTGGTGATGAAATCGAAGAGATAGAATCCTTTGATTTGGAGACTAACACCATCATAGAAAGTTTTCAAGAACTCACTATCTATCCTGCGAACCTGTTTGTAACCTCCCCTGATGTTTTACAAAACGCCATTCATCAAATTCAAGAGGATATGGTGAAACAAGTTGATTATTTCAAGGAAATTGGAAAACATCTAGAAGCCAAACGATTAAAAGAACGTACGGAATTCGATCTAGAAATGATTCGAGAATTAGGGTATTGCTCAGGAATTGAAAACTACTCTCGATATTTAGATGGAAGAGAACCGGGAACACGGCCTTTCTGTTTGTTGGACTACTTTCCTGATGACTATCTAATGGTGATTGATGAAAGTCATGTAACTGTTCCTCAAACACATGCCATGTATGGAGGAGATCGAAGTAGAAAAGAAAATTTGGTAGAATATGGCTTTCGATTACCTGCAGCCATGGATAATCGTCCTTTAAAATTTGATGAATTTGAGGCGATCCAAAATCAAACTATTTTTGTGAGTGCGACTCCTGCCGATTATGAGCTCCAAAAAACAGAAGGGGTTTTTGTAGAACAAGTGATTAGACCCACAGGATTGTTAGATCCCATCATAGAAATCAGACCAAGTTTAAATCAGATTGATGATTTAATTGAAGAAATACAGGTACGAGTAGAAAAGGACGAACGGACACTTGTAACAACTCTAACTAAAAGAATGGCTGAAGAACTTACCAAATACCTAACAAGAGTAGCTATTCGATGTCGGTATATTCATTCTGATGTAGACACCTTGGAACGGGTTGAAATCATGCAAGATCTCCGAAAGGGATTATTTGATGTATTGATCGGCGTAAACCTTTTAAGAGAAGGGTTAGATTTACCCGAAGTTTCTTTAGTTGCCATTTTAGATGCTGATAAAGAAGGCTTTTTAAGAAGTCATAGATCACTAACTCAAACTGTAGGTAGAGCAGCGAGAAACATCAATGGCTTGGCTATTTTATACGCCGATAAGATAACCAATAGCATGCAAAAGACGATTGATGAAACTGATAGAAGGAGAGAAAAACAAATAGCTTATAACAGAAAACACCACATAATTCCCACTCAAATAAATAAAAAAATTGATGATACACTGTCTAAATCTGCGGTTTCTAGTTATCATTATGACAATGCGATACAAAAAGCAGCAGAACAAGACCTTCAATACTTACCAAAAGAAGAAATAGAAAAACGTATTAGAGAGAAGCGCAAGCAAATGGAGACTGCGGCAAAAGACCTAGACTTCATTGTAGCGGCAAAATTACGCGATGAAATTGCCAATCTAAAGGACAAACTGTAACAATTGTGATTGAAAAGTTAACTTCAACACAAAAAAAAGCCTCACTATTAAGTGAGGCTTTTTATATTTTTTTATTTACAACTAAGCAGTCGTTAAAACTTCTTGTACTTTGTCTGCAGCCTCTTGAAATTCTGTAGCAGAAATAATTTCCATTCCAGAATTGTCGATTAACTCTTTAGCTTCTTTGGCATTTGTTCCCTGCAATCTACAAATAATTGGAACGGTAATTTTATCTCCCATACTCTTGTAAGCATCTACAACTCCTTGAGCAACTCGATCACAACGAACAATTCCTCCGAAAATATTTACTAAAATTGCTTTTACATTGGGGTCTTTTAGAATGATTCCGAAAGCCGTTTCAACTCTTTGAGCATCTGCAGTACCTCCCACATCTAAAAAGTTTGCAGGTTCACCACCAGATTCTTTAATTAAATCCATCGTTCCCATTGCTAAACCAGCACCGTTCACCATACAACCAACATTTCCATCCAAGTCTACATAGTTTAAACCAGCTGCTTTTGCCTCTACTTCTATCTGGTTTTCTTCTCGTAAATCACGCATTGCTGCGTAATCTTTATGTCTAAACAATGCATTTTCATCTAAAGAAACTTTGGCATCTACTGCCATGATTTTAGAATCTGAAGTCTTCAATACCGGATTGATTTCAAACATTGAAGAATCTGACTGAATGTAAGCAGTATACAAAGCGGTAACAAACTTCGTCATTTCTTTGAAAGCAACACCTGATAGCCCCAAATTAAAAGCAACCTTACGAGCTTGAAAAGGCATGATTCCTAACAAGGGATCTATTTCCTCTGTAAATATTAAATGAGGAGTTTCTTCAGCCACCGTTTCAATATCCATCCCTCCTTCGGTAGAATACATAATCATATTCTTACCAGTAGCTCTATTTAATAAAACAGACATATAATACTCATCTGGTTCTTCGTCACCGGGATAATAAACGTCTTCTGCAATTAAAACTTGGTTTACCAATTTTCCTTCAGCAGAAGTTTGGGGTGTAATCAACATCATCCCTAAAATATCACCAGCAATACTTTCTACTTGCTCTAGGTTTTTAGCTAACTTAACTCCACCTCCTTTTCCACGTCCTCCTGCATGCACTTGAGCTTTGATTACATGCCAACCAGTACCTGTTTCTTCTGTGAGCTTTTTAGCAGCATTCACTGCTTCAGCAGGAGTACTGGCAACAATTCCACGCTGAATTCTAACGCCAAAACTGTTTAATATTTCTTTTCCTTGATATTCGTGTAAGTTCATTTGTTCATATTTAAAAACGGTAACAAAAATACAAATTCAAATACAAAACCTTGCATAGTTTTTACTAAAAAAAAACCGACTATTCTTTATGATCTTTTATTTGATAAACACCTTTAATTAGATACCCTAGAAGCATACGTCATAGGTTTTTTTTTAACCATTAGAAATTTACGCTCAGAAATATTTGCCACAAAACAGCTAAATTTAATCCTGTCCATTTTAATATAAATATGGCGGAAGCAAAGTGTTTTTTATAATTTCTTTTTTATACATTCGTTGTAAAGTTCTAAATATGATAATAGGCAAAAATATTCACAAACATTATGGGAATACAACAGTTTTAAAGGGAGTCAATTTACAAGTAGACAAAGGAGAAATTGTTGCCATCGTTGGTCCGTCAGGGGCAGGAAAAACAACACTCTTACAGATTTTAGGAACTCTAGACAAACCAGATACTCCAGAAGAATTTGAATTGAGTATCGATACAATTTCTTTGAAAAATTTATCTGAAAAAGAAATCGCAGAATTTAGAAATAAACACATTGGTTTTATTTTTCAATTTCACCAATTGTTACCAGAATTTACTGCATTAGAAAATGTTTGTATTCCTGCGTTTATCGCTAAAAAATCTAAGAAACAAACAGAAGCAAAAGCAACAAAATTATTAGACCTTTTGGGGTTATCCCAAAGAATACACCACAAACCCAATGAGCTCTCCGGTGGAGAACAACAAAGAGTGGCAGTAGCAAGAGCATTGATCAATAGTCCATCAGTAGTTCTAGCAGATGAACCAAGTGGAAATTTAGATAGTAGCGCTGCAAAACATTTACATGAGCTGTTTTTTGAATTAAGAGATAAACTCAACCAAACTTTTATTTTAGTTACTCATAATGAGGAATTGGCAAATATGGCTGATAGAAAATTAACTATGAAGGATGGTAAAATAATATAACCCCTCCCACGGATAACAGTTCGTATTCCTGTTTTTATGGGAAAGAAAATTGTATGAAAGACATTTTTTCTAAAAAAAGAGGTTATTTTGAAATGTAAAGATGAACAAAGAGCAATTAAAAGATTTTTTAGATAGTAAGGTCGAACAATACAATCGAATTGGATTTATTGAATCAGACCCGATACAAATTCCTCATTTATATACTAAAAGGGAAGACATTGAAATCTCAGGTTTTTTAACAGCAATCATTTCATGGGGAAATAGAACAATGATTATCAAAAATGCCCTTAGAATGATGGAATTATTGGACAACTCTCCACATGACTTTGTCATAAATCATCAGGAGAGTGATCTAAAACACCTAGAAAACTTTGTGCATAGAACCTTTAATTCTATTGATTTAAAGCAATTTATAAAGTCACTGAAACACATTTATCTTGAACACGGAGGTTTAGAAAAAACTCTTGCTGTCAAAGGGGAGGATACATCATATATCAATGCAATACACAACTTAAAACACGTATTTTTTGAAATACCTCATCAACAGAGAACCCAAAAACACATCTCTAATCCCTTAAAAAATTCAGCTGCAAAACGAATCAATATGTTTTTACGTTGGATGGTAAGAAATGATCTTGCTGGAGTAGATTTTGGAATTTGGGAAACACATAACTCAGCAAACCTTTCTTGCCCTTTAGATGTTCATTCTGGCAATGTTGCACGTAAATTAAAACTTCTTTGTAGAAAGCAAAATGATTGGAAAGCAGTTAGGGAATTAGACAAGAACTTAAGAAAACTAGATCAGAATGATCCTGTAAAATACGATTTTGCTTTATTTGGATTGGGTGTTTTTGAAAAGTTTTAATAGGGAAATAACAACGATTTTGAAATTAAAAATTTAATACTGAATTACAGCTCTAAAAAAATAAAATGCATTTTAAAAATCCGGAAATATTATACCTACTCACACTGTTAATTATTCCAGTTTTAGTTCATTTGTTTCAATTGCAAAAGTTTGTAAAAACTCCTTTTACAAACGTTTCATTTCTGCATAAAATAATACAACAAACACGCCAGAGTTCCCGCATTAAAAAATGGTTAATTTTAGCGACAAGATTACTGTTATTTTCGACGATTGTAATCGCATTTTCTCAACCTTACATAAGCAATAAAAAAGCCTCTGTAAAACAACATAATTATATTTACTTAGACAATTCATTGAGTACAAATACCAAAGGAAAAAGAGGTGATTTATTACAAGTTTCAGCTCAAGATATTATAAAACATGCTTCAGATAAAGATGAATATTCACTGTTAACAAATTCAAGTTTTTATCCAAAAAAAACAAAAAATGAACTCAAAAATATTCTATTAAAAATTAAAAATACTGCAAAAAAAATTGATATTTCTACAGTTTTATTAAAATTTGACACCGAAATAAAAGATAAAACTAAAGATTTAGATGAAATATTATTAATATCTGATTTTCAGAATACTTATAAAAATGAGTTTACAAATGTAACACCTATTTTTTCCGCCATAAAACTAACCCCAATAATAAAAAACAATATTTCTATTGATAGTATTTTTATAAGCAATTTAAATACCGATAGTTTCACTCTAAATGTGCTCGTAAGAAATCAAGGAGAACCCAAAAAAAATATCCCAATAGCAATTTACAACCATTCAAAACTAATTAGTAAGCGCTCTTCCTCTTTTGAAAAAAATGCGTACAAAACAATTGAATTTAAAATTAAAAATCAGAAAGAATTTACAGGAAAAATTTCAAGTAATTTTAGTGATCTCTATCCCTTTGACAATACGCTTTATTTTACGTTAAAAAACAATCAAAAAATCAATGTGCTATCAATTGGAAAAAACGCTGATTTTCTAACGAAAATTTACAATAAAAAAGAGTTTAATTTTAACCAATCAACTCCTCAAAATACAGATTATAATTCGATCTCAAAACAACAATTAATTGTGTTGAATGAAATTGAAAATATCCCAGATGTGCTTATAAAAAAAATGAAAGACTTTTCTCAAAACGGTGGAAGTTTGGCCATCATTCCAAATAGAAAATCAAACATATACTCCTATAATAATTTATTAAAGGCATTAGGTGTTGGAAAAATTGGTGCCAAAAGAAATTCTCCCCTTAAAATTACAGCAATTAATTTTGAACACCCCTTGTTTGAAAATGTATTTTCAAAGGATATAACCAATTTTCAATATCCTTCAGTACAAAGTTATTACCCTATTGATTCAAATAATGCTAGTAAAATTATTGGATTTAAAAACAACAGTCCTTTTATCTCTCAAATCAAAAATAAGAAAAGGACCGTTTATTGGGTTTCAGCCTCTTTAGAAAGAGACAATAGCAACTTCATTAATTCTCCGTTAATCGTTCCTGTTTTTTATAATTTTGGAAAATTGAGTTTCAAAAACAGTCAATTATTCTATAGAATAGGGCGCACAAATAAAATTGATATAGAAACAAAAACAAGAGAAAATCAGGTTGTAAGGATTTTGAATTCTGAAAACTCTTTGATCCCTCTTCAATCAAAGTTTAAAAATAAAGTACGGATCACCACCAATGCAGCATCCTTAACTCCCGGTTTTTACCAAGTTTTAAAGGATAAAGACACCATTCAAACACTAGCCTTTAATTACCCAAAAGAAGAAAGTTTCATCAATTTCATGGACTTAAATAAGCTTAAAAAAATTAGCCAAAAAGGAATTGTTACTGGATCAATTTCAGATGTTTTTAAAAAAATTAACAAAAAAAATCAAGTTCATTGGCTTTCGAAATGGTTTTTAACGTTGGCAATTGTATCTTTGTTGCTAGAAATTTTAATTCTGAAATTCTACAAACCATGAATACGCTTTTAAAATCGGCAACGATTATTGACAATTCCAGCCCATTTCACAATCAAAAAAAAGACATTTTAATAAGCAACGGAGTTATTGAAAAAATTTCAGATTCTATCGAAAACAACAATAAGTATCAAGTGATAGAATTAGAAAATTTACACGTCTCTTGCGGTTGGTTTGACGCGAGTGTTTCTTTTGGTGAACCTGGTTATGAAGAAAGAGAAACCATTAAAAACGGATTAACTGTTGCTGCTAAAAGTGGTTTTACTTCTGTAGCAGTCAATGCCAATACAAATCCTGTAATTGACCATAAATCCGCTGTTGAATTTCTATTAAACAAAGCAAAAGGATTTGCCACAAAGCTCTACCCTATTGGAGCTTTAACGCAAGAAAGTAAAGGTGTAGAAATGGCAGAACTGTATGACATGCAACAATCTGGAGCCATTGCCTTTAGTGATTATAATCTCCCAATTACCAACGATAATTTAATGAAGATTGCGCTGTTGTATGCTCAAAACTTTGACGGCCTAGTCTATAGTTTTCCAAAAAATACATCAATTGCCGGAGAGGGAACTGCAAACGAGGGAATTAACAGTACAAGATTAGGACTCAAAGGAGATCCTAGTTTGGCAGAGCATGTTCAGATTGCCAGAGATTTGTTCTTATTAGAATACACCGGAGGAAAACTACACATCCCAACAATTACCACCGATAAATCTGTCGCATTGATGAAAGAAGCAAAAAAGAAAGGTCTTCAAGTTAGCTGCAGTGTTTCCATTCATCATTTAACCTTAACCGATGATGAATTACATGGTTTTGATAGTAATTTTAAAGTATGTCCACCGTTGAGAACTAAAATGGATGTAAAAGCCCTACAAAAGGGAGTAAAAACTGGAGTAATAGATTTAATTACCTCAGACCACAACCCAATAGACATCGAATATAAAAATGTTGAATTTAGCGAAGCAAAAGCTGGAGTAATAGGTCTAGAGAGTGCATTTGGAGCCCTTAATTCAGTTTTAACACTGGAAGACTTCATCCAAAATATTACCTGCAAGCCCAAAGCCATTTTTGGAATAGAAAATCACTCAATCATAGAAAAAAATACTGCAGAAATTACTTTATTTAATCCAGAAAACGAATATACCTTTACAAAAGAACACCTATTATCAACCTCTAAGAACAGTCCTTTTTTAAATAAAAATCTAAAGGGGAAAGCCTATGGAATTTTCTCCAACAATCAACTAGTTTTAAAATAAAAGAACTTGAATAACCAAACAATACAAGAAGGAAAGACAATAGCCATCATCAGTCATATTACCATTGTTGGAACTATCGCAGCACTTATCATGCAGTATGGTAGAAAAAATTCTTTTGCTGCTTTTCACATAAGACAGATGATTGGATTGGGAATTATTGGATTATTAAATCAATATTATATTACTGATCTTTTAGGAAAAAATACAGGAGTTCTAATTGCATTGATGCTGTTTATCTTTAGAATTATTGGACTTATAGGGGCGATTAGAGGAGAAGAAAAAAAAATTCCGTTTCTAGGAGATCAATTTCAAGAATGGTTTAAAAATATTTAATTACTCCTGAAAACGTAGTATAAAGATGAGCGATTTAAATTACCTAGTAAGAACCCCAAAAAAAGAAGTCGAAAACCCACCTTTATTGATTTTGTTACACGGTTACGGAAGTAATGAACAAGATTTGTTTTCATTTTCAGAAGAATTACCCGATCAATTCTTAATTATAAGTGCTCAAGCACCAATATATATGAGTCCTGGAAGTTATGCTTGGTATGCCATAAATTTCGATACTATAAATGGTAAATTTTCAGACTTAAAACAAGCCAAAGAGTCAATTGATCAACTAGCAGTTTTTATTGACAAAATAAAAGAGAAATACCATCTAAGTAATAATAAAACATTTCTACTAGGGTTCAGTCAAGGGGCTATTTTAAGCTACTCTTTGAGTTTTTTCTACCCCAATAAAGTACAAAACGTAATTGCATTAAGTGGTTATATAAATACCGAATTGTTGCCGGATTCTATCTCAAAAGAAATTAAAACTGACTATTACTGCTCCCATGGTTCGGTAGACCAAGTTTTACCTGTGGAATGGGCTAGAAATAGCAAACCTTTTCTAGACAGTTTAAATCTTCAAAATGTATACTCAGAGTACCCTGTTGGCCATGGAGTTGCTCCTCAAAACTTTCACAGCTTTAAAAGTTGGATTGAAGAAAGATTATAACCTATAAATCTGTTATTATTTCAAAAATAAATTGTTTGAACCTTATGTAAATGATTCAAATCACCTTTACACAACTTATTTATTAACATACAAACAGATCAAAAATCATCCATATATTTTAAACTACCTTTACACCAAAAATAACCCATGAAGTTTGCTGAATTCTCTTTACATGAATCCATATTAAAAGCAATTGCCGAAGAGCGATTTCACACAGCAACTTTGGTGCAGCAAAAAGTAATTCCATTCGTTTTAGCAAAAAAAAATGTTGTTGTTTCAGCACAAACGGGTACGGGTAAAACTGCTGCTTTTGCGTTGCCAATAATTCAGCTATTATCTGAAAAATTAGTAGAAGAAAAGGACGTAAAAAAAATTAAATCACTGATCATTACCCCAACTCGTGAATTGGCAATTCAAATTCTAGAAAAATTCACAAGCTATAGCAAATATACAACTCTAACTGCAACAGCTGTTTTTGGTGGAGTTTCCCTAGCTCCTCAAAAAGAACTATTAGCTAAAGGTGTAGACATCTTAATTGCAACTCCAGGAAGATTAATTGATCTTCAACTTCAAGGAAATATCGACCTGAGTAGTATTGATATTTTTGTACTAGATGAAGCGGATTTAATGCTAGACATGGGATTTATAAAGGATGTAAAAAAAATCGAGGCTTTCTGTCCTAAAAAAAAGCAAACCTTGCTTTTTTCAGCAACGATTCCAGAAAAAATTAGTCAGTTAGCTGACACTACTCTCAAAAATCCTGTAAGGATTGAAATACATCCAGAAAATACGACTTCAAAAAACATTGGACAACTGTTGTATTATCTTCCCAAAAAGAACAAAACTGATTTATGTTTACATCTATTAAGAAATACAATAAATGGAAAAATAATCATTTTTAGACGGACTAAATTTGGCGTAGATAAACTGGAAAAGAGTTTACTAAAGAATGGATACAAAGTGACCAGTATTCATGGAGACAAAACACAGAGCATCCGAAATAAAGCTATTGAGAATTTTAAAAATCAAAAATCAAGTATTCTCATCGCTACAGATGTCGCTGCTCGTGGAATTGATATTGTCAATGTAGATGCCATCATTAATTTTGATATCCCAAACATCCCTGAAACCTATGTTCATAGAATAGGCAGAACAGGTAGAGCAGGAAAATCGGGTATTGCCTTCTCTTTCTGTTCTCCGGACGAAAATGCATACATTAAAATTATTGAAGATTTAATTGAAAAACCAATTAAAGTCATTCATGATCATCCCTATCCAATTGCTAAACCAACTCACAAAAAAAAGCAACCCAACACAATCAGTAAACACAAAAAAGGAAGAAAGTCTGCGGCTTCTAAAAAGAAAAAGAAACGCTGGTATTAGTAATACTATCCTCTTACAAAGACTGCTCTGTTGTTACTAATTTACAGGACTATTAATCAAAAATTTCATTTAGTAATTTCGCCAAACGAATACCTCCTTTTTGTAATTGAGTTCTTACAATTCCAAAATATTCATACGAATAGGCATAGCGTAAATTCTGACCAGATTCAACAGAGTTATATACCTCTACAGTAAGCTCATGAACTTCATCTACCCAATCAATCAACGATCCTTTTTTTATTGCTTGTATCTGTTTTTTTGACAAGCTTCTGGCATTATTTGCTAGTTCTAAATAACTCATTTCCCAGTCATCAATCATCGAATGATCCCAAACAACATGTAAATTTGTTTTATTCCCAAACCACTCTATGTGAACATCGTTACCTCCCCTATCTTCTGGTCTTCCAATATGCAAAGGCTGATGTAAATCTCCTACAAAATGAACCAACATTTTTAAATGAAACTCTTTGCTTTCTTGGGTGCTTTTTTCATCTTTCAGGGCTGCAATACATGTTTGAATTCCTGTAACTAAATCTCCCTTAGGATTTTTCTTTGCCGACGCATACGTATCATCCAAATCCATATTGATGTAATGCCAAGAATAATACTTATTGTACTTTCTGTCCGATTTTATCTCATCAGCATAAGTAGAAACAAAGGCCAAACTTTGGCCCTTTAAAATTTGATTGATCTTCTTTTTAGCTCTTTTGGTTAAATGTTTTTCTGCTATTTCACCTGTTGCTCTGTGACCATTTTTACCCCAAAACATTGATTTATTTTCTGATATATTTGAAAAGAAAAGAAAAGAAACCACTAAAAATAATTTAATTTTCATCTGTAAAAAAGATTATAAATTCCAAGCTAATTTATAAATAAGTTGTAATCAAAGAAAGGTATTTCTTAAAAAAAAATTATTTTAGCGATATTAAATAACTAACTATTTTCTTCATCATACATGAAAAAATTATTATTGCTATTATGTTTCAGTCTTTTCTCTCTTAATAACAGTGCCCAAAATTCTGCCAAAGATAAATTAGGTTCTTGGTATATGTACAATGGCTCCCATAAATTATCAGAAAAATTTGCACTAAAAACGATGGCGCATTATCGTTATTTTGAATTGGCGAATGAATTTCAACAATCTATTTACAGATTAGGTATCAATTATAAACTAAATTCAAAAATCAATTTCACTGCTGGTATTAGTTATGCAGATACAGATACAGAATATCAAAGCCCTTCTGACTTACTCACTGAATTTAGATTGTATGAAGACATAAATGTAACCTACAAATTAGCAAGTTTAAAATTAAAACATCGTTTCCGTTTTGAACATCGATTCATGAAAAAAAACAATTTAGAAATAACTGAAAGTTGGTTACGTTATGACATCAACGCAAGCTATCCTATTTCAAAAAATTGGAACATATATGCGTTCAATGAAGTATTTTTTAATTTCAAAGGCGATTTGATAGCCCAAAATTGGACTGGTGCTGGTTTCTTATATAAACTAAACCAAGCGGTTACATTTAAAACAGGATATTTTTATCAAAAATTACCAACGATCGGATTTAACAGGTTGCAATTAGGGGTTGTCCTTAATACCAATCATACTAAAAAATAAAATAAATGGAACCAATATTCACAAACGACGCAATTGTATTTGGAATTTTAATGAGTTCCCTAGGGGTTGTTTTTTACACAGAATCTAAAACAAATGGTTTCTGGCATCGATTTTATAAAATCGTTCCTGGATTATTTATGGCCTATTTTATACCTGCAATTTTTACAACTTTTGGTATTATTTCACCTGAATGGAAAACAATAAATGCTGCTGGTGAAATTACCTCTAATAGCTCTGAATTGTATTATGTTGCGAGTCGTTTTTTACTCCCTGCGGCACTAGTATTAATGACCTTAAGCATCGACTTAAAAGCCATTTTTAACTTGGGCTCAAAAGCACTAATCATGTTTTTTACAGGAACTATTGGAATTATTATTGGAGGACCCATTGCCATTTTATTGATTTCATTTTTTTCACCGGAAACAGTTGGAGGCTCCAATTTTGACGCTGTTTGGAGAGGGTTATCTACTCTTGCTGGAAGCTGGATTGGTGGCGGAGCAAACCAAACAGCCATGCTAGAAATTTACAAATACAATCCTGCAAAATATGGTGGAATGGTAATTGTAGATATTGTAGTTGCCAATGTCTGGATGGCGATATTACTGATAGGAATTGGTAAAAAAGACTCGATTAACAAATGGTTAAAAGCAGATACAATTGCTATTGATGAATTGAAAAACAAAGTAATCACCTTTACAAAAAAAGTAAAAAGAAATCCAAGTTTAACAGATTTTATGATCATGCTTGCAATTGCTTTTGGGACTGTTGGTTTTGGACATTTCTCAGCAAAATATTTAAGCCAATTTTTTTCTGAAATAATAGCAGCGATAAATTCACAAACCTGGCGGAATGTATTTTCCTTCTTAGGTTCCCCTTTCTTTTGGCTAATTAGTATTTCTACTATTGTAGCAATCGTATTATCTTATACGAAAGCAAAAACTTATGAAGGTGCAGGTGCTAGTAAATTAGGAAGTATCTTCATCTACATTCTAGTAGCTACTATTGGTATGAAAATGGATTTGAATCAAGCTTTTGAAAATCCAGGCTTAATGTTCATTGGTTTTGTTTGGATAAGTATTCATGCAATACTATTGATCATTGTTGCGAAAATAATAAGAGCGCCTTATTTCTTTCTGGCACTGGGTAGTCAAGCAAACGTTGGTGGTGCAGCGTCTGCACCTGTTGTCGCTCAAGCTTTTCATCCATCTTTAGCAACCGTAGGAGTTTTACTGGCTGTTTTTGGATATGCAATAGGAACTGTTGGGGCTATTTTATGTACTATTTTAATGGAATTATCTGCTACATTTTAAATTAAAATGAGGATATTAGCGAACACAAAATTTTATTTATGAAAAAAATTATCACTCTTTTACTTGTATCATTTTTAATGACAAGCTGTTCTTCCAAAAAAGAAGGAAATATGCTTGTTCAAGGACAAATTAAAGGACTCAAAAAAGGAACTCTATATCTTCAAAAGATGAAAGATTCTCTTTTAATATCTGTCGATTCAATCAGTTTATTAGGAAATGATCAATTTAGATTGACAGACGATGTAGCATCCTCTGTATTGTATTATCTAACTTTTGATGGAAATACTACAGATAAAAGAATCTTATTTTTTGGTGAAAAAGGAACCATCACGATCAATGATAAAGTAGAACAGTTTGGCTATCATCCAGAAATTATTGGATCTAAAAATCAAGAAATTTTAGATCGATACAATACCGTTATGAGAAAGTTTCAAAACAAGCGTTTGGAATATATAAAGCAAGATTTTGATGCAAAAAAAGCAAATGATACAAAATTAATTGCCCAATTGGAAAATGAATACAACAAACTCATAAGAAGAAAAGTGCTATTTACTACCAATTTTGCGATTTCAAATGCAGACTCAGAGGTAGCGCCCTATCTAGCACTGACAGAAATGTATGATGCCAGCTTAAAAATGCTAGATACTGTAAATAATTCCCTATCAGAAAACATAAAAAAATCTGATTATGGAAAGCGTTTTCAAGATTATCTCAATAAAATTAAAAAAGAGTAATACAAAATTATACGTTGCGAAAAAACGAGCTAGTTGCTCGTTTTTTTTTGCACTTTGATCACATTAATCTCTAATTAAAGGCAAGGTAGAACATCTTAATAACCCTTCTTGTTTGGCTATTTGAGCATAAGGAACTTCTTCAACAGTAAACCCATTTTCCCTTAGCCAATGATTTAAACGTGTAAAGTTTTTTTCAGAAATAATAATTTCTTCAGAAATTGAAAAAACGTTGCTATTCATGTTGTACATCTCTTCTTTCGTAATTTCAAAGATATTTTCTTTTCCAAAAAAATTAACCAACCATTCGTATTCACTTTCTACTAAAAAACCATTTTTGTGAAGAATGGCTTTATCTCTTCCTATGGGTTGAAAACAACAGTCTAAATGCAGTGCGTTCTCAAGGGCACTTGTGTTTGATTTTCTTAACTCAAAAGACTTTACTTTTTTATGTGGAAATAATTCTTGCAAAGCAATCACTGCATCGATATTTGTTCGAGCGGTAATGTATTCTGAATAATCACTTCCAGAGTATGTACCTATAAAAAGATACTCATTCCATGGTACTACATCCCCTCCTTCTACATGACATTGTTTAGGTAAAACAACAATTTTTTCCGGATTTATTTGAGAGAGCACCGTTTCTATTGCTTTGTATTCTCTTTCCCTATCTGGAAGAATATTCGCCTCAATAAAAGTATCTTCAATTACAAAAGCAATGTCTCTAGAAAATATTTGATTATAATTTTCTATTATATCTGGTCTAAAAACCTGAACATCATACTTCTCAAAAACTTGAGCAACTGCATCCATCTCTATAATCATTTCTTGTTCTTTGGGATAGGTACCAGCCAAAACATGATCGATACTTTTAGGATCATAACAATCTTCCAACTTAGGAATCCCTCCATTACTATTGGCTATTCCCAAGATCACAGCTCTTAATCTTGAAGTTTCGTTATTTATATGAAGTTTTAACATCTAAAAAGAGATAAAAAAAGCTTCATAAAATATGAAGCTTTTTATTTTTAAATATACTAAAATTTATCTTTTTTCTATTGGGATAAATTCTCTGTAGTTTTCTCCCGTATAAATTTGACGCGGACGACCAATTGGCTCTTTTCGCAGTCTCATTTCTTTCCATTGTGCAATCCAACCTGGCAGACGCCCTAAAGCAAACATTACCGTAAACATTTCTACAGGAATCCCCATGGCTCTGTAAATGATCCCTGAATAAAAATCGACATTAGGATATAACTTTCTTTCAACAAAATATGGATCATTTAAAGCTTCTTGTTCTAAAGCTCTCGCAATATCTAAAATTGGATCATCAATCCCTAAATCATTTAAGACTTCATGTGCTGCTACCTTAATGATTCGTGCTCTTGGATCAAAGTTTTTATAAACTCTATGTCCAAATCCCATCAAACGGAAAGAATCATTTTTATCTTTAGCTTTGGCCATATACTTTTTTGTATCTCCTCCATCAGCCTTTATAGATTCTAACATTTCTAGAACTGCTTGATTAGCACCTCCGTGTAATGGACCCCATAGAGCAGATATTCCCGCTGAAACAGAGGCAAACAAACCAGCATGAGAAGAACCTACGATACGAACTGTAGATGTAGAGCAATTTTGTTCGTGATCTGCATGCAGAATTAATAATTTTTCCAACGCTGATTTAATGATTGGGTTGATTATAAACTCTTCATTTGGCTTTTCAAACATCATTTTCATAACATTCTCTATATATCCTAGTGAACTAGACCCGTAGTTTAAGGGTAATCCTTCAATTTTACGCATCGCCCATGCAACTAAAACAGGAAATTTTCCCATAATTTTTACAATTGCTCTATACATTTCTTCTTCAGAATCTACATTCACTGAAGAGGGATTGAATGCCACTAGTGCACTCGTTAGAGAGGATAATATTCCCATTGGATGGGCATTCTTTGGAAAAGCATCTATAATTTTTTTCACATCTTCATCGACAACAGATTTAGACTTGATGTCTGAATGAAATTTATCTAATTGCTCATTACTTGGTAAATCTCCAAAAATAAGTGCATAAGCGACCTCTAAAAAGCTTGCTTTATTAGCAAGTTCTTCAATAGAATACCCTCTATATCGTAAAATTCCTTTTTCTCCATCTAAAAAAGTAATCGCACTTTCACAAGAACCTGTATTCTTAAACCCTGGATCTATAGTGATGATTCCTTGAGAAGCAGTTCTCAATGTTTTGACATTAATTGCTATTTCATTTTCTGTTCCTTTTATAAGAGGAAACTCATAGCTCTTATCTCCAACTTGCAATGTTGCCTTATCTGACATTTGATGTTTTTTTTGTGTAATTAAAGAGCTCAAAGATACTATATTATTAGATAATTTCAAGGGCATACAGAGATAGATTATCTTCTTTTTTACCTCACATCACAAAAAAAGCCTCATAAAATTATGAGGCTTTAAGTATATTTAAAAAATCGATTATATTTTAAAAGCATTTTGCTTTGGAAAATAAGCAGTGGCTCCCAATTCTTCTTCAATTCGCAATAATTGATTGTACTTTGCCATTCTATCAGAACGAGAAGCAGAACCTGTTTTAATTTGACCACAATTTAACGCTACTGCCAAATCTGCAATGGTGTTGTCTTCAGTTTCACCTGATCTATGAGACATCACTGAAGTATATCCTGCATTTTTTGCCATATTGACTGCAGAAATAGTTTCTGTTAACGTTCCTATTTGATTGACCTTGATTAAAATTGAATTTGCAATTCCGTTATCAATTCCTCTTGATAAACGCTCTACATTAGTAACGAATAAATCATCACCAACTAATTGAACTTTATCTCCAATTTTTTCAGTTAAGTATTTCCACCCTTCCCAATCATTTTCATCCATACCATCTTCAATAGAAATAATAGGGTAATTTGCTGCTAATTCAGCTAAATAATCGGCTTGCTCTTGACTAGTTCTTATTTTACCAGTCTCTCCTTCAAATTTAGAATAGTCATATTTTCCATTCACGTAAAATTCTGCAGCAGCACAATCTAGAGCTACCATAATTTCATCACCAAATGAATACCCTGCATTTTTAACAGCCAAAGCAATGGTATCTAATGCGTCTTCTGTTCCATCAAGAGTTGGTGCAAAACCTCCCTCATCTCCAACAGCAGTTGACAAGTTTCTATCGTGTAAAACTTTTTTTAAATTGTGGAAAATTTCAGACCCCATTTGCATCGCTTTAGAAAAAGTTGCTGCTTTCACAGGCATTACCATAAATTCTTGAAAAGCAATCGGTGCATCTGAGTGAGAACCTCCATTAATAATATTCATCATTGGAACCGGAAGTGTATTTGCAGAAACACCTCCTACATATCTATACAAAGGCATCCCTAACTCGTTTGCAGCTGCTTTTGCAGCAGCCAAAGAAACTCCTAAAATAGCATTAGCACCTAATTTAGATTTATTTGGAGTACCATCTAAGTCAATCATTAATTGATCAATAGCATTTTGTTCGAAAACAGAGGTTCCTAGTAATTCACCTGCGATAATACTATTTACATTATCTACCGCTTTTAAAACACCTTTCCCCATGTACTCTTTTCCACCATCACGTAATTCTACAGCTTCATGCTCTCCTGTTGAGGCTCCTGAAGGAACCGCTGCTCTACCCAAAACTCCATTTTCTGTAGTCACATCTACTTCTACTGTTGGATTTCCTCTTGAATCAAAAATTTGACGTGCGTGAACACTAATAATAACACTCATTGTATTGAAAATTTAATTAATTTAATATCTGTAATTTATAATGGCTAAATTACAAAATATAGCATATGTACTCATGAATTAACGCGTTTCTTACGAAAACGTTTTCTATTTAATCACAGAGGCAGATACTAGTTTACCTCTGATTTTACTTTTCGAATATTTTGAATAAATTCATCAAACAAATATTCAGAATCATGAGGACCTGGACTCGCTTCAGGATGGTATTGCACAGAAAAGGCATTTTTATTTTTGATACGGATTCCAGCAACTGTGTGATCATTTAAATGAACATGAGTAATCTCTACATGTTCATTCGCTTCAGTTTCTTTTCTATTGATTGCAAAGCCATGATTTTGAGAGGTTATTTCTCCTTTTCCTGTTAGTAAATTTTTAACGGGATGATTGATTCCTCGGTGCCCATTATGCATCTTATAAGTAGAAATTCCATTTGCTAAAGCGATTACTTGGTGCCCCAAACAGATACCAAATAAAGGGAGATCTCTTTTTATAATTTCTTTGGCAACAGCTTGTGCATCAGTCAGCGGTTCTGGATCTCCAGGTCCGTTTGAAATAAAGTATCCGTCTGGATCAAAAGCTTCCAATTCTTCAAAAGAAGAATTGTAAGGAAACACTTTCACATAAGCACCTCTTTTCACTAAATTATTGATGATATTTTTTTTGACACCAATATCTAAAACTGATATTTTAGTATCAGAACTTTCATCACCTACAAAATAAGGTTCTTTGGTTGATACTTTTGAAGCTAATTCCAAACCTTCCATACTTGGAACTTCTGCCAATTGTTTCTTCAAAACCTCGATATTATCGATATCTGTAGAAATAATTGCATTCATGGCGCCATTATCTCTAATATAGGAAACTAAAGCTCTTGTATCTACATCTGATATTGCAACAATATTGTGTTTTAAAAACCAGTCTTTTAAATTTCCATCTGAATCGATTCTCGAGTGGTTGAAACTAAAATTTCTACAAATTAACCCTGAGATTTTGATTCCATCTGATTCTACTTCATTTGCATTCACACCATAATTACCAATATGGGCATTGGTTGTGACCATTAATTGACCAAAATAAGAGGGATCTGTAAATATTTCTTGATATCCTGTCATTCCGGTATTGAAACAGATTTCTCCAGTAGAGGTTCCCTCTATTCCAACAGATTTTCCGTAAAAAATTGTCCCATCTGCTAATAAAACTAGAGCCTTTTTGCGTGTTTGATATTTCATTGATAATAGTTGTGTTTAGTTTGTATAACAAAAATATAAAAAAAGGGATAAACATTAATGTTTATCCCTTCAATATGATTTAAAAAAAATTCATTTTTTATTCTTCAGATGTATCTTCAGTTGCTGGAACTTCTACTTGTGGAGCTTCTGCCTTTTTGCTTCTTCCTCTACGAGTAGTTTTCTTCGCTTTTTTACCTTTAGGGTTATAGAGTTCGTTGTAATCAACCAATTCTACCATTGCCATAGGGGCATTATCCCCTTGACGGTTTCCTAGCTTAATGATACGAAGGTATCCTCCAGGTCTGTCTGCTACCTTTACAGAAATTTCTTTAAATAATTCTGTAACAGCATATTTATCACGTAGGTAACTAAAAACAATACGCCTGTTATGAGTGGTATCTGTTTTAGATTTCGTAATTAAAGGTTCTACAAAAACTCTCAAGGCTTTTGCTTTTGCAACGGTTGTGTTGATACGCTTGTGCTCAATTAATGAACAAGTCATATTGGCTAACATCGCCTTTCTATGCGAAGTTGTTCTTCCTAAGTGGTTGTGTTTTTTTCCGTGTCTCATGACGTTTATTTATTACTTTCATCTTGCATCAACTCATTTTGAGGAGCAAAATATGAAAGGTTAATCTCTATCTAATTTATATTTGGTTAAATCCATACCGAAACTTAACCCTTTCACAATTACTAATTCTTCTAGCTCTGTTAATGATTTTTTTCCAAAGTTTCTAAACTTCATTAAATCACTTTTGTTAAAAGAAACTAAATCTCCTAAGGTATCTACCTCAGCAGCCTTTAAACAATTTAAAGCTCTGACAGATAAATCCATATCGATTAGTCTAGTTTTTAACAACTGACGCATATGCAATGATTCTTCATCATATGTTTCTGTTTGTGCAATTTCATCTGCTTCTAATGTAATACGCTCATCAGAGAATAGCATAAAGTGATGAATTAATATTTTTGCAGCTTCCGTTAGGGCATCTTTTGGATTGATTGAACCATCAGTATCGATATCGAAAACTAATTTTTCATAATCTGTTTTTTGTTCTACACGGAAATTTTCGATTGCATATTTTACATTCTTAATTGGTGTGTATATAGAATCTGTAAAAATAGTACCTATTGGAGCTGAAGCTTTTTTATTCTCTTCAGCAGGAACGAATCCTCTCCCTTTTTCTATTGAAATTTCTGCATTTAACTTTACAGACTTATCCATGTTACAAATTACTAAATCAGGATTCAAAACTTGAAATCCAGAAATAAATTTCTGTAAATCTCCTGCAGTAAACTGCTCTTGATCAGATACCGATATAGAAACGTTTTCTCTATCAGTTTCATCTATTTGTTTCTTAAAACGTACTTGCTTTAAGTTTAAGATAATCTCAGTAACATCCTCTACAATTCCAGGAATCGTAGAAAACTCATGCTCTACACCATCAATTCTTAATGAGGTAATTGCAAAACCTTCTAAAGAGGACAGAAGTACTCTTCTTAAAGCATTTCCTATGGTCAAACCAAAACCTGGTTCTAAGGGTCTAAACTCAAATCTACCTGAAAAATCTGTAGATTCAATCATTAATACTTTATCGGGCTTTTGAAAATTTAAAATTGCCATTTTTTCTTCGTTTTAATTGTTATTTAGTTGCGCGATATATAGGTCTGAAGAAGTACATATAAATCCTTTGGCTAAATTCCAATGTGATTAATTTATTACTTAGAATATAATTCTACGATTAACTGTTCTTTGATATTTTCTGGAATTTGTAATCTTTCTGGAACTTTAACAAACGTACCAGTTTTTGTATCTGAATTCCATGTTAACCATTCAAATACATTGTTGTTAGATGCCAATGCATTTTCGATAGCTACTAAAGATTTTGATTTTTCTCTTACAGCAACTACATCCCCTTCTTTTAAACTATAAGATGGAATGTTCACAATTTCTCCATTAACTGTAATGTGTCTGTGAGATACTAATTGACGAGCCCCACTTCTTGAGTTAGAAACTCCCATTCTGTAAACCACATTGTCCAAACGTGATTCACATAATTGTAATAATATTTCACCTGTAATTCCAGAAGCAGATTGTGCTTGCTTAAACAAGTTACTAAACTGACGCTCTAATATACCATAGGTATATTTTGCCTTTTGCTTCTCCATTAACTGAGTCGCATATTCTGATTTTTTTCCTCTTCTTCTTGCATTACCATGCTGTCCTGGAGGAAAGTTTCTTTTTTCGAAGTTTTTATCTTCTCCAAAAATTGCTTCGCCAAACTTACGTGCAATTTTTGTTTTGGGTCCTGTATATCTTGCCATTTCTTTTTTATTGTAGATAGGGATTATGAATTAAGGCTAATCCTTCGATAATCTAATTCCTATCAAGTTAAAATATTTAATTATACTCTTCTTCTTTTAGGTGGACGACATCCATTGTGAGGTATCGGTGTAACATCAATTATTTCAGTTACTTCTATACCAGAATTATGGATAGATCTGATCGCAGATTCTCTACCGTTACCAGGTCCTTTTACATACACTTTTACTTTACGTAAACCTGCTTCTTTAGCAACATTAGAACAGTCTTCTGCTGCTAATTGAGCTGCATATGGAGTGTTCTTTTTAGAACCTCTGAATCCCATTTTACCTGCAGACGACCATGAAATTACATCTCCTTTTTTGTTTGTTAAAGAAATAATGATATTATTGAAAGATGCAGTGATATGTGCCTCTCCAGTAGCTTCTATTATTACTTTACGTTTTTTTGAACTTGCTTTTGCCATAATTATTCAGTTTTAGTAATTTAGTTTTCTAATATGGTAGTGAATAAACTACGATTAGATCTTTATTACTTATCTAACTTTATTTTTTCTTGTTAGCTACAGTTTTTCTCTTACCTTTTCTTGTACGTGAGTTATTCTTCGTTCTTTGTCCTCTTAATGGAAGACCTAATCTATGACGAATTCCTCTTTGACAACCGATATCCATCAAACGTTTGATGTTTAACTGTACTTCTGAACGAAGTTCTCCTTCAATAGTGAAATATCCAACTTGTTCTCTAATTGCTGCGATTTTATCATCATTCCAATCTTGAACTTTGATAATTTCATCTACTTTTTCGTTTGCTAAAACTTTTTTAGCTCTGCTGTCTCCTATACCAAAGATGTAAGTTAAAGCAATAACTCCTCTTTTGTTCTTTGGAATATCAATACCTGCTATTCTTGCCATTACCCTTGTCTTTGTTTAAATCTAGGATTTTGTTTATTAATCACGTATAATCTACCTTTTCTGCGCACTATTTTGCAGTCGGCACTTCTCTTTTTAACTGATGCTCTAACTTTCATCTGTTTTGTTTTTAGTATCTGTAAGTAATTCTTGCTTTCGTTAAATCGTATGGACTCATCTCTAGTTTTACCTTGTCTCCAGGTAAAAGTTTAATATAATGCATTCGCATTTTACCAGATATATGAGCCGTAACAATATGACCGTTTTCTAATTCTACACG
>CBFIGS010000009.1:0-64121 GCA_965662295.1 Polaribacter sp. | reverse complement strand
AATTAGTTAAAAAAGTAAAAAGGAGTTTTGAAGTTCAATTTAAAACGAAACCTCTTATTGTATTTTCACCTGGTAGAATTAATCTTATTGGAGAGCATACAGATTATAATGATGGTTTTTCATTTCCAGCAGCCATAAACAAGGGTATAGCCCTTGCCATAAGTAAGAGTGCTTTAAATGTAAGTAGAGTTTATGCAATAAATAAGGAAGAGATCTACGAATTTACTACAGAGAACATCAAGCCCTTACTAGACGGTGGATGGAAAAATTATGTTCTTGGTGTTGTAGCAGAATTACAAAATCTTGGAAAAAAACTGGGTAACTTTAATAGTGTTTTCGCAGGAAATATTCCCGGAGGTGCTGGCATGTCTTCTTCTGCGGCCTTAGAAAATAGTTTTGTGTATGGGCTTAATGACTTGTTTGAGTTGGGCTTAACAAAAAATGAAATGATTTTAGTCTCTCAAAAAGCAGAGCATAATTTTGCAGGGGTAAAGTGTGGCATTATGGATCAGTATGCGAGCATGTTCGGAGTTAAAAAAAGTGCCCTTCTTTTGGATTGTAGAACAATTGAATCTAAGCCTTATAAAATAGATTTCAAAGAGTATAAACTAATGCTTATTAATACCAATGTAAAGCATGATCTATCTGAAAGTGCCTACAATGATAGACGAGAAGTGTGTGAAAAAATCTCCAGCTTATTGCAAATTTCTGCTTTAAGAGATGCATCTATAGAAGATTTAGATGAGCTAATAGGAAAAATATCTGATGAAGAGTATCAAAAAGTGCTTTACATCATTAATGAAAATAATCGTGTAAAACAATTTTCAGAAGCCATTAATAAGAATGACATCGCTGCTTTAGGCGATTTATTGTATCAGTCGCATGAAGGCTTAAGTACCAAGTATAAAGTAAGTTGCGAAGAATTGGATTTTCTTGTTGACAGTGCCAAAGAGTGCCCAAATATTCTTGGTGCTCGAATGATGGGAGGAGGTTTTGGTGGCTGCACCATAAATCTGGTTAAGAAACACGATTTCAAAGTGTTTAAAAAGGACATTTCCAGAAAATTTAGAAATAAATTTAAAAAAGAGTGTTCTGTGTATAGTGTTAAGCTTTCTAAAGGAACGAAAATCGTTAAATAATAAAAGGAATGTCAATATGAAAAATAAAAATCTACAAGATTATTCTCATAAAAGATTCAATATTTTAACCGGAGAATGGGTTTTAGTCTCTCCTCACAGAGCTAAAAGACCTTGGCAAGGTCAAAACGAAGAAATTTCTGCAGAGAAAAGACCTTCTTATAATGATAATTGTTATTTATGTCCAACAAATAGAAGAATTAATGGAGAAGTAAATCCAGATTATAAAGATGTATTTGTTTTTACAAATGATTTTGCAGCGCTTCAAAAAGACTCTCCGTCATTTACCGTTAATGATGGCTTATTAATAGCAAAAAGCGAAACAGGTATTTGTAAAGTAATTTGTTTTAGTCCTGATCATTCCAAAAGTTTAGCAGATATGGGCATTTCAGATATTCAAAAAGTAGTATTAACTTGGCAGAAAGAATATCGTACTATTGGTGAAAATGAAGAGATTAATTATGTACAGATTTTTGAAAACAAAGGCGCTGTTATGGGATGTAGTAATCCACATCCTCATGGACAAATTTGGAGTCAATCTTCCTTACCAAATGAAGTTTATAAAAAAGACAAACAACAACTAAAATATTATCAATTAAAAAACAGTAGTTTATTAGGAGATTATATAAAACAAGAACAAGATTCAAATGAAAGAATTATTTTTGAAAATGATGATTTTGTGGTATTAACTCCTTTTTGGGCAATATGGCCTTTTGAAGTAATGATTGCTCCAAAAAAAAAACAAAAAAATATTATAGAAATGTCTGACAAGGAGGCTTTAAATTTTGCAGAAGCTATTTCTGTGATTACAAAAGCATACGATAAATTGTTTCAGACTTCTTTCCCATATTCAAGTGGAATACATCAAGCACCAACTGATGGTAAAGAGAACAAACACTGGCATTGGCACATGAGTTTTTATCCGCCTCTATTAAGAAGTGCTACCGTTAAGAAGTTTATGGTTGGATATGAAATGTTTGGCTCTCCACAAAGAGATATTACAGCAGAAATTGCGGCTACAAAGTTAAGAGATTTAGTACTATAATCTTTTTCTTTAATCAAAAAACAACCTAAAAAAGATGCATAAACACTACCTTTTTTGAAGAAAAATAAAAATGCATTCAAAACATATTCTGGTAAAATTAGGTAATTTTTAGAGACTGGGAGACATCTCTAAGAGTATTGCATGTTTGACACCTATGCTAATGGTCAAAATTCTGTAAAATTTTATTCTGAAAAAAGTCGATTTTGTCAAAAAAATCGAGAAAATTTCTCAGACAGGATTGACCCACTATATATAACACCGAAAAAAGGTTATATATTTTTAACTACTTGAAAATGAACCGATAAAAATATGTGAATTTAGGTGGTAAGGAGTGTTATGAGCCCAACGAACTACCTACTTGCTCAATCCCGCGATTTGGACTGCAAAGATACCATATAAATAAAGAGTTTGCCAAACTTTATTTGATTTTTTTTTATTCATTTAAAAAATCAGCTTAAAAATTAAAAAGAAACTATCTTTGCGGCATGGAACATAAATCAGGTTTTGTAAATATTATTGGAAACCCAAATGTGGGGAAGTCTACACTAATGAATGCCTTGGTTGGTGAGAAGTTATCAATTATTACTGCAAAAGCACAAACAACCAGACACCGTATCTTAGGAATTGTAAACGATGATGACTACCAAATTGTTTTTTCAGATACTCCAGGAATTATAAAACCCGCCTATGAATTACAATCTTCCATGATGGATTTTGTAAAATCTGCCTTAGATGATGCTGATATTTTAATTTACATGGTAGAAGTGGGTGAAAAAGAATTGAAAAATGAAGGATTCTTTCACAAAATAATTCACAGTGAAATTCCTGTGATCTTACTGTTAAATAAAATTGACACCTCTTCTCAAGAAGTTGTAGAACAAAAGGTAGACTATTGGAAAGAAAAAGTTCCAAATGCCACTGTCTTTGTCATCTCTGCCCTAGAAAAATTTAATGTAGACAGTCTATTCGAAAAAATTATAGCATTACTTCCCGAGGCACCTCCTTATTACCCAAAAGATCAGTTAACAGACAAACCAGAACGTTTTTTTGTAAACGAAAAGATTCGAGAAAAAATCCTTATACACTACAAAAAAGAAATTCCGTATGCTGTAGAAGTCGAAACAGAAGAATTTGTAGAAGAAGATACTATTGTTAGAATTCGATCTGTAATTATGGTAGAACGTGAGACCCAAAAAGGAATCATTATTGGCCATAAAGGAACCGCTATCAAGAGAGTGGGTGCAGAAGCTAGAAAAGATTTAGAAAAATTTTTCCAAAAAAAGGTATTTATCGAGCTCTACGTAAAAGTCAATAAAAACTGGCGAAGTGATAAAAACCAATTAAAACGTTTTGGTTATAATCAAAATTAACCTGTGCTTATAGTCTATAATTAGCTCAGATCTTTATTGCTTTTTGTTGTTCAAAAAGACTTCTTTTTTTAGCAACTTTCCTTGAAGCATTAATTGTATATTTGCAAAAATTTTTAATTCAAATGAATAGTATTGTTGCCATTGTAGGAAGACCAAATGTTGGAAAGTCAACACTTTTTAACAGGTTGGTTCAGCGAAGAGAAGCAATTGTAGATTCTGTAAGCGGAGTTACAAGAGATCGACATTATGGAAAATCTGATTGGAATGGTAAAGAATTTTCTGTGATTGATACTGGTGGATACTCTGTGGGTTCTGATGATATCTTTGAAGGAGAAATTAGAAAACAAGTAAATCTTGCGATCGACGAGGCAGATATTATCGTTTTTGTGGTCAATGTGGAGGATGGAATCACGCCAATGGATTCTGAAGTAGCCAAACTTTTACGCAAGGTAAAAAAACCAATTTTCACGGTTGTCAACAAGGTTGATAATGCCTTACGCGAGCCAGATGCTGTTGAGTTTTACAATCTAGGCCTGGGAGACTACTTTACAATTGCATCTATAAATGGAAGTGGTACTGGAGATTTACTAGATGCCTTGGCAGAAAAAATGCCAGCACCGGAAGAAGTAGATTTAGAAAAAGAAGAATTGCCAAGATTTGCCATTGTAGGAAGACCTAATGCAGGAAAATCCTCTTTTATCAATGCTTTAATTGGAGAAGATAGAAATATTGTTACTAATATTGCTGGGACCACCAGAGATTCTATCGACACTAAGTACAACCGTTTTGGATTCGATTTTAACCTGGTAGATACTGCTGGAATTCGTAAAAAATCTCGTGTAAAAGAAGACTTAGAATTTTATTCAGTAATGAGAGCAGTTCGCTCTATCGAATACTCAGATGTTATTGTTTTAGTAGTGGATGCCACTCGAGGTTTTGAAGGGCAGGATCAAAATATTTTTTGGCTGGCAGAAAAAAACAGAAAAGGAGTTGTCATCTTAATCAATAAATGGGATTTAATTGAAAAAGAAACCAATACCATGCGCGATTTCGAAGCAATGGTTAGAAAACAAATTGAACCATTTACAGATGTCCCGATCGTATTTATTTCTGCACTCACCAAACAACGTTTATTTAAAGCCATAGAAACGGCTGTGGAAGTTTTTGAGAATAGAAAAAATAAAATTCCTACAAGCAAACTGAATGATGCCATGTTAGACATTGTAAAAAGCTATCCGCCTCCAGCGACTAAAGGAAAATTTGTAAAAATAAAATACTGTATGCAACTGCCTACGCCAACTCCTCAATTTGCTTTCTTCTGTAACTTACCGCAATATGTAAGAGAACCTTACAAACGATTTATAGAAAATAAATTGAGAGAGACCTACAACTTTACAGGAACTCCAATAACCATCTATTTTAGACAGAAATAAGTAGGTATTTTAATTTATTGAATACACATAATTCAATCCAACGATATCTATATTTTTAGGAAGTGTTTCAAGGATGTTATTTTCTCGACGATAAAACACCTTAAACTTTCCAATCTGATCCCATTTGTAACTTAACCCGTAGGTTAATCTATATTTACTTGTTTTATAATTCTGTAGCTTAAACGTATCATTTTTAGTAAATCGGTTAAATATTTCTACAGAAAAAGAGGGCTCTAATGGAGAATTTTTAACGTCATATTTTAATCCTGATTTTATTCGTACTCCTTGTGGAACTAGATCGCCATCTTGTTCATTTACCCCTAATTGATTTTTATTTTGATAACGAATTCTATGAGAGACCATAATTCTATTAAAATCATATTTATAAGAAAGGTCTATGTTATATCGAAAATGATTTTCGAACCCTTGTTTTTTCCCTTTGTTATCATTTTCTGTAATATGTCTGAACCCCAAGCCAATTTCAAAATCTGTAAACAATTCGTATTCCAACGTTACATCTGTAAAATAAGTATCTGTAGTCGTCGCATTTTCTTTAAGTCTAAGTTGTTCATTGAGTCCAACTTTAAACTTATCGTTCACAGAATAAGATACTCCTACCGAACTCCATAATTCAAAATCATTTGTATCTGATTCTTGAGAGTGCAGTATACTAGTATACATCATAAAACAACTTAAAAAAGCTACTATTCGGTAATTATATTCTTTCATTGTTTAGCCTTTAATATTGTAATAAATGATGACTGTAGCGGTGTCTTTTAAAAAGTCAATACTTTCTACGGTGACTTTATTTATTGCAATCCCCGTTCGTAATTCTATATCAGATTTAAGCAGTTCATAATTTTCAGGCTTGATATTCTCTATGTTTTCATAGACAATTTCTTTGGTAACCTCATAGTTTAAATTCCATACTTTCTCAATGATTCCTATTGTAAAAACAATCGCAGAGTTGGCAAAAATAATTTCTGCATAACTCATTTTTTTATTTACAAATGCGTTCATCAAAGAAACTCCAATAACTATAAATAAATAGGTCATTTCTTTAATAGGGATCGACTCTGTTCGATACCTAATAATCCCGAATATGGCAAAAAGCCCTATGGCTAAACCAATATCTAACTTGTATTTCTTAAGTGTAAAACATAGGAAAAATACAATTAGACCAATTAAATAATAAGTAAATAAATAGTTTTTTTTAGGTGTCGAGCCATAATAAAACCCCCTAATAATAATGGTTAGAAAAAATAGGTTGATAAAAAAAAGGAAGGCCATTTTATAAAAGTCCTCGTCAAAAAGTGGTATGTTCATAAAATCCATAATTACAGAGATATTTTAGTAATTTTTAGTAATTTTCTTTTAAATAAATTATACTTTAAATGTGCATATAAATTTACAATACCAATACAATATTTACTAATGCTGTATGGGTTGTATTTATATTTTTTTAATGTTTTCACAAGCATTGATTTTCTATCAAACCGATGTTGCTTAACTTCAACTACGACCATATTTTCATACCTTTTTTCCGCATCATTCATTGAATAGGTTAAATCTATATCTATAGTGGCCCTCTCATTGTCTTTGAGACTCACAAGCGTTATTCTTTTAAAATTATTCCACAAACTTGGTTGCAAATCAAATGCTTGACCCGTTGTTTCAGAAATAAACTTCTTGGATGTTGTTGAAAAGTCTAACTCAAAATTTGGTATCTGGATTCTAGACTTGTTGGTTTCTCCTTTTCCATTTTTTTGCTTTATTTCTAAAAAAGTCAAGTCAGAGTCTACATATTTTCGCTGTCTAATCTTAGTCCTATTGACTTTTCCATTATGGTGGTCAAAATAAAATTTAAATTTAGGAGTATCAAAATACACCGAAGAATAATTCATAATTCTTCTGCTCTCTATTTCTAATACTTGGTAATCTTTTTGAAGATTATCCAAGATTGGCGCCAAAGAATTGACATGAATGATATACTTTGTATCTGTCCTTTTCATTAGAGAGACCGCATTCATTTCTTCTAGCGAAATGCTTTTAAATTTATGAATTGTAGATGCAATTTCTTTGAGAACAATTCGCTCACTAGAAATATTCATAAGTTCTATATCGTTATAAGTATGGATAGTCCTCTTTCTTTATTGTGAAACGTCTGTTTTAACCCTTTAAAAGTAATTTTTGAGCCTTTATATTAACTTTACAATAATATAACTTTAATTTAATTATTCTTCCTTTTTATAAAAAAAATAGAACAGGTGACTTTGAGCATCACAAGCTTCTTTCCTAGGATTGATTTTTGGCAGTTAATTCTATATTTTTAACAAGCCCCTAACTAATTTTAAAAACTGTATGTTTATTTTTACAACTCATTATTGTTCAATTTAGATGCAATGTAGCATTATCATCACCTCCTCTTAAAACAACTATATATGATAACATGGAAAGAAGTACTCAGCTTTACATCAAAAGGGAATCCAACTCCTGAGAAAAGAGTTGAAAAAACAGAAACAGTCTGGAAAAATCAATTGACATCCGAACAATACAGAATTACAAGAGAGAAAGGAACAGAAAGACCTCATTCAGGAGCATTGTGTAGCATCTACGATGAAGGACAATACAACTGTATTTGTTGCAACACTCCCTTATTTGATTCTACGATAAAGTTTGAATCAAGCTCTGGATGGCCAAGTTTCACTCAGCCAATTAAAGAAAATGCCATAAAATACCATAAAGACGTTTCTTTTGGTATGATCAGAGTTGAAGTACTTTGCAATACCTGTGATGCACATTTAGGACATGTTTTCCCTGACGGGCCTCTTCCTAGCGGATTGCGCTATTGTATTAATTCTGAAGCCATGCAATTAAAAAAAGAGAATGCACAAAATGAGTAACAACATACAAATTATGACTGTTGGAGGAGGCTGTTTTTGGTGTACTGAAGCAGTATTTCAAGAAGTAAAAGGAGTTAAAAAAGTAATTTCTGGTTATGCAGGAGGAAACGTACCAGGAAAACCCACCTATCGTGAAATTTGCTCAGGATTAACAGGTCATGCAGAAGTAATTCAAGTAACTTTTGATACAAATATCATTTCATTTGAAGAACTTTTAACCATTTTTATGACCACCCACGATCCAACAACACTCAACAGACAAGGCGCAGACATCGGAACTCAATATCGTTCCGTTATTTTCTATCATACAGAAAACCAACAAAAAATTGCTAACGAGGTCGTAAAACAACTACAATCTTATTATACGAACAACATCATAACAGAGATTAGTGCACTTCCCATTTTTTATGAAGCTGAAGCTGCCCATCAAAATTATTACAGAGAAAATAAACAACAAGGATATTGCTCTTATGTCATTGAGCCAAAGTTGGCTACATTGAGAAAATTACATCTAGATAAATTACAACAATAACGATTTGTTACTACAATTCATAAAACAAAACGGAAACCATTTTTATGAAACTGACCATACAGAATACTTTTTTAACAGAAAACCCAGCTGATTCTATTCTTGAAAACACCAGAAGACAGGTTACCGAAGCAGTCTATTCTTTTACAAATCCCAAGAAAACTAAAAACCCCAAAGTAATTCATGTTTCGCAAGAAATGGCCGCTGAATTAGGAATATCTAAAAAAGAAACCACCTCAGATTTTTTTAAAAATATTTTTACAGGAAATGATATTTATCCAAACACAAGACCCTATGCCATGTGCTATGGAGGACATCAATTTGGCAATTGGGCCGGACAGCTAGGAGATGGAAGAGCAATTAATTTATTTGAAATAACACATCAGAATAAAAATTGGAAAGTACAATTAAAAGGGGCGGGAGAAACTCCTTATTCACGAACTGCAGACGGTTTGGCCGTATTGCGGTCATCCGTTAGAGAATATCTATGTAGTGAAGCAATGTTTCACCTCGGAGTACCCACCACTCGTGCTTTATCTTTAAGTTTGTCTGGCGATACCGTTTTACGAGATATTTTGTATAATGGAAATCCAGCTTATGAAAAGGGAGCCATTGTTTCTAGAGTAGCCCCAAGTTTTTTACGCTTTGGAAATTATGAGATTTTTGCTGCCAGAAAAGATATCAAAAACCTACAATTATTAGTAAACTATACAATCAAGCATCATTTTCCACATTTAGGAAACCCATCAAAAAAAAGCTATATCTCCTTTTTTAAAGAAGTTTCTGAACGCACTTTAGAACTAATGATTCATTGGCAACGAGTTGGTTTCGTGCATGGAGTGATGAACACAGACAATATGTCTATTCTGGGCTTAACAATAGATTTTGGACCTTATGGCTGGCTAGAAGGTTTTGATCATGGATGGACACCCAACACAACCGATAAAGAACACAAACGATACCGCTACGGTAATCAACCATCTATTGGTTTGTGGAATTTATATCAATTGGCAAATGCATTGTATCTAATTATTGAAGACGCAGCTCCTTTGGAAGGTGTTTTAAATCAATATAAAATTGATTTTGAAAAACAATCGCTTGCAATGATGAAATCAAAATTAGGCCTTTTTATGGAGGAGGATCAAGATGTAGAATTGATTCAAAATCTGGAAGAAAATCTTCATCTTGTTGAAACAGATATGACTATTTTCTTCAGGAAATTGAGTGACTTTACGAATGGAGAGCAAGGATTACAGGTAATAGAAGAGGCGTTTTATAACCCAAGTGAAATTTCTAACGACGTGAAAAATCAATGGAGTTTATGGTTTGAAAAATATGCTCTCAGATTGAATAGAGAACATCTTTCTCCCAAAGACAGAAAGGTAAAAATGAATGCTATAAACCCCAAATATATTCTTAGGAACTATATGTCTCAAATGGCAATAGAGGAGGCTGAAAAGGGGAATTACACGTTAATCGAGGAATTATATCAGCTCATAAAAAAACCATATAGCGAACAAGTAGCACAAGAAAAATGGTTTGTAAAAAGACCTGAGTGGGCAAGAAATAAAGTAGGCTGTTCTATGTTGTCTTGTAGCTCTTAACTTTAAAAAGTAGTATTTTAGTAGCAGTTAGTAGTTAAAATAATGGTTCACGAACTCAAAGAAATTATCATACAAGCACATCTTAACCAAAAGAAAGGATTAAAAAATCTATTGGTTACTGTGGTAGATTTAGAAGGGTCTTCCTACAGAAAACCAGGGGTTAGAATGCTAATTTCAGAGGATAACAAAATGACTGGAGCCGTTAGCGGAGGTTGTGTAGAAAAAGAAATTTTACATAGGAGCAACAGTGTTTTTGAAAAAAATGAAGCTAAAGTAATTACCTATGATGGCAGGTATAAACTAGGTTGTGAAGGAGTATTGTATATTTTAATCGAACCTTTTTTTATTGCTGAGAAATTTTACAATAGTTTTGGAGATTCAATGCTAAATAGAGAACCCATAAAAATCACCTCCTTTTATTCAAAAAATGAGGGAACTAATGCCGCTTTTGGCTCTATTCTCACCTTTAAAAATTCAACAGAATTCTCGTTTTCTAAAAATTTTCATAAGAAAACAAGAAGTGATGTATTGTCATTTACACAGCTCCTGAAACCTGCATTTAATTTACTAATTATTGGTGCAGAACACGATGCTGTAAAATTATGTAAAATGGCCTCTTTATTGGGTTGGCAAGTAGACCTAATTACTTCTTTGAAAGACCCTAAAAGTATGGTTGATTTCCCTGGAGCAAATTCGGTCATTGCGAGTGATGCTGAAATCATTGATTTTTCTATGGTCAATGAAAATACAGGAATCGTAATCATGAATCATAGCTATGTACAAGATTTAAAATACTTATTGAAGCTCGTTGAAAAAAAACCAGCGTATCTCGGGATGTTGGGAGCTGCAAAAAGGCGAGATAAGATGTTTACTGAACTCTTTGAATTGAACCCTTTAATTACTGATAATTTTCTTGAAAGTATCCATACCCCTGCAGGGTTAAACTTGGGAGCTCAAACCCCTGAAGAAATTGCCATTTCTATCATTTCAGAAATTTTAGCTACTATCAAAAATAAAAAACCAGATTCTTTGAAAACCATTAGTGGTCACATTCATTAAAATTATCTATGCACCTAGTTACACTCATTTTGGCTGCGGGTTCTTCTTCAAGAATGGGGAGTATAAAACAATTATTATCAATTAATGGAAAAACACTGTTACAGCACACCCTAGATCTTTCAACAAAAATAAAAAGCACGAAGACGCTCTGTGTTTTGGGGGCTCATGCTGAAGAAATCATGCAAAAAGTTGATGGTAAGAATGTCGAATTTATCATCAATAAAAATCATAAACTTGGTCTAAGTGCTAGTATAATTTCAGGAATAGAGTATTTACAAAAAGAAAAAATCCCTTTCGATGGCCTATTCATACTATTGGCAGATCAGCCGGCAATTAAACAAGACTATTACAATGAAATGATGCGTCTTTTTAATGAAAAAAGAACGAAAATAATCGCCTCAAATTATGGAAATACACTAGGTGTTCCTGCAATTTTCCCTGCAATTTTTAACAATGATTTATTACAAATAACAGGAGACAAAGGAGCAAAAGAGTTCCTTCAAAAAAATAAAAGGAGCACTTTATCCCCACAAACCCTTGTTAATTTATTAGATATTGATACCCCTAAAGATTACAAAAATTTCATCAAAAAACTTTAAAAGATTACTTTTATCCTTTTCTAGCTAAACACCCTATAAAATTGTAAACCATGAATGAAATCGCTTTATTATTTGCTGCTTTTTTTGGAGCTACCGCCATTATTTTAGGTGCATTCGGTGCACATTTATTAAAGAAAAAATTATCTGTAGAACAATTACAAAGTTTTGAAACAGGGGTCAAATACCAAATGTACCATGCAATTGTATTGCTAATTTTAGGCTTTCAATTAAAGAAGAATCTCTCTATGAATACCTACATATTTCTTGCATTTATCATAGGAACGATTCTATTTTCTTTTTCAATTTATGGGTTGGTCATTTCTGCGGCAAGAAATAAAAAAATGAGATTCCTAGGGCCCATAACTCCTTTGGGAGGGTTGTTTTTAATAATAGGCTGGTGCTTATTGATTTATACATTCCTATAAACGCAAAAATTCATAAAAGACTGCCACTAACGTTAACGTTCTATAGAGAAGTACCCCCGTCTAGAGTAAGGGTCTGACCGGTAATAAATTTAGTATTCTCTGAGGCCAACCAAACAACGGCATCTGCAATTTCTTCCGCCTTCCCATATCGCTTCATAGGAATGACACTTTTTAAAACAGCATCCATTTCAGGTTTTGCTGCGATTAACTGGTCTAACAACGCAGATTCTGTATATCCAGGACACACTGCATTTACACGAATATTTTTAGTTGCGTATTCCATCGCCGCAGATTTTGTCATCCCAACCACAGCAAACTTACTTGCACTATAACTGATATTATTAGGCGAGGCTTTCAACCCTGCCAGCGAGGCGATGTTTATAATATTCCCTCCCCCTTGTTTTAAAAATTGACCCAATGCTACTTTCATACAATAAAAAACTCCTGTTTGATTCACAGCTATTACTTGGTTCCAGTCTTGTAATGTAGCCTCATGAGTTCTCAACAAATTAGGACCAATACCAGCATTGTTTACAATCACATCCAATCTGCCAAATTCTTTTACTGTTTGAGCGACCAAATTTTCTACAGCTTCAAAATTGGTGACATCTGCTTCAATTTGCAAAGCTGTTCCTCCCTCTTTTACAATGAGTTCAACAACTTTATTTGCAGACTCCGATTTCCTATCAGATACCACAACCGTCGCTCCATGTTTTGCAAAGTGAATTGCGGTTGCTTTCCCAATTCCTGATCCTGCACCCGTAACGATGACTATTTTATTTTTTACTTCCATACTTGTTTATAAAACAGGTTAATTTTAATCTATTTTTTTAGTTTCTATAGCTTTTAAAGCCAGTTTACAACACAACTCAGCTGCTTTGTTCAAATTGGCAAAACGAGGATCTGTTGTCCAGCCTTGTTGGTAACGATAATAAATTTGTTGGGCAATTACAGCTATTTTAAACAATCCAAAAACATAATAAAAAACGAGGTTATCTATGCTTCTCCCAGACTTATCGGCATACATTTTTGCAATTTCACTTCGTTTGGGATTCCCCTCAAAAATGGTAGGTGATGGAATTCCTTGTTTTACAAATTCGTGATCTGAAGCAACGGTCCAATATCCAAGAGAAGTCCCTAGATCCATTAAAGGATCTCCTAAAGTTGCCATTTCCCAGTCTAAAACAGCAGAAATCTCCTGCCACGAATCGTCTTTAAAAACCACATTATCATACTTATAGTCATTGTGAATTAAACAATGATCATAGGTTTTTGGTTGGTGTTTTTCCATCCATTGCATGACCTTTTCTGCAACTGGATAAGGTGTTTTTACCGCTTTCAAATACTGCTTTCCCCAATTAAGTACTTGTCTTTCTACATAGCCTTCGGGTTTTCCTAAATCTGACAAGCCAATTTCTTTATAAGGCACGCGATGAAGATCTACCATAACATCCAACCAGGTATTCGCAATAATTTTATAATCGTTTGCAGCAATTTTTCGTTGTTTTGCTTCTTTATAGTTGAGAATGACACCTGGTACTTTCTCCATCAAATAAAATTGACTTCCTAGCACACTTGTGTCCTCTGTAAACGCGTACATTTTGGGAACCTTTAAAAAATGGGTTTGCAAACTACTTTGTACTTTGAATTCACGACCCATATCATGCCCCCTTTTGATTGCACCAATCGGTGGTTTTCTTAAGACAAATTCTTTATTTTCAATCTGTAGTAAATACGTTAAGTTAGAAAACCCATGCGTAAACTGCTCCACAAATAAATCACTATCAATAGCGTTTATGAAATTATTTTGTCGCAAATATTTTTTTAATAAAATGGCATTTAAATCCTCTCCTTTTCTAACTTTCTGCTGTTCCATTTCTAATTATTTCCATATTTTTTAATGCAACTTTTCCCTAATTGATACATGTGAACTTCGTCGGGACCATCGGCCAAACGCAACATTCGTGCAATTGCAAAATAATGGGGCAAATAAGTATCTGGACCAACTCCTTTCCCTCCTAAAATTTGCATGGCTTTATCAATGACCCTAAGGGCCATATTTGGTGCAACAATTTTTATCATTGCAATGATATCTTTTGCCTCTTTGTTACCCAACTTATCCATTTTATCTGCGGCAGAGAGCGTTAAGAGTCTTGCTTGCTCAATGTCACATTGAGCCGTTGCAATTTCGTGTCTAATACTACTATACTCATAGAACTTCTTCCCAAAAGTTTCTCTTTCGAGTGTTCTTTGAGACATCACCTCCAATGCATATTGAGCCATTCCCACAAGACGCATACAATGATGAATTCTTCCAGGACCCAAGCGTCCTTGAGCAATTTCGAAACCCCTTCCCTCGCCTAAAATTAAATTTTCGACGGGTACGCGAACGTTGGTTAATTGAATTTCTGCATGTCCTTCAGGAGAATCATAAAATCCTAAGACAGATAGAGGTCTAATAATTTCTAACCCAGGACTATCCATAGGAACCAAGATCATACTTTGCTGTTGGTGTCTGGATTTGGTTACGTCTGTTTTTCCCATTACAATTGCCAATTTGCAATGTGGATCCATCGCGCCAGAGGACCACCATTTCCTGCCATTGATTACATATTCATCTCCATCTAATTCAATAGATGTTTCAATGTTGGTTGCGTCCGAGGAGGCAACATTTGGTTCTGTCATTAAAAAGGCCGACCGAATTTCTCCATTCATTAAAGGAGTTAACCATTTCTCTTTTTGTCTATCATTTCCATATTTAGCCAAAACCTCCATATTCCCTGTGTCTGGAGCAGAGCAATTAAAAATTTCTGAAATCCAGATTTTTTTTCCCATAATTTCGGCCAAAGGGGCATATTCTAAATTTGTTAAACCAGGACTTAAAGCACCATAATCTTTTGGTAAAAACAAATTCCACAAACCTGCTTCTTTCGCCTTCTCCTTTAAAATTTCTATCTCCGGGAAACGAAGCCACATATTGTTTTTATCTGCATGAAAAGCAATATAATCTTTCTCTATAGGTAGGATGTACTGCTCTATAAAAGCGGTTAATTTTTGCTGCAGTGCTATTGATTTTTTTGAGTATGCGAAATTCATTGTTTCTTGTTTTATCCTGCAATCATATATCCACCGTCGGCAGTATAGACCCCACCTGTCATATAAGCACCTGCATCAGCTGCTAATAAACAAGCCAACCCTATCATTTCTTCTGGCTGCCCCATTCGGCCACTTGGAATTGCTTTTTGAATTTTTTGGACTATTTTTTCGTTTTGCCAAAGAGCTGCGCTAAACTTTGTTTGAATCAACCCTGGACAAATCGCATTTACACGAACACCGAATTTTCCCCATTCTTTTGCCTGTGTTTTAGACAACATTAACATAGCAGCTTTACTAGTGCTATATATTCCCAAGCCTGCTCCTGGAGTTAATGCTTCTACAGAAGCAATATTGATAATACTTCCTTTTTTATTCGTTTTTAAATATGGCAACACTAAATTGGACAAACTCCAAGGCGCCTTCACATTTACCTCCATGATTTTATCAAATATTAAAGGATCAATCTCTTCTAGCGGGCCAAAAAAAGGATTGATCGCGGCATTGTTCACCAGAATATCAATACGTCCAAAAGCGTCCATAGTTTGAGTCACTAGATTTTCACGTTGCGCGGATTTTCCAATATGACATGCAATTCCTACTGCTTTTAATCCCTCTGAGACAAACTCTTTTACCACTTCATCACAGGCCTCTTGACTCCTACTAGAAATAACCACTTGAGCTCCATTTTCTGCGAATCCTTTTGCAATGGCTTTTCCAATTCCTTTACTAGAGCCTGTAATTATGGCTACCTTCCCTTCTAAACTAAACTGTTCTTTTATATTCATTATACGATATATTCTATGTCTTTCTTAATAGTTAACACCTCATCGCTCATTAAAGATTCCGAAAGGGAGGTCGTTTTTGGAAGTTCATACTTGAAATAAAACTTCATGGTATGAATTTTACTTTCATAGAATATTTTGTCATATTTTAGATCATTAGTGGCGATCTTTTCTTTTGAATTTAAAGCCATTTCCAACCACAACCAACTCAGTACTACAATACTCATGTACTCCATAAATAAGTTAGCATCAGACAAGTAGCGCTCATAATTGCCTTTCATGGCAAAAGGCATTAATTTTTGAAGTATTTTTTGAGACAATTGTAATGTACTTGACAAGGCTTCTGCATAAGGTTTCAATTCTTCATGCTTTGAAGCTAGGGCAATTGTCTGCATGATCTCATCTACCAACAACGCCAACGCTTTTCCGTTTTGAAGAGGTACTTTTCTCGCTAATAAATCTTGAGATTGAATCCCTGTAGTTCCTTCATATATTGAAGAAATTCTAATATCTCTATAATATTGTTGTAACGAGAAATCTGTACAAAAACCATAACCCCCTAACACTTGCAATCCATTATTTACGGACAAGGATCCGGCTTCAGAAGGGAAGGTTTTAACAATAGGAATAATGATTTCTAACAGTAAATTGTATTTTTCTTTTTCTTCTGGGTTTTCTGTAGAGTGAATAATATCATAGTATTTAGAGGCTAATAAAACCAGACTTAAAGAGCCTTCAACAATCGATTTCTGAAGTAATAACATTCTTCTTACATCTGGATGCTCAATAATTAACGCTTGTTTGTCGGAGGGGTCTTTCTTCCCTGTACTTGTTAGCTTTCTCCCCTGCGGTCTCTCTTTGGCATATTGTAAAGAAGTTCTATAGGCAGCCATTGCTATCGCTGCTGCACCTCTACCAACTGCTATTCTTGCAGCATTCATCATTAAGAACATTTGAGCCAGTCCTTTATTTTCTTCACCTACTAACCAACCTCTACAATCATCAGAATCCCCGAAACCTAAATGTGTTGTACAATAGCCTCGTTGTCCCATTTTTTGAAAATCAGCAACCGTCATTACATCATTATATTCTAAAGTTCCATCAATGGTTGGTCTGTTCTTTGGCACTACAAATAAAGAAATTCCTTTAGTTCCTTTGGGAGCACCTTCTATTCTTGCTAACACCAGGTGAACAATATTTTCTGCATATTGATGATCTCCACCAGAAATGAATATTTTTTGGCCTGATATTTTATAAAAACCAGCATCCGTAGGAGTTGCTTTGGCAACAATATCCGACAAAGAACTTCCCGCTTGGGGCTCTGTTAAACACATGGTTCCACCCCAAATTCCTGAGAGCATGTTTGGAACATACATATCATTCAATTCTTTATTTCCAAACTCAATGATCAACTCTGCAGCTCCTTGCGTTAAACCCGCATAACCGGGCAAGTGATTGTTTGCTGCGTCAAGAATAAATGCTGCAGCTTGGTGTGCCATAAAAGGAATTTGCAAACCACCATCCTCATAATCAAAAGAAGCCGAAATTACACCTAACTCTCCCCCTTTTTTCATCATTACATCCACTTGTTTATGAACGATAACGGTTCCATCTTTATGGTATGCTGGCGTTTCATCCATTTCTTTAAAATAGGGATACAATTCCCTATCAGAAAACTCTTTGACAGATTCTAAGAAAAGATCCAAAGAACCAATATCATGATCTTCAAATCGTTCTCTTGAAAGAAGATCTTCTAAATTGTGCACATCATAAAGTATATATTTTAACGTTTCTAAATCTATATACTTATTTGACATTTGATTGAATTTTATAGTTTATTTTTAATTTGAAGTAATGCGGCTTTAACTGCTTCCAATTTACTAATAATTTGGTGAGTATGAAGGGTTGATTTTGGATTTTTCTTAAGTTTCTGCTTAGCACCCTCTAAAGTAAAACCTCTTTCTTTTACTAAGTTGTATATAAGCTTGAGATTATTGATGTCATTTGAAGTAAACAATCGATTCCCTTTGGCGTTTTTTTTAGGTTTGATAATATCAAATTCTTTTTCCCAAAAACGAATCAACGAAGTATTTACTTGAAATGCTTTGGCAACCTCTCCAATTTTGTAGTAATGCTTTTCAGGTAGTTCTATGTTCATTAGTCCAGCGATTGATTTTCTTGAGATGCCAATTCTAACATTCGATCGTACTCCTCTGGTGTTAAATCACTAAAATAAAAATATACAGGGTTTAATTTTCGTTTCCCCTTGATCACTTCATAATGCAAATGAGGTGCTGTGGAAGTCCCTGAAGTTCCAACATAGCCAATCAAATCTCCTCGTTTTACCTTTTGATTTTTACGAACAGTGTATTTCTGTAAATGTGCATAAAAGGTTTTGTATCCAAATCCATGATTTATCTTTATCTGATTTCCATAGCCCCTTCTCGATCGTTTCACTTTTTCTACAGTTCCATTTCCAGTAGCATAAACAGGGGTCTCTCTGGGTGCAGAAAAATCCATTCCCCAGTGAAACTTTCTCGTTTTATAAATTGGATGTATTCGATATCCATAACCAGAAGCCATTCGTTTTAAATCTTTATTTGCAACGGGTTGAATGGCCGGTATTGAAGCCAACATTTCTTCTTTATTTTTGGCCAATGCCACAATTTCGTCTAAAGATTTCGATTGTACCACCAGTTGCTTCGATAATATATCTAAGTCTTTTGTTGCTTTTTCAATCATGGAAGAATTGTCATATCCCTCCAAATATTTGTATCGATTTACCCCTCCAAAACCCGCTTTTCTTTGTTCGTCTGGTATTGGATTTGCTTCAAAATAAACTCGGTAAATTGTATTGTCTCTTTCTTGTAATTCAGATAAAATAGCGGAACTTTCATCCATTCTCTTGTTGAGTAATTCAAAATGTAATTTTAAATTATCAAGTTCTCTTTTTTGAGCTCTTTCATTGGGCGACATTAAAAACTGGCTAAACCCAATAAATCCAAAAAAAGCAATAAGTAGCGCAGCGAATATCCCAAAGATAGTTTTCTTGTAGTAATCACTCCTTTTTACAGCAATTTCTCTGTAAGAGAGGGTATCTGTATCGTAATAATATTTTACTTTTGCCATTATTCTAATTATACTATTTTTGTGCTGTTATAGAGAGTTTTATATTTGAAAATCATTTTTCTATAATTTACAAATTTACAAAAATGTTTTACATCTGCTTTTTTTGCAGTTTTTATTAAAAATAATTTAATCCAATTCAAGTCATTGGAAACGCTTGTTCATATGAAATCACAAGATATTCGCGCTACTTTTTTAAATTTTTTCCAAGAAAAATCACACTTAATTGTGCCCTCTGCCCCAATGGTAACAAAAGATGATCCAACTTTAATGTTTGTGAATTCTGGAATGGCACCTTTTAAAGAGTATTTCTTAGACAATGGAACACCGAAAAAAAATAGACTCACAGATTCTCAAAAATGTTTACGGGTTTCAGGCAAGCATAACGATTTAGAAGAAGTTGGTTATGACACCTATCATCATACGTTATTTGAAATGTTAGGAAACTGGTCTTTTGGTGATTATTTTAAAAAAGAAGCCATTACTTGGGCTTGGGAATTATTGACAGAGGTCTACAAGATTGATAAAGACATTTTATATGTAACTGTTTTTGAAGGCGCGGAAGACGACAATTTAAAAATGGACTCTGAAGCATATGACTTGTGGAAACAATTGATTTCTGAAGACCGAATTTTAAAAGGAAATAAGAAAGATAATTTTTGGGAAATGGGAGAACAAGGACCTTGCGGACCCTGTTCTGAAATTCATGTAGACATTCGTTCTGAAGAAGAAAAAGCAATAATTGACGGTAAAGACTTGATCAATAAAGACCATCCTCAGGTCGTAGAAATATGGAACTTGGTTTTTATGCAATACAACAGAAAAGCCAATGGATCATTAGAAGAACTCCCCAACAAACACATCGACACAGGAATGGGTTTCGAACGTTTGTGCATGGTTTTACAGAATGTGAAATCTAATTACGATACCGATGTTTTTACTCCTATTATTAGAGAAATTGAAACCATCACTGATGTAAAATATGGTGAAAATTTAGAACAAGATATCGCAATACGTGTCATCTCTGATCATGTGAGAGCGGTTGCATTTTCTATTGCAGATGGTCAACTGCCCAGCAACAATGGCGCAGGATATGTAATTAGAAGAATTTTGAGAAGGGCGGTTCGTTATGGCTTTACCTTCCTCAACAAAAAAGAACCATTCATACATAGATTGGTGGGTGTTTTGAGTGAAAAAATGGGCACTGCTTTCCCAGAATTAAAAGTCCAAAAACAGCTCATTGAGAATGTCATTAAAGAAGAAGAAAATTCTTTTTTAAGAACCTTAGATCAGGGATTGGTTTTATTAGATCGAATCATAGAAACAACCTCTGGGAGTCAAGTTTCTGGAGATAAAGCATTTGAACTCTATGATACTTTTGGTTTCCCGATCGATTTAACATCTTTAATTCTATCAGAAAAAGGACTTACTTTAGATGAAAAAGGGTTTGAAGCTGAACTTCAAAAACAAAAAAACAGGTCTAGAGCTGCAAGTGAAATGACCACCGACGACTGGACTATTATTTTAAATGATGCAACGGAGGAGTTCATAGGGTATGATTCCTTGGCATCTAAAGTAAAGTTAACCAGATACAGAAAGGTCGTTTCTAAAAAAGACGGAGAAATGTACCAACTCGTTTTTAATTTAACTCCTTTTTATCCAGAGGGAGGAGGACAAGTTGGAGACAAAGGATATCTAGAGGTTCCCAATGGTGATGTTGTGTATATTGTAGATACAAAAAAGGAAAACAATGTAATCATTCATCTAGCAAAAAACTTACCAAGACATCTAAACGAAACTTTGAATGCAGTTGTAGATGCCAAACAACGATATAGAACAGCGTGTAACCACACAGCTACTCATTTATTGCATCAAGCTTTAAGAGAGGTTTTAGGACCCCATGTAGCACAAAAAGGTTCTGCAGTACATTCTAAATACCTTCGCTTTGATTTTTCTCATTTTTCAAAAGTAACCCCAGATGAACTTCAGGATATCGAGAACTTTGTAAATGCTCGTATCTCAGGAAAGCTCCCTTTGGAAGAAAAAAGAAATATCTCAATGCAACAAGCCATTGATGAAGGCGCATTGGCTTTATTTGGTGAGAAATACGGAGATACTGTGAGAGCAATAAAGTTTGGACAGTCCGTTGAATTATGTGGCGGAACACATGTTAAAAACACAGGAGATATTTGGCATTTTAAAATTAAATCTGAAGGGGCAGTTGCCTCAGGAATTAGAAGAATAGAAGCCATCACTAATGATGCTGTTAAAGATTTTTATTTTGACAATAACAATACATTATTTGAGATCAAAGAATTATTAAATCATGCAAAAGATCCTGCAAAAGCAATTCAAAAATTACAAGGTGAAAATGTTTCTTTACAAAAACAAGTAGCGCAACTTTTGGCTGAGAAGGCACAAAATTTAACTGGTGAAATAAAAAATCAGTTAGAAGAAATAAACGGAGTACAGTTTTTAGCTACAAAAGTAGATTTAGATGCCAACGGAATTAAAAATTTGGCATTTACTTTAGGCAAGAACCACACAAATTTATTTTTATTATTTGCGACATCTCCTTCAAAAGAAAAAGCAATGTTAAGCTGTTATATTTCAAAAGAACTAGCAAATGACCGCGGCTATAACGCAGGAGTCGTTGTAAAAGAATTAGGAAAATTAATTCACGGTGGCGGTGGTGGTCAAAATTTCTTTGCAACTGCGGGTGGAAAAAATCCAGCAGGAATTCCGGAAGCTCTAAAAAAAGCAAAAGAATACATCCTATAATTTTTAATCTCTTTTGTCTATGAATACAACGGGATAGGTATTGATTTAATTTATTGTTTCTAAGAAAATTATTATGAATTTACAAACGAATATTCTACTAAAAAACGAAACAAAAAATCCAATAAGTTACCACTCAAAAATTTTTTTGTTAGGTTCTTGTTTTTCAGAAAATATTGGAAGTCAACTACATTATTATAAATTTCAAACGCATCAAAATCCATTTGGAATCTTATTTCATCCAAAAGCAATCGAAAATTTCATCTCAAATGTAATTCATAAAAAGAAATATGTTGCGAAAGATTTAATCTTCCAAAATGAGCGTTGGCATTCTTTTGATGCACACTCTAAGGTAAGTTCTTCTGGTCAAGAAAAACTTTTACATGACTTAAATTTAAAAATCAATACCGCAAACAAAGAATTAAAAGAAGCATCTCACGCAATTATTACCCTTGGTACCTCATGGGTATACACCTATGTAGAAACAGAGACCATCGTTGCAAACTGTCATAAAATTCCTCAAAAAAAGTTTTTAAAAAGATTGCTGTCTGTGGAGGAAATTTCCAATAGTGTAGAAAACATTATTTCCCTATTATCATCGATAAACAAAAAAATAAACATCATTTTTACCATTTCTCCCGTAAGACACATAAAAGAAGGAATTGAACAAAACACAAGAAGTAAAGCGCATTTAATTTCAGCAATTCACAACCATCTTACATCTCAAAATGTATCTTATTTTCCATCCTATGAAATTATGATGGATGAATTACGTGATTATCGTTTTTACACTGAAGATATGATCCATCCAAATAAAACTGCCATTCAGTACATTTGGGAAAAATTTGTTGCCACTTGGCATACTGAAAACTCTAAATTAGTAATGAAAGAAGTTGAAGCAATTCAAAAAGGCTTGGCACACAAACCCTTCAATGAAAACTCAAAAAAGCATCAACAATTTCTACATGAATTAGACAAGAAAAAGGAAAACCTAAAAAAAACCTTCTCTTTTATTGAATTTTAGACAGATGAAACCCTGTGTAAACACTCTAAATTGCATAAAAAAGAATTCTCCAAGGTTTTTTTTAATTGTTGAGAAAGCTAAAATTTGACAGATTGGTTTTTGTTTAAAAAAAATGTAACTTAGTCATAAAAAAAGCCTCATTACTATGATTCAGAAAATATTAATTGGAATCCTTGCAGGAATTTTCATAGGCATCGTTGTTACTTCGTTCTTTGTTACAAAAGAAACAAATTTATTAAACTTGTTTCTAACTCAAATAACTGCAACATCAATGATTACAGGTGTTTTATGTGGTATTTACACACACTACTCAAAGACCAAATTAAGAAAATTTATTTTTTCTGTCGGAATAGGAATCCTTGTTTTTCAAACAAAGTACTTCATAACAGGTCACGATTTTAACCCTCCATTAATGGGCGCATTCGTGGGTGCAGGACTCGCAGGAGTATTTGCAACAAGAAGAAAGTTGAAAAAAATTTCAAAAAAAAATAAGCGAAGAAAAAAAATTAGACAAGCCTTGTAAACTGATAACCTATGAGAGGTGTTGATCTACATTTTGCCAGGGCCCTCCATTTATAATGTCTATGCCTCTACTTTCTAAAAACTGAGTCGCTTGTCCGCTTCTAGCGCCACTTCTACAAACAGCAATCACAGGTTTTTCCCAAGATTTTATTTTTTCTATTTCGGAGGGAATATCGGATAATACAATATGCTGAGCTCCCTCTGTATGACCTTCATCCCATTCTTGCTGTGTTCTTACATCTAAAATAACAGCACCTTTGTCTAAATAATGTTTAATTTCCTCTACCATTTGTTTGTTAATATATTATATAGACACAAACTCCTTTTATTAATTTTTACACAAAACTAAACCGTTTTCAATTAATTTCGTGTACTTATTATATTGCTTTAATTCAATTAATTTTTCTAGAATCGTGTCTTTTATAGAATACTTATTTTGCAAAGCTAATTCATATAGTTCTAAATTCAATAGCCAATCGGTTGGAAATTCATTTTTTAACTGATTAAATATTTTTGTTATGTTTTTTTCTGTAGTCGTTTTTTTCTCCCGCATTTTTTTCACCTTCTCATACAGTCTATTTAATAGCTGCTCTTGCTCCGAATAAAAAATTTTATGTGTTTTTATTTCCGATACCTTTCCTAACTCTAAAAAAGAAGCTGGGTCTGCAGGACCGGCAAATGCAGAAATTACTTCTTTACCAATGACCATGTCGTAAATACCCCAATCTGAATGAAACAAGATCTCTTCATGATAAGTTACAGTACATTGATCTAAGGAAATTATTAAAATCTTACCTCTTACATCTCTGGTCCCGGTAATCGGAATCCCTTTTACAACAATCCCACTCTCAAATTCTAAAGTCATCAATTTATCTTCATAAATCCCATATGCTTTTAAATCTCTAGGACTCATATCTTCTATTGGCAAATTAATCCCTTTCAACTTTCCTATGGGACTTCCAAAACCATTTTTATGCCTTGTTGTTCCATGACCGATTAATTCTTTATCTCTATTTGCTAGAGCTGTAGCACCTCTTGTTTGGAAATAAGCAACCTTGTTATTTTTATGGTGAATCACACTCGTAAAAATACCAGAAATTTGAATTCCTGTGGTTAGTTCTATCGTTCCTATGGCGTTCGAATTTATTAATTTTTGAACCCCATTCAAGCCCCCTCTTCTAATGGCCATCGAATCTGCAAACTCCTCTAAAACTGAACTCAAATAAGCAAAATTTGGAGTTACAAATAATTGCGGTTGAGGCTTCGTAATATCAAAATTTACAGTAGCAGCCTCTATAGAGTAAGCAACTTTTTTCACGGCATTTCCCATGCATAGGGCACTTTCTCCTATTGACGAAAGCAACCCTGCTCCATAAATTTTTGGATTGTCTAAGGTCCCTATCAAGCCATACTCTACAGTCCACCAGTGTAAATTTCTAATTTGGGCCATTTCAGATAGCTCTCCCATATTTTCTTGAAGATAAGCTACCCTTTTTTGGGCATTTTCAAGATCTTTCTCCGAAGAATTTGGATCCTCTTTTAAAATTGACAAAAGACGGATTGCTTCATACATTTCATAATCTTTTGAAGACGAAATGGCTTTGCTGCCTATTTCTCCATACCTTCTCAAGTATTCAGCATATTCCGGATTAGAAATAATAGGTGCGTGACCGGCAGCTTCATGAATAATATCGGGAGCAGGAGTATATTGTATGTGATGAATCGTTCTCATATCAGAAGCAATTACCAAAACCTTGTAAGCTTGAAATTCCATGAAAGCACTGGGTGGAATAAACCCATCTACAGAAACAGCCGCCCAACCGATTTCTTTCAAAATTCTATTCATTCCAGATAGTTGTGGTATATGATCTACGGAAATCCCTGTTTTGTTTAATCCATCTATATAAGACTTGTGCGCTACCTTCTGTAAATAATCTATATTTATTCGCATTACATATCTCCATACAGCTTGGTTTTGAGCAGTATATTCTTCGTAAGGTTGTTTTACCACAAACTTATGTAAATGTTTGGGCAATTTCTTAGTAACTTCGTTCAACTCAAAAGGGAGGCTCATTGCAAATTATTGAATTATTCATACAATAATACGCAATAAAACATTAATTATACACTTTTACCCCTTATAAACTTATATATAAAACATTAATCGCAATGAATACTTCTTGTTCAAAAAAACAAAAACTCATTTTATAAAGTATAAATAATACCCTTCAAAAAAAATTATTTAGGAATACTAGTCTACGCTATCGGTTTCGTAAAAAAATAAAAAACAAGCCAAAAATCTTTCTTATTTTTACTGCTCAAATTCACACAATGAACAAAAAAGTTATACTAATGATTTTGGATGGATGGGGAATTACTCAAGATCCTAAAGCATCTGCAATTTACAATGCAAAAACTCCCTACATCAATGGATTGTATCAAAAATATCCTCATGCAGAATTAAGAACAGATGGAGAGCATGTAGGCCTACCTGAGGGACAAATGGGAAATTCTGAAGTTGGTCACATGAATCTGGGTGCTGGTAGAATTGTATATCAAAATTTGGCTCGTATCAACAAAGCTGTAAAAGAAAAAACCTTAGGCAAGGAAAAAGTGTTACTAGATACTTTAAAATTTGCAAAAGAACATAAAAAAGATGTTCATTTACTAGGACTGTTATCCAATGGAGGAATTCATGCACATATAGATCACTTAAAAGGGTTATTGGATGTTGCAAAAGAAAACCAAGTAGACAATGTATACCTACATGCATTTACAGATGGTCGAGATTGCGATCCAAAATCTGGAGCTTATTTCGTGAATGAAATCCAAGAATATATGAAAAAAAGTACTGGAGAATTAGCTTCCATTACAGGACGTTATTATGCAATGGATCGAGATAATAGATGGGAGCGAATAAAAGAAGCTTATGATGGAGTTGTTCATGGAATTGGTACAAAAACAACAGATCCTATTGCAACCATACATAAAAATTACGAAACCGAAATTACAGATGAATTTCACAAACCCATCATTATTACAAATGAGGATGGATCGCCAAAGTCGCAGATAAAAGAAGGAGATGTTGTTCTGTTCTTCAATTACAGAACTGATAGAGGTAGAGAATTAACAAACGCCTTGTCTCAGAATGATTTTCCAGATTTTGGAATGAAAAAATTAGACCTTTATTTTACTACCATTACCTTATATGATGAAAATTTTAAAGGAATAAATGTCATTTACAATTCAAATAATATAAAAAATACTCTAGGAGAAGTATTGTCAAGAGCAGATAAAAAACAAATTAGAATCGCAGAAACCGAAAAGTATCCTCATGTAACGTTCTTCTTTTCTGGAGGGCAAGAAGCCCCTTTTAAAGGTGAATCGAGAATCTTGAGAAACTCACCAAAAGTAGCCACCTATGACTTACAACCCGAAATGAGTGCCTACGAGTTAAAAGATGCTTTGTGTGAAGATTTAGAAAAAGGAGTCGCAGATTTTGTTTGTTTAAATTTTGCAAACGGGGATATGGTCGGTCACACTGGAATCATGGAAGCAGCAATCAAAGCCTGCGAAGCAGTAGACACTTGTGTTGAAGAGGTCATAGAAACAGGTTTAAAAAATGGATATTCCACACTTCTAATTGCAGATCATGGGAACTGTGAAACAATGATAAATCCCGATGGATCTCCTCATACAGCTCATACCACAAATCCTGTCCCTTTTATTCTTATTGACAAAGAGATTAAAACAATAAAAAATGGTATATTGGGGGATGTTGCTCCTACAATTTTAGATTTGATGGGTGTCCAGCAACCTGAAGAAATGACCCAACATTCTTTGTTGTAGTTCGAGAAAAAATGAAAAATGAAAAAAATTGCTTTATTCTATGCTATTATAGCACTGTTTTCCTGTAAAGTACAGCAAAGCCATACTGCCGCGAAAAAAAATAGTACTGATTTACATGGGTTTATAAACAAAGCATCCTTTAATACAATCCCATACAACAGGTGGTTTCATCAAAACATGAAATCATATCGTCCTGATACACTGGCAATCAACATGCTTCAAAAAGAATTGAAAGGAATTCAAATCAAAGGCTTTATAGGAACCTGGTGTAAAGATAGCAAAAGAGAAATTCCGCATTTTTTTAAAATATTAGAACAGGCAGATTTTAATTTAGACAACCTTGAATTGATCGCTGTCGACAGAAATAAAAAAACCTCCAATAACTTACAAAAAGGATTTAATGTCATAAGAGTCCCTACTTTTATCTTTTATAAAAAAGGAAAAGAAATTGGAAGGTATGTAGAATATGCCAGAGAATCTCTAGAAAAAGACATGCTTACAATTATTTTGAAACAACCTTATAAACATCCTTACGAAATTTAATGATTCCCAACAATCCCTTACTTATTGCAGTAGACTTTGACGGTACCATCGTAACGGATGCCTATCCGAAAATTGGGAAACCCATGGTCTTTGCTTTTGATACATTGAAAAAGCTTCAATCTGAAGGGCATCGTCTAATTTTATGGACCTACAGAAATGGAGAAAAACTTGAAGAGGCTGTTCTTTTTTGTAAAAAAAACGGAGTAGAATTTTATGCTGTGAACAAAAATTTTCCAGAAGAAAATTATGATGAAAAAGACAGTCGCAAAATTCATGCAGATGTATTTATCGATGATCGAAATATCGGGGGGTTTTTAGGATGGTCAGAAATCTATCAACTTATCTTAAACAGAGAGCCTGTTCTGAACCAAAAGAAAGGGTTTTTCTCTTTTTTCAAATAGGCAATCTTTATTTTAGTTCTCCAAAATGTAGTAACTTTACCACTCAATTTTTTTTAAATGATTCAATTAAAAAACAGTGAAGAAATAGAATTGATCCGCGAAAGTGCATTGATCGTCTCAAAAACATTAGGTATGTTAGCCAAAGAAGTCAAACCAGGAGTTTCTACCCTGTATTTAGACAAACTTGCCGAAGATTTTATTCGATCAGAAGGAGCTATTCCTGGTTTTCTAGGACTCTATGACTTTCCTAATACACTCTGTATGAGTCCTAACTCTCAAGTGGTTCACGGTATTCCAAATAAAAATCCATTGCAAGAGGGTGATATTATTTCAATTGATTGTGGTGCAAAAAAGAATGGTTTTTATGGAGATCATGCCTATACGTTTGCCGTTGGAGAAATTGCCCCTGAAACAAAAAAACTTTTAGACATTACTAAAGAAAGTTTATATGTTGGTATCCGAGAATTTAAAACAGGGAATAGAGTTGGAGATGTAGGATATGCAATTCAGAAATTTACGGAAGATCATGGATATGGAGTCGTAAGAGAATTAGTAGGACATGGCTTAGGAAGAGAAATGCATGAAGATCCAGAAATGCCCAACTACGGAAAAAGAGGAAGAGGTAAAAAATTTGCTGAAGGAATGGTTGTCGCAATTGAGCCCATGACAAATTTAGGGACTCATAAAATTAGACAACACAATGACGGATGGACAATTACCACTTTAGACAACAAACCCTCTGCACATTTCGAACATAATGTAGCCATCGTAAATGGCAAACCTGAATTATTATCTACCTTTAAATATGTTCATAAAGCATTGGGAATTGTAACCAATGAAGAAGAAGGATTACGAGCCAATTGATAACTATTAAAAGTGTCTGTCTTTAAATACATATTAAATAGCATTCCAAGACCTTGGTTGATAAAAGCTAGTTACCTAGCGAAGCCTTTCATTGCTTTCTATTTAAAAGGAGATACCTTTACAGACCCTATTGATGGAAATTCTTTTCGTAAATTTTTACCCTATGGGTATTCAAAACAACGAAAAAATGCCCTTTCTCCCTCTACACTATCTCTAGAAAGACATCGACTGATGTGGTTGTTTTTGAAAAATGAGACCTCTTTTTTTACTTCCAATAAAAAGTTAAAAACACTACATATTGCTCCAGAGCAATGTTTTTTAAAAATTTTTAAGACCCAAAAAAACTTAGACTACATTACTTCAGATTTAGAATCTCCAATTGCAGATGTAAAAGCAGACATTTGCAACTTACCCTTTCAAGACAATTCATTTGATGTTATTTTTTGCAACCACGTTTTGGAACACATCCCAAACGACACCAAGGCAATGCAAGAGTTATTTCGAGTTTTAAAAAAAGGAGGATTTGGAATTTTTCAAATTCCTCAAGACATCTCTAGAGAAAAGACCTTTGAAGACGCTTCTATTACAGACAAAATCGAACGCACTAAAATATTCGGACAATATGATCATGTAAGAGTTTATGGTCGCGATTATTTTAACAAGCTTCGTTCGGTAGGCTTTGCAGTTGATGAAATTGATTACACAAAAAAAATGGCTGCAAAGGAGTTAGAAAGATTTTGTTTGATGAAGAACGAAATTCTTCCTGTGTGCTATAAAAAATAATCCCACACAACTCTCCTTATCAGAAAGATATTGTGCTGTATTCTTTTAAAGATCCCTTTTCATCAACAAATAGTAAAATACCGTCAATTGATGGATGCTCTTGTAAAAAAATTTTAGATTTTTCAAGCCCCATTGCCATAAAAGCGGTAGCATAAGCGTCTACATCTGCACAATCTAAATTGGCAATCACAGAGGCACTTAATAAATTACTTTCCTTAGCCTCACCAGTGATTGGGTTTATCGTATGCACATATTTTTGCCCATTTTCTGTGATTCTAAACTTCCTGTAATTCCCCGATGTTGCCATGGATTTATTCGATAAGTTTATATTTTTATACTTGTGAATCGTGCCTTCATTTAGGGGGTCTACTAATTTTATAAGCCAAGGAACCTTATTATTTTTTGTTCCTTTGGCGCGAATTTCACCTCCAATTTCAACTAAAAAATTGGTTATTTTTTTACTTGTCAAAAAACGAGCTACTACATCAATTCCAAACCCTTTCGCAATAGAATTAAAATCTAAATAGATGTTTGTTTCTTTTTTAAAAACCTGTCTATCAATAATGCTTACCTGATCTAAGCCAACAAATTGCATGAGGTCTTGTATCTCTGCAGCTGTTAAGTTTTTCTTTTCGTTTTTAGGACCAAAACCCCAAGCGTTTACTAAATTACCCACAGTTGGATCAAAATATCCATCGGTTTCCCTGTAAATTCTTTTTGATTTTTCAAAAACTTCAAGGAACATGTCGTCTACAAGCACAGCGGTATCTCCGTTATTAATTTTAGAAATATCTGAAGAAGGAATGTATGTAGACAAGGAAGTGTTCATCAATAAAAACAAACTATCGATCGATTTTTGATAATTTGTTGAGCTATTCAGATACACTATTTTATAGGTGGTCCCAAAAACAGCTCCTTCTAAGGTGATTTTTTCTTCCTTCTCCTGATTTGAGCAAGAAAATAAAATGAATATGTTAATATAAATAAGATATTTTTTTGAGATCATTAATTTTGATTATGAATACAAAAATAGTCTATAAAATTTTCATAAATTATGAATACATCCTCTTTTTTGTAATTTCATTTTATTAGATTTGTAGCCTAAATTTAATTTTCAGACGATGAAACAACTAGCTGTACTCCTTTTAACTACAATTATACTGAGCTCTTGTGTTGCAAAAAAAGAATTTGTGGCTTTACAAGAAAAACATGAACAAACTAAAACAGAATTAGTAAATGTAAAGACAAATTTACAAAAATGTCTTATTGAACAAGAGAAAGAAAATACGAGAGCTTTATCACTAGCCGAACAAGTAAAAGCTTTAAAAGAAGATAAAAAAACTGCCCTAAAACAGGTAGAAAACTTAACTGTTTTAACACAATCTTCTTCAGATAATATTAAAAATGTTATTTCTCAGTTGAGTGAAAAAGATAAATATATAAATGGTGTAAGGGAAGCAATGACTCAAAAAGATTCCTTGAACCTTGCCATCAAATTCCACCTCACTCAAAACTTGACAAATGGAATTCAAGACGAAGATATTGAGGTAAATGTTGAAAAAACAGTAGTGTTTATATCTATCTCGGACAAACTATTATTTAAAAGTGGAAGCTATAATGTTACAGACAATGCCTACACCGTTTTAGAAAAAATTGCCACAGTCATTAATGACCAACCTGAAATGGAAGTAATGATTGAAGGTCATACAGATTCTACTCCAATTAAAAGAAACATCATTCAAGACAACTGGGATTTATCTGCACTAAGAGCTACTTCAATTACACGAATTCTACAGTATAAATTTGGTGTACAACCAAACCGTTTAATTGCAGCAGGAAGAAGCCAATACGTGCCTTTAGCTGAAAATAACACTCCAGGAAATAAAGCAAAAAATAGAAGAACTAAAATCATTATCATGCCTAAATTAAATCAATTTTTCGATTTATTAGAGCAAGATGCTAAGTAGTTTATCCGTTTTTTAATCATTAAAAACCACTCTTTTTGAGTGGTTTTTTTATGTTTTACGAGTAGACTAATGAATATGTTTCCAGAAAATTAGGCAGTACGACTGGAAGACTGATGGCTGTAACTTGGACAATCTCTACCCTTGAACCCTAACACAAGATGTTCTGTATGCTAAAAAAAGCTACTCTAAGATCTTTATAAACTCTTCAAAGGCAATATAATAGGGTTGGTCTTTAAAAACAGGGTTTTCAACACTTTCTGCGTTGGCGATTCCAACCCCAGCAAACCAAACTTTTGCCTGTTGTTTTTTTGCATGGTTTTTAAAAGTCTCCATCCAAAGCACATCATATTCATTTGGTTTTTGAATGTTATTTGTTGCTTTTACCAATACAAAAATAGTAGGCTCCCCTTTCTTATATAACACAAATTGAGGGTGTCTTTTTAATTGGCTGTTGATTGCCTGAAACTCATACCCCATCTCTCGAAGCTTCTCTCCAACAAAATTCATTGCCAAATTATGCAATTCTTGTGCTGTTAAAATCTGCATTGTTATTTCTTATTTCTACGGTTATAATTTTTATCTCCTCTTGTTTTTGGCTTCTTATACTTTTTGGCAATCTCTCTTCGATAGGATCCTCCTTGATTGGTTTTGCTGTTTTTTGCACTCTTTTCATGAAAAGCGGGTCCGGGAACATATTCTAAAGAAGTCCTGTTTTTGGAAATCCCTTGATCTTCCCTTGGGCGTTCATCCTCAGTTAATAGTTTAGAAATTTCAACTTCTTCAGGAAGTTCTAGAACAGGAATTTCATACCCCATTAAATGTTGAATCTTCTCTTTTGCTTTTTGCTCTTTTTCTGTTGAAAAAAGCAATGTCTTTCCTGCTTTTTCTGCACGACCTGTTCTCCCAATTCTGTGCATATAATTTTCTGGAAAATCTGGAGTATCAAAATTAATCACATGGGATACATCCTCAAAATCCAAGCCACGAGCCATTACATCTGTCGCTACTAAAATCCGATTATTCCCTTCATCAAACTGCCTGATAGAACGTATCCTATAATTTTGTGTTTTATTCGAATGAATCACGCAAGTTTCACTTCCAAAGATCTCTTCTAAATGTTTAAAAAGTAAATCTGCACTTCTTTTAAACCCCACAAATATGAGTACTTTATGAAAAACTTTCCTGTCTTTTAAAAGGTGATGTAATAAATTTACCTTGGTAAAAAAGTTAGGAATATGATAAGACACTTGTTCGATATTCTCCAACGGAGTTCCACTCACTGCCACAGAAATTTTGGTAGGGTTTTTAAAAAAATCATCAATTAATGTAGCTACGTCTTCTGTCATGGTTGCAGAAAACAACACATTCTGTCTTCGCATTGGAATCACGTCAAAAATATTCATCAACTGAAAACGAAATCCTAAATCTAACATGACGTCTACCTCATCAATCACCAATTTCTGAATAGACTTTAATTTTAATGCATTGCTTAGGGCCAAGTCATAAAGTCTTCCAGGAGTGGCTACAATGATATCTTGACCTTGTAAAATCGCTTGTTTTTGAGTGTTAATATTAGTCCCACCATACACTCCCAACACACGGGTGTTGATATACTTTGCAAGTTTTTCAATTTCAGCAACTACTTGTAAAACCAACTCACGAGTGGGTACCAACACCAATACTCTGGGGTGTTGTTGCTTTGAAAAACGTAAATCTTGCAAAATGGGCATCATGTACGCAAAGGTTTTTCCGGTTCCTGTTTGCGCAATTCCCACAACATCTTTCCCAGATCTTACCACTGAAAATGCTTGCTCTTGGATAGGGGTTGTGCTTACAAAACCCAAATCATCAATCGCATATTGCAACTGTTTAGAGATGCCTAAATCTTCAAAAGTCATTCTTACTATTTTTTTTGCAAAGGTACATTTTATAAAACGAGAAGCAATAGCTGTTTGCAGGAAGAATATTTAGTAATTTTGCAATAGAAACTTTTAGGTTCATGATTACAGATACGCACACACATTTATACGCTAGTCAGTTTGACAAAGACCAAACTGCAATGATGCAACGAGCACAAGATGCCGGTGTTTCGAGATTTTTCGTTCCTGCTATAGATTCCTCGTACACAGAGAGTATGATGAAACTAGAAAAAGCCTTTCCAACAGAGGTATTTTTAATGATGGGCTTACACCCTACTTCGGTAAAAGAAAACTACATAGAAGAACTTGCCCATGTTAAAGAATGGATCGATAAAAAAAAATTCTTTGCCCTTGGAGAAATTGGGATTGATTTGTATTGGGATAAAAGCTTCTTAACACAACAACAAGAGGCCTTCAGAACACAAATAAAGTGGGCAAAAGAGAAGAGCCTTCCTATTGTTATTCATTGTAGAGATGCTTTTGATGAAATTTTTGAAATATTAGAGTTAGAAAAAGGAGAATCTCTAAGGGGTATTTTTCACTGTTTTACAGGAACTAAAGAGCAAGCACTTAAGGCAATTTCTTACAATATGAAATTGGGAATTGGCGGCGTGGCTACTTTTAAAAATGGGAGGATTGACAAATTTCTGAATGAAATAAACATTGCCCATATTGTTTTAGAAACGGATGCCCCCTATTTAGCGCCAACACCCTATAGAGGAAAAAGAAACGAAAGTGCTTACATCACCAATGTAGTAGATAAATTGGTAGACATCTACGGTCTTTCCTTCAAAGAAGTTGCAGAAATTACCACTCAAAATTCTAAAGATATTTTTGGAATCTAATGAATGTATTGCAAACCACGTATTGTAAAACACCTATCGGTACAGCAAAAATTGTTGGAGACAACAATGGAATTCAAAGGGTTTCCATTGTTGATGATGATGCCATTGCCGAGGAAAAACTGCTCCAAGTAACCCCCGAGTGTTTTAGCGAATGTGTTTTACAACTAAAAGAATATTTTAATGGAAAAAGAGCGAGTTTTAATTTGGTTGTGAACCCCAAAGGAACTTCCTTTCAAAAAAAAGTTTGGAAAGAATTGTTAACGATTCCCTATGGAAAAACCAGTAGTTATTTAGCTCAAAGTAGGGCTTTGGGCGATGTTAAAGCTGTCAGAGCAGTGGCTTCCGCAAATGGGAGAAATCCACTTTTAATTATTATCCCTTGTCACAGAATTATTGGTTCAGATGGTTCTTTAACAGGGTATGCTGGTGGAATTTGGCGGAAAAAATGGTTATTGGCTCATGAAAATCCGTTAAAACAACAATCTCTTTTTTAAAAAACTACTTTTTTAATACCTTAAAAAGTATTTTTACGTTCTATACGTATCGTATATATGCAACATAGGTTTCTTTTTTTATTGTATTTATTTATTGGGTGGTCCATCCAATCTCAAACAGTCTCTAAAGATTTTAGAGTGAAAACTATTTTTATTGAAACAGATAGTGTTCAATTGGATACTGTTGCAATCAATCCTGAGAAATTTACGGTTTTAAATGCTTTATTGAAACCAATCCCGACATTGGAATACAGCGTAGATTTTAGCAATGCCATATTAAAAATCAACTCTAAAAAATATTCTAAAATTACGGTAGAATATTTTAGAATTCCTGATTTTATCACAAAGGTATACACTCCTTTTGATGAAAAATTCATCATTGCTAATAGAACAGATACCGATCAATTATATAGCTTAACAACCACCAAAAAAGGAACAGACATCAAATTATTTGAGGGCTTACAAACCAATGGTTTTATTACCCGAGGAATCACCTCTGGAAACAATCAAAACGCAGTAACAAATGCTACTTTAGATTTAAAAATATCTGGGAAACTCTCAAAAGAAGTAACCCTGAGAGCCGCTATTTTTGATACAAATATTCCTATCCAAGAAAATGGATATTCTCAAAAAATCACTGATTTTGATCGAATTTTTATAGAAATGTTTAGTGACAATTGGAGGGTAAAAGCAGGAGATATTGCTCTCGAGAATATGGAGAGCTTCTTTATGCCCATTCAAAAACAAATTACAGGTTTAAGAGTAGAAGCCAAGATTAATGACCGTCTAAAAGTTGCTGCCTCTGGAGCTGTTGTAAGGGGTAAATTTAATAGTTATAGAATTACAGGTAAGGAAGGAAACCAAGGTCCTTATAAAATTTATGGCAGAAATAATGAACCTGCAATCTTAATGATCCACGGAAGTGATCAGGTGTATATCAATGGTATTCAGATTGAACGAGGAAAGGATAAAGACTATACAATAAATTATAATTTAGCAGAAATCACATTCAATACTACCTATCCAATAACAAATGATATGAGAATTGCGGTAGAGTTTCAATATGCAGACAAAAACTATACCCGTTTTCTAACCTACGAAGAAGCGGTTTATAAAAGTGAAAAATTAAATATAAGCGGCTATTTTTACAGCGAAAATGATGCTAAGAACCAACCCCTACAACAAAACTTAACGGATGCTCAAAAAAATATACTTGCTTCTGCTGGGAACAACAGCAATTTAATGGTTGCAGAAAGCGCTTATGTTGATGGTTTTGATGAAAACAAAGTCTTGTATAAGAAGGTGCTAAACGGAGCAACAGAAGTATTTGAATATTCACAAAATCCGAATGATGAACTCTATTTTGTAACGTTTACCAATGTTGGTACACAAAAAGGAGATTATACATTAAAGAAAAGTACTGCCACTGGGAATATATATGAATATACTGGTGTGAATCTCGGGAGTTATAGCCCCGTTATAAAACTCATTGCTCCAACGAAACAACAAACTTTTGTGGTAAAGTCTGAGTACAATTTTTCAAAAAAGACAAGGCTAAATTCGGAAATTGCTATTAGTAATAATGATGCAAACCTCTTTTCTAACAAAGATGATGAAAACAATGTGGCAGTTGCTGCAAAATTAAAATGGGACCAAATTTTAATTGATAAAAAATGGCAACTCAAAAGTCTAATATCTCATGAATTTGTTCAAAAAAATTACAATACAGAGCAGGGTTGGGAGCCTGTTGAATTCAACAGGGATTGGAATATCCTAACGAATCGGGCAACTAAAAATTATTTACAAGCAGAAATGCTACTTCACAATAAAAAAAACGATCTTATATCGTACCGATTCAACCTTTTGAACTATGAAGATGTTTTTTCTGGGCAAAAGCACGAATTAAAATCTAAAATTACCCTGAAAAAAACCTCGTTTTCTATGACGAGTAGTTTTTTAGAAAATACTTCAACGGCAGAAAACAACTCTTTTTTAAGAGCAAAGGCAACAGTTGAACACAACTTTAATAAAAAATGGTTGGGAGGATTCATAAATTATGAAAACAATCGAAGAAAAAACAGTAGCACCCAAGAGTTCATCAATACAAGTCATCGTTTTAAAGAATATGAGACTTATTTTGGAATTGGAGACAGTACTAATGTCTATACAAAACTAGGCTTTAATTATAGAAATAATGACAGTATAAAATCAAATACTTTCACAAGAATTAATGATAGAAAAACCTTTTATATTCAGAGTAAGTTAGTGCAAAAAGAACAGACGAGTTTGAGCATTTATGCAAATTATAGACATACTGAAAATAGCTTTACAAATAGTGTTGAAAAATCTCTGAATTCTAAAATTATCTTCAATCAGCAATTATTGAATCGTTCTGTCAATTTAGGAAGTGTATATGAAACCGCTTCGGGTAATATCTCTAGACAAGAATTCATCTATATTGAAACAGAACCTGGCTTAGGCTATTATACATGGATAGATTACAATCGTGATGGAATAAAAGATTTTGATGAATTTGAAATTGCAGAATTTCAAGATCAAGCAACATACTTACGCTTACCGAAACCAAATATCCGGTTTGTTCCGACCCAAAGAGCAAAATTCACACAGTCTCTGACGTTAAACCCAAAAGTGTGGTCTTCTACAAAAGGAATCAAAAAAATCATCTCAAAATTTTATAATCAAAGTTTTCTGAGTATTGAAAATGAACAGGAAAGAATTGGGAATTCCTTTCACTTTGACCCATTTGATTTGGACGGAAATAATGTATTAGGACTCTCTTTGAATCTTCGAAATAGTCTTTTTTTCAATAAAGACCTTCAAAGATATAGTATCACATATACTTTTGGAAAAACAAGAAACAAGCAACAGTATCTTATAGGAAGCCAAGAAAATAATATCAAATTACATCAAGTAACCATAGGACATAAATTTAAGACCTTTTGGCTGTTTGAACTCCTTGGAAAAAGTGCTAGCAATGACCTAAATACCGAAAATTTTAACAATAGAAATTACCGCATTTACAGCAATGAAATTGAACCAAAAATTAGTTTTTTGTACAATGAAAATAACCGATTTACTGCTTTTTATCACTTTAAAAATAAAAAAAATATATTGCTTGAATTTGAAAACTTAGATCAACAAAAATTTGGTTTGGAATATTTTTATCTCTCAAAGAAGAAAAATCAAATTTCTGCCAACATCAATGTGTTTTTAAATAATTTTACAGGAGATACAAATACCCCTGTTGCCTACCAAATGTTAGAAGGTTTACAGGCAGGGAAAAATTATACTTGGAATGTTTTGTTCAATCAAAAATTAAATACCTTTTTAAACTTGAATCTAAATTATTTGGGAAGAAAAAGTGAAAATTCTAAAACAATACATATTGGTAATATTCAGCTGAAAGCTGTCTTCTAGTTAATTTTAGTATATTGCTCAAAAATTATACAAATGAAAAAAATTATACTATTTTTCTCTCTTTTTATGGGAGGAATCTTTTTTGCTCAGGTGAATACAGAAATTGAGAATCCTGAATTCCCTCAAGATATTCAAAAAAAATATGAACTGAAAATTAATGCCTTAACATTGTTAGTAGCAAAGTGGATTGATGTATCCTACGAGAGTCTCATTAACGAAGAGTCTTCATTTGGGGTATCTGTAGCGTTAAATACCGATTCGACCGAAACTGATTTAAAATATTCCTTAACCCCCTATTACAGACGTTATTTTTCTAATAAATTTGCCAGAGGTTTTTTTGTGGAAGGGTTTGGAATGTTATTTTCGGCAAAAGACACTGATCTCTTTGGTTACGGAAGCCAAGAATTTAAAACGGGGGTTGCTATGGGTATTTCTGTAGGAGGGAAATTCATCTCTAAGAGAGGGTTTTCTGCTGAACTTTTACTAGGTGTTGGTCGAAATTTTAGCGATAGTACTTACAATGAGGGTATTGGCCGAATTGGTATTTCTGTAGGGCACAGATTTTAAAAACAAGTACCAAATTTTTGTATTTTACCAAAAAAAATGAAAAAATGAAAAAATTACTTTTAATCGTAGGCCTGATCTCTTCCACAGTTGCCTACTCTCAACAAGAAATTAAAATAGACATTGCAGATGCCTTGGTCATCAGAAGTATTGAGTTCTCTTATGAAAATTACCTTACAGAAGAATCTTCGTTTGGTATTTCTGCACTCTTTAATTTAGCAAAGCAGGAAACTGACTTTAGATATAATGAAAATATGATGTTTACCCCATATTACCGTCATTATTTTTCTACAAATGAGCAATGGAATTTTTTTGGGGAAGGTTTTTTAGGAATCAATTCCGGAAAAAAAGAAGGAATTAAAAATTCAAATATCTACGATGTAAATTATACTGATGGCGCTCTAGGAGTCGCTGTTGGAACGAAATACATTGCAACCGGTGGTTTGATTCTGGATGCATATATTGGAGTGGGTAGAAATCTATTTGGATCTAATTCTCCTTTGTTAGTTCCAAGAGTGGGGTTTAATGTAGGTTGGAGGTTCTAAGAACAGATTCTATACTCCATTACTTCGTATGAATGCAAAAAAAATCTCTTGAAAGAAATTCTTACAAGAGATTTTTTATGTTAGGGATGCTGTATTTCAGAAATTACGAACTTCGACTATAAGCCTGCACTTTTCCATGTCCAAGAACTAACCGCTACTTTTGTTCCAGTTTTGTAATCTGCAGTAGTGGAAGCATCCGTTCCATCTATTTGAACATTAGACAATGCACCACCGTCTTTCATATCAATATTGGTGTCATATCCTTCCAACCAAATATTGGTAATGGTTCCTCCAGATTGTTTTTTAAATTGTAAGGCAGTCCCGCCAACAGTTGAAATTGCTGTTAAATTTACAAATTGTGGATTCCCATTTACCTTATCTCCTTCAAAAGCAGTAGAAAAACCTGAAACTGTGTGAGAAATATAGGTGTTTGTTATTGTTCCGTTCCATCCTTCTGTCCAATCTACAGAATCATCTTCATTATTTTCTAAGTATACGTTTGACGCAGAAACAGTTCCTCCGAAAAATTCAATTCCATCATCCGATCCATTAATTACAGAAACATTTTCTATCGTTGTTCCAGAACCAACTGCATATAAAGAAATTCCGTTGTATTGAGAGTCTGCATTGATTTGAGCTCCGGTTCCCTTAATGACTAAATATTTGATCGATCCTGAATTGTCGGTATCATTTGAACCTCCATAGATAAAACCACCTACCTCTGCTTGCGCATCGATTCCCGCAGATGTCGTAGCATCACCACAAATGGTTAATCCTCCCCAATCTCCTCCTAAAGCTGAAGTAGATGAAATTACAACAGGATTGTCTGCTGTTCCTTGAACATCTATTTTAGCTCCTTTTAAAATTGCGATATAAACATCTGTTCCTCCAGCTTCTGCTTGTATTTTTGTTCCTGCAGGAATGATTAATTCTCCTCCTGCCTGAACAATATAAGAAGAACTAAGAATGTATAATATGGAGGGATCTAAAGTAACTTTACTCGCAATAGTCCCCTGTAACGGTAACGTTGTGATAGAAACGTCAGAAGTTACCCATGGAAAATCTGCTGCAGTAACAACTGCAGTACTTGTATATGATAAAGAAGGATCGGCAGGGACACCCTCAATAATAACATTTGCTAAAGACCCCCCATCTTTCATATCTATAGAGGTGTCATATCCTGTTAAAGACAATCCTGTGATGGTGGCTCCTGATTCTTTTTTGAATTGTAAAGCGGTACCACCCACTGTTGAAATTGCGGTAATATTATTGAATTTTGGATTCCCATTCACTTTATCTCCTTCAAAAACAGTAGAAAAACCTGCAATGGTATGAGAAATATAGGCATTATCTACTGTACCATTCCATCCTTCTGTCCAGTCTATAGAATCGTCTTCATTATTTTCTAAAAATAAATTCGTTACCGAAACAGTTCCTCCAAAAAATTCGATCCCATCATCAGATCCATTGATAACCGCTACATTTCTTATTGAGGTTCCAGAACCAACAGCATACAAAGAAATTCCGTTGTATTGAGAATCTGCATTAATTTGAGCTCCGGTTCCCTTAATGACTAAATAATTGATAGCTCCTGAATTATCGGCATCATTCGAGCCTCCATAAATAAAACCACCTACTTCTGCTTGTGCATCTACACCGGCAGATGTGGTAGCATCTCCACAAATCGTTAATCCTCCCCAGTCACCAGGGTTTCCCGAAGCTGAAGACATAAGAACAGGACTAGATTCGGTTCCTTGAACATCTATTTTACCACCTTTAAGAACAGCAATGTATACATCGGTTCCACCATTTGATGCTTGAATTGTTGTTCCTGCAGGAATGGTTAGTGTAACTCCTGATTCTATGATAAAAGAAGAATTTAGGTTGTAAATTGTACTCGCATTCAAAGTGAAATTTTCATTCAAACTTCCATTCATTACTCCAGAATTTAAGTTTTTGATAACTTCCGAAGCCGGTTCTTCAATAATAATAGGAGGTTCATCACTTCCACAACTGGTAGTTAATGAAATCACTACAAAAGAAAAAGCTACTGTGTTTAAAAATTTAAAAATTGATTTTTTCATTTTTTGTTTGTTATGTTTATTAATTTTCTACAAATAAATCACCTTAATGTTTAGTTTTATTTACCTGATCATTAATAATATGTTAGTTTTTTTAATCAATTTAACTCTTTTGTTAAGGATTTGTTAATCGGTTAAAAAGTATATTTTACACTCAATGTTAACTGACTTCCTTTCTTATAAGACAATACTGTATGATTGATTTCCTCATTTGTAATTAAACTTCTAACCAATTGGGTTTGTTTTATTTCTGGATTTAATAAATTACGTCCCACCAATTTTACTAGCAAGTTTTTAGACAATTCTTTGCTAACTACTAAATCTAATGTTACAAAGCCTTTTTCTATAATTTCATCATTATATAAGGTAGCGCTGTTAGAAAAATCTTCTGGGGAGCCCAAAGCAAATATTTTGTCTGAAGCATAGTTTCCTGTCAACGATGCTGCAAACTCTTTTTCTTGATTATTAGTGTAACTTAGAGAGCCATTCACAATAAAATCTGAGGCTCCTTGTAAACTAGAGGCTGTGCTATTCTTATATTGAAAATCTTTTAATAAATCCTGATTTAACCACATTTTGGTAATATTCCCAGTTATATTTAGAATACTTTCTTCTTCTTCATTTTTTAACAAGGCTGTTTTTGTTTCTAGTTCTATACCATATACCGTTGCTTTTTCTCCAGTATTTGCATAAAAGAAATATCCAGAAGACCCTCTTGTTTGCGTTAAATTTATTGGATTATTAATTTGCTTATAAAATGTTGTTGCAGAGAATACTTGCCCTCTTTGAGGAAACATTTCATATTTAAGATCAAGATTATAGATTTCTGATTTATTCAAATCTGGATTCCCCTTTGTAACTCGCCCAGTTGGAGAAACATATTCAAATGGAGATAATTCTTTGAATTCTGGTAAGGTTTGAGTGATGCTTGATGCAAAACGTAAATACTTATTTTCTGCTACTTCAAATTTTAAATTTACACTTGGGTATACTCCTTGATAAACTCTATTCAAAGACCCAATTCTTCCACGTTGACTTGCCTGGTCATAGAAATTTGCAACATCCCAGATTGCATTGATTTCATCTCTTTCAAAACGCAGCCCAATATTACCCGATAATAGAGTATTTAATGTAAAATCAAAGTTGACAAAACCAGCCATAATTGTTAAATCTGCTTCAAATCTATCTGCTGGAGAAGTTCTTAAGATTAACCCGTTATTAAAGCCCGTTGAAGTAAATGTTGATGATAATTGATCTATGGATGGCGCCGTAATTCCTTTTGCTTTCACCCCTACAAATAACGATTTAAAAGTTCTTTCTTTATACCTGTAATTTACACCATAGTTTAAAGAATTCGGTTTGTTATCATCTTCATCTTTGATCCCTAAGGCCCACTTGTTCTCTATAAAACCATTGTATTCTGTATCTTGAATCTTTTGACTAGATTTTCTTTGTTGGTAATCTCCTACATGGGCATATTGAATGGTTGGCGAGCTAGTATTATCTAAAATATTTACCTCATTTCTTATTCTATTTGGTTCTTCTGCTAAAACAAAATTATATCCCCCTGCCCAGTTTAAAGTATTGTTTTCATTCCATGAATGTTTTCCTAAAATTTGGTTCACAAACAGGGTGGTTTGTCTAAAGTTTTGATCCCTTACAAAAGCTCCATCTTCTTGTGGGTCTTGGTCAAAAACATATCCAAATCCATTTCTACCTTGTTCGTATAAATTGTCTTCAGACTTATTTACGAAAAGGGTATTGTATCTAATTTTATGAGTATCATTTAATTTGATTCCAACATTGATATATCCTGTAGTATTTGTTTTAGTAATAAAACTTTCTACATCATTTGAAGCTGCTGTAACTCCATTTGAAAGGCTTACTGGTCTTGAAACAGCAGGAAACGCTTTGTCTAATACATTTGATCTGAACGCTCTAAATACACCCTCTTGATGTTCAAATGATTTAGAGTGAGAACCCATGAAAAAAACAGAGACCTCTTTTTCAAAAATATCAAACTTTCTTGCGGCAGAGAAGGAACCATTATAGTTTACAGGAGTTGCAACTTTTTCGGTATCCCAACCTTGGAAGGTTATTAAATTTTGCAATGCATATTGTTTCTGATGGAATCCAAAGCTTACATCATTACTAATAACGGTTCTTCTGAAGGAATCTGAAACTCCCAAAACATTCGTATTAGATCCACTCGCTAGGGAAATAGAGTATCCTTTTTTAGTATATTCTTTTGTATTTACATCAACATTACCAGAACCTTGATCTGCATAATTTGCTGTAGCATAGGTTTTGCTAATTCCTACATTTTTAATACTATTTGTTGAAAATAAATCTAAATTTATATTTTTATTTTCAACATCATCTGAAGGAATTGGCAACCCATTCATCGAAGTTGATAGGTATCGATCTCCTAACCCTCTTATGTATATATTTCCAGAACCTTCACTTTTAGTAACTCCAGAGATTTTAGTGGTTGCATTTGCCGCATTTGAAACACCTATCTTTGATAATGTTTGAGCTCCAATACTTTCTTTAATAACAACTGCCTTTTTTTGTTCTAGCAATAACGCAGAAGCAGATTCTTTAGAGGTAGAAGACTTAATAACCACCTCTTCTAGAGAAACCCCTTCCTCTGCTGACATTATCTGATTGATTGTCATAAATGCATCTGCCTCAATGGTAAATGTTTTTTCAATAGTTTGATAACCTAAAAAACTAAAGACCAATACATGGCTTCCTGCGGGTACCTTTAAAATATAATTCCCATCGAAATCAGTGGTTGTTCCGATGGTAGTTCCTTTAATTTGAATATTCGCAAATGGCAATGGCTCATTATTCATTTCCTTATCTGCTAAAAAACCTTTTATTGTTCCTTTGCTCTGTGCAACAACAACTTGAACAATGACTAAAAAAATAATACTTAAAAACTTCTTCATTATCGTATATATATTATTCTGCAAAAGTCTATTGAATTTGTAAACTTTGTGTTATTTGTAGATTATGATTTTATTAGAGAAACATTAACTAAATGTAAAGTTGAGAAAATTGATAACGGTTTGTTAACCTATTGAAGATCTAATTTTAAATTGGGTTGATTTTTTTTTGGCTTGTTAAAAAAATTTTATGAATTCACCTACACTATTTAATTTGCAAGTAATCATCTGTATTACAACTTTTTAATTGTTGAACCCATAAAAATCAATCTCTCAAAAATCAATTTTAAAGTGCCAATAGAGAATAGTTTCAATTAACAAATACTATCTTTACTCACTAAAATATAGAAATTTTTATGGGATACAAATTACGTTTAACCCCTATTCATAATCCTAAAAAAAGTATCGAAAATCAATACATATTCTGAAACCTTTTACATATTGTTACACCTCTATAACTATTGTGAATATCAAAAGCCAAACATGCGTTGATTTAAAAAGAAATTAATTATTATTGTAGAATACAAATAGGGCCTTTTTTATAAAAAAAATAACACAAACATAACATAAGCACTCGCAGATGTCTATAAATTTGCAAAACTAAAATTATTTAAACAAATGGGTGATCCATATATTTTGATGTTAGTCGCTTTAGCTTTTCTAGCTATTGTAGATTTGGTTGTTGGAGTTAGTAATGATGCTGTCAATTTCTTAAATTCAGCCATCGGCTCAAAAGCAATTTCTATAAGAAATATCATGATTATTGCGAGTTTGGGAGTATTCTTTGGTGCCATTACTTCCAGTGGAATGATGGAAGTTGCACGTAAAGGGATTTTTAATCCTAATATGTTTATGTTCCAAGACATCATGTTCATTTTTATGGCGGTAATGATTACGGACATTCTTTTATTAGATATATTTAATTCTCTCGGTATGCCAACTTCAACAACAGTTTCTATTGTGTTTGAACTGTTGGGTGCTGCTGTTTGTATTTCATTACTTAAAATATCTGCTAATGATGCTCAATCATTCTCTGACATATGGAATTACATCAATTACGAGACAGCTACCAAAATTATTTTTGGAATCCTCCTCTCTGTAGTGGTGGCTTTTTCTGTGGGTGCCATTGTACAGTTCATCTCTAGAATGATTTATTCTTTTAATTTTGAAAAGAGACCAATTTATATCAATGCTCTTTTTGGGGGGTTTGCCATCACTGCAATTACCTACTTTATCATTATTAAAGGAATGAAAGGAACTCCTTTCTACAAAGATGTCAAGTTTTTAATTGAAGGAAACACCTTGTCAATAATCACAGGAAGTTTTGTGATTTGGTCTGTTATTTCACAACTATTGATAAAAGTTTTTAAAATTAATATTTTAAAATTGATTATAGGTATTGGAACTTTCTCTCTAGCAATGGCTTTTTCTGGTAATGATTTGGTAAACTTTGTTGGGGTCCCAATTGCGGCATGGAATTCTTACCAAGCATGGGAAATCTCCGGAGTTGCTGCAGATGCCTTTTCTATGGATATTTTAGCAAAAAAAGTTCCCTCAAATATATGGTTATTGCTAATCGCAGGTACTATTATGGTCGTAACCTTATGGACCTCTAGTAAAGCCCAAAATGTGATCAAAACAGGGATTGATTTATCTCGTCAAGGGGAAGGACATGAAAAATTTCAACCAAACCCATTATCAAGAGTATTGGTTAGGGCTGCAATGTTCCTAAATAAAGGAGTTGGTTTTGTTTTTCCAAAATCGACAGTAGCTTTTATAGATTCTAAATTTCAAAAACCTGTAATAGAATTACCAAAAGACAAAACCTATGAGTTACCTGCCTTTGATTTAGTAAGGGCTTCTGTTAACTTAATTGTAGCGGGAATCTTAATTTCTATTGCAACCTCCATGAAACTTCCGTTGTCAACTACCTATGTGACCTTTATGGTGGCAATGGGAACTTCTTTGGCAGATAGAGCTTGGGGTCGTGAAAGTGCCGTATATAGAGTTGCGGGAGTACTTAATGTTATAGGAGGGTGGTTTCTAACTGCTATCATCGCATTTTTAGCAGCTGCATTGGTTGCGTATTTGATTAGTTGGGATATGATCATAATTCCAATTTTATTAGCAGTTGTTGCTTTTCTGATTTCTAGAAATACGTTGATTCATAGGAAAAAATCTAAAAATGTTAAAGAACAAGAATACATAGAAAGAAAAGAATTGATTACCATTAATGGAGTCATCGAAGAAAGTGCAGATCATATCTCTAAAGTTATCAATCGCGTAAATAAACTGTATTCGAATGTTGTAAACGATTTGGCAAATCATGACTTAAACAAACTCCGAAAAACAGACAAACATGTGGCCAAATTGAATGACGAAATAGATGGCTTAAAAAATGGTGTTTTCTATTTTATCAAATCTTTGGATGAAACTTCTGTTCAAACAAGTAGGTTTTATATCATGGTTCTTGGGTATTTACAGGATGTTGCTCAATCGATTAGTTATATTTCTAGAGCAAGTTATAAACACGTAAACAACAACCATAAAAACTTAAAGAAAGCACAAATAAAAGATTTAAAAAGTATTGATGTTGAACTATCTTTGATACTTTCCAAAGAAGCTGCAATTTTTGAGAATAGAGATTTAGACAACCTCAATGGACTTTTAATAGAAAAGAATGCATTACTGAAAAGCGTTTCTTTATCAATTGAAAACCAAGTTGAAAGAATTAGAACGGATGAAACAAGCCCTAAAAATACCACACTATATTTTAGTGTTCTTTTGGAAACAAAAGATTTAATTAAAGCACTCATGAATTTATTAGAAACCTATGAAGAGTTTCATTTAAGCACAAAACAAGGAAATTAAAACCTCTTTATAAAACAAAAAAACCATGAACTTCTTCATGGTTTTTTTGGTTTATTTTTATCCTTCATTAGAATGAAAATATTCATGTACCTTCGTTGCTCTTGCAATTCCTATGGTTTCTTTTAATTGATCAAAAGAAGCTTCTTTTACTCGCTTTGCAGACTTGAATTTACGTAATAAAGTAATAATTGTTTGCTTGCCAATATTGGGAATCTGTTCCAGCTCTGATTGAATGGCACTTTTACTTCGCTTATTTCTATGAAAAGTAATTCCAAATCGGTGTGCTTCATTTCTTAAAAATTGAGTGATTTTTAAAGTTTCAGACTTTTTATCTAAATACAATGGAATAGGATCATCTGGATAATAAATTTCTTCTAGCCGCTTTGCAATTCCAATGATGGCAATTTTACCCCGTAATCCTAGAATCTCGAGACTTTTCAAGGCTGATGACAATTGTCCCTTTCCTCCATCAACAATAATTAATTGCGGTAAAGACGCTCCTTCTGCCAACAGTCGTTTGTACCTTCTATACACCACCTCTTCCATAGAGGCAAAGTCATCGGGCCCTTCGACAGTTTTAATATTGTAATGTCTATATTCTTTCTTACTTGGTTTCCCATCTTTAAATACAACACATGCTGCAACAGGATTGGTTCCTTGAATATTAGAATTATCAAAACATTCTATATGTCTTGGCTCTTCAGAAAGCCGCAAATCTTTCTTCATCTGTGCCATAATTCGTTTTACATGCCTATCTGGATCTACAATTTTAATCTGTTTAAATTGCTCTTGCCTGTAATATTTTGCATTTCTTTCTGAAAGCTCTACAATACGTTTTTTATCTCCTAATTTTGGAATGGTCACCTTTACACATTCTCCTACATTAAGTGAAAAGGGGACATAAATTTCAGGAGCTTGAGAGTTGAAACGTTGTCGAATTTCAATAATAAATAACGCCAATAATTCAGCATCAGATTCGTCTAATTTCTTTTTAATTTCTGTAGTATGAGATTGTATAATTGATCCATTTGAAATTTTTAAAAAATTAGCATAACCATGGGTTTCATCAGTAATAATAGAAAATACATCAACGTTGTTGATGGAGGGATTTACGATGGTCGATTTTGATTGATAATTGTTGAGTAAACTGAGTTTATCTTTTATTTTTTGAGCTTCTTCGAATTCCATATTTTTGGCAAATGAGCCCATCATGATCTGAAATTTTTCGATACTTTCTTTAAAATTACCCTTGATAATATTTCTAATTTCCTTGATCGAATTATTGTAATTTATTTCTGACTCAAGAGCCTCACAGGCTCCCTTACAATTTTTTAAGTGATATTCTAAACATACTTTGTATTTACCCTCATTAATATTTTGTGCACTTAAATCATAAGTACAAGTTCTAAGCGGATAAAGCTCTTTAATTAGATCTAATAATACCTTTACTGTTCTAACGGAGGTATAGGGTCCAAAGTATTCTGAACCATCTTTGATAACGCGACGCGTCATAAAAATTCTTGGAAAACGTTCTTTTTTTATACAAATCCAAGGATAACTCTTATCATCCTTCAAGAGAACATTGTAGCGAGGTTTGTATTTTTTAATTAAATTATTCTCTAATAAAAGGGCATCTGTTTCCGAGTTAACAACAATGTGTTTTAGATAAACAATTTTTTTTACCAACACACTGGTTTTACCATTCTCATGATTTTTATTGAAGTACGATGAAACTCTTTTTTTTAAATTTTTAGCTTTCCCAATGTAAATAATCACATCCTGTTTATCAAAGAATTGATAAACCCCAGGCTCATTTGGTAAGGTTTGTATTTGAAGTTCTAAAGGTGAAGGCATATAACGAAAATACACATTTTTTTAGACAGTTAATAACGGAATATTAAAGAATAAGTGTGGAGAAAACAGAATTCTTAAAAATAAAAAAAGCGATAACGATCAATTATAATCATGGACGTTAGACCCCGAAAAAACTAAAAAAAGAGGTGCTAGGTGGTTTCCTCTTCTTTAGGAAACGCTTGTTTGCTAAAAATAAATAACAACGCAACCCCGATACTTATGAATGCATCTGCTGGATTAAAAATATATTGAAAAAAAGTAAAAAATTCTCCCCCGATAAATGGAACCCAATCTGGCAAGACTCCTTGCCATAGAGGAAAGTAAAACATGTCAACTACTTTACCATAAAAGAGTTTCCCATATGGATTGTCTGCAAAAAGAGTCGCTACTTTGTGATGAGAATCATCAAAAAGAACTCCATAGAACACAGAATCTATGATATTCCCTATTGCACCGGAAAAAATTAAAGCGATGGCAAAAATTACGGCATTGTGAACTTTTCTTTTGATGTTTTGATACAGCCAAAAAACGATTCCAGTGACAGCAACTAACCTAAATAAGGTTAAAAATAATTTTCCTGCTTTGCCTCCAAATTCAAAACCCATAGCCATCCCATTATTTTCTGTGAAATGGATTTTAAACCAATCGAAAATAACTACTTCCTCTCCAAGCACAAAATGAGTTTTGACATATACCTTGAGTAGTTGATCTAAAATAATTGCAATTAAAATTGTGAGAATTGCAAAATTTTTTTTTGACATGATGTTTTTATTTACGCGAACAAAATGAATCCGATTATTGTTTGCGTTTTGCTTCAATGCTTAAAGTGGCATGAGGAACTAATCTTAAACGCTCTTTCTGAATCAATTTCCCTGTAACTCTACAAACACCATAAACGCCGTTCTCAATTCGTAACAAGGCATTTTTTAGATCTCTAATAAATTTTTCTTGTCTGATCGCTAATTGAACGTTTGCTTCTTTGTTCATGACATCTGACCCTTCATCAAAAGATTTGAACGATGGAGAAGTATCATCTGTTCCGTTATCTGAATCATTTTTATATGCCTCTTTTAACAATAGCAAATCTTCTTCTGCTCTTGCTATTTTTTTTTCAATAATTTCTCTAAACTCTTGTAAGTCTTCCTTTGAATATTTTAATTTTACGTCTGACATAAGTCTTATATTTTTTCAATTAATATTTTACTCTTTATCGTGTCAAATTCAACCACTGTACCGTTTGTTAATTCATCAATAAAAACCAACTCTAAGGTAAGTGTTTCACTCATGATGTATTCTTTGTTTTCTATAATCGCTGCTTGTAAGTTTTGATCCTCTAAAATTGATAATTTAATTTTATCCGTTACTTCTAAGCCCACATCTTTACGTGCATTCTGAATTCTATTTACTAGCTCTCTAGCGATACCCTCTTTGTGCAATTCATCTGTTATGGTAACATCTAAAGCCACTGTTAAAGAACCTTCGTTAGCAACCAACCAGCCCTCTATATCTTTGGATGAAATCTCTACATCTTCAAGTCCTAAAGTAATATTTTTTTCATTAATACAAATAGAAATTTCACCCTCTTTTTCAATTTTATGAATATCTTCTTGAGTGAAGTTTTGAACTTCAGCAGCAATGAAACGCATTTCTTTCCCAAATTTTGGCCCCAACGCCTTGAAATTTGGTTTAATTTGTTTGATTAAAATATCTGAGGCATCCTCTATAAGTTGAATTTCTTTGATGTTTACCTCATGTTTTATCAAATCAGCAACAGCTAAAATTTCTTCCTTTTGTTGCTGACTCCCTATAGGAATCATTATTTTTTGAAGTGGTTGACGTACTTTAATCTTTTCTTTGGCTCTTAAAGATAATACCAATGAAGAGATGATTTGAGCACTTTCCATTTTTCGCTCCAAACGTTGATCTACAAAACTTGGATCAAATTTTGGGAAGTCCGATAAATGAATACTTTCTGAAGGTTCTTTTTGAGTTACAGAATTTAGGTCTTGATACAGTCTATCAGAGAAAAAAGGAGCGATTGGCGCACTTAATTTTGCAATGGTCACCATACAAGTATACAAGGTTTGATAAGCAGAAATTTTATCTGTTTGATAATCTCCTTTCCAAAAACGTCTTCTACTTAAACGCACATACCAGTTGCTCAGGTATTCTTGTGTAAATTCCGAAATTGCTCTTGCAGCTCTTGTTGGCTCATAAGCCTCATAGAATTTGTCTACCTTAGCTATTAAGGTATGTAATTCTGATAAAATCCATCGATCTAATTCTGGCCTATCATTGAGAACTATGTCTTGTTCAGCATATGAAAACTCATCGATGTTTGTATACAAGATGAAAAAAGAATAGGTATTGTATAACGTTCCGAAAAACTTTCGTTTGACCTCTTCTATTCCTTCCAAGTCAAACTTTAAATTATCCCAAGGATTTGCATTTGAGATCATATACCACCGAGTTGCATCTGCTCCATAAGTGGATAAGGTTGTAAAAGGATCTGTTGCGTTTCCTAGACGTTTAGACATTTTTTGTCCATTTTTGTCTAAAACCAATCCATTAGAAACTACATTCTTGTAGGCAACAGAATCAAAAACCATTGAAGAAATTGCATGGAGGGTGTAAAACCAACCACGTGTTTGGTCTACTCCTTCCGCAATAAAATCTGCTGGAAAAGATTCATTTTGATCTATTTTTTGTTTGTTTTCAAAGGGATAATGCCATTGAGCATAAGGCATAGAGCCAGAATCAAACCAAACATCAATTAAATCACTTTCACGTTTCATTGGTTGTCCTGATGCTGATACTAAAACAATCTGATCAACAATATTTTTATGCAAGTCTATTGTTGCATAGTTTTCTTCAGAATTATTGCCAACTTCAAAGCTTGAAAAAATGTCTTTGTCCATAAAACCTGCCGTTACAGCTCGCGACATTTCAACTTTTAACTCTTCCACTGAACCAACGCAAATTTCTTCTTTGCCATCCTCTGTTCTCCAAATTGGCAGAGGAATTCCCCAATATCTTGAACGAGATAAATTCCAATCGTTTGCATTGGCCAACCAGTTTCCAAAACGACCCGTACCAGTAGATGCTGGTTTCCATTGAATCGTTTTATTTAACTCATGCATTCGATTCTTTACATCGGTTACCTTAATAAACCAAGAATCTAACGGATAATATAAAATGGGCTTATCTGTTCTCCAACAATTTGGATAACTGTGTTTATATTTTTCGACTTTGAATGCTTTATTTTCTGTTTTCAACTTAATTGCTAACTCAACATCTATAGATTTATCTGGAGCTTCACCGTCATTATAATATTCGTTCTTTACGTATTTTCCGGCAAATTCACCAACTTCTGGTCTGAATTTTCCCTGTAGATCTACTAATGGAACTAGATTATCATTTTCATCTTTTACCAACATCGGTGGTATTTCTGGAGTTGCTTGTTTTGCAACCATGGCATCATCTGCTCCAAAAGTTGGGGCAGTGTGAACGATTCCTGTTCCATCTTCTGTAGTTACGAAATCTCCGGAAATTACTCTAAAAGCGTCTTGTGGATTATCATTTGGAAGACAGTAGTCTAAAAGTTGTTCGTATTTGATATCTACTAAATCCGATCCAATACATTCATTTAAAACACAAAAAGGAATTTTTTTATCTCCAGCATTGTATGTCTTTAATTCGTCTGGAGACGCTACTTCAATCGTATTTTTCCCTCCAAATTGTTTTCCTATAAGTTTTTTAGCTAAAATTACTTTTATAGGCTCAAAGGTGTATTGATTAAATGTTTCAACCAAAACATACTCGATTTTTGGACCTACGGTTAAGGCAGTATTACTTGGCAATGTCCACGGGGTGGTGGTCCAAGCTAAAAAATAAATGTTCCCTTGATTTTTTAAGAAGTCTGGTAGTGTATTCTCAACAGCTTTAAACTGTGCCACAACAGTGGTATCTGTTACATCTTGGTAGGTGCCTGGTTGATTTAATTCATGAGAACTCAATCCTGTTCCAGCTTTAGGTGAATAAGGCTGAATAGTATACCCTTTGTAAATTAACTTTTTGTTGTAAATCTGTTTTAAAAGCCACCAAACAGATTCCATGTACTTCGGCTCGTAAGTAATATATGGATCTTCCATATCTACCCAATATCCCATTTTCTGGGTTAAATCATTCCAAACATCGGTGTAACGCATCACTGCTTTTCTACAAGCAGCATTGTATTCTTCTACGGAAATTTTTTTTCCAATATCTTCTTTGGTAATCCCTAATTCCTTTTCAACGCCAAGCTCAATCGGTAAACCATGAGTATCCCAACCAGCTTTTCGCTTTACTTGGTAGCCCTTCATCGTTTTATATCGTGGGAAAATGTCTTTGATAGCTCTTGCCAGAACATGATGAACTCCTGGTAAACCGTTTGCAGAAGGAGGTCCTTCAAAAAACACAAATGGTTTTGCATTTTCTCTTGAAGTTACACTCTTTTCAAAGATGTTGTTTTCTTGCCAATAATTCAGAATTTCTTCTGCAACTTTTGGTAAGTCAAGTCCTTTATATTCAGGAAATTTAGCTTTCATTTTCTATCATTTCTAATAAGAATGCGAAATTAAGGATTTTCTATAAAACGGAGCCTTTTAGAAACAAAAAAAAGAACTGATTACATGCCTCTTTCATTTTTTATGGCTTCATAGGCAGATTGTATGCTCTGAAATTTTTCATTGGCCCCTTTTAAATGGACCTCTCCCAGACCTTGAATTTTATCTGGATGGTGTTTTTTTACCATTTTCCTATAAGCTTTTTTCACTTCTTCATTAGTTGCTGACTGACTTACTTCTAGAATCCTGTAGGCATTTCCCGTAGCATCAAAGAACATGGCTTTTATCGATTCATAATCTTGTGGATTGACATATAAGTATCCCGCTATTTTTTTAATCTCTTCTAGCTCAGCAGGAACAACTTGTTGATCTGATTTTGCAATCCCAAACAAAAAATGAAGCAACTGTAACCGAGAAGCATGAGACATATTTTGTCGAATCTGAATGCATATTTGACGAGCAGAAACCTCTTTTTTTATAATTCCATTGAAAAGTTTAAAAGCATTATTAGCTCTTTGTTTTCCGTACATATTTACGAATTGAATTCGAACAAAATTCAATTCTCTTTGATCAACTTTTCCATCTGCTTTGATAACAATAGAGGCTAAAACTAGAAGGCAAATTTCAAAATCTCCAGACTGGGTTTGCTCAAATCCTCCTCCTGTTTTTCTTCTTCTTTGGTAGGTTTGTTGTTCTTTTGTTAAATCTTCCTCAGAAAAGCCTCCTACAAACTGACCTATTGCAAAACCAATTACAGCTCCTATTGGTCCACCTAAACTAAATCCTAACCCTGCACCGAGCCATTTCGTAAAACTTCCCATGTCATAAATTTGTTCCAAATATATAAAAATAGCCTTTTGTATTTGTAAATATATTTATTAAAATAAGCTTTGAAATACTAGTTGAATTCCGATTGAATTATTCGTATATTTGTCCTCTAAATTTATCATAAATATGTATCCAGAAGAATTAGTTAAACCAATGCGTGATGAGTTAATAAACGCTGGTTTTGAAGCATTATATACAAGTGAAGATGTTGAAAACGCACTCTCAAAAGAAGGAACGACTTTGGTCATGGTCAACTCTGTTTGCGGATGTGCTGCAGGTACTGCCAGACCAGGAGCCATTGCTTCTCTTAACGCAGAAAAAGTCCCTATAAATCTAACGACTGTTTTTGCAGGAGTAGAAAAAGAGTCTACACAAAAGGCCCGTGAATTCATGGTTCCTTTCCCACCATCTTCTCCAGCAATCGCTTTGTTTAAAGACGGTAATTTGGTACACATGTTAGAGCGCCATCACATTGAAGGTAGATCTGCGCAAATGATTGCACAAAATTTAGTTCAAGCCTATGATGAATTTTGTTAAAATAAATGAATCACACTTTCTAAAAGAAAGCACTATAAAATCCATTCTATTTTGAATGGATTTTTTTTATTTTTATACAATAAATCCTAAACAAAGGAGAGATGCATCAAGAAAAGGTCATTGAAAACGCCATTACATTTGTAAAAAAGACATTAAAAAATGCCGAAGGGGGACATGATTGGTTTCATGTTGATCGTGTTTTTAAAAATGCCATTTTAATTTCTAAGGAAGAAAAAGTAGATCCTTTTATCGTTTCTTTAGGAGCTTTATTTCACGATATCGCAGATCCTAAATTTCATCATGGTGATGAAACAATTGGGCCCAAAATAACAAAGGCTTTTTTAAAAAAACAACAGGTAGATGAAATTGTGATCAATCATGTTATTCATATTATCAAACACATCTCTTTTAAGAATTCTCTGGATGATAAAAAAAACTCTTTTAATTCTATAGAATTAAACGTAGTCCAAGATGCCGATAGACTAGATGCTATTGGAGCTATTGGGATTGCTAGATGTTTTAATTATGGGGGGTATAAAAATAGGCCGTTGTATGACCCTGAAATTCTTCCTAACCTAGAGATGGATAAGGAAACATACAAAAATTCGACAGCTCCAACGATCAATCATTTTTACGAAAAGCTATTACTTTTAAAAGATAAAATGAACACAAGTTCTGGAAAAAAAATTGCGCTCAGTAGACATGATTTTATGGTAGAATATTTAAATCAATTCTATAGTGAATGGAATGGAATTAAGTAATTAATTCTCTTTTGCGACCTCTAAAGCAGTTATTTTGTGTTCTAAAATTGCTAATTCTTCTCCACATTCAATAATTTTATCGATGGTTAGGTTTTGATTGGAATTTACATACGCTAACAATTCGTTGCTTTTAAATGTGTAATATTCAATTGCTTTGTCTATTTTACCTTGCATACTATTTACTTATTGAATTAAATTCATCATTTCATTTCTATATTTTGATGCCGATTTTCCTGTAAACTCTCTAAATAGTTTATTAAAATGAGAAAAATTATTAAACCCACACTCAAAACAGATATCTGTAATACTAGATTGACTCTCCGATAAAAGCTTTGTTGCATGAACAACTCTGTATTCATTTACAAGTTTTGTAAATGTTTTACCTGTTGATTTTTTAAAAAACCTACAAAATGCAGGAACCGTCATACTTACCAAATCAGCAACTTCATCCAAACTAATATGTTGATTGAAATTTTCGTTAATATACTTAAAAATTTCATCTATTTTATTATTATTTTGGGGTTGGGCCTCAAAAGCAAAACCATCTGCATTTAATAATGTATAATCATCAGACTTTGAAAGTGTATGTAGTATATCTAACAAAATTAAAATCTGTTTAAATCCTTTTTTTTCTGTGAGCTTCTGAATCTTTACTCCTAATTTTTGTTTTGTTTTTACTCCAAAAACAATTCCTTTTTTAGCTTTTTCAAAAAGAGTAAGAATTGGTTTCATTTCTGGAATCTCAAAAAATGCATCTCCTAAAAATTCTGGTTTGAATTGAACCAGTGTTTCAGAACCATTGGTGGTCAGTCGATCAGTAAAACCATTATGAGGCAAATTTGCCCCTATTAATAATAACTGACTGTTATTAAAGTAGGAAAGATGATTCCCAATATGTGTTTTCCCCTTTCCTTTATCTACATAAACCAATTCAATTTCAGGATGAAAATGCCAAAAGGCTTTAATTTCTTTTAAAAACTCGGTATGTTTTTTTACCAGAATAGAGCTTCCAAAATCTGGACTAATTTTTTCTAAAGTAGGCTTTGTGTTCATTAATTTTCTAATTCAAGTAACAAATTTACAATACTTAATTCTAATATGTTGTGTAAAATTATCGGCTATATGTGCTAAATTAACCCTTTTATGTATTTAAGCCTAAATAAATAACAATATAGTACACATTTTTACCAATTTTGTTGTTTTTCAATCTTTATTTCAACAATACCTTTGCAGTGTTATTAATCATTAAAATGGAAAAAAATGAAAACAATAATTAAAAAATACCTAATTGTAGCATTTATATTTGGAACATATATTAGTTACGCAATTGAGAATTCTAAAATATTCAATACAGTACCTGTAAAAAGTGTAAAAGTTGAATTTAAATCGGTAAAGAAAGGACATACGTTAACATTGAAAGATGAAAGCGCAACAACAATATACAAGGAAGAAATTCAAAACTCTGGGGACTATTCAAGACTCTTTGATTTCACTGACTTTAAAGACGGTTTGTATACGACTGAACTTGAAAAAGACTTCGAAATTATTATTAAAAAATTGAGTATTAATAATGGTTTGGTTACTTATATAGATGAAGAAACAACCAAAATATTTAAGCCCTCGATTCGATTAGAAGGGGATCTGTTATTAATTTCTAAAATTACTTTCAACAAAAAGCCATTACAAATAATGCTTTATTATGAAAACATGAAGATTCATTCTGAAAAAGTTGAAGGTGATAATCTAGTAAATAGAGTCTATAAATTATCCAACACAGAAAAAGGAGCATACAAAGTTGTCATCGCCTCTGATAACAGAAATTATGTAAAACACTTTAGAATCTAAAAATTTAATTTTTAATTTAAAATAAAACCGGGTCTGTTATAGGCTCGGTTTTTATCTTTAAAATTATGAAAAAGTTGGTTTTCTTTTCTCTAAAAATGCTGAAGTCCCCTCTGTAAAATCTTTGGTGCCAAAACAGGATCCAAACTCATCAATTTCGATATTATAACCATTTACCCCATCTTCAAAACCAGCATTAACCGCTCTAATTGCTGCGCTGATTGCAATCGGAGAGTTCCTCAAAATTTTACTTACAATTTTTTCTACTGTGGGTAATAATTCTTCTTGTGTGGTAACCTCATTTACCAAACCGCAGGCTTTTGCTTCATGTGCAGAAATCATACTTGCGGTCATGATCATTTCCATTGCTTTCCCCTTCCCTACTAACTGAGGTAAGCGTTGCGTACCTCCATAACCAGGAATTACTCCTAAAGAAACTTCTGGAAGTCCCATTTTTGATGTATCTGAGGCAATTCTAAAATGACAACACATGGCTAATTCTAACCCTCCTCCTAAAGCAAAACCATTGACTGCAGCAATGACAGGGGTAGATAAGTTTTCGATGTAATCAAATAACTTTTCTTGTCCAATTTTAGCCAAACGTCCTCCTTCTTCCTCTGAAAAATGAACAAATTCAGAAATATCCGCTCCAGCAACAAATGATTTTTGACCACTACCCGTTAAAATAATAACTCTAACATTTTGATCTTCTTCAAGTTTTTCAAAAGCAAAACTCAACTCCGAAATCGTCTCTTTGTTAAGAGCATTTAATTTTTTCGGCCTATTAATCGTTATGTATGCTCGTCGATCTTTAATGGAAACTAAAATAGTATTAAAATTCATTGTTTGAGGTTTTATGCTTTTGGTAAAACTACAGTAAAAACAGTCCCAGATCCTTCTGCAGAAGTAAATGAGATAGATCCTCCGTAGGCTTCAATTATATTCTTTGTAATCGCTAAACCTAATCCCATACCACTTGTTTTGGTGGTAAATTTAGGCTCGAAAATAAGCTCCTTAAGGTCTTCAGCAATGCCTTTACCGTTATCCGTAACAGAAATTATCAAATTATTTTCTTTTGATAAGACATGCACGTCAATACTAGGGTGTTCTATGTTTTCTGTAGCTTGAATCGCATTTTTAAGCAAGTTGGTTACAATTCTAATCAACTGTGTTTTATCTAGATTGGCATATATATTTTTTTCTTGCGGTAGATATGTAATGTATTGTTCTGTGAAAATATCAAGAGCAAACTTTACAACACTTATGATTTCTATTTGCTCTTTCTTCTGGGTTGGCATTTTTGCAAAATCTGAAAAAGCAGATGCAATAGAACTCAATACATCTATTTGTTGAATTAAAGATTGACTAAATTCTTTTAACTTTTTATTTGCCTTATCATCTTTAGAGAGAGAATTTCTCTCAAAACTCTGAACTGTTAAGCGCATGGGGGTTAGTGGATTTTTGATTTCATGAGCTACTTGTTTTGCCATTTCTCTCCATGCTTGTTCTCGTTCACTTTTGGCTAATTTGGCAGCACTTTCTCCCAATTCATCGATCATACTATTATAAGCCTCAACTAAAATTTCTATTTCAGAACTTGCCTTATTTAAAATAATCTTTTCATTACGCTCCGTTAAACGGGTTTGTTGAATTTTGTCAGAAATAATTTTTATAGACCTAGTTATATAACTAGATAAAAAATAAGCAAATACGATTGCGTTTAACAACATAAGAACATATACGAACCCCAATCTAGAAATAAACTCTTTTAACTCTTTTTTAATTTCCGCATTATCTTGCATAAACTGCAACTCTAAAATTCCAATCTTTTTGGATCTAGCGTCATAAATAAAAGAATAGGAAGATTGATAACTAATTCCATTCTCCTGACTTGTCTTTAATATTTTTTGATTGCGCTGTTGCGATAGCTCTTTGAGAAGGGTGGCTGAAATTGGTTTAATGTCTAGCTTTTCAGAAGTACTTTTATTTGAAGATTTTAGAAGAACCCCCTCTAAGTTGTAGATGGCAATATTTAGTTTATTAATTGAAGATATTTCATGAATACGTTCGTCAAATATTTTAGACAAATTTTCAGTATTTACAGGATGTCTTGTCTTGTTTTTTAGTTCTAAATAAATTGTTTGTTTTGTGGTGGATTCTTTTCGCTCAAAACGCTGAATATTATAGTCTTTTGTCTGTTCGTCATATTGATAAATAGTTACAAGGACGATCAATATAGATGCCAGTAGTACCAATAAGATCATTGATAAAAAAATACGAATTCTTAAAGAAATGTTCTTAAAGCTCATCAAATCTATTTTTTTTGTGTGAATTCATTCTCAAAATTCCTTTCAAGGCGTTACAATTCTTTCTTTAAAAACTTTGCCTAAATCGGCGATTCAACGCTTGAAAAAAATCAACTAGGAATGAATGCCTCTAATTTACAACTTATTTAGCTCCCTTTTTGCAATTTCAAATTCTTTGGGCGTATTTATATTTTGAATGAAATAAGGGTCAACTTCTACGATTTCAACATCAGAATTGATCAACATTTTTCTTGGATAAGAATATCCTTGAGCCATGTATTGTAATAGCAAGGGATAGGCTTTCGGCTCATAAATCGTAATCAAGGGCTCGACAAAATCATTTCCTTTCCCCTTAATTGCTGTAGCAACCTTACTTGGGTTTCTATGAGTTAATAAACACTGAATTATCTCATCATTTAAAAAAGGGAGGTCGGTTGCAAGAACAAACCAAGCCGAATTTGGATCTTTTTGAAATGCAGAACAAATCGCCCCAAAAGGACCTAAACCTAAAAATGTGTCAGAGATATCGCTGTTTTTCTCTGAGGCATGTTGAACCCCATAAAAAGTCTCTAAATGACACTTTTCAAGTAACTCTTTTGCAACTTCCATTTGAGGCTTTCCAAAATAATTCAAGTTTGCCTTATCTTGACCCATCCTTTTACTTTTTCCACCAACTAAAACCAAGCCCTTTACCGTGGGAGTCATTTTGTGGAGAAGATGACGAATGTGAGTTGCAATTTGATCAATCTGATCAATTGTATAACATTCGAGTTGCTTTATATTTGGGTATTTTTCTTCTAAAAAATCAAAATAGGGAATCTCTTCTGTCAATTTAATTACAAACTGAATATTGCCCAATTGATCCAATCTTTTTAACACTGATGCCTCTTTGGCTGCGTCTAGAATTAAAATTTGTTTTGCCCCTTCATAATGATTCCCATTGATAAAAACAGCATCAAATTGTGCAAAATCTATCCGTTGTTGAAATTTATTAATCTTTGCTGTTGTTTCAATTTGAACATTTCCTTGCGGGTGAAATACAAATTGAGACAAGTTACTTTTTTTAATATCTGTAGAATGAGAAGCGTCAAAATAAGCCAATTTAAAGTGGGGTAATTCTTGAGATACTTTTGAAACTAAATCAGAAATAATCCCACAATTTGTTCCCAAAAATGAAATTTCATTTGAAGCAAAGTTGTCGTTATTTCGTTTTTCTAATTTTATATGTTTTTTATGATTCCTCATTTAATTTGGCAGTTTCTTACTCAATAATCCATATAAAAATGCGCCCAAAAGAGCGCCCACTAACAATAACAAAGCAGGAATTAATTTAAACCCAAAAATCACAAAAATTGGTGCCGCACAAGCTCCTGAAATTCCCCAACCCAAGCCAAAAAATGTTCCTCCTAGAAGGGGACTTATAATCCCTTTTTTCTTTTGTTTTGGATGAATTTTATTTCCGTGAATATCTTTTATAATTCCTCTTTTAAATAATTGCATAAAAACCATAGAAATAACAACTGCTCCTCCAATAATTCCATACATGTGAAAAGATTGAAACTTAAACATTTCATAAAAACGGTACCAAGAAATTGCTTGTGTTTTACTTAAAACAATTGCAAAAAAAACGCCTAAAACTAAAAATTTACTATTTTTCATCACTTAAAATATTGAGGGAATTATTAACCAAGTAGCAATTATACCACCAATAAAAAAACCAATCACTGCCAACAAAGAGGGGAATTGCAGGCTACTTAAACCCGTAATTGCATGACCAGAAGTACACCCTCCAGCATAGCGAGTCCCAAAACCAACAAGAACTCCAGAAACCAAAAGAATTAAAAATCCTTTTAAAGTATAGAAAACCTCTTCTCCAAAAATTTCCTCTGGAAAATAGTGAGCTCCTACGTTTGAAAATCCTAAATCTGTTAATTCATTTACTGTTGTTGGATTTAAATCGATCTGTTGATTGGGGATCAAATAGGTTGAAGAAAGATATCCTCCTATCACTAAACCAATGACAAATAACAGGGCAAAATCACGCTCTTTCCAATCTTTTTTAAAATAATCTGAAAACATTCCAGCTCCTGCCATGGTGCACAATGTTTCAAAATTTGTAGAAGCACCAAAATTTTTACCAAAGTAAAAGTACAATAGTAACGAAATTGCTATTAACGGACCTCCAACGTACCAGGCCCAGGGTTCTAATATAAAATCCATATTTATAATTGTGTTTTTAAATAGTTCATGATGAATGTTGTTGCTCCCAAATTTTCTTGAATATATTTTTTATTAATTTCTCCAGTGTTATTTCTATAATTTTCGTCGGTGTATAATTTGATGAAAATATCTGAAAACTCCTCCTGATTAGAAATAGGAATACATCCATTTAGGCTTACCAAGTCAATTGCTTCTTTAAATTTATTATAGTTATTCCCAATCACCACAGGAATTCCAAAAGTTGCAGGTTCTAAAATATTATGCAACCCTGTGTTTAATCCCCCTCCAACATAAGCTACATCTGCAGCTGCGTATATTTTGGTTAAAATCCCGATTGTATCAATGATCAAAACCCTATATTCTGTGAGTTTTTTCCCTTCTTTTTCAGAAAATAAAAGGGTGGTTTTATCAATCGATTGTTGTAATCTTAGAATTGCGTCTCTGTTGATTTGATGTGGAGCAATGATAAATTTTTCATTTTCTGAGGCTCTGTTATTGATATAATTTACTAATAATTCTTCATCTTCTTTCCAAGTACTTCCTGCAACTACTGTAAATTGATTGTTTTTAAATTCCTCAATAAATTCTGGTGTATTCACTTGGGACAATATCCCAGACACTCTATCGAAACGGGTATCTCCAGAAACCGTAACAGCCGAAAAATTGATAGAATTGAGCAATTCTCTGGAAGTATTGTCTTGCACAAAAAAGTGATCAAAAGCTTGCAAAGATCTTCGCATAAACCCGCCATAGTATTTAAAGAAGATTTGATTTTTCCTTAAAATTCCTGAGACTAAAATAGTTTTAATTTTTTCCTTTTTTAATGCATTTAATAGGTTGGGCCAAAACTCATACTTTATAAAAAGCACCAAAACAGGACGTACCTCTTTTACAAATTTTCTTACTGCAGAAGGAGCATCTAAAGGTAGATAGCAAACAACATCTGCCAAATTATAATTCTTTCTAATTTCATATCCTGAGGGTGAAAAAAAAGTAACTAATATCTTGTATTCACTGTGGGTTTTTCTAATTTCTTCGATAATAGGTCTTGCCTGCTCAAACTCTCCCAAGGAAGCTACATGAAACCAAATCGTTTTTGAATTTTTTAATTTAGAAATTTTAGAAAAGGACGCTTTTCTTCCCCTAACAAAAAGATTCATTTTCTTGTTAAACAACGCTATTATTGGAACTAATAGAGAAGTAATAAAAACGACAACGTTGTATAACAAATTCATAAATGTAAAAGTACAAAACGGATTGGTTTTACAACAAAAAAAAGTTCAAGCAAATGAATGCTTGAACTTTTTAAGATGTATAGAAGCGTAATTACTTATGCTTCAAATGGAGCTATAGAAACGTAAGACCTGTTGTCTTTTTTCTTTCTAAACTCCACAATTCCGTCAACTTTTGCATGTAAAGTATGATCTTTACCCATGTAAACGTTTTCTCCTGGATTGTGAGTTGTTCCTCTTTGACGAACGATAATGTTCCCTGCAATAGCAGCTTGTCCTCCAAATATTTTTACTCCTAGACGTTTCGATTCTGATTCTCTACCATTCTTCGAACTACCTACTCCTTTTTTATGTGCCATGATACGATGGTTTTAAAATTGAATTTTTTATT
>CBFIGS010000008.1:0-75478 GCA_965662295.1 Polaribacter sp. | reverse complement strand
TCAATCAATTTACGGAATGAAATTGTATTGGATTTTAGGACTATTTTTAATGATATTGGGTGTATTCTGTTTGATTTCAAGCCAGTCTTTTCATTTTGGTGGAATCACAGGTGGAATTATTGAACTACTATTTGGGGCCTTGTTTATCCTAAAGGAAAAAAATAATAAAACTTAATATTTTATCACCCTTAATGCATAAGCTTTCTCATTAAGTAGCGAATAATTTCAAAATCTCTTGGAGTAAAAACTAATGTTCGATATTTCGATAGGGAACTCCACTAAAACAACAAAAAGGTTTCCATTAAAGTATAACCCCTTCTCATGAAACAAGACGAGTTAATTTATATCGAATTTAAAGTATTATGTTTGAATCATAGTTCTACTGAGAAATCTAAAAAAATAATTGACTCAAAATGAAAAAAAATAATTTCATACTTATTCTATTTGTTATAATATTTCAAGGTTGTAAAGATGATCATTGTGATGAAATACTATGCTTTACACCACCCGAAAGTTTTCGATTTGAAATTGTTGACAAAACAAGAGGAGAAAATTTATTCACTAACGGAACTTATGAATCTAAAAATCTAAAAATAACGGACAATTTAAATAATAATGAGACCGTGGAATTTACATTTATATCAGAAAATAATATCAATTTGATTCAAATCGGTTCAATTGGCTGGGAAACAGAAATTGTAAATCTAAAAATTGATATATCTGACAATCATATTTTTAACTTCTACGTTCATGCTGAGAGAAATACGGGAAATTGCTGTAGTTTTACTGAGTATAAGGAAATTACGATAACGAATTCAGAATTTGAATTTGATAGTCAAACGGGAATTTATAGAATACTTGTAGCATAAAAACGATTGGCCAACAACACCTTTACTACATTAATCTTTTTTTTAAAGCAGAGCTGGAAATGGGCCATTAATTATATATACACCCATAATGACTCCTATTGCTATAAAATGGCCCTTTCGAGGAATAAATGGCTTGTAGTGTTTTTTGTTTTTTACAATTTTATTGTTAACATCAAAAGTAACCGTGCGGTTGCTCTTGAATGGATTGACGTAATCATACTTCCAAATTTCTTCACTATCGTTTGTTTGTAATATTGATGTTGGCTCACCATATTTTGATGTAATAAGTTCTTTTGGATTGCTATTTTTTGAGTATAACGGTTGATTAATTGTTGGTGAGCAATTGTAAAAAGCGATGGATATAAAAAAAAGAAAAAAAAGTTTTTTCATCGTCATGTTTTGGTTATACGAATATAGGAATTTAAACCACAGGCACAACTATTCTATCTTTAATGTTGGAATTTCTGAACTACAAACAGAATAACTAGTCACAAGTCATAGATATTTTAAATAGAAAATATAGATAGTTTGGGTAAAATTAAATTTTGTAAATTGAAATTTACAAATACTAAAAAATAGTAAAAATGAAAAAACTTTTTATCATGGCTTTGTTAGCGGTAATTTACCAGTTTTCATTCGCCACACTCGTTTATTTTGGATTAGGTGGTGCAGAATTTTTTGGAGCAAATGCAACATTTCCAGAAATGAACAATCCTGAAAATAATAATTTAGTCTTAAATTTACTTAGTAGTATCATTACTGGAGTTGCTTTTTACTATGGGTTTCAAAAGTTTAGTGATGAATCGCACTCAAATATAAGTGGCGCTAAATTGGGATTTTTCGTATCTGTATTTGCTGTCATTACAACCAATATTTCCAAGGAATCATTTAACAATTTTTATATCAGTAATTCAATTGCTACTTTAGAGACATTAATATGGGTTCTTCATTTTATTGTATTTGGAGTTGTAACTGCGGTTGTTTTTAGAAAAATAAAAGACTAAATAAAAATAAGTTAGTTGTATTTTAAAATTAATAAATAGTATATTGTGAGAGAATTAAATAATTAACTTTAAATACAATTAAAATGAAGAAATTAGTACTGGCCTTAGCGCTCATTCCATTATTAGGGTGGAGTCAAGTAAAATCAGGGGTAACTTATTCAGAGCATCCAGCTTATGATGTAATTACAAAATCTTACCAAATATGGGAATCAGGAACGGAAGCTGAACTTAGAGCATTGTATGCGGAGGGAGCTAAATTTTGGGGGCCTGGTGACGAGGAAGCTAATAATATAGATCAAGAAGTAAGTAACATGCTCTGGTGGCAAGAAAATTTTAGCGATATAAAATATACTGTCATGAAAGGCGCAACACCAGACATTATTAAATATGAAGATGATGATAAAGGAGCTTGGACGATGGACTGGATGGTATTCTCTGCTGTAAACAAAACCAGTGGTAAGGCTATTAAAGTAAATATTCACTCGAATAATTATGTGACTGAAGATGGGAAAATCACGATGTCAATGAGCCACTTTGATAGAGAGTCTGCAGGAGAGCAAATTCAAGCATCTTTTGGATGGCATAGAAACGGTCGTGTGTTTGATGAACACCCAATTATTGATAAATTGAATAAAATGGTTGCACATTTCGAAGCTGGAGAAATCTCGGAATTGGCTTCTTACTTTTCAGAAGATGCAGCCTTTTACCGACTTGGTGTGGACGGAAAATTAAATCTAGAAGAACGAACTGCTACATGGAATCAGGCTGTAGCAGCAAACAGGGTTCGTAAACTAGAACAGTCAGGATATCCGGATGCTATTTATTATTCAAGAGACAAAGGCCAATGGGTGGTGCTGTCTTGGTGGTGGGTAAACAATACAAATGCAGAAACAGGAGAAAAAACTCGTGAATATCTTCATATGAGTCACGACTTTAACAGTGAAGGTAAAGTGACCAGAGAAGTTATTTATATGGCTAATTAAGCACCCTCCTCTACCAATTTTTAAGTTCGATATTTCAAAAGAGAACTTTCCTAATATAATAAACGGTTATACTTTTTTTGAAGTGTAGCCGTTTATTTATATCTTTAAGTGTAACTTTTAATTAAATGACTTATTATTCTAAAGTCTCATATCCCTTATTGATTATTGTATTTATAGTTTTTTTTGGACCACTAATTCCTAGCTATATATACGATGATTTTAAAAGTAATATGGTTTTAATGACCGTAGCTTTGATCATTTTATATGGATTTATTTTACATATGTTTTTCAATACAATTTATACAATTGATAATGAGAGGCTACACATTACATGTGGTTTTTTTCGTCATAATTCGATAAATATCATGGAAATTAAAAAAATTTCAAAGTCTTATAATATGATTTCGTCTCCTGCAGCTTCGTTTGATAGGATTGAAATTACATATGGTAAGTTTGAGGAAATTATAATTTCACCAAAACACAAAGTGAAATTCTCTGAAGATTTACAGAAAATTAACCCCAATATTATCAATAATCTTAGGATGTAATTTGTTTATCCAATAGATGATAATTTCAAAATCTTCATCACTAGAACGAACCGTCAATTTTTCGAGGAACTACCTATTAAAATAATAATATAGTATACAAAATGTGTATATTGCACAGCACCTGTTGGTTTGCTAGGAGATCTTATCCGAAACGATAGGCATCACATAAAAATAATAACTAAATGAAAAAAGTATTCCCCATATTCCTAATTTTAGCTACAATTTTAGTCTTAATATATTCGTTTAAAAAGAAGGAAAAAATAACTCATTTTAGTGATGAGAAAATAGAGATATCAACAATTTCTTATGATAGCATAAATAAAATGAAGGATACACACTGGAAACTAAAATGGGCAGATGAATTTGAAAAAGAAACTATAGACTCTAATAATTGGACAGCACAAGTAGTGAAAGCTGGAAGATTTAATGGGGAGTGGCAGCGTTATACAAACAGTGGTCAAAATGCATATGTAGAAAATAATTGCCTAGTTATAAGGGCAATACACGAAAGTGATAAACATGGTTTAAATCAATATACCTCTGCACGATTACACACAGCCAACAAGCAATCTTGGAAATATGGAAAAATTGCTGCACGTATAAAGCTTCCTCAAGGCATGGGTATGTGGCCAGCCTTTTGGATGCTCGGAGCGAATATAGACGAAAATGGGGGTGACACGCCTTGGCCTCAGTGTGGAGAAATTGATATTTTAGAATTGTATGGCACTAAAGACGATGGTCTTATTGAATCGAATGTTCATTACGCAGATGCTTCAGGCTCACATGCATCCATGGGAGCAGAGTCTTTTCAATTAGAGAAAGGCAAATTTTCAGATGAGTTCCATGTATTTGAATTAGAATGGAATGAAAATGAACTTATTTGGTTTGTAGACGGAAAACAATTTGCAGAGATGGATATTTCTTCAGATGAATTAACAGAGCTTCACAAAGAGTTTTTTATTCTTTTTAATATAGCTGTAGGAGGAACTTATGCAGGTAGGCCGGATGATACCACTAATTTCCCACAACACATGTATGTTGATTGGGTAAGGGTATATGAAAAAGTAATCAACTAAGACCAACGTTTGTATTTTGTTGCTTGGTTTCTTGATCATAGGCATGTTACATTCTTCTAGTTTAATAACTTATAAACTCCGAAGGTAGGGTAGCGATTACTTTATACAAAGTCACTGTATTTTGCTATTTGTTGGTGTTATTGGAGGCAGGTTATTAATATCTTCTCCTTTTATTTCTTTTGATTCGAGGCAATTAAAAAATTAAACGAACATTTCTTATATTTGAATATTAAAACTACCTAATTATGAAAAAACAACTCTATCTTTTCGCATTCTTAATCTCTTCAATAGTTTTCTCACAATCCAAAGAACGTATTAGTTTACATGTTTTTGATTTACCAAGTGGAGTAACAATTGAAGAATTTCAAAAAGACCTAGATCGGGCAAATAATATATATGAAAAAAATGGATTTGGAGCTAATAAATACAGGGTTTACCAAGTAAGTTCAGAAGACGAAGCCAAAGAACATCGCTACATGTGGTTAAGTACATGGTCTAATGATGCAGAATATAACAATGCGCATTCAGAAGAAATAGATGATTTTTGGGTAAACTATTTCACTCCAAAATATGAAAAGATGTTAGACAAACATATTTATAGAAAGTTTTTCTCAGTTAAGTAAATTTTATGACTGTGAAAAAGTTTTTGAGAAAGGGTCTAGATTGGATTTTTACAAGGAATCAAAAAAAATAAGAAAACAGTCATACTAAAAGCGTATGACTGTTTTATCTCTTAACATAAAAAATAATTTAGGGTAATTTGAATAAATCTTCCACATTGCAATTCAATGTTTTAGAAATTTTCAAAGCCAATACCGTGGAGGGAACATACACTCCATTTTCAATGGCATTAATGCTCTTTCTTGACACCTCGGCTCTAACAGACATTTCTTGCTGTGTTAAACCAGCGGCTTTTCTCAGGGTCTCTAAATTATTGAGGAGTTTTTTATGGTTTTTACCCATAATTATTTCTTTTCAAATTCTTCAACAGCATTGGTCAATTCTTTTCCTGTATTTGGATAGAGATAACCAGCGATCATAGTTCCTATTCCTATAAACCCAACCAAAGCTCCAACACCCTTTAGAACATTTCCAATTGCAAATTCTCCAAGAAGATATAAACCCATACCCACAAAAATTGTGATGACTCCGTTTCTACGATAATCTATTGGCTCTTTTTTTCTTTCATCAAAAATACTTAGTAATTCTTCTAATTTTGATTTGTCATCTAAATGTTTGGAAACCTCAATTATAGTTTTATTCTTGTCCTTACTTTCTTTATAAAGCCAGAAAAATACAGCGAGTGGAATTATGATTCCAGTTAGCATTCCAAAAATGGGTATAATAATATTTTGATCCATAATTTAATTTTTATTAATGTAACGCAAACGTAACATTTATTTTAATGATACGCAAACGTTACACCATAATAATTTTTCTAGTGCTTTCTAGACGACAGAAGAAGTTAAGATAGAAAAGACAAGAATTTTTAGAAAAAAGCCTTATGGACATCAATATCTAAACCATCTTTTTTATTATATTTGAGAAGGAAACTATTTCAATAAAATAGCGTTTGAATATAGGAATCAATTGTTTAACGAAGAGGATGCTGATAGCAACACACCAAAAAGGATGATCCAACTTTTTGCCAAAGCTAAGTTGAATTCTTTTGGAGAATTATATTATTTTGGATTTCTTTTATTCAATTTGGTCATTCCTGCACTTTGTAACTAGGTTAAATTTAAAATTATTATACTTATTTTCATTCAATGATGTATTTTTCGAAGGGGTTATATTCCCTATTTATTTTTATATTTTTAATTCCTTTCACCTCTTTTAGCCAACAAAGGGCAATTCCTGAAATCACTGAACGTTTAATCGTAGACTCGCTAACAAATCAGATTTTATTTGCTACTAGTGAATCTTTAACACGATTAGATGCAAACAGTTTAGAGATTCTTGAAACAAAGAAAATCGTAAAGCCAAATACTTGGATTTCCCTTCTCCCAGTTATCAAACAAAATAGATTACTTTTTCTAAATCAAAAAGGAGGTGAAGTTTTTCAATTAACAGAACAAGACAGTCTCCTAAGAGTTGATAATTCTGATATTAAAAATTTCTTGATAGGAAGTTCTATATTCATAAAAAATGATACCCTCATGAGACATGGTGGTTATGGGTATTGGACACAGTCTAATTTTTTTACTTATTTAGATAAAAGTACAAAGGAATGGGAGATATATCCTATATCTCTAACTTCAAAGAAAGCTACTACAGTTAGTAATCATTTTGCCATTAATAAAGAGAATTTTTTTTATTTTTTTGGGGGATTTTATGTGACTCATCTCGGAACAAGAAATGAGGTTTCAAATAATGAAGTTTGGTCTTTTAATTTTCAAAGTAAAAATTGGAATCTTTTAGGGAAATTAAAAGCTAATTTTTCAGGACGCGATTTTAGAAGTTTTACTGATGGTAAGCATAGTTATATTTTGGATGGTAAAGCCACCTTATTTAAGGTGAATATTGAACAAAATACACTCACTGAATATAAAATTAATCCTATTTTACATTTATTTAATAATGATATCGATCCTGTCATTTTCAATGATCAACTTTATTATATTAATAAGAGTAGTGTGTTGAAAAAAGTAGCTTTTAAAGAGCTTACAAATAAGATTGTACAAATTACAGCTTTATATGATACAGAAATGACGGTCATTTATTTATTAATTAGTTTTGGACTTGTTTTTTTATGCATCGCTTTTTTTGGAATTTATAGATATATAAAATCAAGGAACTCGTTGGTTATATTAGAGAATGGGTTGAAGTATAGATCTAAGTTTATAGAATTGGATGTTATGGCTCTTACTATTCTTAAAAGAGCGATTACAAGAGAAATGGAATTTACAGAAATATATGCTCTTGTTAGTAAAAATCATTTAAGCAAAATTCAAAACGAACGCATACGAAATCAGTACATTGATAAAATTAACACCCAGATTAAATGGCTATTGGGTTCTAATCATGATATTTTAATTATTGTCAAATCTTCTTTTGATGCTAGATATAAATCGGTTATTTTTAATAAGGATTTTTACGATAAATTCATATAATTCTGTTCAAATTTAAGACCTTCTTTTTTTATCAAGATCAATTATGTTTTCTGAACCCTCTAACCTGGAGTTACCCTACAAATAAGGTTACCAATCATATATTCTTAACTGGATTTTATCAAAACCATATTAAAGTAGGTAAACAAATCCCAAGGGTTTTAGAATAGGCATTCAAAAATAGGGACTAAAAAAATAGGGTGTCTTAAAGAGACCCTATTTTCATTTGAATTGTCGTTAATTACGTCAGTGATTTAATCAATCACAAGATTTGCTATAGTTACATCGAGAAGTAGACGTTATCAATTAGCACTGTTGCGTTGACAAATGCATTGTTTGAATCCTGAGGATTCCACATAGAAAATGGAATTTTCAATCCCGAAAGGTCTAAATCTGTAAAATCAGCCAGCGGAATCGTATACTCTACAAATCCATCAGATAGTTCAGTTCCAGTATAATCAGCCAAATAAACAACAGCATCAGTTCTAATAGTTTCTAGTTTTATCTCACAATTCACAAAAGAATCTGGTTTTTTTAGTGAAAATTTAAGTGCTGTAAAGGCATTCATATCTTTAGAGTTCTCTAGCAGAAGGTATCCACCACCCCAATTTTCACCGGGGAAATTGAACGCCAAACTAGCATCTCCGTCAATTGCACTGTCAGAGGAGGCTACTTCTGGTGCTCCTGGGCCATATACAATTACCTCCATTGTCCCAAGGTCTGTAAATCCGTCTTGAACGGCATGATCTGCTAGGGTAGGTTCTATAAGTTGTCCCACAGTTTCTTCTTCAATATTCAAAACAGGAGCATCTGGGGCCTGAAAACCATTCTTAGAGTAAACTCTTATATAATCTGTATACATGGTTTGAGGAAAAACAGTTGTTGCATCCGGTTCTCCAGGCCAATAGCCTCCTACAGCAACATTCAGAATTAAAAAGTAACTGCGAAGAAATTCTTTCATGTCATCTTCAATCGCAATTGTATTCAGCATATTGCCATCTACACTAAAAGTTATTGAATTAGGAGTCCAATCCATACTAAAAACATGATAAGAAGAGCTAAAGTCTGGAGATTTGATAGAACTCCTTTGTATTTCACCATGTTTATTTTCATCGTTTGTAAAATGAATAGTTGAATACTCTTTTGAGGGCTCATTCCCTAGGACTTCTACCATATCTATTTCCCCGCATCCTGGCCAGCCAATTTGATCTTTGTTGTCTCCTAACATCCAAATGGCAGGCCATAAACCCTGTCCTTTTGGCATTTTAGCTTTTATTTCTAAACGACCAAAGCGCATGCTAAAAAGATTTTGAGTGGTTAGTTTTGCAGAAGTATAGCCCCCTGAATTATCTTCAAGTGCTGTTATCGCTAAAACGGAAGCACCTTCATCTTCAACGATACTTGCATTTTCACTATTTGATGTATAAATTTGTTTTTCATCATTACCCCAACCAACAGGCAATCCATAATCTGCTCCATCACCTAACTCATAGGTCCAGTTATTCCTATTTATCTGCGCTTCATTAAATTCATCATTCCATTGTAGGGTCCATCCTTCGTATACGGTTGGAATCTCTGCGGAATCATTTGAATCTGGGTCATTATAATTATCATCTTTGTTGCATGAAATTATGATCATTGAAATTGATAAAAAAAAGATTTTAAAAGCTGTTTTTTTCATAATATAAATATTGTGACTTGTGTAAGGTGAAATTTTTTTAGAATGCCAAAATAGATAAAAATAATTACTTTTTACAACTAATTTTTTGCATTTTTTTTTCCTCAGATTTTTATTTTACATTTAAAATTCATTTAAAAAATAAAACAATGAAAACAATAACATTATTATTAGTTGTTTCGGTATTCATTTCTTGTAGCAATTCAGTTAAAGAGGTTGAAGTTGATCGAAAAGCCGGTGAGTGGGTAAATACAGGGGTGAAATATTCAATAGGATCAGATGCTGATGTAGCGATTGTCAAAAAAATGTTATCAAGCCATGTGTCATTAGATGCAGAAGGGGTGTTTTCTTCAATTAATGATTCGTTAACCTACTATCCTCATAATATGAAATCAGCCATTAAAATGGATGTAAACATGTTAAAAGATTATTTTTCTCAATACGATTCGATTCAAAAGGTCATAAAATACTACCTGCCTTACACTGTTGAATCTTGGTCTGGAAGTATCGTTCAAGTGGGGGCTGTAGAAACAAGATTTAATAAAAATGGAAATATTGAAAAAGAACGTGTCATCGATAAGTTTTTTATTGGCGAAGATGATATTGTTCATACGATACGCGAATGGAAAGCCGACTGGTAAAATAACAGATACAATAAAAAGCCCATCATATTTGATGGGCTTTTTATTGTAAAATATATTTATGAACACTTTTTAAAAAACTGTTTTTATTCCCTGAATAGCATCTTTTTTAAAATAAGTTGTTTGTTGCAAGTTATTATCTATATTTGGTTTTTTATTTTTTATATCAATTCTTTTATGGCAAGTTATTTTTCAAGATTATTTTCAAGACCTTCTCAAAATTATAAACCTATCGATGGTATTAGAGCCATCGCTGTTTTATGGGTTATTATTTTTCATGCTTGGCTATTTCAGTACAATGACTTCACTTCTGTGGGAGAAAAAATATTTGAAAATCCTCTTTTAATATGGATCTCTAAGGGAGATTTAGGGGTCGATTTATTTTTTGTGATCAGTGGTTTTTTGATAGGGTCAATTTTATTTAAAGAGTTTAAAAGGTCTAACCGTCTCAATTTTAAAAAGTTTTATACCAGACGTATTTTACGTCTGCTACCAGTCTATGTTTTTTCTATGATCATCGCTTTATATTTTCTTGAGGGTAAGGGTGCAGATCGATGGACAACCGCATGGTCTAATTTGTTATATATAAATAATTATGTGAGAGGATCTTATATGGGTTGGACCTGGTCTTTAGCAATTGAAGAACAATTTTATATTGTCATTCCTTTTCTCATTGCTTTTATATTTCCCTTTTTTAAGAGAAAGCGTATCCCATTTGTTATTTTGACCTTGCTAACGATTTCATTAACCTATCATTATTCAGTGAATATTCATGATTTTAAAGTGCCATTCAAGTCGTCTTTTTTAGATGAAGATTGGCAGAATTGGTTTTGGGAGTACTATATGCTTACACATTTAAGATATGGTGGATTACTTTGTGGAGTTATTGGAGCATACATTAATGTATACCATCAGAATCAAATAAAATCATTTTTTGACAATAAACAGCAAGTGACTAATTTTCTTTTTTGCCTCAGCTTTGTAATTTTTATTTTGATATCAAGTATATCTTTAGGACAATGGACAAATCTTAAAAGTTCCATTTTTGATGGGTATCATAACAACATACCGAGAATTTATGAAATTATTCACCGTGAAATTTTTTCATATGCCGTATTGTTTATGATTTTTTGCTGTTTGTATTCAGAATCAAAAATAGTAAGGCCCTTGAATCGCTTTCTCTCTATGAAGTTTTTTTATCCCATTTCTCAGATTTCTTATTCTGCGTATCTTTTTCACGAGATGTTCATGTTTTGGTTTTTCCCAAAATTTAATGACTATGCTCTTGGAAGTTTGTCTGATACACAGATTGTTTTAACAAATAGTTTAATTTCAGTATTTGCCATTATAATCGGCTCTACTCTCATGTATGTCTGTATAGAACAACCTTTCCAAGATATCAAAGAAAAATTAAGATTTACAGATAAAAAATAAACGATGAAAAGTACATCGAAATTGCCATGATAAGATTTTTGAATGCAATTTGAGGTCTACTTTCTCTTTGTTAAATTGACTCAAAAAGAATACCATTGTAACAGTTTTAAATTTTGATAGTTAGTTGCTTTTTAAAATTAATTATTATATTTACTTCAACAATAATAAATAATCTTAAATTTAAAAACAATGAAAAAATTAGTATTAGGCGTATTGATGTTATCAACGATGTCAATCTCTGCACAGAAAAAACATAAGAATGGTAGAATATATGACCAGCACCCTGGGATTGAATTAGTCAATGAATTTACTGATGCTTTTGTTGCAGGAGACGCAGATAAATTGAAATCTATGGTAACTGAAGATTTTAAATGGTGGCAAATGAATTCTATGGAACCAAAGCCATTAACCCTAAATAGATTGCTCAGAAGATCTAATTATTTGAGTAAAAATGTTATTGGATTACAAATTAAAGACAGAGGGTCTGCTTATTCTGATGCAATGGAATATGGGAAAGACGATTTAAATGTATATACCTATCAAATATTGAAAGGATTTGATAAAAACACAGGTTATAAATTTCAGATACCAAGAAATTCAATCTTCTTTTTTAGTAAAGATGGTAAAAAAATTAGTGGTTTATCGGTATCAGATAGTCAACTAAAGTGGAAAAAATCTTACGATGCTTGGGGTACTACAAAAAATGGAACGATCTACAAAGACCATCCAATGATTTCAAAAGCGAGATTATTATACGCATATATAGAAATAGGAGATATGGAATCAATGAAGGCTTTGTATTCTGAAAATGCGACCATATTAGACGTTATGAATTCAGAGAAGGATGCCTCTAAATCAGTTGAAGAAGAAATGGAAAGTCTTAAAGAATTTTACAAACAATATGAGATTCTTAATGTGAGTGAAAGTGGATATCCGGATTTATTCGAATATGAAGGGTCAGATAACAAAACAATCATATCATGGTGGGATATAACTGTAAAAAACAAAAAATCAAATGCGATAAAAGAGGCTGTTCACCATTCTCAGATAGTGGTAAATAAGGAAGGGAAAATTATTAATGAGCAATATTATTTTAATGCATCACAGCTTCCTAAGTAATAGGATTTAATTCTTTTGAACCGAATATAAAACCCTCAATCATTGAGGGTTTTTTATGTAATTAATTTTTTTAACAACTAATTTACTATATTGTTAAAATAATTTAAAAATTTAACAAAATGAAAAAATTAATTTTATTAACCCTACTAACTGTATGTATTTCATGTTCTGATCAGGGAAATAGTACCTATGATGCCAATGTAGAAACAGTTAAAAAATTTCTTGAATTGCAAGCTTCAGAGACAGGTTTCGAAGATCAACTAGAGATGATTCACCCTGATGTAATGTGGCAACCTGCGTTTCATGGAGCAAGTCAAGTTGGAAAAGAAGCAATGGGACAGTATCTAAAAGGTTGGCAAGATGCTATGGAAGGAGTTGTTTACACTCCAGAGAATTATTTGCCAGGTGTTTCAGCCGAAACTAAATTGGCTGACGGAAGTGTTCGTTCCTATGGGAAATGGACAGGAATACACTCTGCAACGGGTAAAAGTTGGGAAATAACATCTTATCATACATGGGATTTTAAAGATGGAAAAATTATTGCTGGCGGCGATTATTTTGATGCTGGTGGATTAACAAATTTCCTCATGGAATCTGCTTCTTCGGAAACTGAATAACTGTAGAAATTATCAGATTATAGATATCATATAAACCCTCACTCGTTGAGGGTTTATTTTTTTATCCCTATGATATATTGCTAGCTCAGTTAGTAAAAAAATACAGCTATATGAAAAAATGAAATGAGTATCTATCGGGTAATAATTTCATTTGGTCATTGGTTTTTATAGCTTATATGTCTCATGATATTTTTGATACATATGTATGGGGTGTAGAGATTTTTTTTCTTAAAAAGATAAAACTCTTAATCGAATTAATGAATAATTTTTTAAAACGTCGCATTCTCTTCGTATATTAGAACAAGAATTTATAAAAATATTTGATCGTATGAAATTTATCAACAATTGGTATCCAATTATTTTAGCATTTGGCTGTTTATTATATTCTGTATCCTATGCACTACTTGGAATGTATGAAGAGGCTCAATATTCAGCACATTGGCCGGGAACAATATTATTATTTGCAATCGCCATTAGACAAAGAAGAAACAAAAAATGAATATAGGATTTTTCATAGTGGGTGCTGTTATATTTGCGACATATATGGGATTTACCATATATAACATCATTTACTCAAACCGTAAGCAAAGAGAAGATAATTATCCAAACAAAAGTTCCGATAGGAAAGCACTTTAATTTAAAGGACATTTTATTTTTAAATAGATAAATAGTGCTCGATTTTTTGGATATAAATCGAGCACTTATTTCAATTTTAAAAGAGTTAAATTCAGTTACAATGATCCTGTTAATTAGGAACATCATCAGTTCTGTTTTTAGTCATCATTCTAAAACGAATTATTTTAATTCATTTCTGGAAGACCATTTTTTCCTTTTCTTGGAGCATAGGACGTATGTAAAATTTTCCAACCCTCATCAGTCTCAACCCAAGTTGAAGAAGCTCTAGTTGCATATGAGACCGTCTTATTTGTCTTAATTATTGTGTATTTCCCATCTGCGACGAAAGTAATCACAGCCGTTTTCATATTTGGAGAAAAGTAAGTTTTCATATCAGACAACTCAAAGAATTCCCACGTCAAAGGGGCCTCTTTAATTACATCTTTTTTTGTGTAAATGTAAAAAGGATTTAAATTTGAGTCTCCAGTAGATACTTGAATTTCTGGGTGTTCAAACTTTTTATAAGACTCATAATCGCCAGCCAGAATTGCTTGTTGCATTTCTTGTTGTTTTTCCGTAATGTTTTTGCTCATATCAGCAACGTTATTCTTAGCATAATATAGCAATGCATTAGCTCTGTAAGGAGAAGAGAATGTCCCAAAATCTATTGCTTTAAGTTGTGTTTTTAAAGCGTTTTCATAATCGTTCATTGAAGCATAGTGCTCTGCCATTGAATCATATGAATTAGGACCATCATGGCTATTTTGAGACATTTTCACGTATTTCATAGCTTGTGCTGTATCCTTTTCTCCGTAGGCTCCATTCATGTATCCGTATGACATCATATTATAGGCAGATGAAGAGTATTCTGGAAATTTTTCAGCAAATACTTTATAAGAATTAAAATCTCGAATAGAGGTAGGTAGGAAATTAATTAACGGGCTTTTTGGAAATTTTTCAACCATACTTTTTTCTAAAGATTTCTGATCTTCAGAAGAGGCTGACATATGATCAAACCATGCTTTTTCTTCTGCGGTTAGTTTATTGGGGTTAATTTCTTTTAATTTTTTAGCTCTACTTCCCCAATTTGAATTTGCGCTGCTGATGAAGGCTAGAGTTAATTTAGCACAACCACAATTTTCGTCCAATAATAAGGCTGATTTGGCCGAACCAAAAGCTGCCATATATTCTAAATTGAATGCATATTCTACTGCTTGATTTGCAATAATTGTAGCTTTTTTATTGCAGGAAGCTTTTTCAATCCACTGAGCATTTATAATCATTGTAAAGCTTAAAGCAATAAGGGTGATAATGTTTTTCATAATGAAGGTTTTAAATTAAAAGATTAATAGATGAATGTAAACAAATATAAAAAATTAGTTGTTAAAAGCAATTATTTTAAATCTATTGAAAATTCATTTTATTATATTTTATTCTTTTTAAATTACATTGTTGTTAAATATTAGGTGTAAAAATTGTATTTGTTATATTTGCACAAGATTTTAAAAAATAATTCGTTTTATATAGATACTGTTAAGATTTGAGTTTGAAAAGAAATTATACCTGTGCGATTGCAAAATCCATCAACCTCCTGGGGGATAAATGGTCTCTTCTAATATTAAGAGATATTATCCTACATAAAAAATCTAGATTTAAAGAATTTAAATCCTCTAAAGAAAAAATAGCCACTAATATTCTGTCAAATAGATTAAAAACTCTTCTTGAAGCCTTTCTTATTGAAAAACTCAATCCTTTAGGAACAAAAAAAAGCACCCAATACATAGCAACAGATAAAGGAATTTCAACCCTACCGATCATCATGAATTTATATTTGTTCTCTATTGAATCTATTGACGAGTCCGTTTTGAATGAATCTCAAATTGAAATAAAGCAAGCGATTACTTCCGATCGTCATGTATTTGAAGAAACAAGAAAAAAAGAGTACTTAAAATTTGTTCAAGAATTAAGAAGTTCTCTTTGATCTAGTTGTTTAAATGTGGTAATCAATTCAAGACAGAAAAATTATTCAGTCTTTTATTTTGCTAATCACGTTATGGATATTTATTTTTATCATTCGAAAATCAGATTTTTTTTATTTAAATCTTAGCAAGATGCTTTTCTATTGATACAAACTGTACTACATAAGAATTCGATGAACTATTTTAAAAGAATAAAACTTCTTTTGTTGGTGGGGCTGTTTTTACTCTCTAATAAAACCAGCTTTTGTCAATTCAAGACTGGTTTAGGGAATCCGTTTATTAAAAATTTCTCAAAAAAAGAAGTAAAAAAAGACCTAAGCGATGTTTTCGATATTTCTCAAAATAAAAACGGAGAGATGTATTTTGCAAATCCTGGATATTTATTAGAATATGACGGGTTTTCTTTTAAAAATTATTTTGTTAAAGACCAATCAGACCTTCGTGCTGTTCTATATGAGGATGATGATCATATTTACACTGCTGGTATTGGTGGTTTTGGATTTTGGTCTAAAAACAAGAAAGGAATTTTAGAATATTCAAGTTTGTATTTTAAATATCCAAATAAACAAGCGCCATTACTTCCGGTATTTTTAAATATAGTATCAGCAAAAGGAACAATTTTTTTTCAATCTTTTCAACAAATATATACCTACAACCCGAAAAATAATGATTTAAATAACATTTCTGCGATCAAAGGATTTAGTAAATTATTTTCATCAAATAAAAGGGTTTTTGTCCAAGATGTATCTATTGGGTTGTTTGAAATAATTGATTCTAATAAAACCTTCATCAAAGGCTCGGAGAACATTTCTTTTGATATCATTGGTGTATTTGAGGATAATACTCATGGATTGTTATTGGCTACCAAGAATAACGGTTTTTGGAATTTAAAAAATGGAGTGCTCCAAAAGAAGTCCTGGCAAATTAATGAGGAAATTCAAAAATCTATCATTACTGATGTAAAAAAATACCAAAAAAACAGATTAATTATCGGGTCTTTGAGAAATGGGTTTTATATTATTTCTAAAGAAGGTAGTATACAAGCACACTTTAATAGAGATAATGGAATAGCAAACAATGCTATCCGTAAACTTTTTGTTGATAATAATGACAATATATGGTTGGGAACAGAATCTGGGATTAGTTATATAGAAATAAATAGTAATACCAAATATTTGTTAGATACGAAAAATGGTTTTGGGACTGTTTATTCAAGTTTTTTAAAAGATTCTTCTCTATATTTAGGCACGTACCAAGGATTGTTTGTAAAGAATATAAAAAATAGTTTTTCTGATCCAAAACTTTTGAATAACAGTACTGAGCAAATTTGGAGGATAGATGAGATTGATGGGCAACTCATAGTTGGAAGTGATAAAGGGCTTTCCGTAGTTCGTGATAATTCCTTAAAAACAATTCATCTGGAAGGAGGTGCTTGGAGTTTTATCAAACACCCTAAAATTAAAGATCTACTGTATGTTGGTTTTTATTCAGGAATTGCCGTTTTTGAAAAAGTAAATAATCAGTGGAGTTTTGTTGAAAAATTTCAAAATTTTGGAGAATCATCAAGGTTTTTAGAATTCGATCAGTTTGGTCAATTATGGGTTGCTCACCCCTCAAAAGGGTATTATAGATTAACATTGTCTACAGATGGCAAGGAGCTTAATGATGTTGAGTTTTACGGAGTAGAAAACTCTAACGTTACACCTTATGCCTACTTTTGTAAGATAGATGGGAGTTTAATTTTTTATAATCCTAAGGGGTTCTTTTCATATGATGCCATAGATAACGCATTTACAAAAGCAAAATATCCGTCTGAAATATTTAAGGGATTAACAAACATCAATTATATTTCACAAGATGAAAATATATTTTGGTATTCCACTCCGAATTCCTTGGGATATGTTGTAAGAAGTGGCAACGATTTTAAGAAGGTTCAAGAACCTTTTCATACTATTTGGGACAGCAATTTAAAAGACTTTAACAATGTAAAAAAATTAAATAATTCGATTTATGCAATTGGGATAGATAACGGTCTTGTTTTTCACAAGATTCATAAAACAATTCACAAAAAATCACAAGTTAAACCTACAATAAAATCATTAGAATTTATAAGTTCTATAGATACGATCACCGCACCAATTATTTTTGAAAAGGAGTTAAAGATTCCATACAGTAATAACTTTTTAAAAATTAAACTTGCTTTACCAAACAATCCGCTAAGTAATTCTAGACAATTTCAATATAAATTGAATGGGTTGGAAAATCAATGGTCTCATTGGATTAATGAATCTGAAATAAAACTCCCTTCTCTTACTTCAGGTGATTATGTATTAGAATTGAGAACAAAAATGGAAGTTAATCAAGTTTCTGAAAGTGTAAAAATTCCATTTTATATCGCTTATCCATGGTATATTTCTGGGGTAGCTAAAACCTTTTATGTAGTGTTGTTTTTTATAACATTCATCACTTATAGAAGCTTCCTAAAGCGTAAAAATGAAAAATATGTAATTCGATTAAAGTATTTAGAAAAGCAAAAAAGAGAACGTCAAAAAGAAAAGTTTGAACTACAGAAGCTAGCAGCGGATAAGGAGTTATTTCTTTTAAAAGAAGACAATTTGAATTTAGAAATTAAAAAGAAAAATTCGGCCTTGGCCTCTTCAACTCTAAATAATATTAAGAAAAATGAATTACTAGCGGATCTAATTAATGATCTTATAAATATTGACAAAGAATTGGTGAATAATTCATTGCATTATCCAGTAAAAAAAGTAATTAAAAAAATTAATAATCACTTATTAGATAAAGAAGATTGGTTAACTTTTCAACTTCATTTTTCCAATTCACACGCTCAATTTTTTGAAAATCTAAGAAAAAAACATTCAGATTTATCCCCCAATGAAATTAAGTTAAGCGCTTACTTGAAATTAAATCTTTCTTCAAAAGAGATTGCTGCGTTGATGAATGTTGCCAATACAAGTGTAGAACAAAGTCGTTATAGACTACGGAAAAAATTCAATTTAGATAAGGACATAAATCTTGTAAATTATATTCAAAAAATTTAATCAAATTTTTAACTACTGAAAATCAGCAAGTTAATAATATTAACAAAGTTTTTGTAGAGGTGGTATTTTAGTTGTATTAAATTTTGTAGAGGCTTAAGAATTGTCAGTAAGGTAATTTTACTTCAATTTTGTTTCGCAAACAAACATACATTTAATTTTGAGGATGGTTTCATAGCTAATAAGTTAATTTTTACCATCAAATATATATCAATATTAAATGATTTAATTTTTTTAACCTAATTCATAATATTATGAAACAAAAACTACTTTTAATCTTATTATTAACTATCGGTATTGTGAGTGCTCAAGAAGTCACTCATATAGATTTTGATACCAACAATGCTAACATTGTTTTTAATAGTTGGAACAGTTCATCTACCTTCTCAAAAGTGGCAAATCCTGCTTCAGATGATACAAATAATTCTGATTTTGTTGGTCAATTTACTGCTGGTAGTGATAATGGAATCGGAATCGGAGTTATAGATCCTACATCAGTTTTTACTTCACCTTTTAATTTAGCCTCAAATGCTGTTTTTAAGATGATGGTCTTTACAACGGAAGAAATTGATGTTATTTTTCATTTAGAGAATTCTCCAGATTGGGGTAATAACATTGAAGTAACTGCTTCTGTAGGGGCTTCTGATATTAATAAATGGACAGAGTTAACCTTTGACTTTAGTGAATTTTCTAATATCTTTATGAATAACATCGTTATTAAAATTGGGGGTTCAAATACTACTCAAGGTGATATCTATTTTTTTGATAACATCAAAGGGCCAGAATTATATACATCTCCTGCTCAACAGTATTCTCCAGCTAATGGTTTAACCGATGCTACTGTATCTACAAACCTAGAAATCACTTCCAATGGCAAATTTAGAAATTTAGATGATTCTGAGATCACAGACCTAACTTCTAAAGTTGCATTAAAAGTAGGGGATGCAGAGGGTGCAGATGTTGCTATTACCGCTACCATTAATAATGATAAAAATAAAATAACCATTGATCCATTGAGTGATTTAGACAATTCTACAACGTATTGGTATGGAGTTGTTGATGGTGCCATAGAGTATTCAACAGATGCTCCAGTAACAGGAGTTTCAGCAACTTTTACAACGAAGGCCGCTGTGACCGGAGACATTAATGAGATGCTCTTTGATTTTGACACTACGAACGCAGATTTAGCGTTTACTTCATGGGGTGGAGTTGGGTTTGCTAAAATTGCAAATCCTGATAAGTCAGGAATTAATGTATCTGATCATGTTGGTGAGTATACCTATAACGGGGGCTCTGCTGGTTTAGAAAATGATTTAGTCAATGGTGCTACACCTCTGACTCCATTTGATTTTTCTGAAACAGCTTTTATAAAAGTTAAAGTTTGGGTAAGTAAGCCAGTAGGAGTGTCGATAAAGCTTCAAAATTATCCTGACTGGGGTCAGGGGCACGAACAAATGATTGAAGTTACAGAGACCAATAAATGGGTAGAAGTCATTTTTAATTATGGCGCGATTACTGCAACAAATTATGACAGAGCTCAAATTTATTTTGACAAAGATGGTACTGGAGGTTCTTCGGTTGGAGACAAATATTATTTTGATGATTATTTAAAAAGTAATGTACCGCCTGCCGTTGAAAATACGTATTCTCCAGTTGATGGTGCCACCGATGTTTCTGAGTTTGCAATACCAACCATTACCTCTAATTTCCAATTTAGAAACTTAGACGACAGCTCAATAACAGATGTTTCTAGTTATGTAGAATTAAGAAAGAATGATGCATCAGGAGAACTTGTTGCAATGACTGCTGCTTTAAGTACTGATAATTCTTCGATTACAATAAGTCCTTCAGAACTTTTGGCTGTAAATACCACTTATTGGTACGGGATTAAAGATGATGTTATTGAATATAAAGAAACCAATACTGCGGTTACAGGACTTTCAGCAACATTTACAACAACGGCCACTGCTGTGTCGATGGTAACCTATAATGATTTTGACGGAAATTCCTTAACAACAGTTTCAGAATCTATGGGAGATCCTGCCGGAGAATTCACAACAGTTGCAGACCCTACAGATGGAACAAATATGGTTGCTAAATGGAAAAAAGGAAACTCTTGGGGAGGTTGGGAAAGAATACATTTTCAATTAAATGCTCCTTATGATGCTACTAAAGATGACATCTTCTCTTTTAGAGTGTATTCTTCTGTTAAAACAAATTTCATGTACAAACTGGCAGATGCAAAAGGAGATGGAGATCAAAATGCAAATTTTGAGATATATGGAGATATCATAGCAGCAAATCAATGGCAAACCGTTTATATCGATGCTTCTGAGTTAGCTGATGGTATAAGCTTTGATCATGTTTTTATTTTTATAGGACCTGGTAATGGTGATGTTACAGGAGACTTTTATATTGATGATGTAAAAGGACCTCAATTACAAGGAACTGCATCCACAAATGATTTTGAAAAAGCAACGTTTCAGTTTTTTCCAAATCCAGCAAACGACATGATTCGTTTCAGTAATCTAGATGGAAAAAAACAAATTAGAATTTTTGACATAAATACAAAACAAGTGCTAAAAAAAGAAATTGAAACCAATGAGTTATCGATTAAAAATTTAAAGCCAGGGTTTTACTTTTTAGAAGTTAACGGCCAATATAAAAAGTTAATTAAAGAATAAAACTTTAAATTTAATATCTTACGGGATGAGAGAGAAACCCTCTTTCATTCCGTTTTTTATAAAGCAACATATGAACAAATTTCCAATTATTTTCATTAGGCTATTCCCAGTGATTTTTTTCTTTTTCTCATTTTCTTTGTTTTCGCAAACCGTCATTGTTTCGGGAGAGATTGTAGATGATTCAGGGAATTATCTTCCAGGAGTATCAATATTGGTAGAAGGAACAACTAACGGGGCCTCAACAGATTTTGATGGTCAATATGTCATCAATATCAAAACTCCAAATGCAACATTAATATTTCAATATTTAGGTTTTGAAACGCAAAAAATTAAGGTGGGGAATCAAAAGAAAATCAACCTCATTTTAAAAGAAAGCGCTGATCAATTAGATGAAGTACAAGTTGTTGCATTTTCAAAACAAAAGAAAAACAGTGTTATAGGATCTATAACAACACTCAAAGTATCAGAGTTGAAACAACCTACTTCTAATATTACCAATACATTGGCAGGTAAAATTGCAGGGTTGATTTCCTATCAAAGATCGGGTGAACCAGGACAAGATAATGCTGCATTCTTTATTAGAGGGGTCACTACTTTTGGATTTAACAACGGTCCGTTGATTTTATTGGACGGTTTGCAAGTTTCTGCCTCCGATTTGGCACGTATAGAACCTGATAATATTGCAACCTTCTCCATTATGAAAGATGCGACAGCGACCTCTTTGTATGGAGCAAAGGGAGCAAATGGAGTGGTACTAGTTACCACAAAAGAAGGGAAAAAAGGGAAAGCAAAAGTATCTGTGCGTTATGAAAATTCACTTTCAGCGCCTTCAAAAATCAATAGTTTTCTTGGAGCGGTAGATTACATGGAGCTTTATAATAGAGCGCAACGAATGAGAGATCCCTCTGCGAATTTATTGTATTCCAAACAAAAAATAGAAGGAACAAGAAATGGTTTGAATCCTAATTTGTACCCAGATGTAGATTGGTATGATGAATTATTTACCGATTATGCTGTAAACAATAGAATTAACCTAAATATAAATGGAGGTGGAGAGGTCGCTCAATATTATTTATCGGTTTCTAATTCTAATGAAAAAGGCTTGTTAAAAATTGATCCCATAAATAATTTCAACAACAATATAGATATCAATCGTTCTAATTTAAGAGCAAATGTCAATATCAATTTAACAAAGTCAACCAAAGTTGCGGTAAAGTTTTATTCCTTATTTGAAAGATATAACGGACCTGTTGTCAGTGCATCAGATATTTTTTATCAAGTAGCACAGGCAAATCCTGCAAACTTTCCAAAAGCCTATGAGCCCGATGAAGTCACCTCTAGCTTCAATCATACATTGTTTGGAAACAAAGGGAACGGAGGGTTTGCAAACCCATATGCAGAGAGTGTAAAAGGATATAAAGATCGCTTTACAAATACAACTTTGGCACAGATTCAATTACGTCAAGATTTAAGTTTTATCACTGAAGGTCTAAAAATAAGGGCACTTGCTTCTGTAAAAACATATACCGAAAATCAAAATGAAAGTAGTTTTACTCCCTTTTACTATGGATTGGCTGAAATAGAAACCCCAACAGGGATTGTCAATTCTTTATACTCTATTCAAGAAGGAACAGAATTTCTAAATCCAGCTCCGACCTATAATTATGGGAACAGTAATTTTTATTATGAAATGGTTGCAGAATATAATAGAAATTTTAACGAAAAACATGATGTAGGGGGGTTACTAGTGGCAAATTTTACCGAAGCTTTAAATACCATTGGAGGAAGTTCAACATTTGCTACGTTGCCTTCACGAAATATGGGAGTATCTGGAAGAGCTTCTTACAGTTATGACAGTCGCTATTTTGGGGAGTTTAATTTTGGATATAATGGTTCTGAAAAATTTGCTAAAAAGAATCGATTTGGTTTTTTCCCTTCGGTTGGGTTGGGTTGGATTATTTCAAATGAAACTTATTTTGAGAAAAATATTCCTTCCATCAATTTACTGAAATTAAAATATACCTATGGTTTGGTTGGGAATGATGGAATTTCTAGTCCTAGTGATCGTTTCTTCTATTTATCCAATGTTAATCTTAACAACGGAGGAACAGGGTACACTTTTGGAGAAAGCTATAATGATTACAGAACGGGTTATATTATTAATAGATATGGAAATGAAAATGTTTCTTGGGAGGTTGCTACCAAATCAAATATTGGTTTAGAGTTAGGTCTTTTTAATAAGCTAATGATTCAAGCAGATTATTTTACCGAACATCGTAAAGACATTTACATGGAACGAGAATACATTCCAGAAACATCTGGGTTAACAGCTGCTATAAGTAGTAATATTGGAGAAGTGAAGACCAAAGGAATAGATGTGTCTTTAGATTATAATCACGCTTTTAGTGGAGACTTTTATATTACTGCAAGAGGTAATTTTACCTATTCTACCAACAAAATTTTGGTAAATGGAGAGCCTGAATTTCAAAATAAAAATTTAAGTAGAATTGGATATCCCGTGAATCAACAGTGGGGATATATTGCAGAACGCTTATTTGTAGATCAAGAAGATATCGACAATTCTCCAGAACAATTTAATGGTTTTTCAACAACCAACTCTTATTTACCAGGAGATATTAAATATACAGACCTCAATCAAGATGGAGTGGTCAATGAATTGGATCAAGCTCCTATTGGGAAACCAAATGTGCCTGAGATTGTCTATGGTTTTGGAGTGTCTGCAGTTTACAAAAATTTTGATATTTCTGTGTTTATGCAGGGTTCTGCAAGGTCTTCTTTTTTTATAAATCCGAATGATATCTCTCCTTTTGTAAATCAAAGAAATGCATTGAGTATCATTGCGAACAATCATTGGTCAGAAAACAATCCAGACCCCAATGCTTTTTGGCCTCGATTATCTATTGAAGCCATACAAAATAACCAAAAAACATCTACATGGTGGTTAAGAGACGGTGATTTTTTAAGATTAAAAAATGTAGAATTTGGCTATACAATTCCAGCATCAGCAGGAAAAGTATTTGCAAATTCAAAAACGAGAATTTATGTTACAGGACTGAACCTATTGAATTTTTCAAAGTTTGATTTATGGGATCCAGAGTTAGCAGGAAACGGATTGGGATATCCATTACAAAGAGTGATTAATATTGGTGCTCAAATAAAATTTTAATTAAAAGATGAGTTTTAAAAACAGTTATATAGCAATTTTACTAGGGAGTATTTTTCTATTCACGAGTTGTGAAGAGTATTTAGACATTGTTCCTGATGGAACACAAGAGCTAAGTTTACTTTTTAATAGGAAAGAAACTGCCTATAAAGCGTTGGCGAATACCTATAGTTATTTGCCTCAAAATGACGGAACCTATGCCAGTTATGTTTTGGCAAGTGATGAAGTAGCAGTTCCTGTTGCGAAAGAACCAAACGCTATTAAATTAATGAAAGGACAACAAAATGTTTCATCGCCATTGCTGGGGTATTGGTCTGGGTTTTCTGCAACAGGAAGAGGACAAGGTTCTCTGTGGGAAGGAATACGAAGTGCAAATACCCTTATCCAAAATATTGATTTGGTTGTAGATATGACTCAAGAAGAGAAAAATCAATGGAAAGCAGAAGTGAAATTTTTAAAAGCCTATTATCATTTTTTATTGGTTAGCAATTATGGGCCTATACCCATTGTTGACGTGAACTTATCAATTGCAGCTTCAGATCAAGAAGTCCGATTGGAGAGAAAAACAGTAGACGAATGTTTCAGCTATATTGTGGAGACAATAGATGCTGCGATTACAGATTTACCTGAGAGAGTTCTCGGAAATAATGATTTAGGAAGAATAGATCAGGTTATTGCTAAATCTATAAAAGCGAAAGTACTCCTCTTTAGTGCAAGTCCATTGTTTAATGGAAACAGTTCCATGTATTCAAATTTCACCAATACAAATGGAGATCATTTTTTCAATCAAAATTATGAAAGTTCAAAATGGGAGTTGGCAGCTAAAGCAATCAAAGAAGCGCTGGATGCTGCGATTGCTCAAGGAGCGAGTATGTATTATTTTACAGAAACAATGCCAGACTATGATAAAAATAATTCTCAATATGAATTTATTAGAACTCAATATGATAATCGTTATTCAATCACAGATCCATGGAATTCTGAACTCTTGTGGGGGAATTCTAGTCCAGTAACCAATGGACAATATTGGCAAATTCAATCCACAGCGATGATGAAAGATCCAAGTTCTTCTTCTGTAGAGGCCGCATGGCAGTGGTTAGCACCTAGTCTGAGAATGGCAGAAACCTATTATACCAAAAATGGGTTGCCTATTGATGAAGATTTGTCTTTTGCTTATTCGGAAAGGCATGATATAGCGACCATTGCTTTTAATCAACGTTTTTATGCTCAATTTGCCAACAGAACAGCAAAATTAAATTTAAATAGAGAACCTCGTTTTTACGCGTCTCTTGGTTTTGACAGAGGGCTTAACAGAACATGGGGAAATCTTTGGAAGCTGAAGATGAGAAAAGGAGAAATCCATGGAAGAAGAGCCAATACAGGAGATTATTTAGTAACAGGGTATGCACTAAAAAAATTAGTACATCAAGATTCAGAAGGAGACGCTTACAATAAGGCAATTACCTATCCATGGCCAATGATACGCTTAAGTGATTTGTATTTAATGTATGCGGAGGCTTTGAATGAATTTAGCGGCCCTTCAACAGAAGTCTATGATGCTTTAAACCAAATTAGAGACCGGGCAGGAATTCCCTCAGTTCAAGAGGCTTGGAGTAATACAACCTATGCTGCTACTCCAAATAAACATACTAGTCAAGATGGCTTAAGAGAAATTATTCAACAAGAAAGAATGATAGAGTTGGCTTTTGAAGGCCATCGATATTATGATATACGACGTTGGAAATTGGCAGAGAAATACTTTACGACCCCTATCAAAGGTTGGTCTGTAGATGAAGATTCAGAGGCGAATTACTATCAAATTATGGAGATAGGTCAACGCTCTTTTAATAGTCCAAGAGATTATCTTCAACCTATTAGTTTTACTGAGCTTTCTAGAAATCCTAATTTAATTCAAAATCCAGGTTGGTAAAAACATTATTATGAAAAAACAATTAAACAAAGCGGTACTTTTTTTACTCTTTATTTTCGCAGCAATTATATCATGTTCTGATCACGAGGATCTAGATACATCTCCTCCAGGGGTGCTTTCTAATGTTTCCGTAACACCCACCAATGGAGGAGGGATTATTTCTTATACACTTCCCTCGGATGACGATATTCTCTATGTAAAAGCAGTTTATACAAATTCACAAGGAGAGGAAGTTTTTAGAGTCTCAAGCAAGCATAATACTTCGGTAGAAATTACTGGTTTAAGTCAATTAACTCCTGTGAATGTAAAATTATTTGTGGTTGATTTGAATGAAAATGTTTCTGAAACGGTATCTATTGATTTTACACCTTTAAAATCATTTATCTTTTTTGTGCAAGAGAGTATTCAAATAAGTCCAGATTTAGGAGGTGTTAAAATAACCTGGGAAAATATTGCTTCAAAAACAGTGTTTGTATACGTACATATTTTAGAAGGAGCTGATGAAGTCATTAGAATCTTATCTTCTAATAACGCACAAGAAAGTATTTTTATTAGAGGATTGGCACCCTCAGAAATCAGTATTTCGACCAAAGTTGAGGATTTTGACGGGAACATCACCGAGTTGGAAGAAAAAGGAAGGTATACCCCTCTTTTTGAAGAGAAAATAGACAAGTCAACTTGGACTTTAGTCAGCGGGCAATCTATCAATGGAAATGCTTATGAAGGGAAAACCGTTAATTTTTGGGATGACGTGGTTGATACTGTCGAAACAGATGCAGATAACAGTTATTTTATTGCCACAAGAGATAATAATGGTGGGAGCTTAAATTTTCCTTTGGATATTGTTATTGACCTTAACAAGAATGTGAAAATACAACGATTTATAGTTTGGCAAAGGGCCTATTGGTATCAAGGTGGTGGCGTTACTTATCATTATCAGGAAGAAAATATCAAGTCTTTTAATTTGTATGCCAGTTCAGATGCTCAAACATGGAATTTACTCGGCGAATTTGATATTGGTGACCCAAGAAATGGCGCGGGCGAAATTCCAGCAACTGCTTTTCAAGAAGCAATCGATGGGCATGAATTTAGTTTAGAAAATACTTCTGAAGCTTTCAGATATCTAAAATTCCAGATTACTTCAAATTATGGAAGTACTCAAATAACAGTGGGTTCAGAAATAACCTTATTCGGGTTGGATAATCAATAATTTTTTTAAAAAATTTATATGAAAAAATATTTGATACATGTTTTTCTTGTTTTTGTACTCTCTGCAAATTCTCAAGGATTAAGAACTCTTGGAAAAAAAATAATTAATTCGAATGGAGATCCTGTCCTATTGAAGGGAGTTGGCTTAGGAGGGTGGATGTTGCAAGAAGGGTATATGATGAACTCTTCAGGAGGAGCAGATACCCAACATGAGTTCATAGAAAAATTAACGACACTTATTGGCGCTGAAAAGACCGAAGAGTTTTATTCAAATTGGCGTCAGAATTTTGTAACAAAACGAGATGTAGATTCTATTGCAAAGTGGGGGTTTAATAGCATACGCCTACCAATGCATTACAACCTTTTTACTCTGCCTATAGAAAAGGAACCTGTTGCGGGAGAAAACACTTGGTTAGATACAGGGTTTGAGATGGTTGATGAACTTCTGTCATGGTGTGAGTCCAATCAAATATATTTAATTTTAGATCTACATGCTGCTCCAGGAGGCCAGGGGAAAGATGCTGCTATTTCAGATTACGATGATACAAAACCTTCGTTGTGGGAAAGTGAATTTAATAAAAGTAAAACCGTCGCATTATGGGGTAAGTTGGCAACAAGGTATAAAGACAAACAATGGATTGGAGGCTATGATTTACTGAACGAAGTAAATTGGCCATTAGGATCGAATGTATTACGCGAGTTGTATGTTAGAATTACAAATGAAATTAGGGCCGTAGATTCGAATCATATTCTTTTTATTGAGGGGAACGGATTTGCCAACGATTTTTCTGGTTTGACTCCTCCATGGGATGCCAATATGGTTTACAGTCCCCATAAATATTGGACCTATAACGATACGGCTTCCATTCAATGGGTTTTGGATATCAGAGCCCAGCACAATGTTCCTCTTTGGCTCGGTGAATCAGGAGAGAACTCCAACGTTTGGTTTACAGAAGCTATCAACTTATTGGAAGACAACGATATTGGTTGGGCTTGGTGGCCCTGGAAAAGAATTCAGACCATCGTTTGTCCTTACTCAATAAAATCCAATGCCAATTATGAAGCGATTCTTAAGTACTGGAAAGGGGAAGGTTCAAAGCCCTCCGTTGATGTCGCAGTGCAAGGATTGACTCAATTAACGACAGATTTGTTGGTGGACAACAATGTGTATTACAAAGATGTTATTGATGCGATGTTAAGACAACCACAAGACGAAACACACATACCATATGCCAATCATAGCATCCCTGGAGTCGTTTATTTGTCTGATTACGATATGGGAACCAATGGGATTGCCTATAATGACACCGATTATGGAAACTATACCTTGTCTTCAGGAGAAGATTATCAGCCCTGGAATTCTGGGTGGGCATATAGAAATGATGGTGTAGATATTCAAACAAACTCAGATGCAATAAATAGTAATGGATATCATATTGCGTACACAAAAGATAATGAATGGCTAAAATACACCCTTCATATTGCAGAAACAGGTTTTTATACCCTTAAGTTTAGGTATGCATCACCTCAATCTGGTGCAAAAGTTGAATTTTTTATCAATGAGGTTGATATTGCTGGAAATGTTACTTTGGGAAGTACAGGAGGTTGGAATAATTTTGTAAATCATACGATAAATAATTCTTATTTAGAAGAAGGAACACATGTCCTCAAAGTTCAAATTGATGGGAACAGAGAAGTTAATATGAGCAGTCTTGAGTTCATCAAAACTTCAGAAGTTCCTGAATTTAAAGAGTTGAGTTCAAGTACAGCCAATGATGAAAAATCCATACAAATAGTTTTAAATCATCCTATAACAAATCAAACACTCACAAATGATTTGTTTGAAGTAATAGTTAATAATGAAGAAGTGGCCATTGAATCAGTAGTCATAGATACTGACAACAATAGACGAATTACTATAAAATTGATGGATTATTTATTTTATCAGGACGTTATTAATGTAAGCTATACGGGAAGTGTTGTAAAATCAATATACAATACATCACTAAATACATTTAATGGGTTGGTGGTTGATAATAACTTAATAACAAGGTTACAAATCCCTGGAAAAATACAAGCTGAAGATTTTACCAATCAATTTGGATTGGAAATAGAGGATACTTCAGATTCAGGAGCAGGACTCAATATTGGGTATACAGATAATGGCGATTATGCAGAGTATTTAGTTTATGTGTCTGATGACGGGAACTATAATTTAAATGTGAGAACCGCTGCACAATGGGATACGGGAAAAATAGAATTTCAACTAACCAACGGTGCTGTTACGCAAAGTATCTCAGTTTTAGATTTGCCTGTTACTGGAGGTTGGCAATCTTGGCAAACGACAACTACAGAAACCGTTCTAAATGCGGGGGTCTATTCTTTAAAAATGAAAGTCCTAGAGTCGGGATTCAATATGAATTGGTTTGAGTTTAAATTTATAAGTAGCTTAGGTCTTGAGAATCCAAAAAAGAATAGGGCAACCCTTAATCCAAACCCGATCTCAGAAGAATTTCAAATAAACTTAAACAATCAACAAAAAGTTAGAAGCCTTAAAATTATAGATGTAAATGGGCGTGTCGTAAAAAAATTAGATCCCAATTTATCCAATCATATATATCAGTTATCAAATTTAAAATCTGGGATTTACTTTCTTCTTTTAGATACTGATAAAGAACGTTTTCAGAAAAAAATAATTAAAAAATAATATTCATGAACAAATCAAAGTATAAACTGTTGTTAAGTTTTGTTGTAGCAACAGCTGTCTTTACTGCTTGTAAGACAAAAGAAAAGGAAAATGTATCTAATGTAGACAGTTCTAGAGAATGGAAAGTTGACTTTTTAGATAATTTTGATAGTTTTAATTCCAATAATTGGCAAGACCAACGTATTTGGGTGAATAACGAAACCCATTGTTATGTTCCAGATAATGAATTTGGAACCCGAGAAGTAAGTGAAGGTTCACTAAAGTTGAAAGTGGTCAATGTTGGAGAGAAACTTCCTTGTGATAATTTTGACAAATATGGGAAACAACATCCTGAAACACAATATGTGGCGGGTAGAGTGGTTTCTAAAAATAAAAAAGAATTTATCAAAGGGAAATGGACTGCAAGATTGAGACTTCACAGTAACGGAGAATCGAGTATGTTTCCTGCTTGGTGGATTCTCGGTGCACAAAATAATGAATCTCCTGTTCAAGAAGCCGATGAAAATATTTGTTGGCCTATGACGGGTTCTGGTGAAATAGATATTTTCGAACATCATGGAGATCATCAAAAAAATCATTTTACAACAGGAGCGATTAAAAGCCTTGGAACTTGTGATAAGGGCGACTGGTGGACCTTACGAAGAGGATTCGATACGCTATTAAATGAATATCATGAGTATTCTGTTGAATGGGAAGACAATGATCTTGTTTACAGAGTTGATCAAAAAGAAATTTATCGAAATCAAGGAATAGGGGATGCCTACCCAGAAAAGATGTTTGCGATTTTAAATTTTGCTAAAATCACCGATGCACCCATGGAAGGAGAATGGGTAATGGAAGTAGATTGGGTAAAACATGAATATAGAATATAATTTTTAACAAGAGATGTCATATAATAATTTAAAAAGAATAGGCCTTGTACTTTTGATAGCATCCTGCTCCAATATAAAAGAGAAAGAAGTAAGTAATTCTTTAGCAGTATCCTCCTCAAAAGTATACAGCAACAAAACACTTCAGGTGTATACAACAGCAAAAGACACAGAATTAAGATTGTCTAAGACCTCCGAACAAACTTTTAAGAAAAAGGTTCAGCCTCTAGAGACCGAGGTGGCTGTTTTTATAAATCCAAAAAAAACATTTCAAAAATACCTTGGGATTGGTGGTGCCATTACTGATGCTTCATCAGAAGTTTTTGCGACCCTAAATGCTGCTCAACAAGATACATTATTAGAATCTTTATACGGTAAAGATGGGATTGGGTACAATATTATTAGAACTAGTATTCATAGTAGTGATTTTGGCTTAGGAAGTCACACTTATATTGAGGAGGGAGATGCAGATTTAAAAACGTTTTCAATTGAAAAAGACAAAGAAAAAAGAATCCCTTTTATAAAAAGAGCCATTGATTTAATCAAGGATGATGTGGTTTTTTATGCAAGTCCTTGGAGTCCTCCAGCCTTTATGAAAACCAATAAAAATATGTTGCAAGGAGGGAAGTTACTTCCAGAATTTCGTCAATCATGGGCAGATTATTATGTGAAGTTTATTAAGGCATATGAAGAAGAGGGAATTCCTGTATGGGGGCTAACCATTCAAAATGAACCCATGGCAGTGCAACGATGGGAGTCTTGTATTTATACGGCAGATGAAGAGCGTGATTTTTTAAAAAATTATTTAGGGCCTACATTAGAAAAAGAAGGGTTAGGCGATAAAAAAATTGTTGTTTGGGACCATAATAGAGATTTAATTTCAGAGAGAGCAAATACTATTTTTGAGGATCCTGAAGCCTCAAAATATGCTTGGGGGATAGGGTTTCATTGGTATGAGACATGGACGGGAGGATTGCCTAAGTATGACAATTTAAAAAATATAAACGAATCCTTTCCATCAAAAAATATGTTATTTACAGAGGGTTGTCAAGAGGGGTTTGATTCTGAGAGATTGCATTTTTGGCCCAATGCAGAGCGTTATGGGAATTCGATGATCAATGATTTTAACAGTGGTGTTGTCGGTTGGACAGATTGGAATATTTTACTCGACGAAAGAGGGGGGCCAAATCACGTTCAAAATTTCTGTTTTGCACCCATTCATGCCAATACAAAAACTGGAGAACTTACATTTACACCAACCTATTATTACATTGGGCATTTTTCAAAATTTATAAAACCTGGAGCTTTGCGAGTGAGTACAACCACTAGTAGAACATCTATAGAAAGCACTTCTTTCCAAAATCCAGATGGAGAAATCATAACGGTAGTGATGAATAAAACGAATCAGAAAATCGGTTACAAATTAATTGTTGGAGAGAGTGAAACATTTTTAGAAATACAACCACGTGCAATGCAATCAATAATTTACTAAATTTACTGTTTTTAAAATTTAACATATCGTATGAATAACAAGACCTACACTATTTTTATCAGTTTTATTGTTGCATTGGGAGGATTTTTATTTGGTTTTGATGCAGGAATTATTTCTGGGGTCATGTCTTTTGCTGGTCCTGAATTTAATTTAAATGAAATTCAATCAGGATGGGTAGTGAGTGCACCTTCATTTGCAGCGATGTTTGCGATGTTATTTTCTGGAAGGTTAAGTGACCATATCGGAAGAAAAAAAACCCTCATTTTTGTTGCTTTTTTGTATGCAATTTCTGCAGTTTTATCTGCCATGGCCACTTCTTATGAAATGTTGTATGTCGCAAGAATTATTGGAGGTATTGCTTTTGGTGCTGCGTTGGTTTTAGCACCCATGTACATTGCAGAAATTTCAACAGCAGAAAACAGAGGGAAACTGGTTTCTTTGCAGCAATTAAATATTGTTTTTGGATTTTTTGCGGCATTTTTAAGCAATTATTTTTTCAATAAATACAATACTTCAGAAAGTGCTTTTTTAACAGATCAAAATGTTTGGAGATGGATGTTAGGAGTAGAGTTAATTCCTGCATTATGTTATTTTGTTCTCTTGTTCTTTGTTCCGAAAAGTCCTCGTTGGTTATACTTAAAAGGTAATTTAGAAGGAGCCAAAAAAGTATTAACTGAAATTCATGGCTTGGATAGAGGACGTATAGAAATTGATGTGATTGATAGCAATATTGATGCCGAAAAAAACAAGGCCGACTTGCAGCTCAAAGATTTATTAAAACCCTCACTGCGTTTTATTTTAATCGTAGGATTAATTATTGGAGTCCTTCAACAAATTACAGGTATAAACGCAGTTTATTTTTATGCAACCTCAATTTTTAAGCAAACAGGAATCGGAACAGATGCTGCTTTTTCGTCGGGAGTTCTGTTAAGTACAATTTCTGTACTTTTTACCTTTGCAGCGATTTATTTGATAGATCGAATGGGTAGAAGACCCCTACTTTTAATCGGTACAGCAGGTATTGCAGTTAGTTTATTGTTGTGTGCCTATGGGTTTAATCAAGCGACTTATCAATTAACAACCGAAAAAATTAACCAATTAGAGTTCTCGGAATCACAAAAACTACTTCCTTTTGCGAACAAAGTATATGAGAATGATCTTACTTTCAAAAAAGAAATAAAAGCGGTTTTAGGAAATAAAATATACAGTAAAAATGACGGAGCTATTTTAGAGGTAGCTACTAAGATTAATGCCAATTTAATATTGATAGGGATTTTAGGTTTTATCGCTTGTTTTGCATTTTCATTGGGGCCTGTTATGTGGGTGTTATTGTCAGAATTATATCCTTTAAAGTACCGGGGTCTCGCAATTGGCGTCATTGCTTTTGTAAATTCATTGATCAGTTCTCTAGTTCAGCTTATATTTCCTTGGGAGCTATCCAATTTAGGAAATGCACTTACGTTTTTTATCTTCGGAATCATTGCACTTGTAGGTTTTTTCATTATGATAAAAATAGTCCCAGAAACCAAAGGGAAATCACTTGAAGAATTGGAGTTGGAGCTTGTAGAAAAATCGGTATAGGATTTCCTAAGTTAGGAGTGTTGAAACTACATTTTTGTTAAATTTCCTTTTTCATGAAATCAAGTATTTTTAATTAAGTACCTTTGAATTCTCTAAGAACCTAAACATGGTTTTTCTAGTTTCAAATAGTTTTTTTTGCAGTAGATTTTACCCTATGAAAAATGTATTTATTTTTGTATTTCTTACGTTAAGTTTAGGAATCTTTTCCCAAATAGAAGAACCGCTAAAATGGGCGACATCCGTTGAGAAAATTTCAGACACCGAGTTTGTATTGGTCTCTACTGCTTCGATAGATGATGGTTGGCATCTGTATGCGCAAGAGGTGCCTGAAGACGGACCCATAGCAACATCATTTTCCTTTGAGAATCTTAAAAATCGCTATTCTTTAAAAGGGGGGACTACCGAACAAGAAGGAGTTACTATAGACGATCCTGTTTTTGGAATGAAAATAAAATTTTTTGAAAATACGGCTATTTTTAGGCAAAAAATTCAAACCAAAACTGATTTAAAGTCCATCAAAGGAGTGGTGGAATTTATGGTATGTGATGACACTAAGTGTTTGGCTCCAACAGAAATAGAGTTGGTTTTTTATTTAAAAAAAGGAATTTCTTCCTCTACAATTAAAAATAAGAACACTATTCGTATTGATAACAAAGAGGTGAATACCCTTTTATATGGAATGGATACCACCGATATGACTGTATCTTCCATTAAATGCCAAGAGGAGGTTCGGAGCAGTTCTACGGAAATACAAAAGGGAGGGAACTCTCTATGGAACCTCTTTGGATTGGGGTTTTTAGGGGGGCTTCTAGCCTTGCTAACTCCTTGTGTTTTCCCAATGATTCCTTTGACCGTTAGTTTTTTTACTAAAAATAATGGACAAAATAATCGTTCAGGTATCTCAAAGGCTTTGTTGTATGGGTTTTTTATTTTTGCGGTATATGTGATTTTAAGCATTCCTTTTCATTTATTGGATTCCGTAAATCCTGATATTTTGAATGAAATATCTACCAACGTTTGGCTGAATAGTCTCTTTTTTATAGTCTTTGTTTTTTTTGCCTTTTCTTTTTTTGGATACTACGAATTAACACTCCCATCAAGCTGGACAAACACCACCACACAAGGGGAGAGTTCAGGAGGTTTCATAGGAATATTTTTTATGGCACTAACGCTAGCAATTGTCTCATTTTCATGCACAGGTCCAATTTTAGGATCGCTCTTAGCAGGATCACTTACAGCAGACGGAGGTGCTTGGCAATTGACAGCAGGAATGGCAGGTTTTGGAATTTCTCTTGGGTTTCCTTTTGCTTTATTTGCTTTATTTCCCAATATGATTAAGGCGCTACCAAAATCGGGAGGTTGGCTCAATACGACCAAAGTAATTTTAGGGTTTTTAGAATTAGCTTTGGCATTTAAATTTTTATCGAATGCAGATTTAGTAGCACACTGGAACCTTTTAAAAATTGAACCATTCTTGCTTCTTTGGATCTTAATTTTTACCGGATTGGCGCTGTATTTATTTGGTAAATTAAAATTTCCTCACGACTCATCTATTAAAAAAATATCATTTTCAAGAATCATTGGAGGTATTTTAGTAGCCTCTTTTGTCATTTATTTAGCTTCTGGTTTTATGGTAAATAAAGAGACAAAAACTTTTACACCGTTGACCTTATTAAGTGGATTGGCACCCCCGGTTGGTTATAGTTTTTTGTACCCTAACGACTGTCCGAATAATTTGGATTGTTTTAAAGATTTAAAATCAGGAATTGAATATGCAAAAAAAGTAGAAAAACCAATTCTATTAGATTTTACCGGGTATGCCTGTGTAAATTGTAGAAAAATGGAGGAGCAAGTTTGGCCACTTCAAAAAATTGATAGGTATTTGAGAAATAATGTTGTTTTAATTTCTCTTTATGTAGATGATAAGAAAACATTGCCTGTAGAAGAGCAACTTCTTGTAAACAGACCCAATGGAGGAACAAGAAGATTAGAAAATTATGGACATAAATGGGCGAACTTCCAAACTCAATTTTTTAAAATAAATTCACAGCCCTATTATGTTTTGCTAAATTCTGAGGGGTCTAAAATATTAAATCAAGCGGTTGGATATACGCCAGATGAAAATGAATATGCACAGTTTTTAGAATGTGGTTTAGAGGTGTTTAAACAGCATGTTAACGAATAATTTTTTATTGCTTATTTTTGAAAGTAAAAACGAATTTCATAAGAATGAGTTCAATAAATCAACATACAGAAAAGTCTCCTCTAGAGGAATATTTTCAACAATTTAGAGAACATATTGTTGGCATAGAACAAACCTTTCAATCTCCTTATGGAGTGCAAAAATTGATTTATTCAGACTGGACCGCAAGTGGAAGACTGTACGCTCCCATTGAAGAAAAAATGCTACATCAATTTGGTCCCTTTGTTGCAAATACACATACAGAAACAACGACCTCGGGGGCTGCGATGACGTTGGCCTATCATGAAGCTAGGAAAATTATCAAACGCCACGTTCACGCAAATTCGAATGATGTTTTGATTACGACAGGTTCTGGAATGACAGGAGTTGTTAATAAATTTCAGCGAATATTAGGATTAAAAGTTTCTGAAAGCCTAAAGAATCATACCGCGATTCCAGAGGATTTAAAACCCATTGTTTTTGTCAGTCATATGGAGCATCATTCCAATCAAACATCATGGTTAGAAACGATTGCAGATGTAGTAGTGGTTCCATGTGATGATGAAGGATTGCTATGTCTTAATGAATTTGAAAGATGCATACAAAAACATCAACACAGAAAAATAAAAATAGCTTCTATTACCTCCTGTTCCAATGTTACAGGGATAAAAACCCCCTATCACAAAGTAGCAAAACTAATTCATAGGTATCATGGTTTGTGTTTTGTTGATTTTGCTTGTTGTGCGCCTTATGTCGCCATTGATATGCATCCAGAAAATAAAGATGAATATTTAGACGCGATCTTCTTTTCTCCCCATAAATTTTTAGGAGGACCAGGAAGTTCAGGAGTGCTCATCTTTAATAAAAGCTTATATAAAAATACGGTTCCAGACAACCCTGGAGGAGGAACAGTAAGCTATACAAACCCTTGGGGAGAACATGATTATTTTGATGATGTAGAAACTCGAGAAGATGGGGGTACCCCAGGTTTTTTACAAACAATAAGAGTGGCACTTTCACTTCAGTTGAAAGAAAAAATGGGAGTACATCATATTAAAAACAGAGAAGAAGAAATCAACAAACTCGTATTTAAAACTTTAGAAAACTTGTCTGGAGTAAAAGTTTTAGCGCCAAATCATAAAGAACGATTGAGTATTTTTTCTTTTTATTTTGAAAAGTATCACTTTAACCTTGTTGTAAAATTACTAAATGATCGTTTTGGAATTCAAACAAGAGGAGGTTGTTCTTGTGCAGGAACCTACGGACATTTTTTATTAAATGTAGATCAAGAAACTTCCAACAAGATTCAAGATCAAATTTTACACGGTTGTAATACAGAAAAGCCAGGTTGGGTTCGCTTATCTCTACATCCAACAATAACTTCAGAAGAGTTGCAATTTATTTGTACTTCTCTAGAAGAGTTGTCCATACATATTGAAGAATGGTCTAAAGACTATCAGTATGAGGCAATTAAAAATGATTACATCCATAAAACAGCCACTTCTACTGAGAAAAAATTGGTAAAAGAATGGTTTAAAATTTAGAAATGTATTTCTAATCCCTTTTTCATCAAAGAATTTCATAAAACCAGCCTTGCATTTTCTGCGATATTTATCAATATGTCAATTCTTTTACAAAAAAGGAAATTTAATTTGTTTGTTTCAATATAATCTTTAGATTTGCTCTTCAAAACAAGAGAATTAAGATGTTGAATATCAACTTTACACGTTTCTATTTTTACTTTTATTTTTATAATAAAAGAAGAGACTTTGTAGTATGTTGTTAAGAAACATTCAAAAATATAAAGTCTCGAATTAATTTCGAGACTTTTTTTTTGATAGACTTTTTAAATCGATGAACAAAACGATTGCCATACAAGGAGCAGAAGGCTCAAATCATCATAAAGTTGCTCGCGACTTTTATGGTTCAGAAATACAGTTGAAAGAGTGTATGTCTTTTGATGTCTTGGTAGATAGTTTATTAGATGGTTCTGCAGATCTTGGGGTGATGGCGTTAGAGAATACAATTGCAGGATCTATCATTCCCAATTATGCTTTAATCGATAAGTATAATTTACACATAACGGGAGAAGAATACTTACACATTCATCATCATTTAATGGGGTTAAAAGGTCAAAAAATTGAAGATATTAAGGAGATTTGGTCACATCCTATGGCATTGTTACAATGCAAAGAATTCTTTAAAAAATATCCACATATCAAATTAGTGGAGGATGTGGATACTGCCGAGGTAGCCAAAAGAATTTCTAAAGAAAATTTAGTAGGAATCGGAGCAATTGCTCCAAAAATTGCTGCAGAAATTTTTAATTTGGAGGTCATTGAAGATGAAATACAAACCATTAAAGACAATGCGACTAGGTTTGTAATTGTTCAGACACAAGAGTCAAACAATGAAATAGATGAGATAAATAAAGCCTCTTTAAAATTTGAATTAAATCATAAAAGAGGCAGCCTGGCGGCAATTCTTAATGTGTTAAGTGATTGCAAAATGAACTTGACAAAAATACAATCAATTCCAGTGATCGAAACTCCTTGGAAATATTCATTTTTTGTAGACATTACTTTTGATGACTTCAAAAATTATAAAAAAGCAGTAACAATTATTGAAATCATGGCAGAGGAGTTTAAGGTTTTAGGAACTTATAAAAACGGTAGGAAATGATGAAGGCAGCCAAAAGATTAGATACGGTTCAAGAATACTATTTTTCAAAAAAATTAAGAGAAGTAAGAGGGCTAATGGCAGCAGGGAAACCCATTATCAATATGGGAATTGGATCTCCCGATTTGCAACCACCTGCAAAAGTTTTAGAGGCGATTCAGAATAGTTTACATGATGCTTCTGCTCATAAATATCAATCCTATCAAGGGTTGCCCGAATTAAGAAATGCGATTTCTAATTTTTATAAGAACAAGTTATCTGTTGTTTCAGATCCAGAAAATGAAGTGCTGCCATTAATGGGGAGTAAAGAAGGAATTATGCATATTTCTATGGCTTTTTTAAACGAAGGCGATAAAGTGTTGATTCCAAATCCAGGATATCCAACCTACACATCAGTAACAAAATTAGTAGGAGCCGAGCCTCTTTTTTATAACCTCAGTGCTGCAAATAACTGGCAGCCAGATTTTAAAGAATTGGAAAGTCAAAATTTGTCTGAGGTGAAAATTATGTGGGTAAATTATCCACACATGCCAACAGGAACAAATGCACTTACAGAAACCTTTGAGAAGTTAGTCGCATTTGGAAAGAAGCATGATATTTTAATCATCAATGACAATCCATATAGTTTTATTTTAAACGATACTCCCAAGAGTATTTTACAAGTTGATGGAGCAAAAGAGATTGCTTTAGAATTAAATTCTTTAAGTAAAACTTTTAACATGGCTGGTTGGCGTGTTGGAATGGTTTTAGGAAATCAAAAATATATTAATGAGATTTTAAAAGTAAAATCGAATATGGATTCTGGCATGTTTTACGGAATTCAAAAAGGAGCTATTGAAGCGCTAAGTTTATCTGATTCTTGGTTTTTAGAACAAAATAAAATATATACAGAACGCAGAAATTTAATCTGGCAATTGGCAGATAAATTAGACTGTGTATATGACAGAAATTCAACAGGATTATTTGTTTGGGCTAAAATTCCAGCGGGTAAAAAATCAGAAGAAGTTACGGATACTATTTTATATGGGAAAGACATATTTATAACTCCTGGAACTGTTTTTGGTAGTCAAGGAGAAGGGTACATTCGTTTTTCACTATGTGTAAGTTCAACAATCATTAAAAAAGCAATATCTAGAATATGAAAAATATCTACATGATTGGTATTGGTTTAATTGGAGGTAGCTTTGCTATTGATATTAAAAATAAGTATCCAGCAGTTGTTATACATGGAATTAGTAGAAAAAAGGAGACCCTAGACAAAGCGTTGGAATTAAATCTCATCGATAAAAAAGCCACTTTAGACGATTTGGTAAATGCAGACGTAGTCATTGTTTCTATTCCGGTAGATGCAACGGTTCAATTATTACCAACAATTTTGGATAAGATTTCAGATCAGACCTTGGTTGTTGATGCAGGATCCACAAAAGAAGCAATTTGTAAGGCGGTTGAACATCATCCAAAAAGAAGAAATTTTTTAGCATGTCATCCAATTGCAGGAACAGAAAAATCTGGACCTGCAGCAGCAATTTCTGGCTTATACGTTGGGAAAACAAATATTATTTGTGAAGTAGAAAAGACCACTTTTAAGTTGCAAGAAAAAGCTTTACAGCTTTTTACAGACATTGGAATGCGTATTCGTTATATGGATGCTGTCTCTCATGACAAACATATTGCTTATGTTTCGCATCTATCTCACATTAGTGCGTTTATGTTAGGTAAAACAGTGATCAATAAAGAAAAAAATGAACGCGATATTTTTGATATGGCAGGTTCTGGTTTTGCATCCACCGTTCGTTTGGCAAAGAGTTCGCCAGCCATGTGGACACCAATTTTTAAACAGAATAAAGAGAATGTTATAGAAACATTAGAAGAATACATCAATAATTTACAACATTTTAAAGCGTTGATGCAACAAGATAATTTCTCTGAAATTTTTAACGAAATGGAGAATACAAATTATATAAAGCAAATTTTAAACGGCATAAAATAAAAGCCAAAACAAGTAGAAAAATGAAAAATACAAAAGAATTAAGAACATGGTTGGATGATATGAATTTAGCGCATCCACTAGTAATAGCAGGGCCTTGTAGTGCAGAAACCGAAGAACAGGTTTTAAAAATTGCACACGAATTAAAAGATTCTGATGTAAATTATTTTAGAGCGGGAATTTGGAAGCCAAGAACAAGACCAGGAATGTTTGAAGGTGTTGGAGAAATTGGTTTAAGATGGTTAAAGAAAGTAAAAGAAGAAACAGGTATGAAAACCTGTACAGAAGTTGCCAATGCGGCCCATGTTAAATTGGCCATCGAAAATGATGTCGATTTATTATGGATTGGGGCACGTTCTACAGTATCGCCATTCATCATGCAAGAAATTGCAGATGCTTTGCAAGGGTCAGACAAAATTGTGTTGGTTAAAAATCCAGTAAATCCAGATTTGGCTTTATGGTTAGGTGGTATCGAAAGATTGTATACGGCAGGGATTAAAAATTTAGGAGCAATTCACAGAGGGTTCTCTACCTATGAAAAAACAAATTATAGAAATACCCCAGAATGGCAATTAGCGATTGAGTTCCAAAATAAATTTCCAGATTTACCATTAATTAACGATCCTTCTCATATTACAGGAAATAGAGAAATGATTCAAGATGTTTCTCAAACTGCATTGGATTTAAATTTTGATGGTTTAATGATCGAAACTCATTTCGATCCTGAAAATGCTTGGTCTGATGCCGCTCAACAAGTGACTCCAACGAAGCTTAAGCAAATTATGGAAGATTTAAAAATCAGAAAAGAAACCAATACAGAAGCAGATTACACAAAATCTTTAGACAATTTAAGAGCGCAAATTAATGTGGCAGATACACAATTGTTAGAGACTTTGGGAAAACGTATGAAAGTTGCCGATCAAATTGGAGCTTTAAAGAAAGATAAAAACGTTGCTGTTTTACAATCGAAACGTTGGAATGAGATACTTGGAAATATGATTTTAGAGGGGGAAAGCAAAGGTTTGAGCGAAGAATTTGTTTTAAAAATGTTCAAAGCAATTCACCAAGAATCAATCAATCATCAAGAAAAGATAATTAACGGATAGTTTTTTGGAATAACAGATAAAGAGCGAGTAATCACTTTTTGTTAGTCTATATAATAAAATTCTTCAGGTTTATAAATCTGAAGAATTTTTTTATGTATTTATTATAAATTCTGCATCTTTGTATTAATGACAGGAACCGTATATAAATCTACTGGAAGTTGGTATCAGGTAAAATCTGAAGATGGTGAATTTCACCAATGTAGAATCAAAGGAAAATTCCGAATCAAAGGAATTAAGAGTACCAATCCTGTAGCAGTTGGAGATCGAGTTCTTTTCGACTTAGAAAAAAAAGGAGATGAAGAAACAGGTGTAATTAAAAAAATCTTAGATCGAGAGAATTTCATTGTTAGAAAATCTGTAAACCTTTCGAAACAAACCCATATTATTGCGGCAAATATTGATCAAGTTTTTTTACTTATAACCATTAATAATCCGCCAACATTTTCAACATTTATAGATCGTTTTTTAGTGGCTGCAAGAGCCTACAGGATTGACACCGTCTTGGTTTTTAATAAAATAGATTCTTATGCTATTGAGGCTCGGGCAGAGGTATTATACCTCAAGGATATTTATGAAGCAATAGGATATAGATGCATAGAGGTTTCTGCTACCCAACACACAAACGTCTCTATCATTAAAGAAATAATGAAAGATAAGACATCGATGTTTGTGGGTCACTCAGGAGTTGGAAAAACAACCCTTGTAAATGCAATTGATGCTACCCTAGATTTAAAAACCAAAGAAATTTCAGACCAACATCAACAAGGAAAACATACGACAACATTTGCGGAAATGTTCGATTTAAATTTTAATGCACGAATTATTGATACCCCAGGAATCAAAGGTTTTGGAGTTGTAGACATCGATAAGTATGAATTAGGAGACTATTTCCCTGAGTTTTTTGCCTTAAAACAAGATTGTAAATTTAATAACTGTATCCATACAAAAGAACCGAATTGTGCCATTAAGGCCGCTCTAGAAGAAGAACGGATTTCTTGGTCTCGCTATAAAAGTTATCTTCAAATTTTAGAGGGAGAAGATGAAACAGCGCATTTTAGAACAGATATTTGGAACGAAGATCAAGATACTTAATAGCCTATGAGAATTGTTGTTCAAAGAGTATCAAAAGCAAGTGTAACGGTTCATGGAGATAAAGTTGCAAATATATCAGCAGGATTGCTGATTCTTTTAGGGATTGAGCACGATGATACAGAAGAGGATATTCATTGGTTGGTAAAAAAAGTTTCAAATCTTCGGATTTTTAATGATGAAAATGACGTGATGAATTTATCTTTAATGGATCTCAATGCAGCAGCATTAGTGGTGAGTCAATTTACCCTACATGCCTCCACAAAAAAAGGAAGCAGACCCAGTTATATTAAGGCTGCAAAACCACTCGTAGCAATTCCTTTGTATCAAGAATTTGTAGCCTCTCTAGAAAAAGTACTTGGCAAAAAAGTGGCTACTGGAGTATTTGGTGCAGAGATGAAAGTGGAGTTGTTGAATGATGGCCCCGTTACTATTATCATTGATTCCAAAATAAAAGAATAGCCTTTCTATTTTCGACAAGTGTTAATATTATCTAAAAAAATACTTTTTTATTTTCCAAGGAAAATAAAAAGCATATATTTGCCATGGAAAATAAATTTAAAATCAACATTAAAATGAAAAAAATAGTTTTATCAATACTGATTGTCGCATCACTTTTAACAGCGTGTAAAGGAGAGAAGAAAGAAAAAGTAGCAGTAAACGAAGCTGAAAAAGTTGAAACAAATATTGCTGACCTAAATAATATAGATACGGCCGTTTCTGTGTTAACATGGAAAGGGAGTAAGCCTACAGGTTCTCATAATGGGACCGTCGCTCTAAAAAGCGGAGGGATGTTGCTAGAAGAAGGGGTTTTAAAAGGAGGTGAGTTTGTCATAGATATGAGTACCATTACAAACCTAGACATGGCAGGAACTGATGGGGCACAAAACCTAGAAGGTCACTTAAAAGCACCTGATTTTTTTGACATTGCTGTGTATCCTACCTCTAAATTTGTAATTACCAAGGTAGAAGAAACTGAAGGGAAATTAGCAGTAACAGGGAACCTTCAAATTAAAGACGTTACCAAGAGCATTACAATTCCTGCAACGATTTCTACAGAAGCAGGAGTAACTTCTTTTAAGAGTGATGTTTTTAATGTGGATAGAGCAGATTTTAATGTAAAATATGGGTCTAAAAGATGGATTGAAGGATTGAAAGATAAATTTATAAATGACTTAATGGAGATGTCTTTTGTTGTTGTTCTTAGATAACGAATACTAATTTTAAACTATAAAAATATGGAATCAACTAAAATCGATAGACCAACTTGTGGATGTGGTAATACGTCAGACCCTAATGGATATTGTGATGGATCGCATTTAAATAAATAGCTTGCCATCAAACTGAAAGAATAATTTAAAAAACCCAAAACCTTTGTTTTGGGTTTTTTTATTATATTGCAGTGCTATAAAAAAGAAAAACTTCATGAAATACCCTACAAGAATTTTATTTCTAATATTATTATTTACCTGTAATTTAATTTTTTCCCAAGAAAATATTTACGCTTCAGCTTTGATTTCCAATGAGTTGACAAAGAATGCTAATGCAGTTATTAGAAATAGTACTACAGAGATTACTATTGAAGCAATCGACAAAATGGTTGTGTATGAAAAAAAAGTTGTAACAGTTCTAAATGAATTTGGAAATATATACGTAAGAATAGCAAAAGGGTATAATAATGATACTAAATTAACAAAACTTTCTGCTAAAATTTATGATGCTTTAGGAAGGGAAATAAAAAAATATTCGAAAAGAAAATTTTCAGATGTAAGTGCCATAGGAGGTGAAACCTTATATTCAGATGCAAGAGTTAAATCTGTAACGTATACTCCTGTTGCTTATCCCTACACTGTTGTGTTTGAATCGGAATATAAAACCTCTACTACAGGTTTTATTCCAAGATGGTATCCTGTAAAAGGATATTATGTTGGGATAGAAAAAAGTCAGTACAAACTGAATAATCCCTTAAAAATCATTGTTAGAACAAAAAAGAAAAATTTTAAGAATTACCCTATTCAAGATAAATCTTCAGAATTTAATTTACATTATATATTTGAAAATCAACCAGCAATAAAACCAGAAGTACATGCAATTCCTTCGAGAGATTTCATGCCTAATTTAATGGTTGCTTCAAATGATTTTTCATTAAAAGGAGTAAAAGGATATGTTTCTAATTGGAAAGAATTTGGAAAATGGCAAAATGATTATTTAATATCAGGACGAGATATTTTAGAGCCAGCAACGGTTACAAAAATAAAAGACTTGGTAAAAGATGTAGATAATCCCACAGAGAAAGCAAAACTTGTTTATGAGTTTGTGCAAAATAAAACACGATATATTAACGTAAGTATTGGTATTGGGGGGTGGCAACCAATTGCTGCAAATAAAGTTGACAAAGTAGGTTATGGAGACTGTAAAGGACTAACAAATTACACAAAAGCATTGTTAGCTGCAGTTGGAATAACCTCTTATTACACCCTGGTTTATGCGAAACAAAAAAGAAATATCGATAAAGATTTTGTAACTTTTCAAGGGAATCATGCTATACTAAATATTCCTGCTTCTGAGCTTACTGGAGGAAATGACATCTGGTTAGAATGTACCGATCAAACCATTCCATTTGGTTTTTTAGGAGATTTTACTGATGATAGAGATGTACTTGTTATAACTCCAGAGGGAGGGATTATAAAAAGAACACCCTCTTATAAAAATGAAACAAACTTACAAACCACAAAAGCAACGATTCGATTAGACGAAAAAGGGACCATACAAGCAACTTTAGAAAGGGTATCAAAAGGATTGAATTTTTATAATAGACATAATTACGATAGGTATCCAAAAGAAACATTAATTAAGCTTTATAAATCTGAGGTTTGGAGCTACAATAACAATTTAGAAGTTGAGTCTGTGAAATTAAAAAATGATAAAGAGCAGGTTATTTTTACGGAAGATTTTTCAATTTCAATAGAAGATTATGCAACTATTACTGATGCAGAAATACTTTTTAGGGTCAATTTTTTTAATAAAAATAGTTTTATACCCAAAAGATATAGAAATCGGAAATTACCCCTTCTAATTCCAAGAGGTTATAAGGATGAAGATGAGTCTATTATTGAAATTCCAAAAGGATATCAAGTAGAAGCTCTGTTTGAAGACAAGTCCATCATCAATAAATTTGGTATGTATCAAATTTCAATTGATAAAATTGACAAGCATCACATAAAATACAAGCGTATTTTATTTATTAAAGAAGGATTATATCCTAAAGAGGATTATAAAACTTACAGAGCTTTTAGACGTAAAGTTGCTAAGAATGACAATTTAAGAATAGCATTGATAAAAACTTAACGAAGCCTCAAGATTACATACAATTCTAGTAAAAAAAAGTTATGAAGTTAAAATTAGTATTGGCCTTTAGTTTTGTTGTTGTTTTTTGTTTTGGACAAAGCAAGAAATCGACAACGATGGGCAAAACAACCATAGAGGAGTTAAAGATGCAAGTATATCAAAAGGATACAACTGCACGTGCCGTCGTTTTATACGAACACGGTAATTATTACATGAATAAAAAAGATAAATTTAAATATAAATTTACAACCGATTTTTATTTTAGAATAAAAATTTTGAAGACAACTGGTTTTGATAAAGCGACTATTAAAATTCCGTTTTATGATGAACAAGAAGTGTATGATATTCAGGCGGTAACAAATAATTTAACTGAGAATAATGTCATGCATACAACGAGTTTGGAAAAGGATAAAATTTATACAAAAGATTTGTCTGGAAAATGGAAAGAAACTTACTTTACCCTGCCAAATATAAAAGTTGGGAGTGTGATTGAATTTCGGTATTCATTAATCTCTCCTTATCCACAAATAGATGATTGGAAATATCAATCTGATATCCCAAAGTTAAAAAGTGATTTTACAGCAGCTATCATAGGAAATTTTAAGTATAATATTCGACTTGTGGGAAATTTAAAGTTGCATAGAGAAAATTTTCGTGTGAAAAATGGTTGTTTTTACTTGCCAGGAATTGGAACAGGCCCTTGTGGTGTTTTAGAATATGGAATGGATGCTGTTCCGGCATTTAAAAAGGAGGACTATATGTTGAGTCTAGACAATTATGTGTCTCGACTCTCTTTTAAATTAATATCACGAACCCATTTTGGAGGACAGGTCACCAATTATACAAAAACATGGAAAGCTGTAGATAAAAAATTGGAAACGTATTTTTTATCTGGTCAATATTTAAAAAAGAGATATTTTAAAGAGAATCTATCAAGTGAGGCAAGTTTGAATTCTGAGAATAGCTTAGAGAGGGCAAAGCAAATTTATAAAAGGGTACAAAACCATTATACATGGAATGAAAAATACGGGGTTAACAGAAAAGTAGAGGTTAAAAAAGCATTTAAAAACAAACTAGGAAGTGTTTTTGAGATTAATTTATCATTGTACTTTGCGTTGCAGGCGGCAAACATTGAGAGTAAGTTGGTACTCTTGTCAACAAGAGATCGGGAAATTCCTACAAAATTACATCCGGTAATCTCTGAGTTTAATTATATGGTTGTGAGGGCTGTAATTAATAATCAGATCTACTTTTTAGATGCTGTAAATAAATATTTGGGATTCGGCTTTATCCAATCTGAGAGTTTAAATGGAGAAGGAAGAGTGATGGATTTTAAAAATGGAAGTTTTTGGGAGCAGATTAATCTAAGACAAAAGACATCCAAAACAATTAGGTTGTCTTTGCTTCTTAAAGATGATTCCTTCGTTGGGGATTTGTCAATTAAAAGAACAGGTTATTTTGCTGTACATAAAAGAGTAGAATTTGACGGCTTGTCGGAGGATGATATTTTAGAAGACTTTGAAAATAACTATCCAAATATTGAAGTGGAAGATGTTGCATTGGAAAATTTAGATGACAATGACAAAGCACTCAATGAATCATATAAAATAACTATTGAAACAGATGTCATGGGGAGTCGCAGGATAAGGTTGAACCCTTTTGTAATTGACAGGATTGGTGTAAATCCGTTTAAATTAAATAAAAGAGATTATCCTGTTGATTTTGGGTATGAGAGAAGCAAAACCTATTTAATGAAGCTCATAATTCCCGAAACATACAAAATTGCTAAGCTTCCCAAAAATATGGGTGTGGCATTGCCTAACAAAGGGGGTAAAATCATTTTTAACACAAGTCAGATAGGGAATACGATCAATATATATTTAAAATATTCGTTGAATAAAAAAAGCTACTCTGCTGATGAGTACTTTTACCTAAAGCAGTTTTATAAAAAATTGATCAATGTTCAAGATTCTTTTATAGAAATAGAAAGAATTTAAAAATCCAAAACCTTTGTTTTGTATTTTTTTAGACTTGAATCTCAGTCGTGTTTTTAACTTGTTCAATGGCAAAAGTACTATGTGTGCTTCCAATATATTTTATAGCGGTTAATTTTTTAACCATAAACTCTCGGTATTCGTCCATATCTTTTACATATACTTTTAAAATATAATCATAGGCTCCACTTACATGAAAACACTCAGAGACTTCTTCTAATTTTAAAACTTCTCGTTCAAAAGTAGTGACATGATCTTTAGAATGTTGCATCAGCTTGATATGACAAAAGACCAAAAAAGACTTTTCAATTTTATTCTTATTGACGATTGCTACATACTTTTGAATGACCTTTCCTTTCTCTAATTTTTTAATACGCTCGTACACAGCCGTCACTGAGAGGTTTAATTGTAAAGAGAGTTGTTTGGTGGTTTGTTTGCTATCCTGTTGCAATAAATTAAGGAGCTTTTTGTCTGTAACATCCAAGATCATATGTTTAAATTTTTCTAAGATTTGATTTAATTAGGGGTTTGTTTAGTTTTAAAAACTAAAAATACATATTTTTTTAGATTTATAAACTGTATTTATGTATTTTGATTGATAATTTTTCTTTTATATTGTTATTTTGTATTCATAAAATCAATATCTTATGAAATTCAAACCCGCAGACGTTATCCAAGATTTACAGTTTTTTGGCGAATTTGGAGGTGTAAACCCTTCCATTTCAGATACTTCTACCTATACCTTTATGTCGGCAAAAACAATGTTAGATACTTTTGAAGGGAATACGGAGGGTTGCTATTTGTATTCACGTCATTCTACCCCAAGTAATGGATATTTAGGGGAGGCTTTAGCAGCTATGGAGGGCACAGAATCAGCCAATGTTTCTGCCTCAGGAATGGGTGCTATTACTCCTGTTTTATTGCAGTTAGTTGGTTCAGGAGAACACATTGTTTCTAGCAGAACCATCTATGGAGGAACTTACGCCTTCTTAAAAAATTTCACCCCAAGACTGGGGATTGCAACTACTTTTGTAGATATTACAAAAGTAGATTTAGTAGAAGCAGCCATTACAAAAAACACGATAGTGTTGTTTTGTGAGACGGTAAGTAATCCTCTGTTGGAAGTTGCAGATATCAGAGCTTTATCTGCTTTGGCGAAGAAATATAATATAAAATTAGTGGTAGATAATACTTTTTCACCCCTGTCAATTTCTCCGGCGAAATTAGGTGCAGACGTGGTATGTCACAGTCTTACAAAATTTATAAATGGTACCTCAGATGCTGTTGGAGGAGTCGCTTGTGGTGCGCAGGAGTTTATCGATGATTTACGAAATGTAAACAATGGCGCAAGCATGTTGTTGGGGTCTACCATGGATAGTCTAAGAGCTTCCTCGATTCTTAAAAATATGAGAACGCTTCCTATCAGAATGAAACAACACAGCTACAATGCTTCTTTCTTGGCGCATAAATTTGAAGCTGATGGATTAAAAACAGTGTATCCAGGATTGGAATCTCATCCTTCTCATCAATTATTTACCTCCATGATGAATACTGCTTATGGATTTGGAGGCATGTTAACCATTGATGTTGGTTCTTTAGAGAAAGCGAATGCTCTAATGAAGTCAATGCAGGAGAGAAATATTGGATATTTAGCGGTTAGTCTAGGATTTTATAAAACACTTTTTAGTGCACCTGGAACCTCAACTTCTTCAGAAATTTCAGAGGAAGAACAAAAAGAAATGGGCTTAACCAATGGGTTAATTCGATTTTCTATTGGGTTGGATAATGATATTGAGAGAACCTACGGAATGATGAAATCTTGTATGACAGAATTGGACATTTTATAATGAAAGCTTCTATTGTGTTGTACAATTCTATTGTAGAAGATAGATTTAAATTCCTTTCAAACGAGTTATGAAATTTGTAAAATCCTCTTTTTGGGGAGCGGTTCCAGTAAAAGGAAGCATGTCCCATTCCTTGTCTTTGTAATAGATCGTAAAATTAAAAACACTTGAATTTTGATCCTCAGGGTTTAGCATAGGATATCGTAAATCTACATAGGTATAAGTATCTGTTTCTTTTTGTTTAGAGAGGTTAAAATAACCATTGCTAAACCACGATAAGAGTTCTAAATTTTCATCGTTCATCTCTATCAGCGAATGATTTTTGTTTACACTAATAATGTTTTCTGTAATGGGTTTTTTATCTAATAAAGAATAAAAAGTCAGATGGTACTGAGTATCACTTTCTGCAACAGCATACCATAAAACAGAGTTTAATATGGTGGGTTGTGCAGAGAAACGATTGTAAGCAATCCCTGCTTTTTTAAATGATTTTTTAAAGACCGAATCCATGTAGAGTTTATTTCCAACCGTAAAAAATAGATAGGCAGAACTCACATAAATTCCTGCTTTTAACCACCAAGTCCTTTGTTGTTTATTCCTCTGATAGAACATCATAATGATCAAACACAACAAAAATGGCATTGTATAGAAAGGATCTGCAACAGCAATCGTATTAAAAGCAACTCTGTAGTCGGAGAATGGAGCAAATAGCTGGGTGCCATAAGGCGTAAAACAATCTAAAATTGGGTGTGTAAATATCGCTAAAAAGAAAAGCCACCTCCAATTTTGCAGTGTTGTTTTCCCCTTTCTTTTCCCAGTGTCATAGAGTCTGTAGGCGCTCCAGCCAAATAGAAAAGCCCCCAAAAAAGCAAATAAAATAGAATGCATGATTCCTCGATGAAACGCCATTGCCTGTATTTCATTATCAAACAAAAACCGACCGACAAAAACATCTAAATCTGGTATTGTACCACCAATGGCCCCAAATAATAAGGCCTTATTTCCAATTTTTTTACCGAGCACAATTTCTCCACAAGCAGCTCCTAAAACAAGTTGAGTTAACGAATCCATGAGTGCAAAAATAGGGCAACTATTTTGATTTGCATAACCGTAGGTAAAAGCGTAACATTACAGAACAAAATTTTTTAGAATGCAAGACGATAAAAACCGAGTAGAAGTTAACATAGAGGATCAGAAAATAATTGATAACAAAGAGCTAAATATTTGGGAGGCTTTGTTTCCTATTTTAGCTTTAGTTATAATGTTGGCCTACAATGTTTTTGTTTTTGGGGATGATGCTTTGAGTGGTAGTAATCAGTTTGTTTTACTTTTAGGTGGTGCCGTTGCGGCACTTGTAGGTTTTAGAAATAAAGTTTCATATAAATTGATGATTGATGAAGTTGCAGAAAATATAAAATCTACAGCCGGCGCAATTTTAATTCTTTTAATGGTCGGTGCTTTAGCAGGTACTTGGTTGATTAGTGGTATTATTCCAGCTATGATTTATTATGGGTTACAAGTCTTGAATCCTACAATATTTTTAGCGGCATGTTTGATAATTTGTGCTATTATTTCTATTGCAACTGGAAGCTCTTGGACAACTTCAGCAACCGTAGGTATTGCATTAGTAGGTATCGGAGAAGCTCTAGGTATTTCTTTAGGAATGACGGCAGGGGCTGTTTTGTCTGGTGCTTATTTTGGTGATAAAATGTCACCAATGTCAGATACTACAAATTTAGCACCAGCAATGGCGGGTGCAGATCTTTTTACGCACATAAAATATATGGCTTACACAACCGTGCCCACTATTATAATTACATTGATCTTTTTTATTATTATAGGGTTTACACAAAATTCAAATGGCGAGGCGGATACTGTTGTTTTATTAGCCGATATAAATAAGGCCTTTATGATCACACCTTGGTTATTTTTAGTCCCAATAATCGTTATCTTTTTAATCATTAAGAAAACTCCTCCATTGGTTGCATTACTAGCAGGTACTATTTTAGGAGGTATTTTTGCATTACTCTTTCAACCAGAAGTTGTGGCACAAATTACGGGTACTGAAGAACTTACTTTTTCTTCTGCTTATAAAGGAATCATGCAAGCAATCACTGTTAAAACATCCATAGCAACAGAAAATGCAGCACTAGCAGATTTATTTACAGCGGGGGGAATGTCTAAAATGTTAGGTACAATTTGGCTCATCTTATGCGCTATGGTTTTTGGAGGTATTATGGATGCAATTGGAGCATTGGCTAAAATTAGTGCTTTTCTTTTAACGCTTTTTGATTCTATTTTCGGGTTGTTTTCAAGTACAGTTTTTACTTGTATAGGATTAAATTTTACAGCATCAGACCAATACATGGCCATTGTAGTTCCAGGAAAAATGTATTTAAAAGCCTATGAAGATAAGGGTTTAGCGCCCGAAAACTTGAGTAGAACTTTAGAAGATTCAGGGACAGTAACCTCTGTTTTGATTCCTTGGAATACCTGCGGTGCTTATCATTCTGGAGTTTTAGGAGTTGCTGTTTTTGACTATGCTATTTATGCCGTTTTTAATTGGTTAAGTCCTTTTATGACATTAATTTTTGCAGCTTTTAAAATCAAAATTAAGCAGTTGGCAGCCAAGTAAAACAATTCTTTTTGTACTCCATTTAAGTTAAAATAAGCCCGTAGTTTTTAAAGTCTAACCACTTCTAAAAAAGAGCTGCTTTTTGAATCTTTGTGTTTATAAAAAACTTTAAATAAACCAGTTCCAGACCAATCCAAAACGAATGGTAAAATCTCTGTAAGGATAGTTTGGCGCAGAAAAGTAATTTTTTTCTGTAAATTTAGAAGTTACATTGTCAATTTTAAAATACAAACGTGTTCTTCTTACTTGTGCATTAAAGAAAACATCTACAGAGGGGAAGCCTATTTCTTGTGTGTTTTGAAGCGTAAATTCAGCCAGTAAGGGGTTGTAGGCATTTGCTTTGTATTTTGTAAAGTAGTTAAAAGTAGCGCCAATATTCACTAACATTGGTTTGCCTTCAAACCAATAATCTTGATAATACAAGGTGTTTCTTGTAAGCATTTCTGGAACTCGAAAAACAGAACTTCCACTACTTACATTTTGAAACATCAATGTATTGTCTAGCGCGAACTTTTTGTATTTAAATTCTCGATGTGCTTTTACTTTTAAATAGGTAATTTGATTTGAAAATTGTTGCGGCAGATTGTTTTGATCGAAATAAGTATAGTTGTCAATATTGGTAAAATTAAGGGAGGTATTGATCCATTTAGAACGAAAAGAAAAACCCAGATCTCTTGTATTTTCAGGACTAAAATTATTTTGCCAATTGTAATCATCAAATTTACTTAGATGAAGTAATTTGTTAAAATTTGCAGATTTAGAACTGATTAATAGATGTCCTTTCAATTCAAATAAATCCTTTTTTCTGTAAAGTGCCTCTCCTTTGAGATAGTTTCCAGATAGATTTCCGTTTCCAGGAGTTAGATTTCCAGTTGCATTTAATTGAAAGTTTTTTATAGTAGCATTCCAATCAGCTCCAAAAGAAACGGCATTTCCTTCTAATGTTGTTTTGGTAATATTGCTGTTGGTATTTAAAATGGTATCATACCCGTATGAATAATTTGTAAAATTGATTTTCGCTTTCAATTTTCCTAAAACATATTTAGAATTGAATTCTAAATTGAATTCGTTGTTAGAAATTTTTTGAGTGGCATCATTTTGAGTTGCCCCAGATGCTGAGACATTTCCAAAAATAGGGGAATTTGAAGGTTGAGAAAAACGGTAAGACTTCTTTTCATTGGTAAAAACATGACCAATTTTTAAATTACTAAAATCCTTATTGTTTAGGGTGTCTTTACTTGCTAGTAATTTATAGCTGTGGTCTATGTATATCCTATTCCCATCAAATTGATTTTCAGCATCATTTAAATTTACATCCAATCTCGCTCTTGTTGTGAAATTTTCATCATCACTTTGAAATTTTTCAATTTCACTTTCTGGTAGCCCACCATTTTCTTGATTAAAGAAATCTTGCCTTGTCAAATGACCACGAATCTCATATTGATTCTTTTTAGTTCTGTAATGAAAAGCACCTCTAAAATTTCCATTGCTCGCCAAAGACCTCCTATAGGCACCCAAAGATCTCAGGCCTTTGTAGGAAAGCGAAACATTTAATCTTCTAGAAAAGTTGGTCGTAAAAAGGGCATCTAAAACCTGACCTTGTTGCAAACCAGTTCTATACGTAATTTGTGTTGTGGTCGTAGGGACTTCGTAATATTTTATTTCGTCAATATCTAAGTAGCTAAATTGTTTTGCTGTAAAACCAATATCAGGAAATAATTTTAGGTTGCTAAAATCATAGCCAAGATTTGTAAAAGTTTGCCCTTGATTATGAAAGGCTAATAATTCAAAATTATCAGTTCTTAGGTAGTTAAAGGTGTAGTCTTTTTGAATGGTTAGGGTTGTGTCTACAAACGAAGTATCTCTCTTATGAGAAAAAATTTTATAATCTGTATAACTTGTTTTTCCAGATAATTTTACAGAGACTTCTCCAGAATTAAGATTCGCGTTATCTTGATTATTACCTCTTGAATTAAAACCGTTAAGTTTTTGACCTAATTCCATAGGTCTTTGACAAAACAATATGTTTACTGTAAAAAGAGTAAGTATTACAGAAAAAAGTAATGATTTATTCATAGTTAGTTGCTCTATTGGCAAATGTAAAATAATAAAACGAAAATAATTGTTAATAAGTGCCACGAAAAACAGGAATCATAAAAAGCTTCTTAAAACAAGTTTTAAAACTCTTAGAATCAATAGCACGATTATCCAAACAGTACTCTAAAATATTTTTTCTTTTCTTTGTAAAATGTTAGCATCTAACTATAGTGGTTTTTCTTTGGAAGCGGGCACAGATGAGGCTGGTAGAGGCTGTCTTTCTGGCCCTGTTGTTGCAGCAGCAGTTATTTTACCCAAAGAGTTTACCCATCCCTTTTTAAATGATTCCAAGCAGTTGTCTGAAAAAAAAAGAGAGGAATTAAGGCCTTTTATTGAAGAAAATGCCATTGCTTATGGGGTTTCTTTTGTTTGGCAAGATGAAGTTGATAAAATCAATGTTTTACAGGCCTCTATCACAGGGATGCATCGTTCTATAGGTTTGCTTCAGATTCAACCAGAATTCATTATCGTTGATGGGAATAAATTTAGCAGTTATAAAGAGATTCCTTACAAAACTATTGTCAAAGGAGATGCAAAATACCAAAGTATTGCAGCGGCATCTGTATTGGCAAAAACCTACAGAGATGCATACATGGAAAAAATTCACAAAGAATTTCCAATGTATAATTGGAAAAAAAATAAGGGATATCCTACGAAAGAACATCGAGATGCAATTCGTGAATTTGGTGTAACAAAATACCATAGAAAAACCTTCAAATTATTACCAGAACAATTAACGTTAGAATTATAGTCTTTTCTTAAAATCATCGTCAAACTTTTTCTATTTTTACCCACTCAATTTAAGATAATGATTAAAAAAGCCAACGCAGAAATTACCAAATGTATCTTACACAAAGTCGCGAATAAATTTAATAGCGGACAGAATGTTTTTTCTGAAGATTTAATTCGTTTTGACCAAGAAAGTTACGATGTAATGAAGAGTTTTTTATTGAAGCCTTTTGCAGGGGTTTCGCAGAGTTATCGATTTTCACATCATGCCGATGTACGTTTGAATGAATTGAATAATTATGCCTCTAAAATTTTTAAAGAAGAAGAGGTTTTTATTGAGTATTCTAAAAACATTGTAAATCATTTGTATGAGCAGTCTAATTCTGCACAAATAAAAACAGGAGATGTATTAGTTGTTCTTATAGAGGACATCGAATTTAATGGGATTTTAACAGAAGCTTTAGGGGTTTTTAAAATTGAAAATAAAGTTGATTTTTTTCAAACATATTTGGACGATAACGAAAATTTTGATGTGGTTGTTCAAAAAGGGATTTCCACCAAAAAAATGGATAAAGGATGTCTGATTTTGAATACAACAGATACACAGGGGACTGTTGTATTCTCCATTGATAATAATAATTATGATGCTCAATATTGGATCAAAAACTTCTTATCAGTTAGGTTAGCTGATGATTATAATTCCCATACTCAGAATTATTTAGAATTGTGTAAAGATTTTTCTGAAGAGGTTATAAAACCTGAATTAGGAATGCATGAACAAGGAAATTTTTTAGCCAATACAGTAGATTATTTTAAAGAAAATGAAGCGGTTGATTATACTGATTTTAAAGACGAAGTTTTTACTGAGGAGAAACACAAAGAGTTATTTGACGATTATAAAAAGCATTTCGAAACCTTAAATGATGTCTTGATTAGAAATAATTTTGATGTTTCTGGAGTAGTATTAAAAAAAGAGAAAAACAAGCTTAAAACGGAGATCAAGTTAGACACAAATATTCGCATAAAATTAGATGTAGATGCGCCAGAAGCGGCATCAGAATATCTTGAAAGAGGATATGATGAAGATAAAAAAATGAAGTATTACAAGGTGTATTTTAACGAAGAGAAGTGATCAAATTCATTGTCAATATTACCTGTGATTTTTTAAGAAATGATGAACTTTTCCACTTCAAAGAGGGTCTTGAAATGAGTTAATATTTTTTTCTTCACTTCTTCTAAGTCTATCTTTCTGTTCAATTCAGCTTCCATTGAGGTCACTGATTTTCCTTTAATTCCACAAGGGATAATATGGTCAAAATACCCTAAGTTCACATTTACATTTAAGGCAAACCCATGCATGGTCACCCAACGAGAGGAGCGTATTCCAAGCGCACAAATTTTTCGAGCAAATGGTGTACCAACATCTAGCCAAACTCCAGTTTCTCCGGAACTTCTTGATCCTTTTAAACCATATTCAGCGATGGTTAAAATAATTGCTTCTTCTAAAAAACGCAAGTATTTATGAATATCTGTAAAGAAGTTTTCTAAATCCAAGATGGGATATCCAACAATTTGTCCAGGGCCATGATAAGTAATGTCACCCCCGCGATTTATTTTGTAAAAGGAAGCTTTTTTTTGTTGAAGTTGTTTTTCAGTGAGCAATAAATTACTCAAATCGCCACTTTTTCCTAACGTATACACATGAGGATGTTCTACAAATAAAAAGTGATTTTTAGTAGTTTCTTGAAGCGTACTTTTTCTATTTTTTGTTTTTGTTTCTACAATTTCCTGAAGTAACTGAGTTTGATAGTCCCAGGCTTCTTTGTAGTCTATTATATTTAAGTCTCTTAAGAGTATATTTCTGTTCATGAGCAAATTGTAAAGATAATTATTTCATTATATTTACTTTATCTATTATTAAAAAATTATGTCATGAAAATATATCCCCTAATTGTTATTTTTTTTCTTTTTTCTTTAGAAGGAATTAATGCACAAGATTTCTTCAGGAAACTTGATGAAGATAAGATCAATATTTTGCAGAATGAGGGCTATTATGAGAAGAATTTACCTTCTAAATATGTGTTGATGTCTTTTGAAATAGACCGTTTTAAAAATACTATCGGTTTACAATCCAATCTCAAAAAACGACTTATAAAGATTCCGAATGCAACGGGTAGTTATTCTCGATTTTTATTGGAAGAATCTTCAAATTTTGAAACAAAATTAGCTCAAAAATTTTCAATGATAAAGTCGTACTCTGCTCAAGGAATAGATGACCCAACATCCGTTGCAAAGATCAGTATTGGATCAGATGGCTTTCATGCAATTGTATTTTCTGGAAATGAAGAAACCTTATACATAGATCCTTATTCAAAAGATAGTAAAACCTTAATAGTTTATAAAAAATCTCATATAGTTAAAGATAAAGACGATTTTACTTGTGAAGTTGAAGGCCTATCACATAAAAAAATTGGACAAAAAAATACGTCACAAAACACGAATGATGGAAAATTAAGGATATTTCGTCTGGCACTGGCTTGTACTGGAGAGTATGCGCAATTTCATTTGGCAAATCAAAATGTATCAGCAACAGCCACAGAAGAAGGTAAAAAAGCAGCTATTTTATCTGCAATGAATACTACAATAACCAGAGTGAATGGTGTTTTTGAAAGAGATTTGGCTGTAAAAATGGTTCTTGTTGAAGAGAATGATAAAATTATTTTTCTAGACGCATCCACCGATGGATTCTCAAATGATAATGCCGATGATTTAATTGATGAAAGTCAAACGATTTGTGATACAACGATTGGTTCCAATAATTATGATATTGGTCATACTTTTAGTACAGAGGGAGGAGGTCTGGCTGGTCTTGGAGTTGTATGCGTTGATGGGCAAAAGGCAAAAGGAATTACCGGTAGTGGTTCGCCCATAGGAGATTCTTATGATATCGATTATGTTGCACATGAAATCGGGCATCAATTTGGAGCGAATCACACTCAAAATAATGATTGTAATAGAAATTTATCAACAGCGGTAGAACCAGGAAGTGGATCTACAATAATGGGATATGCGGGTATTTGTTCTCCAAATGTTCAAAATAAAAGTGATGCTTATTTTCATGCAGTAAGTATTGCAGAAATGTGGAGTACAATTCAGAGTTCTGCAACCTGTGCAAGTATATCAGCGATAGATAACGCCTTGCCAACTGCAGATGCTGGAGCAGATTTTAGCATTCCCAAAGCGACTCCTTTTGTTTTAAAAGGAGAAGCTACCGATGCAGATGGTACCGCTTCTTTAACCTATAATTGGGAGCAAATAGATAACGAAATTGCACTTACAATGCCTCCGGAGGCTTCGAGTACTCGAGGTCCAATGTTCAGATCTTTACCATCAAAAGCCTCTCCAATTAGATACATGCCAGCTCTGGAAACTGTTGTTGCAGGTTCCAATTTTTCAACCTGGGAAGTACTGCCTGATGTAGTAAGAGAATTAAATTTTTCTTTTTTTGTAAGAGATGATTATTATGGAGGTGGAGGTACAGCAAGAGACAATATGAGAGTATCTGTAGAAAATTCTGAGGCATTTAGGGTTACAGCGGCGAATTCAGCTGTTATTTGGGATACAGGGACTACTCAAACAATTACTTGGAATAAAGGAACTACAGATGTTGCTCCCATCAATTGTCAAAATGTAAATATCAAATTATCAATCGATGGGGGGACTACTTTTCCAATTATTCTGAAAGCAAATACTCCTAACGACGGTTCAGAATCGGTAGTGATTCCGGATACCCCTTCAACTACTTCCAGAATTATGGTGGAAGCGGCGGATAATATTTTTTACAATATCAATGCCACAAACTTTACAATCAACTCCTCAGCGCCTTCATTTATTATTACGAATTTAAGTGGAGAACAGTCTGCATGCAATTCAGGAAATGAATCAGTAAGTTATGTGTTGAATTTTGATTTTATCAATGGTTTTACAGAGTCAGTATCATTGTCAGCATCAGGTTTTCCTGAAGGAGCTTCAGTAACATTTAATCCATCAACGATAAGCGATGATGGGAATGTTACGATGACAATTTCAAATTTTAGTGAGGCTTCAGCTCAAATGTATACAGTGAATATTGCTGGAAGTTCGAGTGAAAATAAAAATATTGATCTTCCCTTCAAACTTTTTTCACAAATTACTGATGCAAGGATGTTGTTAATTTCACCTATAAATAATGCAACTGGGATTTCTTTATCTGAGGTTTTAAGGTGGGATTCAATCATTAATGCGTCTAGTTACGATGTTGAAATTGCTTCTGATCAAGAATTTACAACAATAGTTTCTAGTGGAAATGTACCTACAAATTCATATACCGCTACAAGTTTAGAAGCAAACACCACTTATTATTGGAGAGTTAAATCGAAAAACCCCTGTGGAGATGGAGCATATTCTGTGACTTTCAGCTTTACAACATTAACACCTGACTATTGTGTATCTACCTTTACAGATGAAGCAGATCATATTACCAACGTTACTTTCAATACGATTAATAACGATTCTGGGAATGATTTGATAGACGGTTATGAAGATTATACATCGATTCTTACTAATTTAAAAAGAGGAGGAACTCATCAAATGAGTGTCACTTTTGATACAGATGGGTATCAAGACAATTGTACTGTTTTTATTGATTGGAATCAAGATTATGTATTCGATGTTGCAACAGAAAGGTATGATTTGGGAATTGGTTACGATAATCTAAGTACCAAAACCCTTGCTATTACTGTTCCCGAAATTGCACAACTTGGTGCGACAAGAATGAGAGTATTAGTGGAATATACAGGGAATTCATCTCCTCATGGAGAGGGAGCTTGTGATGCAGACCATAATTCTGAATATGGTGAAACGGAGGATTATACCCTAATTATTGAAGATTCAACAGCATCTGTCGAAGATCAGAGTTTAGGTAATTTTAAGTTATATCCAAACCCTACAAAAGGAGTATTTACATTAGCTTTAAACCTTGTTCGTTCTGATAAAATTTTGGTTCAATTGTTTGATCTTAGAGGAAGATTACTTGATGAAAAAAAATACATTCCAAGGTCTTCAAATTTCTCTGAAAAAATTTATTTTGAGGAGGCCTCTGCTGGGTTATATTTTTTAAAAGTTATAAGTGGAGATACACAAGTCATGAGAAAATTAATGATAAAATAGGTTTTTTGTTAATCAATAAAAGCCTCATCTACTATTAGTAGGTGAGGCTTTTAAATTGACTATTTAAGTTTAGCCTAAGAAAGGATATTTGTAGTCTGTTGGAGAGACAAAAGTCTCTTTGATCAATCTAACAGAGGTCCAACGTAACAAGTTTTGAGCAGAACCAGCCTTGTCATTTGTTCCTGAGGCTCTCGCTCCACCAAAGGGTTGCTGACCAACAACAGCTCCTGTTGGTTTGTCATTGATGTAAAAATTTCCAGCTGCGTTTTCTAATATTTTAGAAGCCTTTTCCACGATGTATCTATCTGTTGAGAAAATCGCTCCTGTTAGTGCAAATTCTGTAGACTCGTCTACTAATTTTAAAGAGGTTTCCCATGCTGCATCTTCGTATACATATACCGTCATTACTGGGCCAAACAATTCCTCTGTCATTGTCGCATATGTAGGTGATTTTGTCAAAATTACTGTGGGTTCAATAAAATAACCTACAGTTTTATCATGATTTCCACCCACAATAATTTCTATTTCTTTGTCTGCTTTGGCAGCATCAATATAACGAGCTATTTTATCAAAAGAACCCTCATGAATTACTGCATTGACAAAGTTTGATGGATCTTCTGGAGAACCCATTTTAATTTCTTTTGTTTGAGCGATTACATGTTTTTTTACGTCTTCCCACAATGATTGAGGAATGTATGCTCTCGATGCGGCAGAGCATTTTTGCCCTTGATATTCAAAAGAACCTCTTACAATTGCCGTTGCAACTTGCAAAGGATTGGAAGAATTATGAGCCCAAATAAAATCTTTTCCTCCTGTTTCTCCGACAATTCTTGGATATGTCTTATAGTGGTGAATATTATTTCCTATTTGTTTCCATAAATTTTTAAAAACATGGGTAGATCCAGTAAAGTGCAATCCAGAGAAATCACGAGAAGCCAACACAGTGTCAGAAATCATCACAGGATCTCCATATACTACGTTAATTACTCCATCTGGCAAGCCAGCTTCTTTAAATAAATCTACAATCACTTGTGCAGAATACGCTTGGTGATCAGAGGGTTTCCAAACAACAACATTTCCCATTAACGCTGCTGCTGCAGGTAGATTTGCAGCAATAGAGGTGAAATTAAAAGGTGAAATTGCATAGACAAATCCTTCCAAAGGCCTGTATTCAACTCTATTCCAGATTCCAGGAGCAGATGCTGGTTGATCTTTGAAAATATCGGTCATGTATTCTACGTTAAAACGAAAAAAATCGATCATTTCGCAAGATGCATCAATTTCTGCTTGATGTACATTTTTAGATTGAGCAATCATGGTTGCAGCATTCATTCTTGCTCGATAAGGCCCTGCTAATAACTCTGCAGCTTTTAGGAAAATTGAAGCACGTTCCATCCAGCTTACGCTAGACCAAGCTTCTCTTGCTGCCAAAGCAGTAGAAATAGCAATGTCTATGTGAGATTTATCTGCAATGTGATATTGCCCAACACTATGTTTGTGATCATGAGGAGGTCTAATATTTTTGGTATTTCCTGTTCTTATTTCTTCCCCGTTTATGTGCATGGGAATATCCATGTTGTCTTGAAACATTGCTTTGTAAGTAGCTAATAATTCCTTTCTTTCAAGAGAGCCCGGAGCATATGCTTTTACAGGTTCATTGACTGCCTTGGGAACATTAAAAAATCCTCTTGTCATTGGTTTTTTTTTAGTAATTAATAATTGGTGTTTCAAAGTTACAATTTTTGTTTCAATAAATTTGTTAGAGTTTTCATGTATTTTTTTACAGGAAATTCAATAATTACAACACAAAATATAACTTATCGCAAATAATTGTAAAGCAATGTTCCCTATGTTTTATATCTTAGAAGTCATTATTTCACGATACAGAATTTTCTTAAGAAACTAATTTTTCAATTTTTGAGTTGGTTGGAAGATGACTATTTTAGTTTGATAATAAAGGTGTTACAAGTTGAAAAGTGGGAATGATTACTTTAAATTGTTCAAAAGTAGTCAGATTTATCATTGTGTAAAAACCTTTCATCGCACCCATATTAGAGATTAAAAAACATCCAGAATTATAGGTGTACGTTTCCGTAGGTTTTAAAATTGGAGTTTGTCCCACAACTCCTTCGCCACTCACGATTTCTGTAGGGCTTAGTGTATCGTAAATTTTCCAAAATCGATCGGTAAGTTTTACCGTTTCTGAAGAAGTATTTTCAATGCGAATTGTATAGGAAAATACATGATAAATTTTCGAGGCCCTGTGACTTATACCCTTATATTTAGTGTCAACAGAAATTTTTATCCCCTTTGTAATTTGATATATCATTCTCTGTTTCTCTATTTTTTATAAAAGTGATCGATAATTTTAAATGCTTACCTATTTTGATTGAAAATTCCTGTTCCTACTCCCACTACTCGTTCAAAAAAACTTCCAAAAGGTTTGTAATAAACGATGATGGTGTATTCATTTTCAGTTTCATAAAAAGAACCATTTATATAATTGGTATTGATGCTGCCATCCGCCTCTTTTGTTGCAAAAGTATAGTTGTAAAAACCCTGTTTTAAGAGAATGTTTCCTTTGTATGTATTCTCTTCAGAATCAAAATACATTTTATTTTCCTCTGTAATTTTAAAATCATTAAAAGCACCATAAACGTATACTTCTTTTTCGGGGAACCTCTCATCGACAGGCATCGAGAAATGTATCATAGCATAATCTGCTTCTGTTTTTGAGTCGCTACCTTCTAGGGTTCTAATTACAAATTGGCCATTGATATCTGGATTGTAACTGTATTTTCGAAAAGGAGTAAATTCAAAGGGATATAAATAATGATGGAAAACATCTTTTTTTATGATTTTTACGATATTGAAACTATTATTTCTGAGGTATTTATTATCAAAATTCAGATATTCATTTCCACCCCAGAAATTTGTGCTGTTCGTGTAGGTGTACGACAATTGATTTGGTCTAAAAAAGGTAGGTTGTAAGTCGGTTATTTTTTCATCCCAATTGTTGTTTTTTAGAATAACAACGTGTATTTCTTGAGCAGGATTATTTATTTTTATTCTAGGATGGTTTATAAAAAACTCAACAGTTTGCTGTGTGTTTTGCGTCTTAGAATTTCTACTTCTCTCTACAGTCACTCCCACAGTTGCTAATGGTTCATACAACACAAACCGTCTCGTAAAAATAACGTCATCGTTAAAATTTAAAACAGATAAAAGATAATTTCCACTTTTGGTAATCACCGTATTTACATTTGGTATTCTCACAGAATAATGAGTGTAATTTTGCAGGGTGTTAAATGAATTCGTGACATTGATGATGGTGTTTTGATCAAAGCCATCAATAAATTGACTTGAAGAGAGTCTGCTAGATTTCCAATCATGCGTCATGTGCTCAATTTTGTATTGATAGTTTTTATTATCTGCCTCCAAATCATCAAAAGATAATTCTAAAGAAGTCCCCAATGGAACTATTGTTGAAAAATTGTTTTCTTGTAATGGTCTAAGTTGAATAGACTTTATGTTTTGCGAAAAAAAATTAGTGGAAATAAATAAAAAACAAAGGATTAATTTTCGAGACATATTTTTTCTTTTATGCCTTGTAAAAGTAGTGATTTTTTTTAGGAAGTAATTACGATATTATCAAGACAATCGTATTGGATATCTGTTTTTTAGAGTTCCTTTTAGAAGGGCTTAAAAGAGTTCCCTAAAATAGTTATTTAGAATTATTATAAATAATCATATTAACTTAAGATAACCTTTAAATTATATCCATCATAATTGACAAAAACCCTAAATTTGCATGATTTTTTTAGATAACTAACAATTCCATTTACTATGTCAAAAGACATTCGTATTAAAAAAGGCTTAGACATTAAGCTTGTTGGCGGTGCAGAAAAAAGAACTAAAGAGAGCTCTTTAAGTAGTATTTATGCTGTTCAGCCAGAAAATTTCCACGGAATTACACCCAAACTTATTGCCAAAGAAGGAACAGAGGTAAAAACGGGAGACACACTTTTTTATTCCAAAAGTGAGGAACGTATTTTATTTCCAAGCCCTGTTTCGGGAAAAGTTGTAGAAGTGGTTCGTGGAGCAAGAAGAAAAGTATTAGCAATTAAAATTGCAGCAGATTCAGTTCAAGAATTCAAAGATTTTGGATCCAAAGATCCTTCAAATATGTCTGCAGACGAAGTAAAAGATCATTTGCTTGCTGCGGGTTGTTGGCCTTTTATAAAGCAGCGCCCTTATGATGTGGTTGCCAATCCAAACGATACACCCAAAGCTATTTTTGTTTCTGCGTATGCAAGTGCTCCGTTGGCAGCAGATTTAGAATATACGCTCGCAGGCAAAGAAGCTGAATTACAAGCAGCACTCAATGCGGTAGGGATGTTAACCGATGGGAAAGTACATGTTTCTGTTGGGAAAAACGCAATTTCACCTTTTAATAACATCAAAGGAATAGAACTTCATAAAGTTTCTGGACCTCATCCCATTGGAAATGTTGGAACACAAATTGCACGCATAGACCCTATTAACAAAGGGGAAGTTGTTTGGGTAATTTCTCCACAAGATTTGTTAGTCATTGGAGAATTATTATTAACAGGAAAGTTAAACTTATCGAGAACCATTGCGTTAACAGGATCTCAATTTAGTACTCCTCAATATGTAACTGCAATCGCTGGGGCTGCTATTGCAGATGTAACGGCAAACAACCTTAGAAATGACAATACAAGAATTATTAGTGGGAATGTACTTTCTGGGACACAAGTAAAAGAAGAGGGTTTCTTAGGATATTATGACAATCAAATTACAGCCATCCCTGAAGGAGATGATTATGAATTTTTTGGATGGAATAAACCGGTTTTTAATAAAATATCTGCCTCAAGAGCATTGACTTTTTCTTGGTTAACTCCAAATAAAAAGTACGATTTAAACACAAATACAAATGGAGAACACAGAGCATTTGTAGTAACGGGTTCTTATGAAAATGTATTTCCTCTAGACATCTATCCAATGCAATTGTTAAAAGCATTTATGATCAAAGATTTAGATGAAATGGAAGCTTTGGGAGGTTACGAAGTAGCTCCAGAAGATTTTGCACTAACAGAATTTATCTGTGTATCTAAACAACCTCACCAGAAAATAATTCGTGAAGGTTTAGATTTAATGAGAGAAGAATTAGGATAAAGTTATGAGCTTAAAACAAAATTTACACAATTTAAAAGAAAAGTATAAGGGAACTAAAATGGCCCCTGCATTCAATGCAATCCATACTTTTTTATATCTGCCAAATGAAGTCACTCATGGAGGAACTCATATCAAGGCAGCAGACGATTTGAAACGTACCATGAACATTGTTATCATGGCGTTAATCCCTTGTTTATTCTTTGGAATGTTCAATGCAGGATACCAGCATTATGCAGCGATCGATGGTTCACTGAGAGATAATGTACTTGCAAACTTTTTTACTCTAGAGAATCTTTGGATTGGAATTATAAAAGTATTGCCACTGGTAATTGTTTCTTATGGAGTGGGTCTTATTGTGGAATTTATTTTTGCAGTAATTAAAGGTCACGAAGTAGAAGAAGGATATTTAGTAACAGGAATGCTAGTGCCCTTAATTGTGCCTGTTGACACCCCTTTATGGATGTTAGCTGTTGCTGTAATTTTTGGAGTGGTAATTGGTAAAGAAGTCTTTGGAGGGACAGGGATGAATATCTTAAATCCAGCCTTGACCATTAGAGCCTTTTTATTCTTTGCCTATCCAACTTGGATGTCTGGGGATAAAGTGTGGGTATATGATGCTGTCAATAGAACAGGAACTGCAGATGCTATTTCTGGAGAAACTATTCTAGGAAGTTATGCGCAAAACCAAGATGTTATTTATTCTAACTGGGATAAATTTATGGGTTTCATTCCGGGTTCTGTAGGAGAAACGTCTACCTTACTAATTTTAGTAGGAGCTGCCATTTTAGTTTTTACAAAAATTGGAAGCTGGAGAATTATCCTTTCAACCTTTTTAGGAGCCGCTGTAATGGGAATCATTTTCAATCAAATAGTTGCAGCAGAGATCATTACAGAATCTAGCAAATTCTATGGATTGATGAATACCGTTTGGTGGGAACACTTAATGATTGGTGGTTTGGCCTTCGGAGCCGTATATATGGCAACAGATCCAGTTACAGGCTCACAGACCAATAAAGGAAAATGGATTTACGGTTTTTTAATCGGATTTATCTCCATCATGATTCGTGTATTCAATCCGGCTTATCCAGAAGGAGTTTTCTTGGCCATTCTACTAATGAATGTATTTGCGCCAACAATTGATCACTACGTGGTACAAGGAAATGTAAAGAAAAGACTAAATCGTACCAACGTTAAAACTGCCTAATTATGAGTAAGAGAACAGATAGTAATAGTTATACAATGATTTTCGCCGTAATTATGGTGTTAGTGGTTGGTTCTTTATTGGCTTTTTTAGCCTCTTCTTTAAAGCCCTCAATTAAAGAAAATGAACGTATCGAAAAGCAACAAAACATTTTGTATGCGATGGGTGTGAACGAAAATGATGAATCTAGTGCAAATTTTGTTTCGACATCAGTTGCCGGAGACGAGTTTAAAAAGTTCATCAAAAAACAATTAGTGATCGAAGGAGATAAAATTTCTGAAAGTGATGATGCCTATTTAATTGATGTTAAAAAGCAACAAGCCAATGCAAAAGCAGGGAAAGTAAGAAAACTACCTTTGTTTATTGGAGAAAAAGAGGGGAAAACATTTTATGTAGCTCCCATAAGAGGTAAAGGTCTGTGGGATGCCATTTGGGGATATATTTCCATGGATGAAAATATGGTTGTTCAAGGAGCGTATTTTGACCATAAAGGAGAAACTCCTGGTTTGGGTGCCAACATCAAACAACGCTACTTTATGGATGATTTTATTGGGGAACATCTAATGTCCGATGCAGGAGTTTTCAAAGGAATTAGAGTAGCCAAAGGAAACAACGATCCAAAGAATGAAGAGAAAACAGATTATGAAGTAGATGCAATTGCGGGTGCAACCATTACCGGCGATGGCGTTTCTGCAATGATCAAATCTGATTTAAAATTATATGTGCCTTATTTTAAATCATTAAAAAAATAATTTATGGGACTTTTATCAAAAAAAGACGCAGCCTTAATTACAGATCCACTAGCGGACAATAATCCAATTACAATTCAAGTACTAGGTATTTGTTCTGCATTGGCAATTACAGCAGAATTAAAAGCATCAATCGTAATGGCAATTTCCGTGCTATTTGTATTAGGCTTAGGAAATGTGGTGATATCATTGATGAGAAATATCATCCCTTCAAAAATTAGAATTATTGTACAGTTAATCGTGGTGGCAACTTTGGTAATTATTGTTGATTTAGTGTTAAAAGCATTTGCCTACGAATTGAGTAAAACACTTTCTGTTTTTGTTGGATTGATTATTACCAACTGTATTATTATGGGGCGTTTTGAAGCTTTTGCTTTAGGAAACGGACCCTGGAAATCTTTTTTAGATGGTGTTGGAAATTCTTTAGGATATGGCGTTATTTTAATCGCCGTTGGATTCTTTAGAGAATTGCTAGGATCAGGGACCTTATTAGGATATAAAGTTTTAGGAGACCCTATCGAAAAAACAGGATTGTATGCCATAGGATATGAAAATAATGGATTTATGTTATTATCGCCCATGGCACTAATCGTAGTAGGAATTATCATTTGGATTCAACGCAGTAGAAACACTGCATTAATAGAAGAAAATTAAACGCAAAGCGTTTTTAATAGAAAGCACATGGAACATATAGAATTATTTTTCAAATCGATCTTTATAGACAACATGGTATTTGCAACCTTCTTAGGAATGTGTTCGTATCTTGCTGTTTCTAAAAAAGTAGCGACTGCAGTTGGTTTGGGAGCTGCTGTAATTTTCGTATTGGCAGTAACGGTACCTTTAAATTGGTTGTTAGATCAATATATTTTACAAGAGGGCGCATTGAGTTGGTTGGGTGAAGAATATGCAGCCTATGATTTAAGTTTTTTATCTTTTATCATGTTTATTGCCACCATCGCAACCATGGTTCAATTGGTAGAAATCATTGTTGAAAAATTCTCCCCTTCATTGTACAATTCATTAGGGATTTTCTTACCCTTAATTGCGGTAAACTGTGCAATTCTGGGAGGAAGTTTATTCATGCAATCTCGTGAAATTCCCTCTTTAGGATTAGCACTTACTTATGGTATTGGATCTGGTATTGGATGGTTTTTAGCCATTTTAGCCATTGCAGCCATTCGTGAGAAAATTAGATATTCGAGTGTGCCACCTGCATTAAGAGGTTTGGGAATTACTTTCATCATTACCGGTTTAATGGCCATTGGTTTCATGAGTTTTGGTGGAATGCTAACTGGAGGAGATGACGCAGAAAAGACTGCCCCAAAAGAGGAAGCTACCATTGAAGATAAAAAAATAGAAAAAGAAGACGCTATAGTAATTATAGCCGATAATACAAATACAAACAAACAGTAATATGATATTAGCAGCAGGTACTACAGGAACTATTCTAGCAACAGTAGCAGCTTTTTTAGCTATTGTATTGTTATTAGTCACCTTATTATTATTTGTAAAACAAAAATTATCTCCATCCGGTCCAGTAACCATTACAATTAATGGAGAAAAGAAAATTGAAGTTGGTTCTGGGAGTACACTTTTAACCACTTTAGGAGATCAAAAAATATTTTTACCCTCAGCCTGTGGTGGAGGTGGTTCGTGTGTGCAATGCGAATGTCACGTGATCGACGGTGGAGGTGAAGCATTACCAACAGAAACACCACACTTTACCAAAAAAGAGTTAAAGTCAGGGATTCGTTTGGCATGTCAGGTAAAGGTAAAACAAGATATGAATATTACCATTCCAGAGGAAGTCTTCGGAATTAAAAAATGGGATGCAACGGTGGTAAGAAATTACAATGTAGCTTCCTTTATTAAGGAGTTTGTAGTAGAGATTCCTGAAGATATGGGATACAAAGCCGGTGGGTATATTCAAATAGAAATTCCACCTTGTGAAGTTAAGTTTGCAGATATGGATATTACCGCTCATCCAGAAGAGCATGATACTCCAGACAAATTTAAAGCAGAATGGGATAAGTTTAAGTTGAGACCTTTGGTAATGAAAAATACTGAAGTTATAGAAAGAGCTTACTCAATGGCTTCCTACCCAGCAGAGGGAAGAGAGATCATGTTAAATGTTCGTATTGCAACCCCTCCTTTTGATAGAGCAAAAGGTGGATGGATGGATGTAAATCCTGGAATTGCTTCTTCTTATATTTTCAATTTAAAGAAAGGAGATAAATGTGTTATTTCGGGTCCTTACGGTGAATTCTTTATCAACGAATCTGAAGCCGAGATGCTATATGTAGGTGGTGGAGCAGGAATGGCACCAATGCGATCGCATTTATATCACTTATTTAGAACGCTGAAAACTGGTAGAAAAGTAACTTATTGGTATGGAGGTCGTTCAAAAGCAGAATTGTTTTATATTGATCACTTTAGAGCGTTGGAAAAAGATTTTCCAAATTTCAAATTTTATATTGCATTATCGGATCCTTTGGAGACAGATAATTGGAAAGTTAAGAAAGATATCAACGATACAGAAGGGGATGGCTTTGTTGGATTTATACACAATAGTGTTATTGAAAACTACCTCAACCATCATGAATCTCCAGAAGATTTAGAATTGTATTTCTGTGGACCACCACTAATGAATAATGCGGTTCAGAAAATGGGTGAAGATTTTGGAATCGCAGACGAAAACATTCGTTTTGATGATTTTGGAGGATAAATTTCAACCCTTACATATGTTTATAAAACCGACACAGTTAGTGTCGGTTTTTTTAGTGCACTAAATTTAGTAGCTTCGTATAAAAAATTAATTGCAATGAACCTGATCAATTCTCTTTTTGTTCTTATATGTATTCTATTAGTAAGTAGTTTTGTACTGTATTATTTTCAGGATAAATTTATTTTTATCAATGGAAAAAAATTACCCAAAAGTCAACCCTATCAATTTGCAAATACATTTAAAGAGGTTTTTATAAAAACTCCCAACAATAATGAAATTAATGCACTCCATTTTACACTCTCAAACCCCAAAGGGATAGTATTGTTTTGTCACGGAAATAAGGGTAATTTATCCAAATGGGGGTATAGAGTTTCTTATTTATTAGCCTATAATTATGAGGTATTGGTCTTTGATTACAGAAGCTATGGAAAAAGTACAGGGAATTTTAACGAAGAAGGAATGTATGCAGATGCAGAAGCGGTGTATAATTCGATAAAAAAGCAGTACAAAGAAGAAAATATCGTCGTCTATGGGTATTCACTTGGAGGTACTTTTGCAACTAGAATTGCCTCTCAAAACACTCCAAAAGAATTGGTCTTAGAAGCGCCGTTTTATAATTTGAAAAAAGCCGTTCAGTACTATTCAAGAATTACACCAACTTTTTTATTGAAGTATGCATTTCGAACTGACAAAGACATTGTAAATGTAACCGCACCCATTACACTATTTCATGGAAATCATGATAAAACGACCTCTTTTAGGCAATCTAAAGACCTATTAAAGCGCAATTCCTCCATTCAAAATCAATTTGTTGAAGTAGACACAGGAACGCATCATAATTTGAGAGATTTTCCTGTTTATAAAGGTAAATTGAAAGAAGTTTTAGTGCGCTAATATTTTTTTAAATTGTATTTTTGAAATAGATAATGAGCAGCTCCATGAAGCATTTAGAGGATTTTTTAAAGAATAGAAATTATCAAAAAATTAAACTAACTAAAATTGCGACCAATCATTTAGAATTGAAAGCAAAAATAAATGGAGTCAAAGGAAAATTTATTTTAGATACAGGTGCTTCCAATTCATGCGTAGGATTAGATTTAATAGACTATTTTAAGTTAGACGCTCAGGAAAGTGAAACCAAAGCAGCGGGAGCAGGTGCCATAGACATGGAAACAAAAAAATCTGAAAACAATGCTCTAAAAATTGGAAAATGGAAAACCAACAAATGCCATTTGGTATTGTTTAACTTATGTCATGTAAATTCGGCCTTAGTAAAACACAATGCAAAAGAAGTACATGGTATTATTGGTGCAGATATTTTAGAAAAAGGGAAGGCAGTCATCGATTATAACAAGAATGTCTTATATTTAAAAAAGAAAAAGAAGTAGTTAATTTAAATTCAAAAAGAATGAGTTTACAGAAAGAAGTAATGGATCAAATGAAAGCTGCAATGAAAGCAAAAGACACCGTCGCCTTACAAGCCTTAAGAGCTGTGAAATCTGCTTTTTTATTAGCAAAAACAGCTACTGGTTCTCAAGAAGAATTAACATCTGAACAAGAAGTTAAAATCATTCAAAAGCAGGTCAAACAACGAAAGGATAGCGCTGCTATTTTCATAGAGCAAGGAAGAGAAGATTTGGCAGCCCCAGAATTAGCTGAAGTAGCGATTTTAGAACAATTTTTGCCGGAAGCACTGTCTGAAGAGGACATTGAAAAAGTTGTGTTGGAAACAATTGCCAAAGTTGGTGCAGCTGGAATGAAGGATATGGGTAAAGTAATGGGAATGGTCTCAAAACAATTGGCAGGTCAAGCGGATGGTAAAACCATTTCAGGAATTGTTAGAAAAAATTTAGCATAAACCAAAAGGCCTCGTGGCGCAACTGAATAGCGCACTGGATTTCGGCTCCAGCGGTTGTAGGTTTGAATCCTGCCGGGGTCACTTGATAATGAAAGAGTTACAGTAAAATGTAGCTCTTTTTTAATTATTAGGGACAAATAGAGGGACACTTAAAATTAGTTTTATGTGATTAAAAAAACATTTTTTAAGTTATTCCTTTGCATTTTTACTAAACTGCATTATCTATATTTATAATATTCTCTAGCCTACAGCAAATAGCTATTTTAATATCTATAGTATTATAATATATTTATAATGACAAAGGCGAAGCCCTTCTTCATGGCATTTTTTTTAAAGAGTTAACTTTATACTAATATATTATAATTTATTTAAGATGTGTGGTTATTTACATTATGTCGTTCTTATTCTAGTAATTACTTGGTTTATTAAAGAATTAGGTTTAGGGATTGGAGAAAATAAAGTAGAATGGGTTGATGGTAAAAAAGTAGTAACTGAGAAACCTACTTATAAAATTGTCATTGGTTTCATTATTTGGGGAATTGGATTAATCTCATTTTATTTAAACATATTGGTTTTTATTTTTTGTATGTTTTATTATTTGTTTGTTATAGATTGATTAAGTTAATTTGTTATATCGGCATTTGTTTGAATTCATTTAATTGACTTACTAAGCATAGAGGGTATTCATATTACGTAAAACTCCTATTTATACTGACTTACCCTTGAATTCATTTAATTGAGATACTAAGCATACACAAAGCTCATATCACGTCAAAATAACCCTTATAATTATACCTCATCTAAGACTATAAATACTATTAAATATCCAAAATCATATTAGTGCAATATATAGGGTCGCTTAGGAGGGCTTAAAATGGCTCTGAGGGGTATGTTTTGAGAGGTAATTATACTAACTAAAAAAGCCCATAGAATTAACTACGAGCTTATAATAATTTAGTGGAGGTTTGTGTACTAATCTAGTCTAACATTTGCCATCTGTTCTCTGTAGGTATCATCACTAACCCCTAAGTAAATATCTGTAGTAGAAACCCTTGAATGTCCTAAGTATTTAGATGCCATAACAACTCCCATTTGATTAGCAATATTCTTACCAGCCTCCTTACGCAATTGGTGGAAGTTCATACCTAATTCCTTTTGTGTTCTTCTATTGGCCGTCACTCTACTTAATACAGACCCTTTGTAACTATTATAGAATATCTTTGAATGAAATACCCTACTGATTTCTAGAGTACTCTTATATCGCTTTATATGGTTTAATAAGCTTGATGATATCCTTTGAAATTGTCTACGCTTTGACTTAGTATTTGTATAGATAACCTCAGCCGTATTAAAGTCTATACTACTCCAATCTAGCTTAAGTAAATCAGATACCCTAGCCCCCGTCTCTAATGCAAGTAAACAGAGTATATAAAACCTCATATCTCTCTCTAGTTTGGCCTCTAAGTATTTGGGCTCCAGCGGTTGTAGGTTTGAATCCTGCCGAGGTCACATCAATAGTCTCTAAATCATTAATTTTCAGTGATTTAGAGGCTTTTTTTCTTTTAAGTGTGACATATCTGTGGCTACAAATTTTGTAACCTCAATTTATAGAATTAATTTGAACCAGCAAATTATTTTGTTTTACTCCTAAAAACAATAGAATATGGAACAAGGATTAAAGGAATTTATTGAAGAAACAAGACGTATAATTCCATCACATTTTGGTAGAATCATTACTCCATTATTAAGCAATGTAGATAATCCTGAGCCTAACCCGTTGTACTATCAAGAAAATATCTTTGGCTTTAAAAAAAACCTTGAAGAAAGGATAGTCAAAACAAGTAAAACATCATTAATTTTAAATAATTATGTTTTAAGCCTAACGAATTTATTTCAAGACATTGTTTTAATTTTCGTGCATATTCATTATGATAGCGTGAAGGATGTTGATACTTCTCTGCATAATTATTTCAATTCATTAAAACAAGTAGAGCTTTACAGTAAAGATATTTTAAACCAACAACTGGTAATAAACAATGATGAAGTAGTTTATACAATCAATTTTATGATAGCAGGTTTAAAAGAGATGGTTCTTTATTTTAATAAGTTTTCAAGAATCAATTTAGAAAGCACATCTTTGAGAGATTCTTTATTTAATACCATAGATTGTTTTGATGAAACATTACTTAAAATTAAAGTAGGTAAAGTCCGTAGAACAAACGACTTACAAAGATTTATTAGTGGAGAAAAAGTGAATAATAAAGAACATTTTATTTTAGCTTTAGTTCGTGAATTTGGGAGTTATAAAGGCAAAAAGTTAGCCAATGTATTCAATATTCTATATTCAGAGAAAATAATTTTATACCCATCAAGAGAGGGAAAAAATTTTCATAGTGCTATTGAATTAGTTTTTGAAAATGAAAAAGACTACAAAAACTTCAAAAAACATTTCCCAAATAAATT
>CBFIGS010000007.1:0-90782 GCA_965662295.1 Polaribacter sp. | reverse complement strand
TTTTTTTCCACCAGTAGAAGCAATAGATTCGATTTGAATCTCACTTAAATACTGTCTGTGTCCGTTTTTCTTTTGGTATCCTTTTCTTCTTTTCTTTTTGAAAACGATTACCTTATCACCTTTTAAATGACTTAAAATTTGAGCCGTTACTGAAGCTCCTTTTATAGCTGGGGCGCCAATCGTTACACTTCCTTTGTTATCAAGTAAAAGAACGTTATCAAAAGTTACTTTTGATCCTTCTTCCCCTTGTAAACGATGAACGTATACTTTTTGGTCTTTTGCTACTTTAAACTGCTGCCCTGCTATCTCTACGATTGCGTACATACTATTAATTTTGCGTATTTATACTTATTTTTACATTTTTCTATTGAAAATGCGGGTGCAAATATACGCCTTTTTTACTATCATACAATAGGTTTTATTAAAAATAACAATGTTATTCCTCCGTAAATATTAACATTAAATTATAAGGAAATTAAAAGCCCTTTTCTTAAATTAGATTTTGAATAGAGGAAAGCCTATATCCCATCAAAATAAATTAATTAAATCTAAAAAATTATGAAAAAAAGTATTTTACTTATTGCTTCAGTTTTCATGTTTTCATTCTCTACAAATGCACAGAAAGTTGAGTTTGAAGAGTATGACTTAGACAACGGAATGCATGTAATACTTCATCAAGACAATTCCGCACCTGTTATTACTGTAGAGGTTATGTATGAGGTAGGATCAAAAGACGAAGAAGATGGCAAAACAGGAATGGCTCATTTTTATGAGCATTTGCTGTCTACAGGAACAAAAAATATCCCAAGAGGAAAATGGAGTGAAATTCAATCAGCAAGAGGTGGAAGCGGAAATGCTTCCACAAGTTGGGACAGAACAAACTATTACCAATCTTACCCTTCTAATGAATTAAAATTAGCCTTATGGATGGAATCTGAAAGATTATTACATCCTATCATTGATCAAAAAGCAGTTGACACTCAAAACGAAGTCGTTAAAGAAGAAAAAAGACAACGTATGGATAATGCCCCCTATGGTAAGATTCAATACGGAATGGTTTACAAACATTTATTTGATAAACATAATTATGGGAGATCATTAATTGGGTTCATTGAAGACTTAGATAATGCTAAATTAGACGAATTTAAAGCATTTTATGATAAATGGTATATGCCAAATAACGCGGTATTAGTTGTGGCTGGTGATTTTGAAAAAGAGGAAACAAAATCTTTAATTAAAGATTACTTTGAGCCAATTCCTTCAAGAACTTTGCCCAATAGAGTTCAAATTTCTGAACCAGAAAGACTAGAACAAAAAAGAGTTAAAGAATACGACGCTAATATTCAATTACCAATGATTGTATTAATGCACAAAACTCCTTCTATGAGAGAAAGAGATGCAAAAGTTTTAGATGTTATTTCTACAATATTAAGTGATGGAAAAAGTTCTAGATTACAGAAAAAAATGGTTGAAGACAAGAAAAAAGCCCTAGGAGTATTCTCTTTTGGAAGACCATTAATGGATTACAGTGTTTATACAATTGGAGCAATTCCCTTGGGAGAAAATTCTTTAGATGACTTGATTACAGAAATGGATGAAGAGATTGTTAAACTACAAACAACGTTAATTTCTGATGAAGATTTACAAAAAGTAAGAAATAAATTTGAAAACAGGTTTGTTTCCTCTAATTCAAACATACAAGGGATCGCTTCTTCTTTAGCTAGTAATTATATGTTAATGGGAGATACAAATAGAATTAATACTGAATTAGAACTTGTAATGTCGATCACAAAAGAGGAAATCAGAGAAGCTGCTAAAAAATATTTGGCAAAAAATAGACGTGTCGTAATCGACTATTTACCAGAATCTCAAAAGAAGTAATCCAATTTAATGTAAAAAACATGAATACTAAAATATATACAATCATAACCTTTCTAATCTTCTCATTAAGTGTTTCTGCACAGGTAGATAGAACTAAAATGCCAGTATCTGGCCCTGCTCCAAAAATTAATTTGGGGACTCCAAAGAAATTTAAGTTAAAAAATGGTTTACAAATACTTGTAGTAGAAAATCATAAGTTACCAAGAGTTTCTGTGACCTTAAATATAGACAACCCTCCAATGGCCCAGGGTGAAAAATCTGGCGTTGAAAGTTTTGTTGGTGGTATGCTAGGAACTGGCTCTACAACAATTTCTAAAGAAGCTTTTGATAAAGAAGTAGATTTTTTAGGTGCTAATATTAGTTTTGGATCTGAAAATGCTTTTGCAAGTTCTCTGTCTAGATACTTCCCGAGAGTTTTGGAATTAATGGCAGATGCTGCCTTTAACCCTGTTTTTGATCAAAAAGAATTTGACAAGCTAAAGAAGCAGACCATAGAGGCTATTAAGTCAAATGGGAAAAGTGTCGCGGCAATTGCAGGGCAGGTAAACAGAGCTTTATCCTACGGTAAAGAACATCCTTATGGTGAAATGACAACCGAAAAAACTGTAAAAAACGTCACTTTAGAAGACGTTAAAAATCTTTACAATAAAACTTTTAAACCAAACAATGCATATTTAGTTGTAATTGGTGATGTAAATTATAAGGATGTAAAAAAGCAAGTAAAAAAATTATTTAGCAAATGGGAAAAAGGAAATCTGATTCCTCAAAAATTACCTCTAGTTAAAAATCCAACAACAACAGAAATTAACTTTATCAATGTGTCAAATGCTGTTCAATCTGAGGTATCTGTTGTAAATACTGTTACTTTAAAAAGGGATGATAAAGATTACTATGCTACTCTTTTAGCGAATCAAATTCTTGGTGGCGGAAGCACTGGTAGACTTTTTAAAAATCTTCGTGAAGATAAGGGATATACCTATGGTGCTTATTCAAGAATTGGCGCCAGTAGATATGCATCTCGTTTTACAGCTAGTGCCTCTGTAAGGAATAGGGTGACAGATAGCGCTGTGGTTGAAACTATGAAAGAAATTAACAAAATTCGTTATCAAAAAGTAACTCAAGTAGAATTAGATATCGCTAAAGCGAAATATTTAGGGAACTTTGTAAAAGCAATTGAAAGACCAAGCACGATAGCAAACTATGCTTTAAATATTTTGATTAATGACTTACCAAAAGATTATTATGAAAATTATTTAGCAAATATCAATGCGGTAACTCTAGAAGATGTACAAAATGCAGCAATAAAACATTTTAAAGCAGACAATGCCCGAATTATTATAACGGGAAAGGGAATTGATGTTTTAAATAATCTTGAAAAAACAGATTATGTAATCAAGTATTTTGATAAAGAAGGAAACCCAACTGAAAAGCCAGAAATGACCCTGCCAATTCCAAATGGTATGACAGCAGCAAATGTTATTGATCAATATATAGAAGCGATTGGTGGTAAAGAAAATGTGATGAATGTTAAAACAGTTATGATGGTTGCGAATGCCACTATACAAGGAACACCAATAGTTTTAACCAATAAAAAGGCGGCCCCAAACAAAACCTCTCAAATAATTTCGGTCATGGGGAATACAATGTCTAAAACAGTTTTTGACGGAGAGTCTGGTTACCAAGAGGCTAGAGGACAAAAAATGAAGATGCAAGCAGAACAAATAAAAGAGGCTAAAAGTGCCATCGGACCAATTGCTGATATTACATACAAAAACGGAAAACTTGATAGGATTGAGCCCATTGATGGTAAAAACTACTATGTAATTATTTATGATAAAACGGAGATTTTTTATGACATAAAAACGGGTTTAAAAACAAAAGAAATAAAAACTGCAAAGGGACCAAACGGTAATGTTGAGATTCCAACAACTTTTGAAGATTATAAAATGATCAGCGGTGTAAGCTTCCCTTTCAAAATTGGTCAAAAAATGGGTCCTATGGATATAGAATTTGTAGTCCAAGAAATTAAAATTAACGAGGGAGTTACGGAGGAAGATTTTAAATAATTCCCCAATTGTCAAATAACAAAAAGGAGTCAGAATCTACAGATTTTAGCTCCTTTTTATTTTGATTTATTAACTAAAAAGACCCCCAAAAGAATGATCACTCCTCCTAAAATTTGAATCAAACTCAATGTCTCGCCATCAAGAATTCCCCAAAAAATCGCGACCATAGGAATTAAATAGGTAACAGATGCCGAAAATATAGGGTCTGATATTTGAACCAATTTATTGTATATAGTCTTTGCAATTCCTGTTCCTACAATCGATAAGATTCCGATATACCCTAGCGACATCAATTTAGTCTGCGTCACTTCAAAAGAAATAAAGAAATCAGTAAAACATAAAACGATCATTGCAGGAATAAACAGTAATAAAAAATTTCCAGTGGTAATAGCCAAAGCATCTAAATCGAATAAATACTTCTTCACCAAATTCGCATTAAAAGCATACCCTACCGAAGCAATAATTATCAATAAGGCATACCAATAATTCTGATTCGGATGCAAATTAGCGCCTTTTAAAATCAGAATTAAAGTCCCTAACAACCCAATTAAAATTCCTATAAACTGCTTCTTTTTAAAAGCAAATCCAAAAACCAACGCTCCAAAAATTAAGGTATTAAAAGGGGTTAAGGAATTTAAAATAGAAACAATAGAGCTATCTATATTTGAAATAGCAAACGCAAATAAAAATCCAGGTATAAAAGTACCCGACAAAGCAGTATACAATAGGTATTTCCAATGCTTTTTTTGAATTTTTTTTAGAGAAGGAAAAGCAAAAAATAACATAAAAATAGAGGTAAATATCATTCTTAAAGCCCCTAATTGAACAGGCGATACTCCTAAAAGTGCTTTTTTTATTAAAATGAAAGAACTCCCCCAAACAATTGATAGTACGGTTAAATAAAGCCACTTTTGTTGATGATTATTCATTTTGTATAAAATATCTGACAAAAATCCGATAAATCTTTAGATATAAACCATATTCTTAATAAATTTGTACAATAATTAAATAGTTAAAAACATGAACATACATAAAACCATATGCTTTCTTCTAGTGGTTTGTTTTTCAATTTCAAGTTGCAATTATGAAAAAAAAGCAACTACAGAAACCGCAAGTTCAATTGTTAGCAAACAATCTATCTCCCTGGCTATTTCTGGTATGACTTGCGAAATTGGATGTGCAAAAACGATTCAATCTAAACTATCAAAAAAAGAAGGAGTTCTCAATGCCAGTGTTGTTTTTAAAGACAGTATTGCTAACATAGAATTTAATGACCGAGTAACTTCAACAAAAGAATTAATTACTTTTATTGAGGGAATTGCAGGAGGAGACTTCTATAAAGCCTCTGAAACTTCTGTAAAGACCGCTATTTAATCGGTCAACTGTCAAAAATAAAGTAAAAAAAGAGCTGAAACTTCTAGTGAGTTTCAGCTCTTTTCATTTTTTACAATGAGTTACATTTTTTGAAGCCACGTTTTTATAGCCACTTCTTTTTTGATAATTTCTTTTACCTCAGAGATAGCGACTCTTTTTTGTTCCATCGTGTCTCTATGTCTTATTGTTACAGAATTGTCCTCTAAGGTATCATGATCTATGGTAATACAAAAGGGAGTTCCTGCTGCATCTTGTCGTCTATAGCGTTTTCCTACAGCATCTTTTTCGTCATAAAACACATTAAAATCCCATTTTAAATCATCCACAATTTGACGTGCAACTTCTGGTAAACCATCTTTTTTAACCAATGGCAATATGGCAGCTTTGTAAGGAGCTAACACAGCGGGTAACTTTAAAACAGTTCTGGTGGTCCCATTTTCTAACGCTTCTTCTTGGAGAGAATTAGAAAAAACAGCTAAAAACATTCTATCCAAACCTATGGAGGTCTCTACAACATAGGGTACATAACTTTTATTTTCCTGAGGGTCAAAATACTGTAATTTCTTACCTGAAAACTCTTCGTGTGCTTTTAAGTCAAAATCTGTTCTTGAGTGAATTCCTTCTAATTCTTTAAATCCAAAAGGAAAATTAAACTCAATATCAGCTGCAGCATCTGCATAGTGTGCTAATTTATCGTGATCATGAAAACGGTAATTTTCCGCTCCCATACCTAGAGATAAATGCCACTTTAAACGGGTTTCCTTCCATTGTTCATACCATTTTTTTTGAGTTCCTGGCTTTACAAAAAACTGCATTTCCATTTGTTCAAATTCTCGCATTCTAAAAATAAATTGCCTAGCAACTATTTCATTTCTAAAAGCCTTTCCGGTTTGAGCAATCCCAAAAGGGATTTTCATTCTTCCCGTTTTTTGCACATTTAGAAAATTAACAAAAATTCCTTGAGCGGTTTCGGGGCGTAAATATAAATCCATTGCTGTTTCCGCAGAGGCTCCAAGTTTTGTTCCAAACATTAAGTTAAACTGCTTAACATCTGTCCAATTTCTAGAACCTGTTAAAGGGTCTGCAATGCCTAATTCTTCAATCAACAACTTTACATCTGCTAAGTCTTCGTTTTCTAAAGACTTCCCCATTCTTGTTAAAATCGAAGTTATTTTTTCTTGATAACCAACAACTCTTCCGTTTGTTGAAATAAATTCTTCCTGGTTAAAAGCATCCCCAAAACGTTTTTTTGCTTTGGCAACTTCTTTGTTAATTTTGCCCTCAATTTTAGCACAATAATCTTCAATTAAAACATCTGCTCTATAGCGTTTTTTTGAATCTTTGTTATCAATTAAAGGATCGTTAAAAGCATCTACGTGACCAGAAGCTTTCCAAGTTGTAGGATGCATTAAAATTGCGGCATCAACACCTACAATATTTTCGTGCATTTGCACCATTGCTTTCCACCAATACTCTCTAATATTTTTCTTTAACTCAACTCCATTTTGAGCATAATCGTAAACCGCACTCAATCCATCATAAATTTCAGAAGACTGAAAAACATAACCATATTCTTTTGCGTGCGATAAAACTTTTTTAAAGTGATCTTCTTGTTTTGACATAATTAGCGCAAATATACACGTTTAGAGAACTTTTTTCAAGAAAAACCTCTCAAGTTTTTTTAGTGCGGGTCTTCTCAATTTAATATGGAGATTTTTATGTACATTAGGATTAAATTGCTAAGAAAGATATGACTGTTTTAAAGGATGTTTTTAGAATCTTTTATCCTAAATTATGTGCTAATTGTGAAAATCTATTGTCTAAAAACGAAAAAATAATATGTACGTTTTGCTGGCACGATATTCCCCTATTTCACCCTACAAACTTCTCTAAAAATAAGATCACAAAAATATTTTATGGAAGAATTATAGTAGAGAAAGCCACCTCCTTACTTGCTTTTAGAAAAGAGGGGATTACAAAAAAACTCATTCATGCTCTAAAATACAATGGGAATCAAGAAATAGGAGTCTTTTTAGGAAATTGGTTTGGAGAAATTCTCAAAAATAACAATGCATTTGATGACATAGATTGTATAATTCCTGTAGCATTACATCCAAAAAAACAAAAGCAAAGAGGGTACAATCAAGTTTCCAAATTTGGAAAAACCTTAGGGGATCATTTAAACAAACCATTTCTAGAAGATCTTTTATTGAGAACAGCCAAATCAAAAACCCAAACTTTTAAAACTCGTTTTGACCGTTTTGATAACATTGACGCCCTATTTCATGTAAAAAATAAAGCACTCTTAAAAAACAAACATATTTTATTAATCGATGATGTAATTACTACGGGAGCAACTATAGAAGCTTGTGCAAAAGAATTACAAAAAATTAAAAACGTAAAAATTAGTATTTTAACAATGGCGTATACAGAGTAAAATTTTTAGTTTTTAAATCAAAAATATATCGTTAATTTGTATAAAATTACTTTTTTGTGAAACCTTTTTTTAGATTTATTTATTTTAGTATTTCCATTTGTATTTTGATCAACTGTGCAAGAACAGGAAGGCCTGAAGGGGGGCCAAAAGATGAAGATGCACCTTTATTTGTTTTAGCAAATCCTCCTTATGAAACTGTTAATTTTAATGATAAAGAAATAAAATTAAACTTTAACGAATTTATTAAACTGAAAGATTTAAACAAGCAGCTCATCGTATCTCCTCCATTGAAAAATCCCTTACTAGTGTCTCCACAGGGATCTGCAAGTAAATCCTTAACCCTAAAGATTCTTGATACCTTGGAAGAAAACAATACTTATATCATAAACTTTGGAAATGCTATTGAAGACAATAACGAAGGAAATAAGTTGGAGAGTTTTAAGTATGTTTTTTCCACAGGAAATTTTATAGATTCTCTTTCATCTGCTGGAAAAGTTAAAGATGCTTATTTAAATAAGGATTTAAAAAGCACGAATATTTTGTTGTACAAAATAGACAGTTCTTTTAATGATTCTATCATTTATAAAAAGAAACCTAACTATGTAACCAGTACTTTGGATACTTCTTTATTTAATTTCACAAATCTCAAAGAAGGGAAATATTTGATGACAGCCTTAAAGGAAGTTACTAACGACTATCTTTTTAACTCAAGAATAGATAAAATAGGCTTCTATAATGATACTATTATTTTACCAAAAGACAGTATTCTAAAAAATCCTATCGTTCTATTTAAAGAAACACAACCCTATAAGTTCAAACGCGCAAAAGAGGTCTCTAAAGGTAAAATAGCATTTGGTTACGAGGGACAAATAAAGGATTTACAGGTGAAATTACTTTCTAAAACCCCTGATAACTTCAAAAATATTTCTAAGTTTGAGATTGATAAAGACACTTTAAATTATTGGTTTACTCCTTTTGAAACTGATTCCTTAAACTTCATCATTACAAACCAACAAGTTACAGATACCATCACGGTAAAGTTGCGAAAGAAAAAAATAGATTCATTGCTATTTAATTCTTCTGTTGGAAGAGTAATTCATTTTAGAGACACCTTATTTGTCGAGACTAACAATCCAATTGTAGCAGTTGATACCTCTAAGATTAGCCTCACAGATAAAGACACCGTTTCGGTTTCTTATGCTAGTTACATTTCCAAAAAGAAAAATAAAATTGCATTCCTTTTTAACAAAAAACCTGAACAGAAATATTCATTGAACATACTTCCCGAAGCTTTTTTTGACATTTTCGACCAAAAAAATGATACCCTAACTTACAGTTTCAATTCAAAAGAAATTGAAGATTATGGGAGAATTACTATCAAAATTGAGAACCCATTTTCTCAAAATCTAATTATTGAACTCCTAGAAGGAAAAGATAAAAATACGCTCGTAGAAAGAAAATTAATTTCGAAATCTCAGGAAATCAGGTTTGACCTTTTAGAACCTAAAACATACTATATAAGGGCGATTATTGATACTAATAAAAACAATCGGTGGGACACCGGAAATTACTTGTTGAAGCAACAGCCTGAAAAAGTCATTTACTTTGCTGAAGAACTAAAATTAAGGGCTAATTACTTCTTAGATGGTAATATTTTTATGATTGATCGTTAAAGTAAATTTTGGAATTACCTCAGAAATGTTGTAGTTTGCAAGCAGAAAAAGAAAAAACCCCCTAATACCCCTACATTTTGAAAAAACCCATCACAGTTATTGCTACAATTTTGTGTATCTATCAATTTAATGCACAAAACTTAAATCATGATCTAGGAATCCTTATTGGTTCTACAAACTTACAATCAGATTATGGAGTTCCAGAAAGCATCCTTGGCTCTTTCACAAACAATGGCACCTCTTTATCTATTGCTCATTATCTTGGTTTTTCCAACGGTTATTCACGTTGGAACCGACGTAAATTGTTTGATCATCTTAGAGTAAAAACCGAAATTAAATACCTCATTAATGGCAATTTTGAGCATACCGGTAAGTATTCTAAAAAAAACAATTCTAATGCTGAAAAACTGAGCGCCATGAAAGGTAGTTTAAAAATGTTTGATCTTGGTATAAATTTGGAGTATTATATGTTCTCAGTAGATGAAATTAATAATTTTAATTATAGTACTTATCTGAATCCATACGTCAGTTTTGGATTTAAGTATTCATTTTACACAAATGGCATCACCTCTGAATTGGGAAATTGGGAAGAAGATAAAACCCTTTTAGCAGACTGGTACTCTGGAAAAGTTGACCTCGATGTTGGAAAAAACAACGCTTTTTCTTTCTGCTCAGGTATAGGGATTCGAAATATGTTGACTCCAAAAATTGATTTAGTTGCACAAGTTTCATTTCAGTATTTTTTCTCTGACTCAATTGATGGTTTGATTCATACAAAAAATGATAGCTCGGTAAATATTCAACTTGGCATTATTTATCAACTAAACACTAAATAAAAACTTCTATAAAAACTTTTTTATAGCTCTAATAATTCCATAATGAATTCCTTCATGGAAGTTATTAAAAACCACTGCAGATTCGAAGGAATTTAAAACAACCCCTGCACTGGTAGCATATTCGGTAAAATTCTGAAAAATTCCTGCTTCAAAATCTTCTTCTAGGGTATCTGGTAGGGCTACAAATAACTCTTTTACCTCTTCAAACTCTTCTTCTGTAAAGTTTTTGGTTGGCAATGTTCCTTTTTTATACATACTTATCAAATCGTCTGAACACAAGCAATTTAAACTCGATAATTTATAATGTAATAATTGTTGTGTAACGACTAGGTGTGCAATATTCCATGCAATGTTATTTTTGAAACCATTTGGAATTTCATGAATTTGCGCCAGGGTTAAACCATCCAATTCTTTGAGAGCTAACAAGCGAGATTTTCTTAATACATCGAATTCTATCTTCATTTTTATATGTAATTTTGTTTTGTAAATATACCATTATAAATAATGAAAAAAGTCTATTTTTTACAAACTTGTGATACCTGTCGAAGAATTTTAAAAGAAGTTCTTGTTGACGGTTTTGATCGACAAGAAATAAAAACTCACAATATTACTCCTACTCAATTAGAAGAAATGTACCGCCTGTCTGGAAGCTACGAAGCACTATTTAATAAACGTGCCAAGCTATATAAGGCAATGGGATTAAAAAACCAACCCTTAACCGAGACTGATTATAAACAATTTATTTTAGAGGAATACACCTTTTTAAAACGGCCTGTTTTTATTGTTGATGATCAAATTTTTATTGGAAATAGTAAAAAAGTAATTGAGGAACTGAAAGCTACAATTAATTAGTTTTTTTTATCCAGGTTTTTGTTCTTAAGAGTGCATTTTCTCTAATATCTTGCCAAAAGAGATTGATATCTCCTGAATGATAGTTTTCAATAAAAGACATCAAAAAACGCATTGGAAATTTTGGGTTTGTACTCCAAATTAATCCATCGGTTACTTCAATTTTTAAGGCATTTTTGTACAGTTTTTTGTCAGTATACAAAAACCCTTTATGCTGTTTTAATCTCGTAGATTTTTGATCGTCCCAAGTAATTGGATTGGTTGTGACACTTCCTTTAAAAAAGTCTTTTTTTTGGGGATATGCTCCTTTCTTGTAAGTATTCCAACCGACAAAACCTCCAATATCATTCGGTTTTTCCATTGGTTTCATGGTTTTATAAAGGGTTGGCTGTATAACTGTACCAACAATATATGCTGCAATTAATTTTTGTTGCAAGGGTTTGTTATCAAAAAAATCTCTTAATAGAAATTTGGTATGTGTTGAGCCCTGACTATGACTCACAATAAGAATAGGCCTACCATTGTTGTATTTTTCTAAGTAGGTTTCAAAAGCCTTTTTAACATCAGCATAGGCCAATAAAAGAGCTTCTTTTCCACCAACATCTAACATTGAATAAGATCGAATGTGTGCCTGTCTGTAATAGGGAACATATAATTTACCCGAAGTAGTAAATGCAGACGCTTGAAATAATACAGCTTTATTTATTACTTTATCCTGCTGTTTTTTGTCATCTAATGGCACATTCCATCTCAAATCCTCTTTTTCAGTATTTAAAGTAGGGTATACATAAAAAACATCTGCTTGTAACGTATCTATTTGTATCGATGAAAACTGTTTTAATTCTTTTGAATATGTGTTTGGAAGCACTGCCCAATTTTCTTCTTTATGATAGTCAGGAGCCGAGGGTGTTTTTACTGAACTGAATGCCGGAATTACATACGTTGATTTACAACTCTGTAAAAAAGAAACTAAAAAAATTAAAAAAATGATTTTTTTCATCTAGCTATCTATTGATTGATATAAGTCCATTAAATGAGTGGCTTCTTTTTTTGCACTCCAATTTGAGATAATTTCCTCTCTAGCGGGCTTTCCTAAATGTGGAATTTCTTTTTTAATAGACTGTAATAACAAATTTTCTAATTCAGAAATATTTCCTGGTTCAAACAAATATCCATTTTTTGAATGCGATATTAACGACGAATGAACTCCTACATTTTTAGTTGCAATCACAGAACATCCGCAAGACATCGCTTCTGCTGTTACCAAAGAAAACCCTTCAGAAATACTAGGCACTACTGTAATTTTTGAAGCCTGATAGTAAGAAATAATATCTGAGGTTTCATCAATAAAATAAAGTTGATTTTCAATTTTATTCTTTTCTCCAATCGCCTTTAACTCTTCTAAAAAAATAGGGCTATCCACCTTTCCTACAATTACTAGAGCCCAATCTTTGTGGCTTTTTAAAACATTTGCCGCTTCCAACAAGGTATCATGTCCTTTTGCTTTGCGAACTCTTCCTGCACACAAAATAATATTTTTTTGTTGAACATTGGGTAATGTAACTTGGTCTTTTGGGGAAAACAAGTGTACATCAACTCCATGAGGTACAATGGCATTTGAAATCCCTAAATTTTCACTCATACTCTTTATGAGTGTAATTACTTTATCTGCTTTTTGAAGTAAAAACTTTGTCACTCCAGAAGGAACTGTCTCTGCATGTCGAGTAGCAAAGAGTGTAAATTTTACACCTAAAAAACGATAGAAAAGCATTCTTATGATTTCATTGTTTCTATGACAATGAACAACAACTTTTCTTTCGGAGCGCATGAATGATTTTAATTTTGCGTACGAAATTTTGTCCCCTTTTACATTGTAACCATAAATATAAGTTTCAAATTTTTCGTTAAAAAAAGGAACTACATTTTCAATACTTCTGGTTATACCAGTTCTACGTTTGTGAAAATGTGTATGAACTAAAATAGGTTTCACTTGAGAATTTTAAATAAATTTGCGTTCAATAATTTCTAAAAAACGTGCCTCTAACTCTTCTTGTTCAGACCAATCATAGTCAGGTTTTACCATTTTTTTTATAAATTTCTTTGCCTCTTTTTCCGAAGTGTATGTATTTAATTGAGAAAGCACTCTGTTGAAGTCTTCTTGGCTGCCATCAAAAAGATTTTTAACAAAAGTAATTCTGTCATTTAAACCTATCTGAATGTTTATTGCTAATGTATCGTTTAAGGCTTTTGGAACTGGTAAATCGAATAAAGTAGCTATTTCGTCTACAGGAATCGTGTCTTGTAATTCTTCTTCTAGCGTCACTGTTTTAGTTATGTCCTTATGATCCGCGTCAGAGTTGTCAGAAATAGTCTCTTTTGGAGGCTCTTCTTCTGAAGATATTAACGCTTCTAATTCGTCAAAGGGTTGTTCTATAATTTCATCAACAGTTCCCTCAGATGGCGACTCTTCAGAAACCTCAACTTCATTTGTTCCTTTTTTGAGTTCTTCTTGAGAAATAGTTTTATCGATCTCAGAAGCCACTTCTTCATCTGCCGCTTTGAGTTCTTTGAGTTCTAATGCTTTTGTTACTTTAGAAAGAATTTCCTTCTTAGAGAGGTTTTGATCTGGAGTTGAATTCACGTATTCTTCCACAAATGCCAATAATGATAGTTTCTCATATATAACTTTCGATTTTTCTTTTAAAGCAAACACATCGCCTCTATTCTTCATTTGTAAAATGCTATGTGCCAAACTCATTAAATCAGTTTCTAATCTTTTGTGCATAAGTTGTATGTTGAAGTTATTTTTTACTCGTAAATATTCATAAATTTGTTAAAATTCAAAGTAATCGTACATTTAATACTCTAAAGCCTAAAATTACAAAATGTTTCTTGAAAATACAGTAAATCATACAGAACAATTTGGTTGGATTGAAGTTATTTGTGGCTCAATGTTTTCTGGTAAAACGGAGGAATTAATTCGAAGATTAAAACGGGCACAATTTGCAAAACAACGCATTGAAATTTTTAAACCTACCATTGATGTTCGTTATGACCAACAGGAGGTTGTCTCTCACAATGACAATAGAATTCGTTCTACTCCGGTGCCGGTTGCTTCAAATATTCTTTTGCTTGCAAATGATGTCGATGTGGTTGGTATTGATGAAGCACAGTTTTTTGACGATGGAATTGTTGCTGTTTGTAATGATTTAGCCAACAGAGGAATTCGAGTAATTGTAGCGGGGCTAGATATGGATTTCAAGGGAAATCCTTTTGGACCAATGCCTGCTTTAATGGCTACCGCAGAGTATGTTACCAAAGTACACGCTGTGTGTACCCATACAGGGAACCTAGCAAGTTACAGTTTTAGAAAAGCATCCAATGACGATTTGGTAATGTTAGGTGAAAACCAGGAATATGAACCTTTGAGCAGAGCAGCCTATTTTAAGGCAATGAAAAATCAGCAACATGAAAGAGATGCTGAAAACAAAAAAATTACAGATGAATAATCATGTAACTGTTTTAGAAATTAATGGAAATGCTTTAGTTCATAATCTAAATTATTTCAAACAAAAATTACAACCAAAAACAAAAATCTTAGCTGTTGTGAAAGCTTTTGGTTATGGAAGTGATGCCCTACAAATTGCTGAATTTTTAAAAGATAAGGTCGATTATTTTGCTGTTGCGTATACGAATGAGGCAATCGCTTTACGCAAAGCCAACATAAAAAATCCAATTTTGGTTTTACATCCTCAAATACCAAATCTAAAGGATATTATTAACTTTGAGTTAGAGCCAAACTTATATAGTTTCAGCATTTTTAATGCTTTTTTAAAATTAGCCAAAAAAAATTCATTATCAAATTACCCAATTCATATAAAATTTAACACAGGCTTAAATAGATTGGGTTTTCACTTTAAAGATATTCCTAAGATAATTACCTCCTTAAAAGAAACGACTCATGTAAAGGTGGCTTATCTATTTTCTCACTTAGCAGCTAGTGAAGACAAGAACGAAGAGCATTTCACAAGAAATCAAATTCATGACTTTACCAAAATATCCATAGAATTTAATAAAAATTTAGACGATACCCCCATGCTTCATATGCTGAATACCTCTGGTCTTATAAACTACCCAAAAGCACAATTTAACATGGTTAGAGTTGGTATTGGTCTTTATGGTTTTGGAAATAGTGAAAAAGAAACGGCTAAACTTCAAAACACCCACAATTTAAAGTCTATTATTTCTCAAATTCATACTGTAGCAGCAGGAGAAACTGTTGGCTATAACAGAGCTTTTATAGCCACTAGACAAAGTAAAACCGCAACGATTCCTATTGGTCACGCGGATGGTTTATCTAGAAAATTAGGAAATAAGAAAGGATATGTGCTAATTAACAATCAAAAAGCACCAATTATTGGGAATGTTTGTATGGACATGATCATGGTAGATGTGACAAAAATAGATTGTAAAGAAGGGCAAGAAGTAATTATTTTTAATTCTCAAGAAATGATACAACATATGGCTGATGTTTCGGAAACAATCCCATATGAAACTTTAACTAATATTTCTCATCGCATTGCAAAAACCTTAACCGTTTAATATTTTTCGAAGTATTGAATAAAAGGAACCGTAATTTATCTTGTTATCACTCTTCTGAATGGGTATTTAAATTTTTGATAAACTGCTCAGTGGTGAGTCCTTTTTCAACAGAGAAGTTCCCAATTTTTGTTCTTCTTAAAGCAGATAAATGAGCTCCAGACCCTAAAGCCAACCCAAAATCATAGGCTAAAGATCGAATGTAAGTCCCTTTGCTACAAACTACTCTAAAGGCTACTTGTGGGAGGTTTATTTGTGTTATTTCAAATTCAGATATACTGACTATTCTCGCTTTTATTTCTGTTGTTTCCCCTTTTCTTGCCAACTCATAAAGACGCTTGCCCTCTTTCTTGATTGCAGAAAAAATTGGAGGTTTTTGTTCAATATCCCCTATAAATTGGGATGCCGTTTTATATAATAACTCTTTTGAAATATGTGCTGTTGGGAATACCTTATCAATATCGGTTTCTAAATCATAGCTAGGAGTTGTAGCTCCCAATGTAAATACGCCTGTATATTCTTTTTGTTGGGCTTGATAACGATGAATTTGTTTGGTTTGTTTTCCTGTACAAATAATTAACAATCCCGTTGCCAACGGATCTAGAGTGCCGGCATGACCCACTTTAATTTTTTTGAGTCCAAAACGTTGTCGAATTTCCCAGCGAATTTTATTTACAACCTGAAAAGAGGTCCAAGTAAGTGGTTTGTCAATTAATAACACTTGACCCTCTTTAAATTCTTCCTCAGTTATTTGTGCTGAATTTTGTACCATTTTAATTTGTAAGCGCATAGACAATTGCAATCCCTCCTACGATTGTACAGTAGATTGAAAAATAAGACAATTTGCTTTTTTTAACTAAAGAAATCATCCAATTACAAGCCAGTAGTCCAGATAAAAAAGCCGCAATAAAACCCAAGGCAATAGGAACTATTTCGGAGGAGTGGAAGTTTAAATCTCCACTTAAAACATCTTTTCCTATTTTTCCAAAAATTAAAGGGACCACCATTAAAAATGAAAATTTAGCAGCTCTAGTTCTATCGACGCCCAATAAAACCGATGCAGAAATGGTTGCACCAGACCTAGAAATACCAGGTAACATAGCTATTGCTTGAGAAATACCTATGAGTATCGCATTAGAAATTGACACCTCTTTATTTGTATTTTTTGCTTTGTCTGCCAATAACAATAACAAAGCTGTCAACAACAACATACAGCCAACTAATCCTATTTTTCCTCCAAAAAAAGATTCTAATTCTTTTTCAAAAAGTAAGCCCACAATTACAGCAGGAAGCATCGAAATAATTATTTTTAGAGAAAACTTGCATTCATCATTCCATTGAAATTGAAACAGTCCTTTACAAATCTCTATAATTTCTTTTCTAAAAATAACAAGAGTGCTTAATGCCGTTGCAAAGTGTAAAACTACCGTAAAGGTTAAACTCTCCTCTGGTACGGAGGTATCTCCTAAAATTGCTTTTGCCAATTCTAAATGCCCACTAGATGATACTGGTAAAAATTCTGTTAAACCCTGAACTACCCCAAGGATTATTGCCTCAATAATATCCATTTTTATTGATTGGGATTAGCTAAAATTGCATAGATTTCAATTCCTAAACCTATGATCACTAGGGTTGGTGCTAAACGAATTCGTTGCCAATTGTATATCTCTTCATTAAAAACCTCTGGAGAGTCACTTCCACCTCCTGACATGAATATAAAGCCTGATACAATAAAAATGAGCCCAATGATCATTGTTCTATAATTTTTTTTACCGAATAAAAAAGCTGGTTTTTCTGACTTTTTGTGTTCCATATTGCTAATAATAAAGTTCGTCTGTTTGTAAATTTAAAAATCGTTGTGTTGCTAAAAAAGTACTTCCCCAAGTAATTATAAATGCTGAGATTAAAACTCCCCCAACGATATATGCAAGGGTAACATAATCTTCGATTAATTCTAAACTTGGAGCATATAAATCTAAATAATAAATAAAGAACGATAACCCGATGAGTGCTATAAAAGCACCAAGCATTCCTAATTTTATACTTCTCCATATAAAAGGTTTCCTTATAAAACTTTTGGTAGCTCCAACCATTTGCATGGTTTTTATATTAAATCGTTTAGAATATACCGATAACCTAATTGAACTATTTATTAAAATCATGGCAACTAAACCAAAAAAACCACTCACAATTAACAACCAAAAGCTTATCCGCTGAATGTTTTTTGTGAGAAGATTGATTAATAATTTATCGTAAGAAACAGCCGCTACAAAAGCATTTTTTGAAAACTGCTTCTCTAATTGTTGCATTTTTGACGGAGTCACAAAATCTGCCTTCAAATAAATGTCTAGGGCATTTTTCAAAGGATTTTTTCCTAAAAAATTTAAAAAATCTTCTCCTATTTCTTTGCTATAAATTTTTGCTGCTTTTTCTTTACTCGTGTATATTATTGTTTTGGTAAACGGTTCTTTTTGAATAGACGCTTTTAAATCATTTCTCTTTCCTGGAGAAACATCATCTTTTAAGAACAATGTAATTGCGACTTTTTCTTTTACTCGATTGGCAACAAAAGTCGATTTTAATACAACCAATCCCAATACCCCGACCATAAAAAGAACTAGTGCAATGCTAATTACTACTGAAAAATAGGAAGATTTCAATCGTCGTTTTTGGTAAGAATCAAAGTTAGAAGACATTTTGTAAAATAATTTTAAAATTGCAAGATACTAATTCGTGAGTATTTGACAGTATAATTAATCGATCTCTTGGCACAATTCAATAAGAACACCATTTGTAGATTTTGGATGTAAAAACACCACTAACTTATTGTCTGCCCCTTTTTTTGGAATTTCATTTAAAACAACAAATCCTTCCTTTTGGAGTCTCTTTACCTCCTCTTCTATATCCAAAACAGCAAATGCGATGTGATGAATTCCTTCCCCTTTTTTTTCTATAAATTTTGCAATTGGACTTGTTGGATCTGTGGCTTGTAATAATTCAATTTTATTGGGGCCCGATGCAAAAAATGACGTTTTTACTCCCTCTGAAGCAACCTCTTCTATTTTATAATTCGGCGCTCCAAACAGTGAGGCAAATAATTTATTGGATTTTTCTAAATTTTTTACAGCAATCCCAATGTGTTCAATTTTTCTCATAAAGTAAAAATATAAAAGATCTTACAAAAATCAGTTTTAAAAGCGTTTATCTTTCTTCTTTGAATTGATAATTGCATAGAGCGAACAGCTTTATTGCTAAAATATTCACAACCTCTAACTATTAGAGTAGAAATTCCTATATTTTAAAACCTTCTTTTATTATTTTGATGGGTCGTTAGACTCCAAAAAACTAGTTATAATACCATGATTGCTTGAATCTAAACCCTATGAATCACCAAAAACAGTGAGACAAATACCCAAAAACAGTGAGGCTAAAATTTCACTAATTTCAGTGATTGACAAGTGCTTTTTTAAATCATATCTTTATTAAAAATCTATGGGGAATAAATTATTCACTTTATAAAAACAAAGAAAAATCAGGTAGTTCAAAATAAAAAAAAGACCCCTATGAAAAACTTAAAAAGAAAATTACTTCTCACTTTCATGATTTTAAATACAATCGCTCTTCTGTACTTGGTTTGCGAAATATTGCAGAACTTTTCGCAAATTTAAAATCTTCTGAGGCTATTGAATACCAAATAACTTTCTAAAAGAAGTCTCCTTGGAAAAAAATTTTACGGCTTCAAAAAACTTGAAAAGGACAATCATTTAAAACCACATTCACAGAATAAATATGGGTTTTAGGTTCTTTTACTTCGTAAAAAAACCATTTCATCTAAAAAGCTACTCTTTATTTTCATTCATAGATTTTCATTCATAATTTTAGTAAGAAAAGAGAACAAAAGTTCCTGTTCTTAGGAAAGAAAGACCTGTAAAGAGGAGGGTTATTTTTCATATAGGGAGTTTAGAATATTAAAACTATGAACAGAACAATACTATCAATATCCTTATTCATTTCAAGCTTCATCTATTCACAAAACGCATTTGAAAATTGGGATAAAGATTATACATACAGGGATGCTAGAAAAATAATCCAAGGAGAAACTGAATATGCCAAAGAAGTTGAAAAGGACACAACACAAGGTCATTACTATGTTGCAATGGAAAAATTTAGATTTTTAGCAGAATTTACTGGAAATGAAAGAAAAATTGAATCCGATGTTTTTAACTCTATGATTAGAGTTTTAAAAATCAAAACTGGAAATTCAGATATTTTGAACGAATTAGTGTCTAGAGAATATGAATTTGACATTGGAAATTCTAAAATATGGATGCCAATACAAGATCAACTTTTGGAACCTTTTAAAAGCGAAGTTAAGAAGGGAGAAAAAGTTTTACTATACTGCTTGTTTACCAATGAACATAAATTTGACGGCGGTATTATCAATACTTTTTTGATTTCAGAATTTTTGACTGAATGGGAATAAAAAAAAGTTTTACAATAATGGCAAGACATAAAATGATTAATGGGATTTGTAGATTATGTGGGCATAAAACTAAATTATCATTTGAACATGTTCCTCCAAAAACTACCAATAATAAAAATACAAGATATACTTCTTTATCTCTCGAAGAATATTTTAAATCTGAAAACCCGCTAGAATCAAAACAAAAAGGAAAAATTAAACAAGGTGGAATTGGTTACAATTCTTTCTGCAGAAAATGTAATAGTTTTTTAGGAACAAATTATGTTAATGCTTATAAGAAATGGGTTAACGCTGGCTATCAAGTAATATCTAAATATGAAATTTCTCGAATTAAATACCAGATTTGTGAAATGGAACCGTTGAAAATATTGAAGCATATAATATCAATGTTCTTAGCTATTAATGAAGATTACTACTTAGAATCGTTCCCAGAATTATCTGAATTTATTTTAAATGTAAATTCAAAAACATTGCCAGATAAATATCGTGTATTTACATATCTAAATAAAGATGGAAATACAAGATACTTGCCGCACATGATTGTAGGTGATTTTACTGCAGGGAAACCAATTAGTTGTAGTGAAATTGCTTATCCTCCTTATGGTTATGTAATTACTTTCGACAATCCAGATAAAATACAATACTTAACAGATATTACTGGATTTAAAAATTTTGAAATTAATAAAAAACATACTTTAAATTTTAATATGTTTCAATTACCGACACATCTGAGCGTTCCTTTAGATTATAGAGTAAAGGATAAAATTAAAATAGGTAAAGAGTTTAAAAAAAATTAAAAGATAAAAATAACTTTTGAAAACATCAGCAATAATTAATATAATCGGATTGTTATTTGATATTATAGGAGTAATTCTCTTGTTTTTTTATGAACCACCGAAACCGGAAATTGACGCCATACTATTAGAATCAGCACCTTCATTGGAAGACAGAGAAAAAGTCAGAGATATCATAAAAAAAATATCCTATTTAGCGCTTCTTTTAATAATAACTGGTTTTATTATTCAAATGATCTCAACTTTTTTATTATCCCTAGAATTGATAGAATAAATCAGTATAATGGTATTTATTATCCAAAAATTTTTATAATAAAATTAGATAATATTTATCAAATTAATGAAAATCGGAATTTAAACTCTCAAGTTGATGAATTAATCTCTGAAATTAAGTTTTACATAGACTCTTTGTGTGATTTTAGATTATTTATTAAAGAATAAAAAAAGAATCATAAACCTCCCCAAACAACATAAGTTTCTTATTTTTACTCTTGAATAAAAACTTACAATGAGTAAAAAAACACTTTTAATATTGCTGTTTTCAGCACTATTTACAACCGGTTTTTCACAGAAAAACGGAAAAGAATATTCGATTCGAACCATTGCTTTTTATAACGTAGAAAACTTATTTGACACCATTAACGATGTCACTAAAAATGACGAAGCAAGTCCAATAATGGAGTTAAAATTGAATAAGTCTAAAGTATATTGGGACAAAATAGACAAACTTAGCAGTACCATCGCTAAAATTGGATTGGATAAAACCAACACAAGCCCTGCAATTATTGGCGTTTCAGAAGTTGAGAATGTAAAGGTCTTAGAAGATTTAATCGCTTCTAAACATTTAGCAAAGAATGAGTATGGAATCATACACTATGATTCTCCAGATAAAAGAGGGATTGATGTTGCATTATTGTATCAAAAAAAATATTTTAACCCTATTTACCACGAGGCTTTTCATCCAAAAATTTATAAAGAAAATCGTAGAATTTTTACCAGAGATCAACTTTTGGTTTCAGGGTATTTAGATGGCGAACTAATTCATCTAATTGTGAATCATTGGCCTTCAAGAAGAGGAGGCGAAGCAGCCAGCAGACCTTACAGAGAAAAAGCAGCTTATCAAAACACACAAATTATAGAAAAAATAAGGGCCCAAGATGCAAATGCTAAAATTTTAATCATGGGCGATTTCAATGACGATCCCACAAATTCTAGTATAAAAAAAGTATTACAAGCAAAAGGTAAAAAGTCAGAAATTAATAAAAGGGATCTATACAACCCCTATGAAGACATGTTTCGCAGAGGTTTTAACACCTTAAAATACAGAGGTAAAATAAATTTATTTGACATGATTTTAATTAGTTCTCCTCTTTTAGATAAAGGTGAAAAAGATTTTTCTAGCTATAAAATGTTCAAGGCAATGATTTTTAATAAGCGTTTTCTAACCAACAAAAAAGGAAAATACAAGGGATATCCTTTTAGAAGTTTTTCCAATGGTAGGTATACAGGTGGATATTCTGATCATTATCCAGTATATATCTATTTAATTAAAGAAAATAAGAAGTAGTTAGATGTATAAAATACAAAACCCCGCAACTAAAAAAGTTGCGGGGTTTTTTGATAAAAAATTATTGCCTTTGTAGTATAGTATTTAAGACTTTACAGATTTAAATCTATAATACAAGTATGTGTAAGCGTCACGAGGTATAATTGTAATCCACTTTTTGTGTTTTAAATACCATTTAAAACGTATAGAATTTACTCCTTTTGTTAAGTATGCAGCAATAAAAGGATGTACGTGTAATTGTACTTTTTTATTTTTAGAGTTTGACATAAATTTCTCTAAAGTTCCTTCAATTTTGTCTAACAAAACAATTGGGGCTTCTACTTCTCCATTTTTGTTTGGGTTGGCTTCGGTAGTTTTTATACTCAACTCAGGTCTTACTCTTTGTCTTGTAATTTGAATCAAACCAAATTTCGTTGGAGGTAATATTTTATGCTTTGTTCTATCTAAAGCCATTTTCTCTTTTAAGTGCTGATACAGTTTATTTCTGTTTTCAGCTTTGTGCATATCAATAAAATCAATAACTATAATACCACCCATATCACGCAATTGTAATTGACGTGCTATTTCTGTAGCTGATATTAAATTTACTTCTAATGCAGTATCTTCTTGAGAACCTGCTTTGTTAGAACGGTTTCCGCTATTGACATCAATAACGTGAAGAGCTTCTGTGTGTTCTATAACTAAATAGGCACCTTTGCTCATAGAAACTGTTTTTCCAAATGATGTTTTAATTTGTCTTTCTATTCCGTATTTCTCGAAAATAGGAGTTTCAGAGGTATGTAATTTTACAATTTTCTCCTTTTCAGGATAAATTTCTTGTAAATACTCTTTTATTTCTACTTTCAGAGTTTCATCATTTGTAACGATGCTTGTAAAAGAATCATTCATTACATCTCTTAAAATAGAAGATGCTCTGTTTAACTCGCTTAAAATTTTTGTGGGTGTATTTGTGTTTGCAATTCTTTTACACATCGTCTTCCAACGATCTAATGAATTTTGCAAATCTCTATCTAACTCTGCTACTTTTTTGCCTTCGGCAACAGTTCTTAGAATAACACCAAAGCCTTTTGGCTTTATGCTTTTTGCTAATCTTTTAAGACGTTCTTTTTCTTTTGGATCTTCTATTTTTTGAGAAACAGAAACTCTGTTCGAAAAAGGAACTAAAACTAAAAATCTACCTGCAATGGACAACTCAGAACTTAATCTTGGTCCTTTGGTAGAAATGGGTTCTTTTACAATTTGTACTAATAGGTTTCTTCCTGTTTTAAGTACATCATTTATACTACCGTCTTTGTTAATGTCTTCTTCCTTTCGGAAATTTTTTAAAGTGAATTCTTTATACTTACCTGTGCTTACTTTCTTTATGAATGTATTTAATGAGTTTACTTGCGCACCTAAATCGTGATAATGTAAAAACCCGTCTTTCGGGTAACCTACATTTACAAAGGCTGCATTTAAACCAGTAAGAACTTTTCCAATTTTGGCTAAAAAAATATCGCCAACTGAAAATTTATTGTCACTAGTTTCATTATTTAATTCAATAAGTTTTCCATCTCTTAATAAGGCAAAATCAATATCAGATGAAGTTGAACGAATTATTAATTCTGTTTTCATGCTGAAATGGTTTTAACACTACACAAAATTGTGCAGATGGGTTAATATTGTCAGGTATTTGAAATACCATGCGAGGTTAGTTTAACCTCTAATGTCAATGAACTTTTTTTCGCTAAACTATAAACGAAAAAGATAATGAATAATTACTTTTTCTTGTGTCTATTGGCTCTAGCTCTTTTCTTTCTTTTGTGTGTAGAGATTTTTGCTCTCTTTCTTTTTTTACCGCTTGGCATAATGTTTTCGTTTTTTAAACCTTAAAAAGGTTTAGTTAATATTTTTTATTTAACTGCTACTTTGCTTTTTACCCCTTCGGCAAAAGTTTTCGCTGGTTTAAAAGCTGGAATGTTATGTGCAGGAATTTTGATAGTTGTATTCTTCGAAATATTTCTACCCGTTTTTTCTGCTCTTGTTTTAATAATAAAACTACCAAAACCTCTTAAATAAACGTTGTCACCATTTTCTAGTGCATCTTTAACCTCACTCATGAAAGCTTCAACAGTGGCTAATACATCTGTTTTTTCTATTCCTGATTTATCTGAAATTTTTGATACGATATCTGCTTTCGTCATGTCTGTATTTTTACTATATTTTTATTAATTTAATCCCAAAAATGCGGATGCAAATATATGATAATTAATCAACTCCGAAAATAATAACACCTAAATTTATTTGATTTTTAAAATGTAATATTGCAATTCTATTTTTAAATGATGAAATTTTCTAACACATTAATTCAGTGGTACTTACAAAATAATAGGGAATTACCTTGGCGAAAAACGAAGAACCCCTATTTTATTTGGCTGTCAGAAATCATGTTACAACAAACAAGAGTAGCTCAAGGCACATCCTATTATCTGAAATTTGCAGAGGAATTCCCAACTGTTTTTGATTTAGCAAAAGCTAAAGAAAGTACTGTTTTAAAAATGTGGCAGGGCCTAGGGTATTACTCAAGGGCTAGAAACCTTCATTTTACTGCAAAGCAAATTGCAACAGAACTCAATGGTGAATTTCCGTCAACATATAAAGAAATCATAAAATTAAAAGGAATTGGAGATTATACCGCCTCTGCAATTTCTTCTATATGCTTTCAAAAACCAAATGCTGTTGTCGATGGAAATGTATATCGTGTTCTCTCCCGTTTTTTCGGAATTAAAACTCCCATCAATTCAACTGCAGGCATCAAAGAGTTTAAAGAACTAGCACAAACCTTAATTGACAGGAAACAACCTGGTGTTTACAACCAAGCCATCATGGATTTTGGTGCACTGCATTGCAAGCCCCAAAACCCACTATGTGAAAGTTGTGTTTTTAATAATGGCTGCATTGCCTTTCAAAAAAAAACCGTAAAAGACCTTCCAGTAAAAGACAAAAAAATAAAAGTTAGAAAAAGGTATCTTAATTACCTAGTGATGATTTCTAAGGATAAAAAAACCATCTTATCCGAAAGGAAAGGAAAAGGAATATGGCAAGGATTGTATGAATTCCCTTTTATTGAATCCACAAAGACAATTTCCCTAGATGAATTGATTTTAACCCCCGATTTTGTCAAATTAGTTCCCTCTAAAAGCAATATTTCACTTTATAATAAAAAGGAAATTGTTCACAAATTATCACATCAGCATCTACATACTCAATTCTGGGTGATCAATACTAAAAATTCCCCTAAAATAACAGTAAAATGGGAGGAATTAGATGCTTATCCTGTTCCCATTTTAATTGCTAATTTTTTAGTCAATTTTCAAACTAAAAAGTAATTGATTTTTTTAGTACTTTTGATTCTAAAATAGAAACGCTATGGCAGGTACAATAAACAAAGTAATTTTAATAGGGAATCTGGGTGATCAGGTCAAAATGCATTATTTCGACGATAAAAACAGTGTTGGAAGGTTCCCGATAGCCACCAGTGAAAGTTATACTAATAAAACTACAGGAGAAAAGGTAACGACAACCGACTGGCACAATATTGTTGTTCGAAACAAACTTGCTGAAATTTGCGAAAAATACCTGAGCAAAGGAGATAAAGTATATGTTGAAGGGAAATTGAAAAATAGACAATGGGAACAAGATGGAATAAAACGTTATTCTACAGAAATTCAAGTAAGTGAAATGACCTTTTTATCAACTAAAAAAAATGATGAAAACGCCAAGAACTCTCAGACAGCTGCAACACCTTCCACCATCGCTGAAAAATCGATAACAACAGAAGATGACGATTTGCCATTTTAATATACCAAAACAATAGCATTTGGCTCCAGATCCTGAATTTTTATTTCTTTACTCTTTAAATCTGCAAACCTCTTTAAATGGCTTTGCCCTTATAGTACTGTTATTTTGCTCTGCATTAGTTTCTGGAACAGAAGTAGCTTTTTTCTCTCTTTCTCAAACTGAACTAAACAAACTTTCTAAAAACGGGAAAAAAGAAAATATTGTCGTAAAATTATTACAGAAACCTAGAAAATTATTAGCTACAATTTTAATTACCAACAATTTTATCAATATTCTAATTGTTTTATTGTTTGCGTCACTCTCAGAAACATTATTCAATGATTTTGACAGTCAATTAAACTTGTATTTTTTTAGTTTTCCTGTTCGTTTTGTATTAGAAATTGTTCTAGTAACGTTCTTAATTCTCTTATTTGGAGAAGTTTTACCAAAAGTCTACGCTTCAAGAAATGCACTTCTTTTCTCAAAGAAAATGTCAAAATTCATCCACACCACAAACATCTTATTAACCCCGTTTAGTTTGCCACTAATTACTTTAACAAAATGGATTGAAAAGAAATTTGGGAGTAAAAATTCTAATTTTTCGGTAGAAACGTTATCTCAAGCATTGGAACTAACCTCTGAAGGAGCAACAACGAAAGACGAGCAAAAAATACTAGAAGGAATTGTAAATTTTGGGAATACTGAAACTGTTCAAATTATGAAGCCTCGTATTGATATTTTTGCACTATCTGATGACGAACCCTATGAAGTAGTATTGGATAAGATTTTAAAAAACGGGTATTCTAGAAATCCTGTCTATAAAGACAACATTGATACTATTATTGGGGTTTTATATGCCAAAGACCTATTGGCTCATTTGAACGAAAAAACGTTTAATTGGCTAGAATTAGTTCGAACACCATTTTTTGTGCCGGAAAACAAAAAATTGGACGATTTATTAAGTGATTTTAGAGAAAAGAAAAATCATTTGGCAATCGTTGTAGATGAATATGGCGGAACGAGTGGATTGGTTACCCTAGAAGATGTAATCGAAGAAATTGTAGGGGATATTAATGATGAATTTGACTTTGATGATCTATTCTACTCTAAGATAGATGAAAACAACTATATTTTTGAGGGGAAAACTACAATCAAAGATTTCTGCAAAGTATTAAATGAAGAAGACGATGCTATTTTTGAAGAAGAAAAAGGAGAAAGCGAAACACTTGCTGGTTTTATCTTGGAAATTTGCGGAAAATTTCCAAAAAAAGGAGAAAAAATACCCTTCAAAAACTATTCGTTTACTATTGAAGCACTTGATAAAAAGCGCATCAAACAAATAAAAGCAACCAAAAATGCGTAGGATATTATTATTCATTTTCACACTTGTTGTTTTTTCTTGTACAAAAGATACATTACCTAAACCTTCCGCATTTCTTAGCTTAACATATCCAAAAAAATCCTACGAAAAATTACCTTTAAAAAGACCTTATTCTTTTGAAGTTTTAAAGCATACAATGTTGGTTGACGAAGCTAATTATTGGTTAAAAATTAAATACCCTTCTCTAAAAGCTTCTATAGATATTACCTACAGACCCGTAGAAAACAACTTGGAGGAACTGCTTACAGATGCTGAAAAATTAGTTTTTAAACACACCTTAAAAGCAGACCAAATTATTCCAAAAGATTTTGTCAATACAGAAAAAAGAGTTTTTGGTAGCCTATATGAAATTACAGGAAATGCAGCTTCTCAAATTCAATTTCACATTACTGATAGCACAAAAAACTTCCTAAAAGGATCTTTATACTTCTACATAAAACCCAACTACGATTCTATTTTACCTGCTGTAAATTATATTAAAAAGGATATTTTTAATATCATAGAAACGCTTGAATGGGAGGAATAACCTGATCATAAGAACGTTTTAAAACCTCTACATATCAAAAAATGGAAACTAATTATCTTAAAAATCTGTCAGGCTTAATTTTAGCAACCTTGTTCATAAGCACCTCTGGTGTTTTGGGTAAGTATATTGCCATGCCTTCAGAGGTTATTATTTGGTTCCGATCTGCTTTTGCGATGATTTTTCTGTATGGTTTTTGTAAATCTAGGAAAATAAATCTAAGAGTTATTGATCTAAAAACACATGTGCCTTTTATAATCAGCTCGCTTTTTACAGCTGGTCACTGGGTGACTTATTTTTATGCATTAAAATTATCAAATGTAGCCATAGGAATGCTCTCTTTATTTACATTTCCAGTAATAACTGCATTGCTAGAGCCTATTTTTATAAAATCAAAATTGAACCCTGTACACCTTGTTCTTGGTCTTATGGTGCTCATTGGACTGTATATTTTAGCCCCTGAATTTAGTATGGAAAGTTCCGATGTTAGAGGTATTCTATTTGGGTTGTTTTCTGCTTTATGTTATTCAATTAGAATTTTAATTTTAAAACAACACGTTACCCTCTATAACGGAAGCATGATCATGTTTTATCAGACCTTTGTAATTACAATTGTTCTCTTTCCTGTATTATTTTTCATGGATACTTCCGGTTTTCAATCTCAGTTCCCATACCTACTCTTACTCGCTTTGTTAACTACAGCCATTGGACATAGTTTAATGGTACATTCTTTGAAGTTTTTCTCAGCATCGACGGCGACAATAATTAGTAGTATTCAACCTGTTTTTGGAATCATAATCGCTTTTATAGTTGTAGATGAAGTTCCAAGTAGAAACACCATTTGGGGTGGGTTATTAATCATTTCTACCGTATTTATTGAGACCATAAGGTCTAAAAAAACACCCTAATTATTTGGTCAATACATCCTGATAGTTGCGCTTTACAAATACCAAGATTGTCTCCAAAATTTCTCCCATATTATTGCACTCCTTAAACTTTACATCTCCAACATATTTAATCAAATGCTTTTTTAAAAGTTGTACATTATCAGGAAAAGAAAGTGTATCATTTTTCATGCATTTAATCAACCAAGAAGCTCTTCTTGGAGAGGTAATCATTCTCTTAGCCATAAAAGATCGCTCTTCTAACTTATACTGCATAATAGAATTATTATCTAACTTTCTATTTACCATGTCTACAATTTTAAAATTTTCTTTCAAAAATTGCAAATCATATACTTTTAAATTTCCTTCAAAAGATTGTTGGTCAAAATCAATTGCTCTTATTTTGTAAATAATTTGATCAAAATCATGGGTTGGAATAATTACATAATTATAGGAACGCATGTCTCCAAGCAGACGAACCAAACAACGTTCTTTAAATTTTACAAACTCCTTTGCTATTTGAGATTTTTCTGATTCTGTACATTTTGGCAAAAAGTCTTTGATAAAATCATCTCCTGGAATCCCTGAAATATGTTCTTCAATTAAAGTGTTTTTATACACTAAAAAATTCATGTTATGCGGAGACAAAATATGTTCCAATTCCAAACCATAAATTCTTGAGGCATCTGCTTTTTTTACGTAAAAATAGGTGTAATTATCATTTAGAATATTTCTAATTTTAACCCGAAAAGGTTTTGAGTTTCCAAACGTACAGTAATCAATTCCATCTACATTTAAAAACGGAATCGTTTCGTCACTCCCGTCGGAATGGAGTATTGTGTATATTTTTTTTAAACTAGCATCAATTTCTTTTCTATCAAAATCAGAATAAAAAGTTCTTATCCAAAGAGTATCCACATCGTTGCTATCATACAAAATAACAGAGCCTTGAAATCGCAACAGATCTTCATATAGAATAGAAATTTTTATATTTCTGTTATATTTTTTTAGATATCTGTCTAGCAATTCATTGACAGGAAATGTTGGCTTTTTTTTTGACATCAATTTTTTTTTATCCGCCATCTTTAGTATTGATTTTTATCAAAAATAGGGATAAATAAAAGAATAGTATTAATTTCAATTTATAGAGACAATCACATTTAAAAGAGATGCTACAATAATTGAAATTTACAGAATGTAGCCCGCTACACAACTAAACCAATCTAAATAGCTTCCCGGGCAGGGGTGTTGTCAGTCCTTTTAATTCCATTTGCAATAAAATAGCCGATAATTCAACAATAGGAATCGAACATTCCAGAGAAATCACATCTAACATTTGAGCCTCTTTTTCATGAAGAAAATCATAAATTCTTTGCTCTTTTTCATTCAAATCGATACATAATTGTTTTTGAATTGATTTGGGTCTCTGTTGAAGGTCCCAATTTAATATTTCTACAATGTCTGAGGCTGAATTTAACAAATAAGCTCCATTTTTTTTAATTAAATCATTGCATCCTTTACTAAAAACATCCGAAGTTCTTCCAGGAACTGCAAAAACATCTCTATCGTAAGAATTGGCAATGTCTGCAGTCACTAAAGCTCCTCCTTTTTTAGCAGATTCTATGATAATCGTTGCACTAGAAATTCCTGCAACGACTCTATTTCTTTTCAAAAAATGGGCTCTTAAGGGAGGATCATCATGCCAAAACTCTGATAGCAATCCACCATTTTCAATTACTGAATTGATATATTTCTTATGTGCTTTTGGATATATATATTGCATCCCATGAGCTAAAACAGCCATCGTTTGCAACTTGTTTTCGATGGCTGCTTTATGAGCACAAATATCAACTCCGTAAGCAAAACCACTAACGATTATTGGATTATATTTTGAGATATCTTGAACTAATTGACGACAAAAATCACGCCCATAGGAAGTCATGTTTCTCGTTCCAACAATCGAAATAATCCTAGTATTTGAAAAATCAAAATTGCCCTCCCTAAATAACAATAACGGGCTATCTATACAATGCTGAAGATTTTGTGGATAATCATCATCCAAAAAATAGAAATAAGAGATTCCCTTTTCTTTTATGTGATTATATTCCTGCTCAGCTAATTGAATGTTTTTTGGATCAAAAAGATGTTTTAAAACATGGTTCCCAATTCCATTTATTTTTGATAAAACAGCTGATTTTTCCTTAAAAATTTCGGGAACACTACCCACATGCATAATGAGTTTTTTGGCTAAAATATCGCCAACGGCTTTACATTTTTGCAAGCGCAAAACAGCCAATAATTCTTCTTCTTTCAATTTGATAACAATTTGAATACCAAGATATAAAATAATTGTTGAAAAAAAATAGGCGAAACAGTTTCATAAAACCTCAAAATTTTTATATTTGTTAACATGATTATAGCCAAATACATCAGTGATTTATTATACCGATACGATTGTGTGATTGTACCTGATTTTGGAGGGTTTGTAGCCAATAGAATTGGTGCGAAAGTGAATAATTTTACTCATACGTTTAGCCCGCCTTCAAAGCAACTCACATTTAATAGTCTTTTAAAACACAATGACGGCTTATTGGCAAATTATATTGCTTCTTCAGAAAACATCTCTTTTGAAAAAGCCTCTACGGCAATTTCTTTATCTGTGATTAGATGGAAAAATGAGTTGCAATCGAAATCTGTGAAAATCGAAAACTTAGGGAGTTTGTCACTAACTGAGAATAAAAAAATAGTTTTTGAACCACTGACAACTATTAATTATTTAACGGAATCCTTCGGGTTATCAACTATAGAATCTCCAGCAATTTCCAGATATAAGCAACAGGTTAAACCTTTAGCAGCTTCCCCAAGAAAAGAAGTAAAAAGAGGAATTCCTGTATTTGTAAAATATGCCGCAACAGTTGCAATTTTGCTAACAATTGGATTTTCTAAATACAATGATTATCAAAATAAACAGCAAAATGAAATTTTTGCTACCCAAGAAAAAGAACTCCAAAAAAAGATTCAATCTGCAACTTTCATCATAGGAAATCCATTACCAACGATCAATTTAAATGTTGTAAAAGAAACAAACTCGTTTCATGTTGTTGCCGGATCTTTCCAATTTGTAGAAAACGCAAAAAAGAAAGTAAAACAACTAAAAGTAAAAGGATTTAATGCCAAAATAATCGGCATGAATAAATGGGGTCTTACGCAAGTAGCTTTTGATAGTTATTCAAGTAGAAATGAGGCTACAAAACATCTTTATGAAATTCGTAAAACAGTTTCCAAAGATGCATGGTTACTGATAAAATAGCTCCACTAATTTTCATATTTCTGCAATTAATTTCTACGCTTCTTTTTATGAATAAGCGATTGCTTATATTTACATAAAAATATTTTTGATGGAAGCAAAAACTCCAAAAGAGTCGTTAACAATCCTAACAGACTTGGTCTTGCCTGGCGAAACAAATTATTTAGACAACCTATTTGGTGGTGAATTACTAGCAAGAATGGATAGAGCTTGTAGCATTGCTGCAAGAAGACACTCTCGAAGAATTGTAGTTACTGCTTCTGTGAACCATGTTGCTTTTAATAAGTCCATTCCTGTCGGTAGTGTGGTTACCATAGAGGCCAAGGTTTCCAGAGCATTTCATTCTTCTATGGAGATTTATGTTGATGTTTGGATTGAAGACAGGCAATCTGGATCTAAAACCAAAGTGAATGAAGGGATCTACACCTTTGTTGCTGTTGATGAAATTGGAAAGCCTGTTGAAGTTCCTCAAATTATTCCAGAAACCAACCTAGAAAAAGAACGTTTTGAAGCTGCGCTCCGACGCAAACAATTAAGCCTAGTTTTAGCAGGGAAAATGAATCCAAACAAGGCGACTGCTCTAAAAGCGTTGTTCAATTAGCTGAAAAAGACATGAGGGTAACACTTTAAAAAAGAAAATTACCTTTTTAGAATCCAGTGAGAAGGATTGAGGCGCATTGTATTTTTAAACAACACGAAGATTAATTTGGTTTTTTTTGAAATTTTATCTGTGAAAATTTGACCTATTTTTTGACCTGTCATAATTTTATCTCCTGTCTTTACGTAACTATTTTCTAAGTTGTTATAGGATGAAATATAATTTCCATGTTGGATCAATACGTTTTTTCTCCCCTCAGAACTCACCAAAACATTTAAAACCCTCCCATTAAAAATGGCTTGTGCTTCTTGACCTTGACTAGTAACTATGTGAAGTCCTGAACCATTTATGGTAATCCCAGGAAATGAGGGGTGGGGTTGCTTTCCAAATTTTCTCACCACGACACCTTCATTAAGTGGCCAAGGCAACTTGCCTTTATTCAACTCAAATTTTGCAGCCAAGGCTTTTGCTTCTGGAGTTAAAATAAATTCATTTTTCTTAACCACTTTTAGCTTATTTTTTTGTTTTTCTTTTGCAATCCTATTTGCTCTTGCAATTTCTTCACGGATTTTTTTATCAATTTTTAGAGTAACTCTTTTCTCCTCTTTAATTTTCTTTTGAAGCGCTCTCTTATACTTTGTTTCATTTTTCTTAATGACCGTTAGCAACTTCTCTTGATTCGTTTTATCGACTTCAATTTGCATTTTTTGGGCTGTTTCAGATACGATTAGGGTATCTTTTAATGCTTTTTGAATCAATAAAGAATCATTCAATATTTGAACTATTTTGGTTTGATTAGCAATATCCTCTCCTTGTTTTTTTCTAAAAGAGGCGTACTGCTTCATATACTCCAATCTTTTATATGCTTGAAGAAAACTCTCAGAAGAAAGTAAAAACATGGTCCTACTCTGTTGTGATTTACTTTTGTATGATTTATAAATCATGTCTGCATAGTCCTTTTTAAGACGAACTAGTTTTTCGGACAATTGGGATAATTTGATTTGATTTGTAGTAATTTCTTTTGATAAAATTTCAGCTTCTAAATGAATGGTTGAAATCAATTGAGTTCTTACTTCAATTTTTTTAAAAATGTCTTTTAAAGCGTCCAAGGCATTTTTTTCTTTCTTTTTTTCATTAAAAAGTAACCTATTTACCTGTTTAATTTCTTTGTTCAGTTTTTTTCGCTGCGACTCCAACTGTTTTCTAGTTTGTCCAAAAACAGAAAAAACAGATAAACAGAAAATTAAAATCGATATGTAAAACTTAATCCTTCTCACTATAATTTAATTTGTTTATATCCCTTAGGAATCGTGAAAGAAAGATCAAAATTGGTATCAAACTGAACAGATTTGAGAATAAAATCGATTTTTGTCAAAGCATCTGGTTGCTTTGCTACTAGTTGAATTTCTTGTGGAAAAACTTCACCATCAATCACCTTATAAGAAGGATAAAAAATATCTAAGCGTTGGCCTTTTTCAAAATTAACAACAGATTGTCTGTCCAGCTTAAAATGAGAAGGATTTACAAAAAAGGAAATATCAAATAAATCATTTTGAATTTCAGGAGCCAAAACATACTTGTTGTCTTCTATAATCACACGCTGCTTTTGTTTTTTTACATTTAGTAAAGATTGTCCTAATAATAAATTTTGAAGTTGCTCAAAATTAATTTCTACCCCTAACAACTTCTTCAGCAGAGAAAAATCTCCTTCTAGGTAGTTTTTTGCATAAGACGAATAGTAACGAACCGAGGTTGGTGTGATTTTAACTTTAAACAAAGTAATAAATTTAGATCCTTTCAACCATATTACCTGGTCTTTTTTCATTTTTAGACTTACAGAAATACGTTGCTGTTGTTTTCCGTTATTAAAATTTACTTTAAGTTTTGCCGATACAGATGTTTTATCTAAACTTGATGCCATATGCTTTCGAGCAACTTTTCTGGCAGACATTTTTTTGGAGATGACAGATGTTTTTGTTAGATCCATTTTTACCTTACAAGAGGAAAACAAGACTAAAAACACCACAAAATATTGTAAACCCCTCATGTTAATATCCCTTTTTTTTTGATTTTTCAATATATTTTTTCTCCTCTTTAAAAAAACCTAAGCCTCTGTATGAAATTGCTATTTCTTTAAAAAAAGTAATCTCCATATCCTCAGCAACTACAAAATCAATCCCATTTTGTAAACATAACAGTGCCTTTTTATATTTTCTTTGATCGTTTAGAGCTTTTCCTCGCATTAAATATACAAAAGGTTGAGCAGGGAAAAGTAAAATCCCCTCCTTTGAATATTTTATTAATAAGGATGGGTTTGCTTTGTTTTTTTCTAAAATTTTCTTTAAAATATAAAAAGATTTATTTGTTGCAAATTGAGATTCTAATGAGTTCTCAGTTGGTAATTTTTCTTCGGAAACTAGAGACTCTTTTTTTTGATTAAAGTTATTTTTAATTCTTTGATAACGGGCAGAGAGAACGTTTTCTTGTTCCATCACATTGATAAGAGAAATAGCCTTCTCATGGTTTTTGTTCTGAACATATAACTCTAAAAGAAACACCCTTTCTTTCGGATTGAGCTTAACTAACTTTTGTTGTACAAGAATTGCTTCCGAAAAATTATTCTCCTTTAAATAAATTTCTACTAGATGCTTTAACATCCATTCATTAGAGGGTTTTATACTTAGGGCTCTTAGAATATATTCCTTTGCTAAAAAGAACTTATTGAGGAAAAAATAATTTTTTGAAAACTCAAAGAAAACAGCGGCATCTTTTGGTGAAATCTGATTGCAGTTTTCAAGACTTTCAATTGCTTTCTGATAGTTCCCAATTGATTTTTCCGATAAGGCTTCGAAAAAGAATTGCTGAAAATTCAGCTTATTTTCCTCAGCGACATCTTTCACAACAGGAATGCTGTCTTGACCATATATTTGCAATGCAAAAAAAATACAGCAAAAAGTAACGACTCTCGATTTATAAATATAAATCCTATTGTTTTTTCTATGATTATTTTTCTTTAATTTTTTTATCATTTAAGTCAATTCGGTATAGTCCCCGATACTTACTGAAGTGTATTTCGCATTGTATTTTACATAATTCCCTATCATTGCATTGTCTAGATTTGCATTCGAGATTTCTACATTTGATTGGATTAACGAATTAACAATGGTTGTGTTTTCTACGACACTGTTTTCCCCGATAGAAACATAAGGTCCAATAGTTGAATTTTTTAGCAACACATTTTCTCCAATAAAACAAGGAGGTATAATTGTTGAGTTTTCTAAAACAACATCAGGAGAAACTAAATTATTCCCTGATTTATATTCAAAACCCAGTACTTGCTTATTCGTATCTACTGTTGGGTCCTTTTTACCACAATCCATCCAAGTATTGACTGTTCCAGGAACAAATTTTGCTCCTTGTAATTTTAAAGACTCCAGAACATTGGTTATCTGATATTCTCCATTTTCCTTTAAATCATGATCGATTAAATATTGAATCTCTTCAAGTAATTTTTCTCCACTTTTAAAATAATAGATCCCTATAATTGCCAAATCAGAAACAAACTCCTTCGGCTTTTCAATAAAATCAGTGATATAGCCATCTTGTAATTTTACAACTCCAAATGCATTTGGATTTTCAACTTGCTTTACCCAAATAGCTCCATCTGCATTTGTATCTAATGTAAAGTCTGCTTTAAATAAAGTGTCTGCATAAGCAACTACACAAGGGCCTTTCAAAGATTCTTTTGCACAATAAATTGCATGTGCAGTTCCTAAGGCTACCTCTTGAACATATACCGAGCCTTTTGCACCCAATTCATTTGCTATTTTTAGTAATTTTTCTTCTGTATCTTTTGGAAACCCCTTTGCAACAGGGCCTATAACGAATGCAATTTCATCAATTTTTTCATCAATGACAGAGGCAATGTCCTCTACCAATCTTTGCACTATTGGCTTCCCAGCAATGACGGTTAAGGGCTTTGGCACTGTTAAAGTATGTGGTCTTAAACGAGATCCAATTCCGGCCATTGGTACAATTATCTTCATATATCTTCTTTTCGATTTTTATCCCGCAATATACCATTAATTGGAAGAATTATGAAATTTTGAACGTGACAAAAAACAAGAATGTCTCACCATTTATGGGGTATATTATCCCTGTTTTTAGGGGGGTGAAAAATTCACTGTTTTTAGGGATTGACAAAATCAAGATATTGAAATACATTTACTCAACTTCGCAGTTATTTAATTTTACAACCCCCAAAAAATTAAATAACATTAAAAACCCAAGTTAACACTTGGGTTTTTTGTTTCTTTGTAAAAAAGAAACTCTGTGAATTATTTATCTGTAGAAAATATTTCCAAATCATATGGAGAACGTGTTTTATTTGAAAACCTCTCTTTTGGGATTAACAAAGATCAAAAAATTGCTTTTGTAGCTAAAAATGGAAGTGGTAAAACATCCATTTTAAATATCATCGCCGGTATAGATACCCCAGACACAGGACAAGTAATCAGTAGAAAAGGAATTTCTGTTGCTTATCTCGCGCAAAAAGATCAAATTGATCCAACTCTGACCATTGAGGAGACTATTTTTGCTACAGACAATAAAATTCTTTCCATCGTAAAACAATATGAAAATGCGTTAAAAAACCTCGAAGACACTGAGGCCTACCAAACGGCATTTGAATTAATGGAACAATACAACGCATGGGATTTTGAAACACAATACAAACAAATTTTATCAAAATTAAAATTAGACGATCTAACACTAAAAGTGGGGACACTCTCTGGAGGCCAAAGAAAAAGGCTTTCTTTAGCCATTGTTCTAATTAACAAACCAGATTTATTAATTTTAGACGAGCCCACAAATCATTTAGACTTGGAAATGATTGAATGGCTAGAAGCGTTTTTTGCCAAAGAAAAAATCACCTTATTTATGGTAACCCATGATCGGTATTTTTTAGAACGTGTATGCAATGAAATTCTAGAATTAGATGAAGGGAACCTCTATAAATACAAAGGAAATTATTCCTATTATTTGCAAAACAAAGAAGAACGTCTGGCTTTAGAAGCAACCAATTTAGGGAAAGCGAAAAGTTTATTTAAAAAAGAATTGGAATGGATGCGAAAGCAACCCAAAGCCAGAACCACCAAATCAAAATCAAGAACAGATGATTTCTATGAAATTAAAGAGAAGGCTCACCAGCGAAGGAAAGACCATCCTATTCAGTTGGAAATTAATATGGAACGTTTAGGAAGTAAAATTTTGGAACTTCATAAAGTTTATAAATCATTTGGAGATAAGAGGATTTTAGAGGGTTTCGATTATGTGTTTAAACGAGGAGAACGTATCGGCATCATTGGTAAAAACGGAACTGGAAAATCTTCCTTTTTAAATATTATTACTCAAAAATCGCCCGTAGATACTGGTAAGGTTATCTTGGGAGAAACCGTAAAATATGGATATTATACCCAGGCTGGAATTGAGGTAAAAGAAGGGCAAAAAGTAATTGAAGTCGTCAAGGAATTTGGAGAATATATCCCACTTTCGAAAGGAAGAAAAATCTCCGCCTCTCAATTATTGGAACGGTTTTTATTTGACAAGAAAAAACAATATGATTTTGTTGAAAAACTTTCTGGTGGAGAACAAAAAAGACTGTATCTATGTGCGGTTTTAATTCAAAATCCAAATTTTTTAATTTTGGATGAACCCACGAATGATTTGGATGTGGTAACACTCAATGTCTTAGAAAATTTCTTATTGGATTACCCAGGGAATCTATTGGTTGTCTCTCACGACCGGTATTTTATGGATAAAATTGTAGATGCCTTGTTTGTTTTTAGAGGAGAAGGAAGGGTAGAAAATTTTCCAGGAAACTATTCAGACTTTAGAGCCTATGACGATTCATCCCCAAAAGAGGTAAAGAACAAAAAAACAACACAAAAAATAGAAAAAAAGAGTGAGAAATCCTCGTTAAGTTTTAATGAAAAACGGGAATTTGGTACATTAGAAGCAGATATTGAAAGGCTTCAAAAAAGAAAGCTTATCATAGAAACCCAGTTTTTAAATGTTGAAATTGACGCAGAAGATATTGAAAAAAAATCTCAAGAACTTCAGGAAATAATTTCCAACATAGAACAAAAAGAAGAACGTTGGTTAGTGCTTTCCATGAAACTTGAATCTTAATCTATTAAAACAACATCTTCCTTTTTAAAAATTCTTGGTTGTAAAACTGCGGTATAACTCTCGCTACCGCATTCTTGAGGCAAGTTTCAATATCCTAAAGTAGGAGATAATATACTCTTATAGGCAAGTTCATAGCATTAGGGAATTTCTTTTTCTAAATGAAAGATAACAAAAAAGCTCCGAATTAAATTCGAAGCTTTCTATTTTATAAAAAACTAACAAATTATCTAATGATTAATTTTTTTGTAGCTATTTTTCCTTCTTCTGTAACTTTAAGAATATACATTCCAGCGTTGATTGAAGAAACGTCAATATTTTTCTTAATTCCCGAAAAACTTGAGGAAAGTACTTGTTTTCCTAAAAGATTAAAAATAGTGACCTCCTTAACTGAAGTACTTGCAGAAGAAATGTTTAAAATCCCATCAGAAACTGGGTTTGGATAGCTTACAAAACCACTGATTGGGTTATTATTTAGAGAGGCACTACTGTTTTTTACAAAAGATAAATCATCCCAATATACTGTTGAACCTGAATAAGATCTTACTTCATAATAAAATGAATCTACTCCTGAAGGAGCTGTTACAGTAAGTTCATATTTCGACCAAACACCTCCATTATTGTCAAAATAGCCATCATTCGGTCCTCTTAAAGGGTCTTGTGAGCGATCATTAGCATCTCCAACATGATACACCGTTGTATCTCCATTCTTCCAAGTAGACCATACTCTCGCATCCTTATCATCACCAGCAGTAACTTTATACCAAGCAGTAAGCGTATAACTTTCACCAGGTGTAATCCCTGTAATCGTTTGACTAAGATCTTTTGTACCAGAACCTCCCTCTCTTACAGCCGAAAAAGAACCTGAGTGAGCATCGGTTGATTTTGTCAATACTTCTGCCTTCGTCCAATCGGTGGGAGCTGTGTCTGAATCCCAATTTTCTAGACCTCCGTTAACAAGCATTTCCTGCCCATAAGAAGCAACAGTCATGCAAATTGTCATTAATAATGTTAAAATGTAATTTTTTTTCATATCATAAATATTTTTAATTAATAATTTAATGTGATTGCAAATTACGAAATTTTTTTAAAAATAAATATTTTACTACTAATAATTTAACATTATATCCTAATTGTTAAATTAATAATAAATTTATAGAGATATAGGTGTACTATTGTACATATTTGTTAATTTAATATTAAACAATTGTTAACTACATAAATATGGTGATAATTAAACATCTGTTTTGGGTTTAAATTATTATTTTTGATACTTACCATTACAAAAGACATATGAATAATAGCGATATTAAAATTTTATTGATCGATGATGAGCCTGACATTCTAGAAATTGTTGGATACAATTTAAGAAACGAGGGATATCAAATATTTACGGCAAATAACGGGCAAGAAGCAATAAAATCTGCAAAAAAAAATATCCCTCATTTAATTTTATTAGATATCATGATGCCTGAAATGGATGGAATTGAAGCGTGTGAAAAGATTAGAAAAATTAAATCATTAGAAAATGTAGTCATCTCTTTTTTAACTGCAAGAGGAGAGGACTACTCTCAAGTAGCTGGTTTTGAATCGGGTGCCGATGATTATATCACCAAGCCCGTAAAACCAAAAGTTTTGGTGAGTAAAATAAAGTCGCTATTGAGAAGAGTAAAGACCAACGAAAAGAATGAAGATACTATCACAATCGGTGACATCGTTATCGATAGAGATGAATATGTTGTATACAAAGCTGGAAAAAAGATTTCCCTACCAAGAAAGGAATTTGAATTATTTTCGTTGTTAACATCCAGGCCCGGTAAAGTATTTAAAAGAGAGGTAATTCTAGATACTGTATGGGGAAACGAAGTGGTTGTAGGAGGAAGAACCATTGATGTCCATATTCGAAAACTGAGAGAAAAAATAGGCGACAATCATTTTAAAACTGTAAAAGGTGTTGGATATAAATTTGTTTTAGAAGGCGAAGATAAATAGATTTGTCTCAATGAAATTAAAAAGAACTTACTCGTACGCACTTTGGTCTGCTTTTTATTTAACAATCCTTACAGTGGCTATCGCAACCCTATCGTACTACTTTATGATAGCCTATCTAGGTATTATTTCCGTGGCACTTGCTGTTATAGCTCTTTTTATTATTTCATTTTTTATCATTCAATATCGAGCAGAGCATTTTATTTACAGACGTTTAAGAAAAATTTATGAAGAGGTTTCCGTATTAGACGTGAATGATCTAAAAAGTGATTCTGTAACTACTGATATTGAAAAGCTTTCCAAAAAAATGAAAAAATTCGTAGACGGAAAACTTCTTGAAATCAAAGATTTAACGGAAAGAGATTCGTTTAGAAGAGATTTTTTAGGCAATGTAGCACACGAACTTAAAACACCCCTATTTACTGTTCAAGGCTATATTTTAACCTTAATAGAAGGCGCTGTAAATGACAAAGAGATCAGAACGAAGTATCTTGAAAGAGCGAATAAAGGAGTCGAAAGATTGGTCGCTGTTATCAAAGATTTGGATATGATTTCCAAATTAGAAAATGAGGGCACCAAACCAGATATTGAAGTTTTTAATATTCTTGAGCTTGTTCAAAATGTATTTGATTTATTTGAAATGAAAGCAAAAAAAAGAAATTTGACCTTACAATTTGATAAAGTGTATGAATTTCCTGTTTTTGTAAAAGGGGATATAGAAAAAATCGAGCAAGTTTTAATCAATCTAATTGTAAACTCTATCAAATATGGTAAGCCTAACGGCACTACAATCGTTGCCATTGATAGTTATAATGAACACAAGTTTATCATTAAAATTATAGACAACGGAGAAGGGATTAAACAGCAACATTTGTCTCGCCTTTTTGAACGTTTTTATAGAGTAGACCAAAGTAGATCTAGAGAACAAGGGGGCTCTGGATTGGGCTTATCTATCGTAAAACACATTATTGAAGCTCACAATGAAACTGTTTTATTAAAAAGCACCTATGGGGAAGGTTCTGAATTCTCATTTACGCTTGAAAAGGCGAAATAAGCTCACATCAAATACCATTTTTTTGGTTGCTAATCCTTTATTGTTTTGAATTTCGAACAGTTTTTCTTCAGAAAAATCAGCAATGGTAGAAAAAGGCGCCAATCCTTTTTCTTTTAAATAGGACGCTAAATATACTTGTTCTGGTTGATTTTCTGTCGGAATAAAAAATACTTTTTTACCTAAAATAGCCAAATCCATAATCGAAGAATATCCTGACCTAGAAATCACTACTTTACTTGAATTTATAATTGTTTGAAGCTGAGTAGATAGTAAATAATTATAAAAAGTGCTGTTCCCAATTGTCCATTTTTGTTGTTTCCCCTCAATTTTCCCCAAAACAAAAACAATTTTTTTAGAGCTCTTTTTAAATTCAGAAATAAGTTTCCTTTCTAACAAGCTTCGGTTTGGTTCGGGACCTGAGATTAAAACCAAAAGATCTATTTCTTCCTCTGTATGTTCTTTTTGGAACCTACTCAAAACTCCAATAAACTTAGCTTTTAAGTTTTTATTTGTAATTGATAATTTCCCTGAAAATTCAGAATTTGAAATATCTGGCACCCAACATTCATCAAATTTCTTAATGATTCTTTGATGAAAGAAACTACTAAAAAAAGTAGTAGCCCCAGACAAAACATTGAGTTGATGTGTAATATAAACAGAAGGAAGTAAACGGCTTCTTACCCCAAATCGATTATCAGAGATAAGACCAACAACCTCTTTATTTTTAAGAATAAAATCATGAATAATGCTCTTTTCTTTATAAACAGAATTTAAAATTGTAGGAAGTTGAAAGAGAATTTTTAACTTTATATTTCTATGATAAGTAATCTTATATGACGGGAGCTCTATACTTTCTAAGCGAGAGAATTCTTGCTTTAAAAATTGTAAGGCTTCTCCATCAGAAGCGATGACGGGGGTGAAATTATTTTCTAATAATGAATTAATAATTGGCACACAACGGGAAGCATGACCTAGTCCCCAATGTAAAGGTGCTACAATTACTTTTTTTTCCATTATACAAGATCAAAACCAATATCTTTTCTGTAATTCATTTTATCAAAATGAATCGCATCAATACTCTGGTAAGATTTTTCCAAAGCTTCTTCTATGCTATCTCCAAGAGAAGTTATCGCCATAACTCTACCTCCACTTGTAACAACTACACCTTCATTTATATCAGTCCCAGCATGATATACTGTAGATTTTTCTAAGTTATCAAAGCCCGTAATTTCTTTATTTTTCTCGTAAGCTTCAGGATAACCCCCAGAAACCAACATTACGGTTGTTGCAGTTTTATCTATAACTGAAAAAGACTTTTCATTTAAATTTTGGTTTGCAACACCTTCAAACAATTCAAATAAATCAGATTCAATTCTAGGTAAAACCACCTCTGTTTCGGGATCTCCCATCCTTACATTGTATTCAACTACAGAAGGATTTCCGTTATCATTCATCAAACCGATAAAAATAAAGCCTCTGTAATCGATTCCATCTTTTTGCAAGCCGGAAATTGTAGGCTTAACAACCAACTCTTCAACTTTATTTAAAAAAGCATCGTCTGCAAAGGGAACAGGAGATATTGCTCCCATTCCGCCAGTATTTAAACCAGTATCTCCTTCGCCGATTCTCTTATAATCTTTTGCAGAGGGTAATATTTTGTAATTTATACCATCGGTTAGTACAAAAACTGATAATTCGATTCCTTTCAAAAACTCTTCAATAACGACAGTCGCAGAAGCTTCTCCAAACTTTTGATTAGCAACCATTTCTTCCAATTCTGCTTTGGCTTCTTCTAAAGAATTTAAAATCAAAACCCCTTTCCCTGCCGCTAAACCATCTGCTTTCAACACAAACGGAGGAGCTAAAGTTTCTAAAAAAGTAAATCCGTCTTCTAAATTTTCTTTGGTAAATGATTGATATCTTGCTGTGGGAACTCCATGTTTTAGCATGAATTGTTTTGAAAAATCTTTACTTCCTTCTAACAAAGCTCCATCTTTTTTAGGCCCAATCACTGGAATATGCTTTAATTCACTATCTGCCAAAAAGAAATCATGAACTCCTGCTACCAAAGGTGCCTCAGGACCCACAACAACCATTTGAATATCATTGACCAACACCGTTTCTTTCACTGCTTCAAAATCTGTAGGATCTATGGCAATATTTTGAGCAATTTGGTGAGTTCCTGCATTTCCAGGAGCGACAAAAAGTTGATTAATTTTAGTGCTTTGAGATAACTTTAAAGCAAAAGCATGTTCTCTTCCTCCAGAACCTAGTATAAGAATATTCATTTGTGTTGTATTGTGTTGTTGGTGCAAATATATTTTAAATAATTAAGGAAATTAGAATCCCCACTTTAAAAAATATTTAATTGCAGAAGAAATATGAATGAAAAACAATTTTATATTTTTTGAGGAGCCTCTTCGATGTTGATGAATAATTTCTACATGTGGGTAATAAAGTTTCTTTTTCCCCATCGCATCTATTTTCCTACAGATATCAGCATCTTCCATGTATAAAAAAAATCGCTCATCAAAACCATGTATTTTTTTGAAGTCTTTTGTTTTAAAAAGCATAAAACATCCATGAATAAATGCAGGATAAAATGGCTTCTCTATATTTTTATATTGTTGTTCGTTATTGTAAATAACGCTTTTTAAAGAACCTAGTTTTCTTTTGATCAAGTCAAAAAAAGTAGGGTGATCTCTACAAATTTCTTGTCTTTTTTTATTTGGATACATGACTTTTGGAGTTACAAAAGATACTTCTGGTCTTCTTATTAACTCATTTGTCAAAATAGGAATAACCTTAGAGGAAAATTCAACATCTGGATTTAATATCAAATGAAAATCTGAATCGATTTTGTCTAAAATAAGATTATGTGCTTTCCCAAAACCAATGTTTTTGCCCACAAAAAAATATTCTATCTCTGGATGCTTAAAATAATCTAATGCTATATTTTGTGACGAATTGTCAAGTAAATAAAGCTTCTTTTTAGTAGGGGTTTCTAAAAAAGAATGGACTGTTTTTTTAAGAGTCTCTATATTTTCATTAAATAAAACAATGGAAGCTGTAATCATTATCAATATGCCTTTTCTTCTCCTGTAAAAACGTTAAAAATAGTTCTAATAATAATTTTAAGATCTAAATAAAAAGACCAATTTTCAATATAAAAAATATCAAACCGTATTCTATTTTTTATATCTGATTGGTTTTTTATTTCACCTCGATAACCACTTACTTGCGCCAAACCCGTTATTCCAGGCTTTACAATATGCCGTTTTAAATAATCATCCACTTCTTTTTGATACTCTAGAGACAAACTCTCTAAATGAGGTCTCGGACCAACAACACTCATATCTCCTAATAAAACATTGATGAATTGAGGGAATTCATCTATACTTGTTTTTCGTAAAAAAGCCCCAATTTTTGTGACTCTAAAGTCATTTTTAGTAGCATGGACTTTGTCAGACATGCTATTAATTTTCATAGATCTAAACTTATAACAAATAAATTCCTTGCCGTTAATTCCCTCTCTCGCTTGTTTAAAAACAAGGGGGCCTTTCGATTCTAATTTAATCAATAACCATAAAATAGGAGCCAACCAAGAAAGGATAAAAACACATACAAACAAAGAAAAGAAAATATCAAAAATTCTTTTGATATAGAAATTTTCAGGAAACTCAAAAGGAAGTTTATGTACATTTAAAACAAGTAAATCATCGTCATAGTACTCCTTTTTTTGATTGTTATTATATAACTCATTTGAGTTAGGAATCAATTTTAAAATGATGTTTTTATCGATTGAAAATTTATTAATTTCCTTTATCTGATCTTCACTTAAAGAAGTTAATGAACAATAAATTTCATCAACGGTATTTTCAATAACATAGGTAAAGACATCATTGAAATTTCCCAAAAAATCTCCATTTCCGGAAACTTCATTAGAAAAATACCCTAAATATTTATACCCTAGATTCGCTTTGCTTTTAAAAAGATCAATAATATTTTTTGAAGAAGCATCAAAACCAATAACAATTGTAGTTCTATAATTTTTCCCAAGAGATCGATACTTTTTTAATAAGAATGTCCATAATAATTTGACCAAAGAGATGCTAGAAAATATCGTTACTAAAATTAAAAACTGATTGTTTACAACGACTCCTTCTGTAAAAATTCCAAAATAAGAGAAATATCCAAGAGTAAAGAGTATGCCTTGCTTACATAAAAGACTTATAATTTTAAAGATACTTGTGTATCTATATACTTTATAGAAGCCTAATAAATAAGAAATTACCAACCAAAACAAGCTAATGTAAGAGAGAAAATTAAAATTTAGAAATTGGGGATCATAAATAAAATAGACAATACCATTAATGATGGCAATATCGATGATGATTTGTATTGGCCTAATGAGGTAGGAATATCTTTTTTTCAAATTTTCATTTTATTAAGTAGATTCATTACAATAACGCGAAACTTTCTAAATCATTTTATCAATTATAAAAAAGTTTTTTGTAGTGATTTGTTAATGCTGTTTATCTGTTTATTAAAAACAAATTTTTAAACTAAAACATCATTAATCCAATTTGTTATAACTGAAGATAAATAGGTATTAATAAATAATTTATAGCGCAAGCTTAATATGGAATATCTTTTCTTGAATCCTGCTATTTTTGCATTAGTTTGTCAATTGTTTCGCTAAAAATTTGCAAAAACTTACTCTCTTGAAAGTTTTCTGCATGTTTTCTTATCCAAGAAGAATTGAACTTCTTTTCAATTATATTAAAACTATTAATGGCTTGTTGAAGAGCTTCAATATTTTGTTGGTTAAAAAAGATTCCTGAAGATTCTGAAACTTTTATTTTATTTTCAACTACCGTCTCTAAAGCTCCTCCTTTATTGTACGCAATTACAGGAACTCCGTAAGTCATAACTTCAAGAGGAATCATGCCAAAATCCTCTTCCCCAGGGAATAAAAGTGCTTTTGAGTACCTGATAATCCCTTCTAGTTCTTTGGGATCTAAAAAACCTTTAAATTGAATATTTGATTTTGCTTTCTTTTGTAATTTCTCTTTTTCTGACCCGTTACCAATAATAATTAATTTGTTCCCGTTTTTATTAAAACAATCAACGAGTAGATCAATTTTTTTGTAAGGAGTTATTGCACCAAAACTTAAAAAATAATCTTTACTTTTTATAACCTCCAATGGTTTTTCATACAAATTAATTGCAATTGGAGGATAAATCACTTTTGCCTCTCTGTTGTAAAATTTTTGAACTCTTTTTGCTACATTTTTTGAATTTGAAATATATAAATCAACATTATTAATTGTCGTCTCATCCCATTTTTTTAATCTGCCAAAAAAATATTTAGCTAAAGGTCTCAGAAATATATTGATCGATTCTAAATAGTCATTAGTAAAACCCCAACAATATCTCATTGGACTGTGAATATAACAAACATGTTTAGCATTGTTTTTAATTTCAATTCCTTTAGCTGGACCAGATTCTGATGAAATAATTAAATCATAATCATCTCTCAACCTTAATGATTTTAATACCATGGGATATAATGGAAATAATTTTTGATAGTGTTTTCTAAAAAAAGGAGTATTATATTTTGAAGTATAGACTCTATGACCCTTCAAATAATCTCCATATTTATTTTCATCATAAAACAACGTATAAATATCTGCATTAGGATACAGTTTTAAAAGAGTTTCCACTACTTTCTCACCTCCTCTTCTTGTGATAAACCAATAATGAATTATTGCTACTTTCATATATAAATACTTAGCTGACTGACATTCGTTATAATTCAAAAAAAACTTTTTGCTTTTAAAAATTATATTAATCGTGATTGTGAAAATAATAATTTAAGAGGATATTAAAAAGTTCCAATTAAATAATTTAAAAAAAAAAAAAAAATGACTAACTTAATTTAGAATAGTTAGATTATTTTTGAATAACTAATATGTTTCCATAAAATGATTGTAATAAATGCTCGATTTCTTACCCAAAAAATTACTGGAGTTCAAAGGTATGCGATTGAAATCTGTAAAAGGTTCCCGGAATCAATAAAAGAAAAAAGAATAATACTAGTTGCTCCGAAAGGAGAATTAATAAACAAAGAAGAGTTAAGTTTCTTAAAAATTCACCAATTTGGGAACTTTAAAGGTCACTTATGGGAGCAAATAGATTTAGTTAATTTTTTAAAAAAAAATAACAACCCAATTCTTATTAATTTTGGAGGTATTGGTCCTGTATACTATAAAAATAAAATAACTTATATACATGACTTATCCTTTAAATATTATCCTAAAAATTTCTCATACCTATTTCAAAAGGCATATAATATTTTTGTCCCAATGTCAGCAAGAAATGCTCTTAGAGTTATAACCGTAAGTAATTATGTGAAAAAAGATATCGAGAGTCATTTTAATATAAAAAATATCGAAGTTATATACTGCGCCAAAGGTAATCATTTTAAAAATTTAAGCTTAGACAGAGAAAAGATAATTTTAGCAGTTTCTTCACTTGACCCAAGAAAAAATTTTAATCGCATAATTAATGCATATCAACAATTAGACTCCGAATATAAATTATATTTTGTGGGAGCAAAAGCAAAGTCTTTTTCCAAAATAAACATAACCAAAGAATCTATTAATGAAAACATCATCTTTACAGGCTATTTAAGCGATGATGATTTAAATGAGTTTTACAATCGTGCTTCTATTTTCGTATATGCTTCATTATTTGAGGGCTTTGGAATACCTCCCCTTGAAGCTCAAGCTTGTGGTTGTCCATGTATCGTTTCTAACAAAACTTCATTACCAGAAGTATACCTCGATTCTGTTGAGTATTGCGAACCCGAATCTATAGAAAGTATAAAAAACAAACTTGAATTTCTAATTAAAAATAAAGATAAAAGAGAGGAGCTGGTAAAAAAAGGCTACAAAAACATTGCTAGATTTAGCTGGGATACCTCTGCAAAAAAATTAATTTCAATTATTAGTTTGGAAATTTAATTTCTTATTTTTTAAATTATTAAAAAATAACAAACTAATAAAAAAGCAATAAAAAAAAACCCCATCTGATCTTTGCAAAAGGTTTTCCGAGAAAAATACAATCATCGAAATGCTTGTGAGGTAAAATAAAAGTATATTTTTTTTCTTGACGGAATTAAAAAAGTTGATAAATATTAAGGATAGAAATGATATGAAACCCAAAACACCTGATGCTATCCAAAAAAAAGCGTACTGATTATGAGTGTTATAAATATGCCACTTATAAACTTTTGAATTAATATAATCTTGATAGCAATCATCTAGGCTATCTTGAACATCTCCTAGACCAACTCCAAAAAAAGGAGCCTCTTTTATTAATTTCAAATCGCAATAATAGACTCCATTTCTTACATTAGAGGAATTGAACTTATTTGCTCCTGAATTTTCGCCCAGTAGAGAAAAACCAGTATTATAATACTCTTTGACTCTAATGTAAAAAGGATTCTTAAACGACAATAGAGCTACTAAAATAAAAAGTGGAATTAGTAATAGTGATACTTTTTTCTTTAATGAAGATTTATAAAAAAATAGAATAATTAAAATCAAAGAAAAAACAAGGGCTATAAAAGGCATTCTTGCAGAAATTAAATAAAACCATAAAATAAAAATTGAAATGACAACTATATTAATAATTTTTACAATTGTTTTTTCTGAAGCAAATGATTTTAATCCAAGATAAAAGATTGATAAAGAAATCCAAAGTCCTTGATACGTTGTGTGTGTATTTGAAATTTTAATAATGAAGTTTCGAAATCTTCTTAACTTTATTTGATCTATTTTATCTTCAGATATTTCGTTTAAACTGAGGTATCCATTTGATTTGATTTCTTGTAAAGTTATTGCAGATGAGACAAAATCAAAATTAAGTAACACCTGTATTACTTGAAATAGTACTAAAATTAAAACTGAAAAAGAAAAAAAATCCAACACTTTATAAATCTTTTTTTGTGAAAAAAAACCTCTATTTAAATAAAAAATTATTGGAAAGATTAAAAAAGATAGCATTTGTATTAATACCCCTAATCCATATTCTTTGTTTGTTGAATAGAAAAGAGATAATACAATTAATACATAAGGAAGAATAAATATTAAAATATCTAAACTTATATTAAGTTTCTTTTTTTGTGAAATAAATATATATATCCCAAATACACTCCAGACTATTGTAAAAACACTTCTCATTACAAAAGTAAGAATAGGGAAACAACCAAGCATAAAGGTTAAATAAATAAAAGTATTTTTTAATTGGCCTTTCATGTAGTTGAAATTTGTTTTTTTAATCTAATAAAAAGTAATGGGAATAATGCGAGAAAAACCAAACTCTGTGTAAGACTTACAAAAAAACCTGCGAATAAAAACGAAAGTAGAATAAATAAGAACTTATTTGTTTTTAAGCTTTTTTCATATATGAATAAAATTGTTAAACTGATACCAATTATCCCCGATGAAAATAACATAAATAGCCAATAACTATCAATTGTAGATATAAAGCCTTGCCCTCTTGCACCTCCCCCTACGTTACCAATTGCTCCTCCAAAAAAAGAATTATACTCTATTTCTGTGTTATTTTCCCAAAGATAAAATCTATGATACAGGGACTCTAAAGACAAAATATCATATTTAGACAGAACAAATCCAAGCATTAATAATAAAGGTACCCCTATTTTAAAAATTAAAACTAAAATTTTAAGATTCTTCTTTTTTGTGAAGAATTTTAAAAATTCGTATATAAAAAACACCAAATAAGCGCTTCTTACAAAAGAAAAAATCAAAGGAAATAATGCTATATATTTTTTGTTTTTAAACTTCTTATTTTGATCCATTAAAAGATAGCCTATAACACTAAAATAACCTACTGAAGCCGCATCACCTATTAAGGCAGGAGACCTCCAAAATTTATAAAAATTAGATATTTTAAATTTAAACTCTGGATCTATTCCCCACTGATATCTTCCGGTGATCATCTTCATATATTTTTCTGGCCCTAAGTAGTTTGTAAGCAATATAAAAACTGAATTCAAAATAAAAAAATAAAAAATTAAATTCAATACTTTATCCCATTGCTCTTGACGTATCTCAACCTGACTAAAAATAAATACTAATATAAATACAAAGTATACCTCTCGAAAAACGATATACGCGCTTTCTAAATTATTAATATTGATAAACATAACAACTAACAAAACAAGAAAATAGCCAAAAAAAAGAATGTCTAAAATAGTTATTTTAATTTTTTTTGAGGATTGTACTATAAAAACCATCACTACTAAAAAAAAGGAGATTGGGTGAAGAAGTTTTTTAATTTCCCAATTGCCCAAGAATTTAAAAATAATAAATGACAATACACCTTGTGTCGCCAAAACTTGAAATAAAATAGACCAATAGAAAAATTTATTTAATTTCACTTTCATAAACTAATTTTTAATTATTTTATTAAAAAGTTCTAAATACTGTTGAACAGTGTTTTTAATATTAAATTTTTCTAGATATGTTTTTTCAAATTTGAATTCATCTAAAAAATTTGAATTCAATATGATTTTTTGAATTAAAGTTCTTAATTCTTTAACTTTGGGTATAAAAATAAATTGCTTATTATTAATTAAAAGTTCTGGAATCCCTCCCATATTACTTGCAATCACTGGCTTTTTATGTAATATAGATTCTAAAACCACTCTGCCAAATGGCTCATTCCATAATGATGGAACTATTAATACATCTATCATTTCAAAAAACTTAGAACTATCCATGTATCCTAAATATTCTATTTGAATACTGTTGTTTATTTTATTTAAATATTTTAAGTATTTTTCATCAATAGTTCCAGCTACTAAAAGTTTCCAAGAAGATTCAGGAAGATTAGAAAAACTTTCAAGAATTAATTCAATTCCTTTCGTTTTATTTACTTGTCCAATAAAACCAAATGTATTGGTAACTTTTCTATCATTTATACTTTTTTTATTAATTTCAAAACCATTAAATATTACTTCATTTTGAACTCCTCTAAAATATCCTTCATTAATATGATCACTCAGTATATAATTACTAATTCCGATTAAATAATTAACTTTAGAGGAGTCTTTTTTCTTTGGCAAAGAGAGTAGCTTACAATCATTACAAAGATTAGAACAATTTAAATTATTCTTAAATTTTGTTGATTTTGGACATTGCAAATAATAATCTCTGAGGGTATGTACAATTTTTATATTCAGATTAGAGGCTGTTCTCCAAACTTTTGTAGAAAAGCCACTGATGTTATTTGTAAGTAAAACATCTGGCTTATAATTAAGAAATAGTTGGGATAAAAAATCATTATACTTATTGTTACTAGCGTCTTTTATATGCCATATTAATTTATGAAAAAAAAATTTGTTATTAATTTCAAATGGCCAAAAGTCATTTTTAATTTTAACGGTATGAACATTAACTCCATTTAACCTATAATTAGCATCTTCTTTCCCAAGACATATCACAATAACATCATTTCCTAAATCAGAAAAATTTTCTGCTAATATTTGCACAGATTTTTCTGCTCCACCTACTTTATTTGGCGCATATAAGGTATTTATAATTGCAATTTTCATTAAAATCTTACCAAATTATTATTATCGGCATCATATACTGCCTTCTTAAAAACTTTAAAATTTTTACTCCTAAAACAAAAAAAATATAAAATAAACGTAAACGCAAGTTTATTAATTATATAACTAAAGTTATTACTTACAAGGTTCTTCTTTTCGAATAACATTCGGTTCCTAACATTATAATATACTCTTGAAGCTGGCCCTTTTTTTATTTTTGTAAAAATGGTACTTTTTTTATCCATTAAACTCCAAGAGGTATCTATATCGTCAATAACACTATTCAATAGTAAATAAATTTTTTTATTTGCCTTAGTTATTCTATAACTCCAATCATGATCATCAGAATATAAAAAATACTCTTCATTTGGATATCCAATTTCATCAATAATGTTTTTATGAAAAAACATTCCTCCATATGGAGCATATGCAATTTCACCAACAATCTTATTATTATGGAGTTCTTTTTGAGAAAAAAATTTTGAAAATTTTTCGTTTAAATGAAACCCATAAAAGCTATTCTTCCTTCCTAAAACTAAATTAGGATTATTCTCTAATATTGCTTGTTTATATTGCTCTCGATCTGGTCTAAATGACAACAAAGCAGCAACATCTTTTGGTTTTCTTATCCAATAATTTTTTAAAATTTCTAAAGCATTTTCTTTTGGTTTATTATCATCATCTAATAACCAAATATAATCACCCTTATTTATACTTTTAGCCTCAAATAAGCCTTGCTTATATGCTTTTGCAGAACCTTGGTTAGATGAATTCCATACTACTGTTATTTTATCTTTGTGATATTCTATCAAGGACCTAAGCAGACTTTTACTGTTTTCATGAGAATCATTATCTACGACTACAATACTTGAAACACCACTTTTAAAACAAGCGTCTATAACTTGTTTAAGAAAATTAAATCTATCTGCATAGGTTACAATTATAGCTGTTATTTGCATTTCTTATCTTTTTTTGTTTTAAATTACTTCTTAATCCTTGAAAATATTGGTAAAGTTAAAACTCCTGTTTTTTGTTTTGCTACAATAACTCTGGTTATATTTTCTCCAACAATTGCTATTGTTGTTGCAATAGCAGCACCGGTTTCATTATATCTTACGATTAAAAAGTAATTTAAAACAATATTTAATATTAAAAAAGAACCAGAGATATAACTAAAAATTTTCTCATGTCCACACATAATCAATAATACTCCTGAACAACCTGTTGAAATATTTATAAATTGACCAAAACATAAAATTATTAAACAAACATAAGCCCCTGAAAATTCGCTTCCCCAATACCCCAAAATAGATTCTCCAAATAATAGAAAAAATAATGTAGAAATAAATCCAATAATAATAAGCCAAAATGTAACTTGCTTTATCATTATATTCATTTCTTCTAATTGATTATTAGCAAAAAAAGTTGCTATCTTAGGTGAAAGTGCAGCATTCGTAATTTGTAAAAAAAAAGCAATAAATAAAACTAATCTTGTGGCTACTGTGTAAAAACCAACTTTTGAAATGTCACTTAACCAACCTAACATTAGTATGTCTACTGAAGAAGCGAGTAAAGTTGTCGCAGAAACAAAAAATAAGGGAAGAGCCATTTTAAACATTTTTTTATCAATAAATTTTCGAATAAAAACAGGTCTATAAAGAGTCTTCCAATATATTGTTACTGATATAAAAGTTGTTAAACGACCAATTGCATAAAGCAAAATTACCAATATTAATGTTATTTCTACATTGAACAAGAGGCACAAACCAATTCCTAACAACACAATTAATGAAGTTGAAAAATCTTTAAATAATTTACTCTGCCATATTTTTCTGTATCCATTAATTCCAGAAGTAAATATACTTCCAATTGTTTGAGGAACAATAACAATAAGACCAATAATTAATGGTATTTGAAGCTTAGTATTATTAAAAAAAGAAGCAATATATCCCGAACCAAAAACTCCTAAAACTGTAAATACAATTGCAATAGATATATTAACTAATAATGCTGTGAATATTGTATTTCCAATAGCATTCGTATTTTTATTAGAGTATCCTATAGCTATTTTTTTTACCAAAACATGATCCATTCCAAACATGGATATCACCATAAAAATGGTGATAATTTGATTAATTAAATTGACTTCACCCAAACCAGCTGGCCCAAGAATTCTTCCAAGAATAATACTTGTAATTAATCTTGCTAAAACCCCAGTAATTTGAACTAAGATAGTAGAAGACGATTTTAGAAATACTTCTTTTGTATGCCTGTCTAAATTCCTTATTTTACTGTAAAAATTAACCATATAAAAGAGGCTCACAGAAGCATTCTATTAATTTTTTCATTTAAGATCTTTGAGAGAAATTAATTTACCATCCTTTACGGATAATAAAACCTCTTCTTTTTCTAACATCCAATCTATCTGCAAATCCTTATCATTATAAATAACTCCACCCTCTGACTCTTTATTGTAATAATTATCACATTTGTAAGCAAAAATAGTGTTGTCTTCTAAAACAGCATATCCATGCGCAAAGCCTCTTGGCACAAAAAGTTGCTTTTTATTTTCTTCTGATAAGATAATTGAGAAGTATTTACCAAATGTTTTTGACTCTGGTCTTAAGTCTACAGCAACATCTAAAACCTTTCCTTTTACAACTCTGATCAATTTTGCTTGGGCATACTGTCCTTTTTGAAAATGCAGTCCTCTAACAACTCCTCTATTGGAAAAAGCTTCATTGTCTTGCAAAAAATCGACTTCAATATTTGTTAATTGTTGGAATTTCTCTTTGTGAAAACTTTCAAAAAAATAGCCTCTTTCATCAATAAAAACTTTGGGTTCTATGATAAAACACCCTTTTAAATGCGTTTCTGTAACCTTCATTATAACTTCATTAAATTTTCTCCATAACCACTTTTTAACAAAGGCTCTGCTAATTTACACACTTGCTTTTTTGTAATAAAGCCACTTTGATATGCCGCCTCTTCGATGGCTCCAATTTTCAATCCTTGGCGTTCTTCGATGGCTTGGACAAATTGACCTGCTTGCATCAAAGAACCAAATGTTCCTGTATCTAACCAAGCGGTACCACTGTCTAAAACTTTTACAGCCAACGTATTCTTTTTTAGATATACATTGTTGATATCTGTAATCTCTAGCTCACCTCTTTTACTTGGTTTGATATTTTTAGCAATGGTAACAACCTCATTGTCATAAAAATAAATTCCAGGAACGGCATAATTCGATTTTGGATTTGCTGGTTTTTCTTCAAGAGAAATTGCATTATAATCATCATCAAACTCAACAACACCATAGCGTTCTGGATCGTTTACATGATAGGCATATACAATTCCACCTGTAAGATTTGTATTTGCTTTTAATAGTTTTGACAACCCAGACCCATAAAAAATATTATCTCCTAAGATTAAAGCTACTGTATCCTCTCCTATAAATTTTTCCCCAATAATAAAGGCTTCTGCCAATCCATTGGGATGTTCTTGCTCAGCATATTGAAAATTACATCCATATTTTTTCCCATCACCAAGTAGCCTTTCAAATAAGGGTAAGTCTTGGGGTGTAGAAATAATTAATATATCTTTGATTCCAGCTAAAATTAATACTGAAATCGGATAGTAAATCATGGGTTTGTCATACACTGGCATTAACTGTTTGCTAACCGCTAATGTTAAAGGATGTAACCTTGTCCCTGAGCCTCCTGCTAATACGATTCCTTTCATGTGCTTTTGTATTTATCTATATACCATTGAATGGTTTTTCGAATTCCTGATTCAAAATTCTCAGCAGCTTGCCAACCTAATTCTTGCTCTAACTTCGTTGCGTCTATTGCATACCTAAAATCGTGCCCCGGTCTATCTTTTACAAATTGAATCTGTTTTTTGTATGAGGTCTTTTTCGGAATCATTTCGTCTAAAATATCACATACAGTATGGGCTATATATAGATTATCTCGTTCATTTTTTCCGCCAATATTGTAGGTTTCCCCAGATTCCCCTGAAGTAAAAACCAATTCAATTCCTTTACAATGATCTATAACATACAACCAATCTCTAATATTTTTGCCATCGCCATAAATTGGAATCTTCTCTCCAGAAATTGCCTTTCTAATGATTGTTGGAATCAACTTTTCATCGTGTTGTTTTGGTCCATAATTGTTAGAACAATTGGTCGTAACAACATTCATTCCATAAGTGTGAAAATAACTCCGCACCATAAAATCTGAAGATGCCTTTGACGCACTGTAAGGACTGTTTGGTGCATAGGGAGTCTCTTCAGTAAACAATCCGGTTTCTCCTAGAGTTCCATATACTTCATCTGTAGAAATATGATGAAATCTAGCATCCTCAAATCCTTTTTTATATACATTTGGAGATTCCATCCAATAATTTTTAGCAGTCTCTAACAAATTAAAGGTCCCTAAAACATTTGTTTTCACAAATGCGTCTGGATTTGTGATAGAGTTGTCTACGTGTGATTCTGCTGCAAAATGAATCACCGCAGAAAATTGATGCTTATTAAAAAGAGTTTCAACAAATTCTCGATCACAAATATTACCTTGAATAAAAGTATATCTAGGATTTCCCTGCAATTCAGACACATTAGAAAGATCTCCAGCATAGGTGAGTGCATCTAAATTTACAACTTTACATACAGCATTTTTTTTTAAAAAATACGATATAAAATTAGCCCCAATAAAGCCCGCTCCTCCAGTGACAAGAATTACTTGCATTTTTTACTATTTATAATTTTCTAAATAGGTGTTTAATTGTCTTAAAAGTAACCATAAAATCATGAGTCCTGCTCCGAAAGCCCCTAATAAAAAAACATAATTTTTTGTAACTCCTTTTACCTCGGTTCCAATGCGTTGAAAATTTGAAAGAACATTAATCACCTCATACTTAGTCGATTTTTTTTCTATGATTTCTTCCAAATCCTCATTTATTTTTCTATTGGTCTCATACAAATCTATTTCTTTTGTCATAGTTTTTTGCCCCCCAAAATCAATACTTGTTCCTGAAAGATCTTTCTTCGCCTCTTCAATCATCACTTTCATATACACCTTTCTTAATGAGTCTATTTGAATTAAATTTTGACGATACAGAGAATCGGTTCTATTTAAATTATTGTTCGTTATTTTTTTCAACCTATTAAAATAAGCATTGTTAACTACCGAAGAAATAATAACCTCATCTAATTTATCAAAGACATCATTCTTTTCGGCTTTAACAGTTACTTTATGAATCGTATAATCATACTTCGTAAATGAGTTTTTAAAAGCTGCATATTCGTAACTTTTTATCGTCAATGTATCTACAGATAAAATTAAATCGTCGTAAGAGTTTATAATATCACTATCGATCTGTATGGGTTCTATTTCAAACTTTTTCAGTGATACTGCCTCATTTTCATCTAAATTAAATATTTGTTGAAGTGAAGCAGTATCTTTTTGTTTTACCAAATCATTGTAATAATTGACATTGTTGTACAATTGCCTGGTGCTTTTAAAATTTGGCTCAAGTAATAATTCCGCTTCAAATAGATTTGTTTTATTAAATTCTATCACCAATCCTAAAATTCCTCCAATAAAAGTAGCAATTGCGATTGATCGTAAGTTCTTTTTTAAAAATACCAAGGACTTAATTACTGCATGGAAAATACCTTGAAAAAAATTGCCTATAAAATTAAAAAGATTTGAAAATCCTTTCCCAATAATTAGAAATAAAGACCCTAAATCTACCTCTTCTTCGTTGTTATTTTGTTTTGACATTGTTTTTGTTTTGTTATAATATTTGTTCTAATATTTTTTGAGTAATGGCATATGTTGGGGTAACACCCGTCATTCCTAGACCTCCCGAGGCTAATGTTGCTCCTGTTTCTAGAGGGTTATCAGACGCATAATAGGCGTACCTTACTTTTACATTTTCAGAAATGTTCCCTCTAATTTTAGAAGCAGATTGTATGGCTTTTTGATAATGAGCTCCTTCCATTTCTAACCCAATAACATTCCAACTAGAATCATGAAAAAAGGAGAGTAAATCTTTATTTTGTAATGAAGTTCCTAAAACAGAAATCATAGATCCGTCAAAAACATTCACTCCAAAACCTTCCAAATCTTCTTTAGATAACTCATTTGTAAAAGGATAATTGTCTGCCGTACCTTCAAAAATATGTGCAGACGGAATCATAATATCTCCTTTTCCTCCCTCTAAAACTCCAGCTTTACCCATAATAGAAACAGATTGTACATCCAGAAAATTATTTGTTTTATCAATCTTATAGGGTTTTAACAATTCGTCCATCGTTTCATAAGCCTGTTCCCCAAAAGCATAATCCATTACAATAATAACTGCATCCTCTTTCAGAGAGTTTACTTGTGTAAACGATGAAACCTTAAAGTTTATTTTATGGGTATCTATTATCTGTACATTGATATTCGTCCCCGAAGTGTCTTTTATATAAATCAATCCATTTTTGGAGGCGTAATCTTTTACTTTTTTTTGTAATGGTTTACTGTCTGCATTACTCAATAATTGATACAGTTCAAATCCTTTGTTTTTTTGAGCTTCTTCTGGCAGCGCCCCCTGTGCATAAATCGCATTTAAAACACTGTGCATATTTGCACTAATAATATGGATTGGCCTGTGTAAAAGTTTATTTTCTTTTAAAATAGATTTGATATTATTTGCCCAAATTTCTCCATAAATATGGTGTCCGATTTCTTCTATTAATACGGAACTAAAGGTAACCGTTCTTTTCTTTTGTAATAATACTTCATCAATCCCTAATTTCCCCAACCAATAAATCAAATGAAAAAATCGATCTTTGTTGTCTGCTGTTTGAAAGATTTTATGAATGGCGATTACTTCATCAAAAGTTCTTCCTAATATGTTCCCCAAATGCGCAATGGAAACCTCTCTTTCCTCTTCAGAAATAACTTTATTCAAAATAACAATTTCCTCCAAGTGTTTCCATTCTCGAACAAAATCTTTTCCTCCATTTAGAGTCACTCTTTTTTGAATTTTATGGGATTCAATAAATAAAAAAGTCAAATGTGTAAGGATGTCATAGATTTCAGATCTTCCACGTGTAATTTCGATGTTCATTTGATTCTTATCAATTCGATAACAATTTCTTCTTCTTTTAGGAGGAATTATAGTTTCAAAATGAGATTCATTATACCCTTCATCTGCAGTTAAATTGATAAATTGACATTCTTCAATTCCTTGCGGAAGTCGTTCTATTACATAAGCCAATCCATTTAACTCTATTCTATCTTCAGCAATAGAACCGTAAATCTCTGGCCTTAAAGAAAGCAAGGATTTACGCAAAGTCTCTCCCGAAACCCCCATTGGTTTATAAAACCCCCTGCTGAATAAATGTCGCATGGAAATGTATAACTTTTCTATCGCATTCGTAGACTCTTGAGCCCTTGTCCTTTCTATTTTTTTTACTTTTGCCATTCTATTTTTAGTATCAAAGATATAATTATTTAGCAAATAACAACCGCTTATACATCTCTTGGTTCTGCAATAATAGTACTGCTTCTTTTATGACGGTATCATTTTTTAAATTATGATGGTACACCCCTTCTTGATAATAGTATCTTTTTAAAATTTCTTCTTTGAGAATTTTTTTTAAAATATCCTTGTTTTTGGAGATATCAGCAATTTTATCCTGTAATAACTTTTCTTTAATTCCTTTATATTCTGTAGCAATATTTTTTGTAGATAGTGAATTGTAAGCTCCCTTAAATAATGATTCTTGCTTTGTTATAAATGTGGTATCTGATTGTAAATATTTGATAAATCGCTTAAAGTCACCCTCTTTAAAATCAAAATCAATTCTCGTTGCTATTGAAGGATTTTGATAATAATAATTTGTTACGTAATTAAAAATTGCTCTAGACTTTACTAAGGTTTTGGTAGCTTCTGTACTTTTAGAACGTTTCATTTTTATATCAGGTAGAATTCCACCACCGTCATAAACAATTCTTCCATTTGAAGTTTTAAACTCATTAATGCCTTGGTCTGAAAATTTAGGAATCGTTCCTTTTGCATCTCTATTGGCATAATCCAATTCTTGAATACACCTCCCACTCGGAGTATAATATTTAGAAATGGTTAGTTTCAATTGAGTTCCATAGGTAAGTTTTCTATAACTTTGTACCAACCCTTTCCCAAAAGAGCGTTCTCCCATGATGATAGCTCTATCATAGTCTTGTAAAGCCCCACTTACAATCTCTGAAGCAGATGCAGAACGCCTATTTACTAAAACTACAATTGGGATTTCTAAATCTAAAGGCTTGTTTGAAGCTTTGTAAGTGGTACTCCATTTTTTAACTTTTGCTTTTGTTTTTACAATTACCTTCCCTTTTGGTAAAAAAAAGTTGGCAATATTAATCGATTCAAATAAGGATCCTCCGGGGTTAGATCGCAAGTCAAAAACCAATCGTTGCATTCCTTGATTTTTTAACTTTTGAAATGCTTTTTTTACTTCTGAAGAAGCCCTGCTATTAAAACCAGTTAATGCGATATATCCTGTTTCTGAATCAATCATTTCCGCAAAAGGAACGGCTTTCATAATTATTTTATCTCTTGAGATTTCTTTTTTTATGACCTCTCCTTGTCTCAATATTTGAAATGTAACCCTACTGTTCGGGATTCCTTTTAAAAACAAAGAAAGTTGATCTCTTTCCATATTTTGGAGCGATTGCCCATCTATGGATATAATGAGATCTCCTGCTTTTAAACCCGCTCTATCTGCAGAATACCCCTTGTAAACTTCGTTAATTTGAATCCCTTTTTTTGAATAATATGTAGAAACACCAATTCCTCCATATTCTCCTTCTTTTCTTATTCTAGCATCTTCAACCTCTTGCTCATCATAAAAAACAGTGTAGGGATCCAGATCCTTTAACGTATTTTTGATCGCCTTATTGGTCAATTCTGCAGGGTTAATCTCGTCTATATAATACATGTTTAACTCCTTAAACAAGGTATTGTAGATTTCTATCTGTTTTGCAACTTCAAAAAACTTAGATGTAAATGAAAAGAACAAGAAAATAATCCCAAGGATAAGAATAAAAACTGTTTTTTTTGAAAGCGTAAATTTCATCATTTTTATTCTTTTTTTGTTTGGTCTAGAAAGAGCCCTAACAATTTTTCCATCTTTAAAAAGAGCTCTTGATAAGGAACCTCTGCTTTACCAATATACGAAATCATAAACACATAGGGATTCTCTAAATGATTGTATACAATTCCTTTTTGCAAACGATAACTCTCTCGCATTAATCTCTTTATTCGATTTCTATCAACCGCTAACTTAAAATTTCTTTTTGCAACAGAAACACCAACTTGAGCAGGAAAGTTGGAGGTATGCGCTGTTTGTAAAAAAATCATTCTTAAAGGAAAGACTTTCACAGAGCTACCTTTCTGATAAAGACTTTCTATCAGTTTTTTACTTTTTAAACGTTCTTCTTTTCCTAAAGTATGCTTCATTAGTACAAACTTAATGGAATTCATCAACTTTTAATAGATTTTATATGGTTAACTTTGTTTCGAGCGCAATATTTAATCGCACACTTTTTGGAGAAAAATAGAGTAGATTTAAACAATAATAATTAAATTTGTTTAATTTTATACAAATTAGAAGGGTTTAAAAAACCTTAATAATTGAATTTATAAATAGAAAGCATGAAACAAGACCTCTTTCAAGCCCCTGATTATTATAATCTTGATGATTTACTTACAGAAGAACATCAGTTAATACGAAGTGTTGCTAGAGATTGGGTAAAGCGAGATATTTCACCGATTATCGAAGAATATGCTCAAAAAGCTGAATTTCCTTCTCAAATCATAACAGGTTTGTCAGAGATCGGCGCTTTTGGACCTTATATTCCAGAAGAATATGGAGGTGCAGGCTTAGACCAAATCTCTTATGGTTTAATTATGCAAGAAATAGAACGAGGAGATTCAGGAGTTCGTTCAACTGCCTCTGTTCAATCTTCATTAGTCATGTACCCTATTTTTAAATATGGAAATGAAGAACAACGTAAAAAATACCTGCCAAAATTAGCTTCAGGAGAATGGATGGGATGTTTTGGTTTAACAGAGCCAAATCACGGATCTAATCCTTCGGGAATGGAGACAAAGTTTAAGGATATGGGGGATCATTATCTTTTAAACGGTGCTAAAATGTGGATTTCCAATGCGCCTTTTGCACAAATTGCGGTGGTTTGGGCAAAAAATGAAAAAGGCAGAATTTACGGACTGATTGTAGAGCGAGGTATGGAAGGTTTTTCTACTCCAGAAACACATCATAAATGGTCTTTACGAGCTTCTGCAACTGGTGAGCTTATTTTTGATAATGTAAAGGTTCCAAAAGAAAATTTATTACCCAATAAATCTGGACTTGGCGCTCCTTTGGGCTGTTTAGACTCCGCTAGATATGGAATTGCATGGGGAGCAATAGGAGCTGCGATGGATTGCTATGATACAGCATTGCGTTACGTAAAAGAACGAGAACAATTTGGAAAACCAATTGGTCAATTTCAACTACAACAAAAGAAATTAGCAGAAATGATTACAGAAATTACCAAAGCACAATTGTTAGCCTGGCGTTTAGGAACTTTAAAAAATGAGGGGAAGGCAACTTCTGCTCAAATATCTATGGCAAAAAGAAACAATGTAGCCATGGCAATTGACATTGCAAGAGAAGCGAGACAAATGTTAGGTGGTATGGGAATTACTGGCGAATATTCGATCATGCGTCATATGATGAATTTAGAGAGTGTGATTACTTATGAAGGTACACACGACATCCATCTTCTAATTACCGGACTGGACGTTACTGGCTTGAATGCTTTTAAGTAATTAATGAGGTAATGATTTGTTTAAACTAGGTTTTTTTGTAAAATTAATAAACAATTCTCTCCCTTTTCTATTTCCAAAAGAATTATAACAACCTTCCAATTTCTTGATATTGAAGTACTGCGGAAACAATTTTTCGTATTCTTTTTTATTTCCGCCAAAAGGAGGTCTATCTTTATGTAATGGAACATTGAATAGCAGTCCTACTAACTTCCCTTTAGGCAGCAAAAGTTCATCTATTTTTACTGTGTATTGTTCTCTTAAACTAGGATGGATCGCACAAAAAAATGTTTGTTCGATAATTAGGTCAAAAGCCCCTTTCATATCGAAAAAATTACCGATAATTAATTGTGAGTTAGGAAAGTCTGGAACTCTTTTTTTAATATTCTCAATAGCCGTTTTAGACAAATCAACAACAAAAACATTTGTAAATCCTTTATTAAAAAGATATTCTGCTTCGTAGGAATTTCCTCCTCCTGGGATTAAAATTTTCAATTCCTTGGTTATTAATTGATCAAAATATTTTTTTAGTGCAGGTGAAATTTGACCCAAATCCCAAGCGGTATCATTATGTAAGTATCTGTGGTCCCATGCTTGTTCTGATAAATCCAACTATCGCTATATTTATAAAATGAATAACTTACGAAAACGAAAAATAAATATAATATAATTTTACCAATCATTGAGGTCAATTAAAAAAGTGGTATTGAGAATACATACAACAAGTTAAATAAAAGTTATAATTTTATTTTTTTAGTTAAAAACTTTCGAAATCTAATTATAAAGAATGAACTTTGGCGTTCTATTAGGTATTATCAAATTACATGAGGGTGCATACAAATAACAACCCCTTAAAAAAGTACTTGAGCTTAACTTTTAAATCAAACTAATAATCTATTGAAAAACACACCTGCCTCTTTATTCTACTCCTCTGTTGATGAAATACCTTCCGAAACTTGGAGAGAACTGGCGTGTGGAGAACATATTTATTTTCATCCCAATTTTTTAAAATCCATAGAAAAAAATCATCCGGAAATTCAATTTTCCTATATTATTTTAGTCGATGACCATAAAGTTCCAATAGCATTTGCAGCGATTCAAATTATAAATTTTTATATTGATGATATAAAAAATGACCTAGAACTATTCATAAAAAAAATAAAAAAAATAGGGAGAAAGCTTGGAATCATTCCCAATAAAAAACCTTTAAAACTGTTAATTTCGGGAAACACCTTTATCAGTGGAGAACATGGAATTTTTATCAAAAAAGAAGAAAATAAAAAAATAATTATCAAACAATTAGCAAAAGCTATTTTACATTTTGTAACTGCTGATAAAAACTTGAAAATAGATGCTTTTCTATTAAAAGATTTTAAAAATAACTCGTTATTCATCTCTGATGAATTAAAAAAATATAATTACCATCCTTTTTCCGTCGAGCAAAATATGACCTTTGAATTGAATAAACAATGGCTCGTTTTTGATGATTATTTGGCTGCTATGAAAACAAAATTTAGGGTCAAAGCACGAAAAGCTTTTATAAGGAGTAAAGAAATTAGGATTGAGGAGGTTACAAAGGAAAACATTGATTCTCAACTCCCTCAAATGACACATTTATACCAAAAAGTTGTGGCGAATGCAAATTTTAATTTAAGCCATTTCAATTTAAAAACGTTTAAAGATTTAAAGGAATTGTTGGAAGATAATTATATTATACGATCCTATTGGTTAAATAATAAAATGATAGGCTTTATCTCAGGTGTCATTAATCAAAAATCGCTAGATGCTCATTTTGTTGGTATTGATTATCTGTTAAATCGAGAGCATGCCATCTATCAAAGAATGTTATACAACTATATAGAAATTGGAATCAATAAAAAACTTCATACAATTAATTTTGGAAGAACTGCTAGCGAAATAAAAAGTTCTGTTGGAGCAGTTCCTGAAGATTTAACCATCTATCTTCGTCACAAGAAAGGGATCACAAATAAATTTTTAAGGTTACTTTTACAGCGAATTCAACCAAGTACATTTCAACAAAAATTTCCTTTTAAAACTATAAAAATCAATGAAAAATTGTAAAGAATTAATCGCTCTTTTAAATTTAAAAGATGTAGGAGATCATAATTTTAGTGGAAACAGTATTACTATTGGAAGTCCAATTGTTTTTGGAGGACAAGTATTGGCACAAGCAGTAAATGCAGCGTATAGAACAATCCCTAAAGATCGTTTTTTACATTCTTTACACTCTTACTTTTTAGAAACAGGAGACTTAACAATCCCTATCAATTATCATGTGGCAGAAATGAGAAATGGAGGTAGTTTTTCTACAAGAAGAGTTACTGCAAGTCAACACAACAAAACTATTTTTATTTTAGCGGCATCTTTTCATAAAAAGGAAGAGGGTTTTGAACACCAAATCAAAATGAATCCCTCTATAAAAACACCGGAAGAACTATTAAGCTGGGGAGATATGGTGAATCAATTTGGTGATTTTTTACCAAAATCAATAAAATCTTTTTTAAGCATTGAAAGACCCATTGATTTTAAACCCGTTCATGTTCCAAATCCTTTAGAACCAGAAAACAGAGCCCCCAAAGAAGAAATATGGTTCAAATTAAAAGGAAATCTTCCAAAAATGGAAATTCAAATAAAGCATCAAATACTAACTTATGTCTCTGATTATAATGTATTAAACGCAGCTTTCAATCCCAATGCAAAAGAGTATAATTTTGGGAATACAATGACGGCAAGTTTAGACCATTCCATGTGGTTTTTTAGAGACTTTGATTTTGATGATTGGATGCTTTTATCAACAGAATCTCCAAATGCATTTGGAGCAAGAGGTTTGTCCAAGGGAAATATTTTTACAAGAGAAGGTGTATTGGTCGCCTCTTTTGCACAAGAAGGATTAATAAGACCTAAAAACAACTAACTATGAATCCAATAGTATATATTTTATCCACGAATGGTTTGCTATTTTTATTAAGTATTATTTTTTGGAAATTTCCACCAAAAAAAATTAATAATATATATGGTTACAGAACACCTAGAACTATGCGAAGTATAGAGATCTGGAATTTTGCAAACAATATTTTTAATAGAAATTTATTGATCTACTCAGGAATTTCCTTGTTGGGAAGTCTATTACTGGCAAATTTTTCCTCCAAAGAATTAACCTGGCAACCCATGATTTTAGTTCTCCTTTGTGTTGTCGTTAGTATTGTAAAAACAGAACGCAGTTTGAATGACAACTTTACCGAAGAAGGAAATAGAAAGTGACATTACAGGTTTTTACACTCTAAAAGTTCGCCTGAAAAGAAAGAGATACATTTCTTCCTGGAGCTGAAATTCCAGAGGCAAATTCTATATAGTGTTCGTCAAAAATATTGTCTACCCTTGCTTGAATCGAAAATGTGTCACTCAGTAAATAATTTGAAGTTAGCCCAATAGTCATCCAACTTGGCGACCCATAATATTTATCTGAATCGATAGTAGCATTTGGATCTATGATCGGTGTTAAATCATGATTGTCAATTCCTTCAGTTAGGTTAAAATCTTCAATATCTTTTCTACTATTAAACTTTACAGCGGCCCCAAATTCTATTTTATCCTTTTTGTAATTAATTTCAACCCGACCAAAAAGAGGCGGGATAGAAGACATCGGTTCGTGCGTATCATAAGTTCGTCCTTTGGTAAAGGTGGTAAACCCAGAGGAGCTAATGGTCGAGGATATGTTTCCTAAATAACTTAGGGTATATCCAAAAACATATGCAGTCCCTTTGTTGTGGTTGGTAATTGCATTTCCAAACTCTCCATCAAACTGAACCTGTTTTTTGCTCCCATCAGGATTATAGATAAAATCTCTTTGAATGTAGTTGTCTAATAATGTATAATAAACATTTGCTCCTAATCTAAATCTTTTATCATTAAAATACTTCTGAATCCCTATTTCTACATTATAAGCTATTTCGGGGTTCACATGAATATTTGGAATGGTTATATTGCCATTTTTTTCTCTAACACGGGCTAAATCGTCGATATTCGGAGATCGAAATCCTGAAGAGAGTACGTTATTTAACTGCCAATTTTTACTGGGTCTATACACGTAACCGATAGTTGCAGTAACTGCTGAATTGACGGTAGTGATATTTGTTTCTGGCAAGTGAATGAAGGTCTGGTCTAGCCAAAGTGCATGTAAAGAGGTATTGGTAAACCTCAACCCTGTATTAAGAGTCGATTTACTATTAATATCTTGTCTGTAAGCCATATAAGCTGAAGAACTTAAATAATTACTGCCCCCATCTGGATATCGAGATTGTACTTTAAACTCTCCTGAATGACGCTCTATTTCTCCATTAGAAATAAGCAAGGTTCTCCCATAAGATTTTGAGGTGACATCATTGTATGTGAGTTCAAATCCATAGGAGAGTACTCTTTTTTTATCTTGAGTTAACGACACAGAGAAATCTCCATTTACGCTAAATATGTTTACAAGCTCTTCTCTATGAGAACGGTCTAGACTCCCAAATTTTCTTTGAATTCTACTCTCCTCAATATGTTGATATGCACCAGTAATTGAACCGCTTTCTAGCCATTTTTTATCTGGATGAATCAATAACTGTGAAGATAATAAGAATCTATTTTGTGGGCCATAATTCCATTCTGCAAATTTTAACGAGTTATTTTTTAACTCAATTAGCCTATCAAATCTGGGGATATCTGAAGATGTTGAATACTGAAGATTTATTTTCAAATCTGTATTTTTTGACAGAGGAATAAAAAATTTCTGTAAAAAATCAGTTTGATGATAGCCTGTATTTTTTAATACTTCAGGGTGAGGATTTACCGTGGGGCCTTCACTGTAATTTCCATGAACATTTTCTGAATAATAAAATACTTTTCCCCAATCTTTAAAACCATGGCTCCGATTTGAACCGCTATGTAAGTCCCCAAAATTACTGAAAGAAATACTTGTAAGTGAGGCCCAATTAGAAAAACGAAGCTCCGCAGAAACATGAGATGTTATTTCATGATTTACCGATGAAAAACGAGAAAAAAACTGAGTTTTCACCTCATTAGATGCTGATAATTTGGGTGTTTTAGTGTAATAATGAATAACTCCCCCTAAAGCGTCTGAACCATATATTACTGAAGATGGGCCAAAAACAACTTCCGTTTTATCTAACATATTTGGGGCAACACTTATTGAATTTTGCAAGTGTCCTTTTCTATAAATCGCATTATTCATTCTAACACCATCGACCACTAATAATACACGATTGGATTCCATACCACGAATAACAGGACTTCCTCCTCCAAATTGAGATTTTTGAACCTTAATTCCCGGGATGGTTGCTAATAAATCTGCAGAAGTCTGCGGAGATATTTTTTGAATATCTTTTGAAGAAATGATTGCAATTTGTTCTGCAATTCTATTGGTTTTTTCGGGGTTTTTAAAAACAGATAAAATAATCTCGTCTAACTGAGCTGATTGCTTGTTCAAATAAACAACCATTTTTTGTTTTTGAAGTATCGCTTTTTTAATTTTTAGGAGCGTATATGAAATGTGAGAGAACAGAATTTTCTCATCTGCATTAAATTCAGAAATGTCTACAAATCCTTCATTATCAGAAGATAAATTAATGGTTAATTCTTCATTATAAACGGTCACATTCTTGATCCCTTTCCCTGAAACCTTATCAATGATTTTTATTTTTTGAGAAAAACAAAAACCCGTTATTAAAAAAAAGAATAAAATTAAATTGTACTTCATCAACTAAAAACTGTTTCTAAAATTTGTAATGATTTTGGACTTTTAAAACCTTCTAAATGTAATTCGTAATACCTGATAATTATCTTTAATACAAGTTGTCTTTCTTGTTTACTAAAAGATATTTTGTCTATACCATCAAAATTTATGCCTAACAGCTTTTTAAATTGATAAAAATTATTTCCTGAAATCACATTTTTACCAGAAAATTCCTCTGTATAAGATCCCTCTAATAGGTCAAATCCAAAGGCATCTTCATCTAATAAATCTGGGTAAAAGCCCAAAAAACGTGTTAAATTTAGCAAAAATAACAAGTGGAAATTAGCAATTTTATCATGAACATCAAGCCAAATAAGTCCCGTTTCTAAATACTCGTAAAGAGAATGATTTCGTTCTTCCTCTTTAATAGAGTATGATAACATTTCGGAGAGAAATAGTACTACAGACTGTTTAACAATATCTTTGTAAATTGTTGTGTAAGGATATGAAATTTGAACTTCTTTAAGAGCGTTTAACGCGCCTCTTCTCGAATGGTTTGCCTGAATTTTAAGTTGCGTTAAAGGTTGAAAATAAGCAATTTTTATCCCTCCTTTTTTGGCTTTTAAAACCCCTTTTATTAAATACGATTTTAGCCCTTCCTCTTGTGTATAACACTTCACAATCAAACTTGTGTCACTGTATTTGAGAGAGCTTAAAACAATCGCCTTTGTAGATACTATAGCCATTAGTTGACAATTGCAATTTTTGTAATTGATGTTTCTGAAGCATCTTCATTCGTTAGCAAGACTATATAAATTCCTGAAGCGACTGTATTTCCAGCAAGATTTTTTTTGTTCCAAACCACTTTACCTCCCTGTAATTCTTGCCCTTCTACAACATTGGTTTCGTATACTAAATTCCCTGCAACATCCAAAATTTTTACATTTGTTCCTTTTGGCAAGTGAGTTCCTTGTCTTCCATCGATTGTAATTGTTTGATGATTTTTTAAAGCAGGGTTGGGATATGCATAAACCGCAGTCAAAACAGAACCAAAAGGAGAAACATTGCTATTGTAGGCAACCATTCCCTTGTCTGTTGCAAAATATACTTTTCCCAAACTGCGATCTACAGCAATTTTTTTAATTTTATTGGAGGGTAACGGAGAGTTTTTCGTGCTAAAGTTTGCCAGCGTTTTTTGTCCATTAGGATTTGTATAAATTACTCCTCCATTGTCTGTCCCAAACCATTTGTTTTCTGCCCCATCAATAACAATCGAATTAATCGTTTGATCTCCTAAAAGCCGCTCTCCAAAACCATTTTCATCTCCGTTAATTACCACGGGATACCCATTCGGAGTTGTATCGTCAAAGACTCCTGAGGCATTGTTATAAACAACCATCCCTAAGTTTGTTCCTATCCAAACTCTATTTGTGGCATCAATTGCAATAGCTCTAACATTTAAATCTGGGAGACCTCCTCTATTTGGAGCAGCAATGAATGCTTTTTTACGATCTCCGGTTTCATTATAAACATACAATCCATTTCTTCTGGTTCCAATCCAAACAGTATTGTATTTATCTACAACCACATCGTTTAAACCTGGTGCATTATTTGTTTTAATACTACTTAAATCGATAGAACTCCATTGACCACTGGCCGATAATTTTTTTAATTCCTCTCCGGTTTCATAATTGGTCGCCCAGAGATTTCCTTGATTGTCAAACGCGGAACCACTGACTCTGATATTTATATTGGGCAAAGAAACTGGAATTGGTTCAAAAGAACTATTTAAATGATTATACGTCTTGGTAACAATATCATTTTCTACCACCAACAAACCTCCCGTTGGAATAGTGTTTATATCAGACGAAATTCCCAGAGCGCTAATGTACCCCTTGTTTTCATTGTTTGGGTCTATTGTTACCTGTACCAAATCTGTCGGCAAACTTGAATTAAATACTGTATTGATCCATTGCGCTCCATCAAAACGACTAAATCCTTTTCTTTTATTGACCGGAGTGTATGTGTCATCATATCCGCCGTACACGACCCACAAACTATTGTTTTGAGCGGTCATAGAAAAAATATCATTGTTTAACGGTCCTTCAGGATGAATTTCAGTGTATTTATTTGGCTCGTTTGGACTTGCCTTTAAAATTCCAAATTCTTTGGTGGCTAAAAACACCGCATCATTCTCAATAAAAATATCGTTCAAGGTATATGCAAAAGCTGTATTTGAAGAAAATTCAAATACATCATCCATTTCCGTATCTAAAATTCTTGCGGACGAATTAAAGGCAACTGACAAAAAGCTACTGGAAGATTTTACAGAACTAATATTTTGAGAAAAACTTCTTTCTTGTATTAAATTAGTTCCATTTATTCGATATAAGGTAGCCCCCTCTACAACATAGAGTTCCTTATTAAACAACTTAATTTGACTAAAGTTTAGCGTAGAAAACCCTTGCTCCCAGCTATTAAAATCTATCAATAGGTTACTAGTGATATCTGCTTTAAAAATCCCACTTTCTGTCGCTGCATATATAAATCCATCCATGATTTCGGTTTGAAAAACTTCCAGAGAACTTGAATTATTTCCAATAAAATAAGTGTCTCCAAATTCTAGTTTTTCAATATCATATACAACAATCCCAAAAGGAGTTGACAAGTATAACTTATTGTTGTATTCTTTAATATGATTAATGCTTTTTCTTCCAGATTGATTAAAATTCACAATGTCCGAAGAAATCGTAATAGACCCATCATTATCTACTATTTCAAGCAATCCATTTTCATAACCAATAAACAATCTTTGAAAACTTTCATTGTAATATATTGATTTTGTATTATCTCCTGACAACCCTTGAACTGAAGACAACTTGTTAATTTCTTCTGTAGTTGTATTGTAAGTAAAAACAGCATTCTCTGCCAAGGCATAAATTACCTCATCGATTTTTACCAGTTGTTTTACATTGTTATATGAATAAAAATCTTCCCAAGAATCACTATAGTCTGTTTGGGCAGAAAACACCCATGAAAAAAGCAATCCATAGAGCACAAAAAGATGTTTCATTGTTTAAATTTGATTCTCAAAGATATTTATTTATTGTTAAAATAACGATAAAACACCTTATATTAGTAAAAAATCATCCGTTTTTATGAACATCGAAATCGAACGAAAGTTTTTAGTAAAAAGTGACCTTTTCAAAAGGGATGGTCATAGGAAAAAACACCTGAAACAAGGCTACTTAAACACTGATAAAAATAGAACCGTAAGAATTCGAATTGCTGACGAAAAAGCATTCCTAACCATTAAAGGAATCTCAAACTCATCGGGTACTTCAAGGTTTGAATGGGAAAAAGAGATCGAAAAATCGGAAGCGGAGCAACTCCTTAAACTTTGCGAACCTAGTATCATTGAAAAAACAAGATATTTGATTAACGTAGGTGATCACACTTTTGAGGTTGACGAATTTTATGGGGATAACCAAGGTCTAATTATTGCGGAGATAGAATTGACCTCGGAAGATGAAAATTTTACCAAACCCTCTTGGTTGGCTAAAGAGGTTACGGGCAACCTAAAATTTTATAATTCTAGTATCAGTAAAAACCCTTATAAGAACTGGAAATAAAAAACGCAGAGCAGATAACTACAAAAAATATAGGGCCAGAAAATGACTGGCACTCCCCAATAAGACAAACAAATGAAAAATTGCATGATTGTAAGGAATTTTTTTTACTGAATACAAAATGGCTCCTACAGTATAAAAAACTCCTCCAACTATCAATAAATTTAATCCAAAATCCGTCAATGCTTCCATTAATGGTTGTATAAAAAATAACACTTGCCAACCCATTAAAAGATATATCACTGTTGAAATTTTATCAAATCTACCGGTAAAAAACAACTTAAGAATCACTCCAACAATAGCGAAGATCCATACAGCAATAAACAGATACCACCCTAAATTAGTCTCCAAGGCCACCAAGCAAAAAGGACTATAACTCCCTGCTATTAATACATATATAGCTGCATGATCAAGAATATTTAATCGTCTTCTTTTCCTTGGGTTTTGTGCTGCGTGATAAAATGTTGAAGCTGCATATAACATCAGTAAACTCAATCCATAAATAATAAAACTCATTGTCTCCCAGAATTCTGTATACTTAAATGCTTTTATTATTAAAAAAGGAAACACAAGAATACTTGCCAACAAACCCAGAGCATGAGACCAAATATTTAAGCGTTCTTCTGAATCTGAATATCGGTGGTTTAAAAGCTCTTTCATTAATTTCTTTGCGTATCTTTCATGTACTTGGCATCGTTGATCAAGTCATTGTATATGATATCAAATGTAGTCTCTTTTAAATTTTCCATTTGATCAGGAGAAAGCCCTTTAGTAGTAATAAATTGATGTTGACGAACTCTAAAAACTCCTGGCCCTCCCTTTAAAAAGTCCCAAGAAAAGAACCGTTTACAATCAAAATAAACTTGAGGCACAATTGGCATGTCAAACTCGATCGCCAAATTAAAAGCTCCTTTTTTAAAGGGAGCTAAAATTACGTCTTCTGTAGGAACCAATCCCTCGGGAAAAATTGCCATACTAACCCCATTTTGTAATCTTTTTTTAGCCCTTTCATAGACTCTTTTTCTACTTTTAGGATTGCCTCGATCAACCATAATAACAGCCCTCTTATAGAAAAATCCAAAAATTGGAATCTTAACCAGCTCTTGTTTCCCAACAAAAACAATGGGATTCTTACTTAAAGCAATCAATACAAAAGGGTCCATTAAAGACGCATGGTTTGGACAAAACATATAGCTTTTATTTGGCTCGATTTCTTGATCTAATTGAATGTTCAAACGAAAGCCCATACCGTAGATCAGAAGTTTAGCCCAAATTCTTACTAATTTCCACAACAAATGATAATATGCTTCTTTAAAGGTGAAGATGAATAATAACGGAGACATTAAAATAACCGTTATAGTCATGAGGATGTAAAACCATAGTCGCCAAATTAAAAGAAAGGGTATTTTTAAATATTTCATGAAGTTCAAAAATAGTAATAATCTTTTTGGCTTGTTCGTTTTTATAGCATAAAACCTTATTTTTGTGATGGCGGTAGAACGAATAAGTATACTACTCCATCATAAAAATAAACTAATGTCAAGAATTTTAACCGGTGTACAAAGTACAGGAACGCCACATTTAGGAAATCTATTAGGAGCCATTTTACCTGCCATTAAAATGGCTAATGACCCAGAAAACGAAGCGTTTTTATTTATTGCAGACATGCATTCTTTAACTCAAATTAAGGATGGTAAAGAATTGAGAGATAATACCTACAGTACTGCTGCTACTTGGTTGGCTTGTGGATTAGATATTGAAAAAACTGTTTTTTACAAACAAAGTGATGTGTCTCAAGTTACAGAATTGTCTTGGTATTTAAGCTGCTTTTTTCCTTATCAAAGGTTGACCTTAGCGCATAGTTTTAAGGATAAATCTGATCGATTGGAAGATGTAAATGCCGGTTTATTTACCTATCCTATGTTAATGGCCGCTGATATATTGTTATATGATGCAGAAATTGTTCCTGTAGGGAAAGATCAATTACAGCATTTAGAAATGACCCGTGATGTTGCGAACAGATTTAATAATATAGCAGGCAATACATTGGTTGCTCCTAAAGCAAAAATTCAAGAAAACACCCAATTAATTCCTGGAACTGACGGTGAAAAAATGAGTAAATCTAGAAACAATACGATTAATATTTTTTTATCAGATAAAAAATTACGAAAACAACTAATGTCTATAAAGACAGATAGCAAAGCTTTAGAAGAACCAAAGGACCCAGATAATGACAACGTGTTTAACCTGTATAAACTTCTAGCTACAGATGCACAAATCAAAAAAATGAGAGCAAATTACGAAGGTGGAAACTACGGTTATGGGCATGCAAAACAGGCCTTATACGAATTGATTCTTGACCAATTTTCTGAGATTAGAGAACGCTATCAATACTTTATGGAAAATAAGGAAGAGATTGATAAAGCGCTGGCTGTTGGTGCAAAAAAAGCAACAGTTGTTGCAAATGATGTTATAGAGAGAGTGAGAGCAAAAATTGGTTATTAACATCTAAATCTTATGGATTACAAAAAACTTATAAACCCTTTAGGAAAGATTACACTTGTAATATTGATAGGAATTACAATTTATGAAATGATGAATCTTTTTCAGGGTGAGGGGGCTATCATTGATGTCATTGGCCCTATTAGTGTTATAATGATATTGTATGTTTTACCAAAGTTGGTGAATTCAAAATCTAAATAACAGCTTTTTTTCTCACTTCAGCCTGCTGCAATAATTTAACTTAGAGAATCTTAATCGATTTTGCAATTGCTTCTAGTTCAAAGAGAAATGCTCTTTTACTTACAGAGGGTGCATAGGTAAATCCTTCAACTACAATCAATCTATTATTTTTTGGATCAGGTACTGTGTAGTTTAAAAAAGGACCTGCCATAAAATCATTCTTTACCTCCCATTTTCCACGAGTTTCATAGGCTTTTTTACCATCTATAATCGTCTCAATGGTAACAGGTGTATAGGCTTTTTCGGTAATCATATGCATCGTCTCGGGATCTGAACCCGGTATATATTGCTTCCCTATTTGATTTCGAATAGAGATGATACTATCTGACACTTGGGCTTCAGGTAGCAATGGTACCGAATACACCAAGATATTATTACTCCCTGTTTTGGCAATTCCACTAGTTAAATGATGGCGTAACCATAAAAATTCTCCGGTATCATCAACAAGATTAAACTTATTATGAATGGTTAATGAAATCCCTAAGTTTTGTAGTGTTTGATATTGAGATTCATCTAGTCTGTTTTTTTTAAACAAATTTTGAGTCATGCTAATATCAGATTGAATGAAAGTATTTATAATTTCCTTTTCGTACTTTTTAAACAGTTTTACGACTCCTTCATCATCTTTCGCATAGACATATACAATTGTTTGTGGCTGAGCATATACGTTCTTTCTCACAAAATATTTTTCTTCATCAGAAACACCGATCACCAGTATATTTCTGGCTACTTTCATCATATTTCCAAATCCATTCGGAGTTACTTGAGAAGTATTCAAAAGTGCTTCTGGCTGAGGCAATCCTACCATGAGTTTTCCAAATGAATTTTTTATTTCTTTACCAATATCTCCATTCCAGTTACTGGCTTTGGTAACCACCATTACTTTATTTATTTTACCAATTGAAGAGCGTAAAACGGATGTATCATTTCCTACACAAGAAAATAGAAATAGGCCAATGGCAAAAAAGAAATATATTTTTTTCATGGGTTTTACTTTTAGATGTTTTTTAAACGTAGTTCCAAATATCATTCCATTTTATAACTTTATCGTTAGAAACATCAATCTCTTTTTAAGAAATACTCGAATTCAACGCTCTTTTTCGAATCTTATACCGACCACAAACAATAGTTGTTGTTAATTTATCGTTTTTGTTTTCTCGTCGTTTATTAAATGAAAATGACACTTTTTTTGGGTAAATATACAATCTTTGACCAATACTTAAACGAGTGCTTTTTAAACCGTTCCATCGCTTAATATCACTAATACGCACTCCAAACTTGTTGGCTATTTTCCCCAAAAAATCTCCTTTTCTCACCTTATAACGAATGCGCTTATCCATTTCAAAGTATCTTGGCAGAGGCTTTTCTCTTGTCGCATCCTCTAACACAGCTAAATCATAAATTTCTTTTTCTTTATCTAAAAACTCAATTATTTTATTTGTTGGTAATCTTACAGCATAATTTCTTCCTTTGATAAATGGAATAATTCCTAATTTGTAGGAGGGATTTAAACGAGAAATCACTTGCTCACTAACATCTATTTTATCTGAAATTTGTCGAAAACTCAACGTTCTTTTTAAGCGAATTGTATCTGTTTGAAAATTGAAAAAAACGGGAAGTTCAGCATAAACTTGATGTTCTTTTGCATATTCAAAAATATACATCGTTGCATAAAATGCAGGAACATACCCAGCTGTTTCTCTTGGTAAATAAGGTCTTATATTCCAATAATTTTTAGATCCTCCTGAACGCTTTATCGCTTTTCTTACATTTCCTGGACCAGAGTTATAGGCTGCCAAGGCCAAGTCCCAATCTCCAAAAATGGTAAATAACTGCCTCAAGTATTTACATGCTGCAATCGTTGCCTTTACTGGGTCTTGACGCTCATCTACATAAGAGCTTACCTTCAAATCAAACTGTTTTCCAGTTCCATACATAAACTGCCATAAACCTGTTGCACCAACCCTTGATTTTACTTTTGGTCTCAGGGCAGATTCCACAATCGCCAGATACTTCATTTCCAGCGGAATATCATATTGGTCCAAATACCTCTCAAACATTGGAAAGTAATATTTGGCTTTGGCCATCAACGCTGGATAGTACTTTTTACGATGTAATAAATAGCGATTAATCGTCTTTTCTAGAGCGATATTATATGACAAATTAAAGGGTGTTTCTTCATTTAATTTGGAAAGTCGACTTTTGAGTATGTCTGAGGTAAATACCCGGGTTGAAGCTACATTAATGTCTTTGTCATTAAGTACATAATCAAGAGTATCTATAAGTGATGAATACAATTTCCCTTGCACTAGCAAGCTGTCAATAGTTACCAAATCTTCATCAGAAAATAGAAGCTGGTTTTTAAGTTTTGTAATGGAATCTATAGAAACGAGTACCGTATCTTTTTGGGTTTCGATACTGCTATTTTTTGTTTCTTGAGAGAAAATAACAATCGGGACTAAAAGAAATAAAATCAGTTGCTTCATTATATATGTTTTTACGGAACTGAACCGTATTTAAAGTTATAAATTAAATTCTACAACAATGGGACAATGATCTGAGTGTTTGGCCTCGGGTAAAATGTAAGCTCTAGAAATTTTATTTTTTAAAGATGCTGAAACCATTGCATAATCTAAACGCCAACCTTTGTTATTCGCTCTTGAGTTTGCTCTGTAACTCCACCAAGAAAATTCTTGTCTTTCTGGATTTTTAAACCGGAAACTATCTATAAAGCCGCTATTTATAAAATCACTCATCCAAGCCCTTTCCTCAGGTAGAAATCCAGAAACTCCTTTCATTTTAGGATTATGAATGTCTATTTCTTCGTGACAAATATTATAATCTCCACAAAATACTAAATTGGGTAATTCCTGTTTTAAATTTGTGATGTATTCTTGAAATTGATCCATATAATTGAACTTAAAATTCAATCTCTCTATATTCGTTCCAGAAGGTAAGTATAGACTCATTATAGAAATATCATCAAAATCTACCCGTAAATTTCTACCCTCAAAATCCATGGATTCAATACCTGTCCCATAGGCGATATGATTTGGTTTTACTTTACAAAAAACAGCTACGGAAGAATATCCTTTTTTTTGAGCAGAAAACCAATAGTGAAATGGATACCCTGCCTCTTCAAATAAAGAGACCTCTAATTGTTCCTTGTGTGCTTTGGTTTCTTGAATACAAATTACATCTGGATTTACCACCTGCAACCAGTCCAAAAACCCTTTTTTTAAAGCGGCTCTAATTCCGTTTACATTGTATGATATTATTTTCATTTAGTCTAAAAAAAATGGTTCTTTTGAGAAAATCCATGTGATTTGAGTTTTCTCTCCTGTTTGTGTTTTTATTTTCTTTTTTCTTGGTGATAGAAAAGCTGCTAAACTTGCAGCAAACCCATATCTAATAAAAGAGTTTTCGATATGTAAAACTTTGTCAAAAAAGACAATCAATACTAGTGTGAATATAAAAATAACTAGGTAAGGTTTCCTTGCTAAAAATTTCATCTTAGATACACATTTCTGGGATTTCCCCGTTAACAACTAACGTTCCTTCTGTGGCTTTTTGAATCTCTTCAACAGAAACTCCTGGAGCTCTTTCTAATAAGTGAAATTCATTATTTCTCACTTCTAAAACGGCTAAGTTAGTCACTACTTTTGTTACACAACCCACACCAGTTAAAGGCAAAGAACATTTTTTTAATAGTTTAGATTCCCCTCGTTTGTTTGTGTGCATCATTGCAACAATAATGTTGTCTGCAGAGGCAACTAAGTCCATGGCGCCCCCCATTCCTTTTACCATTTTCCCTGGAATTTTCCAATTCGCTATATCTCCATTCTCTGCAACTTCCATGGCACCAAGAATGGTCAAATGAATATGCTTTCCCCGAATCATTGAAAAGCTCATCGAAGAATCAAAAAAACTTGCTCCTGGGAGTGTCGTAATCGTTTGCTTTCCTGCGTTTATAAGATCCGCATCTTCTTCCCCTTCAAAAGGGAAAGGGCCCATCCCTAAAACCCCATTTTCACTTTGAAACTCTACTTCGATATCTTCTCGAACATAATTAGCAACCAATGTTGGAATTCCAATTCCTAAGTTTACATAAAATCCGTTTTGAACTTCTTGTGCGATTCTTTTCGCTATTCCGTTTTTATCTAACATACCTAGCTTCTTTGTCTTACCGTTCGTTGTTCTATTCTTTTCTCATAATTCTCACCTTGAAAAATACGCTGTATAAATACTCCGGGAATATGGATATTGTTTGGATCCAATTCTCCAACAGGAACCAACTCCTCTACTTCTGCCACTGTTATTGTTGCAGCTCCACACATATTTGGATTGAAATTTCTTGCAGTTCCTTTGAAAACTAAGTTTCCTGCCGCATCACCTTTCCAAGCTTTAACAAAAGAGAAATCTGCTTTAAAAGCAGGCTCTAAAACATACATTTTCCCATCAAATTCTCTTGTTTCTTTTCCCTCAGCAACTTCTGTCCCATATCCTGCTGGTGTATAAAAAGCAGGAAACCCTGCTTGTGCAGCCCTACACTTTTCTGCCAAAGTTCCTTGTGGCGTCAATTCTACTTCTAATTCTCCAGATAACATTTGACGTTCAAACTCATCATTTTCGCCAACGTAGGAAGAAATCATTTTCTTAATTTGCTTCTGTTGAAGTAATAAGCCCAAACCAAAATCATCGACCCCTGCATTGTTGGAAATACAAGTAAGGTTTGTAACCTTCATTTTTACTAATTCAGAAATGGCATTTTCAGGGATTCCAGACAAGCCAAACCCCCCAAGCATCAAAGTCATGGAGTTTTTAACTCCTTCTAGTGCTTCTTGTACGTTATTTACTGTTTTATTTATCATCCCGAATGTTTTATAGTTTAAATAATAAAGACAAAAAAATCTTCCCAAAAATAGATTTTTAAACCATTAAAAATCTAGATCTTCTTCAGGTGTAACTTCTATAATTTCCTCATCCTCTTCCACCTTACTATTTTTACCACAATCAATATTAATAGTCAAATTTTCTGGCTGCTCAAAATCCTCTAAACTGATATTTAATGTTTGATCTGCATAACATTTTTTCATAAATAAAGCCCACGAAGGTAAAGACATTGTTGCTCCCTGTCCTTTTGCAATCCCTTCAAAATGTGTTGATCGATCTTCTCCTCCAGTCCAGACTCCTGTTGCTAAATTAGGAACAATCCCTATAAACCACCCATCAGATTGATTTTGGGTTGTCCCGGTTTTACCAGCAATTGGATTTGTAAATTCATAAGGGTACCCGGTAACATATTTAGGCTTTTCCCACGGTAAACGTAAACGAACACCTGAACCAGACTGGGTAACCCCTTTTAATAAATCCAATACGACATAAGCAGATTCTTCACTTAAAACCTCTTTAGTCTCTGGAGTAAATTCTTGTAAAACTGTTCCGTTTTTATCTTCGATTCTTGTTAAAATCATTGGAGAAACTCGCAAACCTTTGTTTGCAAAAGTCGCATAGGCACCTACCATTTCTAATAGAGATAAATCTACTGCTCCCAATGCAATTGATGGATTTGCTCTAATAGTACTTTCTAAACCTGAGGACATTGCCAAACGAGCTACATTTTTTGGAGAAACCATATCTATCAATCTAGCAGACATGGTATTTACTGAGCCTGCCAAACCTTGTTTTAGGGTCATCATTCCTCCGTACTTATCGCTAGAATTTCTTGGACTCCACTCCTCTGGTATTCCATATTTCCCTTTTGGAATGGTGTAAGGGGTATTTGGAAACTCGTCACATGGAGATAATTTTAATTGATTAATCGCAGTTGCGTATACAAATGGCTTAAATGTGGAGCCTACTTGCCTTTTTTGTTGTGCAACTGCATCGTATTTAAAATACTTGTTGTCAATCCCTCCAACCCATGCTTTTATATGGCCTGTTTGTGGTTCTATAGATAATAGGCCAGAGCGTAAAAAGTGTTTGTAATATTTTATAGAATCGTTTGGAGACATGATGGTATCAATAGGTCCTTTCCACGAAAAAACTCTCATTTTTGTTTTTGTATTAAAAATAGTATTGATTTCCTTTTTAGATTTTCCAATTGTTTGTAACCTTTTGTACCTGTCAGAGTTTTTCTTTGCTCTCTCAATGATTCTATCTATATCTGTTTTTTCAAGATCGTAAAAAGGAGCAGTTTCATTATTTTCTTGTTCTTTAAAAAAATAAGATTGTAAGTTAGACATGTGTTCTTGAATCGCTTCTTCAGCGTACTGTTGCATTCTTGAATCTATGGTAACATACAGCTTTAATCCATCCCTAAAAATATTGTATTGTTCTCCATTTGGTTTTGGGTTTTCTTGCACCCATTTTCGCATTATTTTTTGTAGATGAGATCTAAAATACGTTGCAATCCCATCACTATGCCCTTCTTTATGAATATCTAACCCTAAATCTAATTGTTGTAAAGAATCTTTCTCTTGGAGGGAAATAAACTCATTACGATGCATTTGTTTTAACACAACGTTTCTACGTTGTTTTACTTTTTCTGCTCTTCTCAATGGATTGTATAAAGAGGAATTTTTCAACATCCCAACCAACATCGCAGATTCTTGAAGAAGTAATTCTTTGGGTTCTTTCCCAAAATAAATACGGGCCGCTGAACGAACCCCCACTGCTTGGTTTAAAAAATCATATTTATTCAAATACATTGCTATGATTTCTTTTTTGGTGTATTGTCTTTCTAGCTTGGTTGCAACCACCCACTCCTTTACCTTCTGAAGAACTCTTTTGACCTTATTTCTAGATTTTCTTCCTGTAAATAACATTCTAGCCAATTGTTGAGTAATCGTACTAGCTCCTCCACTTCCTGGTTTTAAGACTGCTCGAGCAGTTCCTCTGAAATCAATTCCTGAATGTTCATAAAAACGTTCGTCTTCTGTAGCAACTAAAGCCTCAACAATATTCTCCGGTAAGTCTTTATATTTGATAGGGGTTCTATTTTCTGCAGCATACTTCCCCAACGTTTTACCATCTGAAGAGATCACTTCTGTTGCCAGATTGTTTTCTGGATTTTCCAACTCTTCGAATGTTGGTAACACTCCCAAAAACCCCCATGAAGCAGACAGAAAAACCAATACAATAAAAGAAAACCCTCCAAGAGTAATCCCCCAAAACCATCTGTTATATTTTACAAACTCTTTTGTTTTGTTTTTCGCCATTTTTCTATTCTATATTTTCTATACTAAACCCAACATCTTGAATTCCTTTTAAAAACTCAATAGGGGTAACAACACCATTTTTTCTCATTGCCTGACGTAGGGTAAACCTGTATGTTCCCTGAACTGGAAATGCCTTTTTTTCTTTGTAAAATAATTTATTCTCTTTGATTTCGGTAAACCCATCACCTAAAAACACCCCTGCTGCATCGGTCATTTGATAGTGAAGAGTATCTACCACTGAGGTTTTAGTTGGAAGAATAAGTTCTGTAATAAGATATAGATTGCTATATTCATAGGTGCTATTATTTCTTATGTTGATGAATAAGTTTTTTAAAGAAATCGTATCTGTTACTTCAAACTCGAATAATACCTTTTCATCTGCTTTCCAACCCTCACTATTTATAGATTTATACTGATTAAATTGAATTTTATCATGACAGGAAAACATAAAAAAAAGAGCTAAAAAGACAATTGAAAAATTATTTATTTTCAGAGTTGTTGGCATTTTTTGGTTTATTATTTGTCTGTTTTCTATTATTTCTACTTGGTTTACGCCTCTTTTGAACCTCGCCTTTTGGAGTATTTCTATTTTCTTTAGACGTTTGATTCCGTTGTTTTTTTCCTGGCTGATTTTTTCTTTGATTTTGTTTTTTTTGAGGAGTATTTGCCGTAGAAGCAACAGGCTTTTTCTTATTTCTATTTCTGCTTCTGTTTCTATTACTCCTCTTGCGATTCCTCGTCTTGGGTACATCAAAACGGGTTAAACTATCTTGGCCTACTACATCTTCAAAATCGACTTTTGGAGCAACCTCTACTTCAGATTCATATTCTTCTAAGGAAGCAGACTTCTCATTATTTTTATTCAAGTCAATTATTTCTTGAACTTGATCTAATGTTAGACGAAACCATTTGAATCTTTCTTCTTTGTATGTATACCAGAGGTGTTCTTTAAAAATATCCATCTTCACAAAAACAGCTAGCCCTTTTTCAGTTTTTAAAACTACATCTTGTTTTGGAAAGTTTTTTAATACATCCAAATAGGTGTCTAATTCAAAATTTAAACAGCACTTTAATTTACCGCATTGGCCTGCTAATTTTAGAGGATTTAAAGATAATTGCTGATAACGCGCTGCAGATGTCGACACTTTTCTAAAATCTGTCAACCAAGTTGAACAACACAATTCCCTACCACAAGAACCTACTCCTCCTAATCTTGCAGCTTCTTGTCTTGCTCCTACCTGCTTCATCTCCACACGAATAGAAAAAGCAGACGCTAAATCTCTAATTAACTGCCTAAAATCGACTCTCGAATCTGCGGTATAATAGAACGTTGCTTTATTCCCATCCCCTTGGTATTCTACATCAGATAGCTTCATTTGAAGCCCTAGGCGCCCCAGAATCTCCCTTCCTCTTCTTTGAGTGTCTTCTTCTTTTGCTCTAGCTTGCTGCCAAATATCGATGTCTCTTTGACTTGCTTTTCTGTAAATTTTCTTGATATCTTCGTGATCTTCGGTAATTTTGCGTTTTTTCATTTGCACTTTTACCAATTCTCCAGCTAAGGAAACCGTTCCAATATCATGCCCAGGAGCACCCTCTACTGCAACAATATCTCCCATAGTAATGGATAAATTATCAGGATTTTTATAGAAATGCTTTCTCCCATTTTTAAAACGAACTTCAAAAATATTGAATCTTTCTTGTCCGCTTGGCAGTGTCATATTCGAAAGCCAATCAAAAACAGCTAATTTGCTTCCGCTTCCACAACTTCCTCCAGTACCACAATTTCCATTACTTTTACACCCTTTTGGTACTCCATTTACTGTTGTACCACAGCTTCCACATGCCATGTGATTTGTATATTATTAAAAACTCCTGTACTTTCTTGTTTGTTTTTTGTAGAAACCCTACTCTAAAACTCATTACAAGGCCAAGAATCTATTTGGTTTATAAATTGATTGTCAAGATGATGAACAAACACAAATTAACAAAAACTAATGAGTAAATGTAAGGAATCTAGAGGGATTTTAAAAGGTAAATTTCAACAAAAAAAATATGAAATTAAGGTCTTTCTATTACAGATTTGCCTCATTATTTCTTATATCTAAGAGCTTCACTTCTCCCTTTTTTAAAGATTTTATTACTATTCCCTTTCCCCTTTCTGAGTTCTTTTTGTATTTCGGGAGATAGTTGAATAACTTCTTGACAATTTGTAGAACAGGTGTTTTCAGTTTTTTCTGAACAAGATTTACATTGAATAAAAAGTAAATGACACCCTTCATTTGCACAATTTGTATGCGTATCGCAAGGAGCTCCACACTGGTGACAGTTGGAAACCACATCGTCTGTTATTTTCTCAGCTCTTCTGTGATCGAATACAAAATTCTTTCCTATAAATTTATTTTCGATTCCTGCAGAAGTTACTTGACGGGTGTATTCTATAATCCCTCCTTCAAGTTGAAAAACATTTTTAAATCCTTTATGCTTGTAATATGCAGACGCTTTTTCACATCGAATCCCACCAGTACAATACATCAATAAATTCTTGTCTTCTTTATGCTCTTTTAAATCTTCCTCGATAAGATCTAACGAATCTCTAAAGGTATCTACATCTGGTGTTATGGCGCCATCAAAATAGCCAATTTCGCTTTCATAATGATTCCTCATATCTACACAAATCGTATCGGGATTCGCAAGCATTTCATTAAATTCAACAGCGTTTAAATGAACCCCTTTGTTGGTTACATCAAAAGTTGCATCATTTAAACCATCTGCTACAATTTTGTTTCTGACCTTTACTTTTAATTTTAAAAACGATTTATTATTTTGCTCAATGGCTACATTCAATCGAATGTCTTTCAAAAAAGAAATCGCATCCAACTGGTCTTTCAGTCTGTAGAAATTTTCTGCAAGAACAGAGATTTGAGCATTGATGCCTTCAAAAGAAATATAAATTCTTCCCAATACATCTAAATCATTCCATTCAAGAAATAACTTGTCTCGAAGTAATTGTGGATTTTCTATCTTGTGATATTGATAGAAAGATATTGTGAGGCGGTCTTTGCCTGCTTTATCAATTAACGCGGCGCGTTCTGAAGCGCTTAACTTATTGTACAGTTGCATGCTATACGAATTAGGTTCTATAAAAATCTAGTGCAAATGTAGGTAAATAATTAAATTTCACTTTCATCAATCTTAGATCTTTTGTAATCGAAAAAAAATCAATGACTTCGTTTAATTTTAAACATCTAAATTTTTATTGCTTAAATTTTAAACTTCCACTGATTTATACCGTTTTAACTATCTTATTTCCTTGTTTTTTTTAGCATCTTTGTAGCATCAAAAAAATGAAAAAAAATGAAAATAGCTGTAATAGGCGCAACTGGAATGGTTGGCACAGTCATGTTAAAAGTATTAGAAGAGCGTAATTTACCGATCACAGAATTAATTCCTGTGGCCTCTGCAAGATCTGCTGGAAAAAAACTCTCCTACAAAGGGAAAGAATATACCGTTGTAACCCTTGAAGAAGCAGTAACAATGAATCCAAATATTGCATTATTTTCTGCTGGTGGAGATACCTCCTTAGAATGGGCTCCAAAATTTGCTGGAGTAGGTGCCACAGTTATTGATAATTCTTCTGCTTGGCGAATGGACCCTACTAAAAAATTAGTAGTCCCTGAAATTAATGGCGATGTTTTAACTGCCGATGATAAGATTATTGCAAATCCAAATTGTTCCACAATTCAATTGGTCATGGCTTTGGCTCCTTTGCACAAGAAATACAACATGAAACGCGTGGTTATTTCTACGTATCAATCTGTTTCTGGAACAGGTGTGAAAGCTGTTCAACAACTAGACAACGAAGAAGCAGGAATTGATGGAGAAATGGCATATCCTCACAAAATCGGTAGAAACGCATTGCCGCATTGTGATATATTCTTAGAAAATGGATACACGAAAGAAGAAATGAAACTGGTAAAAGAACCCAAGAAAATTTTAGATGATACCTCTTTTTCTATTACTGCTACTGCTGTAAGAATTCCTACTGCTGGAGGACACTCTGAAGCTGTTAATGTTCAATTTGAAAATGATTTTGAGTTGGCGAATGTACGCAAGTTACTTCGTGAAACACCAGGAGTTATTGTTGAAGATGACCTCGAAAATAATATTTATCCAATGCCAATAAATGCTCACAACAAAGATGAAGTATTCGTTGGTAGAATTCGAAGAGATGAATCTCAAGAAAATACATTAAATTTGTGGATCGTTGCAGACAACCTCAGAAAAGGCGCTGCTACAAACACAGTTCAAATTGCCGAATATTTAATTGCAAATGATTTGGTATAACATCTAATTTAATGGCAACATTTTATCCCGTTCACATAAAAGAAATACGACAAGAAACCGCTAATGCGGTTTCTGTTGTATTTGACATTCCCGAAGATTTAAACTCTAAATTTCATTTTACTGCAGGACAATATATCACACTTCAAAAAAAAATCAATGGAAAAGAGATAAGGAGGGCCTATTCTATTTGTGCTAGCCCAAAAGATAACGAAATTAGAGTTGCCATAAAAGCCGTTGAAAATGGAACTTTTTCTGTCTATGCAACCACTCAGTTAAAAGTTAACGATCCCATTGAAGTTTCGGCTCCAGAGGGACGTTTTTTATTGGATTCTGAAGCTAATAAAAACTATATTGGTTTTGCTGCTGGTTCTGGGATTACCCCCCTTTTATCGATGGTCAAGACTGTTCTATCTGCTGAGCTATCTTCAAACTTTACATTAGTTTATGGAAATAGATCTGTGGTTGATACCATCTTTTACAAAGAGTTAAATTCTTTAAAAGAAAGCTATCCCGAAAGATTTAAGCTACACTATATTTTTAGTAGAGAAGACGTAAAAAATGAATTAAGAGGTAGAATTGATCAAAATGTGACCAATTATTTTGTAAAAAATATGTACAAAGAAACCGCTTTTGATGCTGCTTTTTTATGTGGTCCAGAGGAAATGATTCATCAAGTATCTGATACATTAGAAAGAGCTAAAATTAAGAAAGAAAATATTCATTTCGAATTATTTACTGCTGCTATAGATGAAACCACCACTTCAAAAATAAAAGAGGGAACTACAGAAGTGACGGTCCTACTTGATGATGAAGAAACCAACTTTACCATGAAACAAACTGATGATATTTTATCGGCAAGTTTGCGCAATAATATAGACGCTCCCTACTCTTGCCAGGGAGGCGTTTGCAGTTCTTGTCTGGGAAAAATAACAACAGGGAAAGCTGTGATGGTTAAAAACTCCATTTTAACAGATAGTGAGGTTGAAGAAGGGTTTGTTTTAACCTGTCAAGCCTACCCAACAACCCCTGAAATTTCAATAGACTTTGATGATGTGTAAAAATCCGTATTTTTGTTAAATATGGATATTTACGATTTTAAAAATGCTTTTTTAATTGGCTTTTTCATGGCTTTTATGATAGGGCCCGTTTTTTTTATGCTGATACAAACCAGTATTTTAAAAGGAACTAGAGCTGCCATTACTTTTGACCTAGGAGTAATTCTTGGCGATTTATCCTTTATTTTAATTGCTTATTACGGAAGCCGGTCCTTGTTAGAAAAAATAAAAGACGATCCAAGGTTGTTCTTCATAGGTGGGTTGGTTTTAATCATTTATGGAATGATCACTTATTTTGACAAAGAGAATAAAAAAGAAGCCATAGAAAACTCTAGCATGATTAATGTCCCTATAAAGAATAATTATCTCAAACTCTTTGTGAAAGGGTATTTTTTAAATTTCATAAATATTGGAGTTTTGGCTTTTTGGTTAGGAACAGTACTCGTTATTAGCCCAACACTTAAAATGAATCAATCAGCTATATTTTGGTATTTTGGGACCATTCTTTTTAGTTATTTTATCACCGATTTAGGTAAAATATTTTTGGCTAAAAAACTAAAAACTAAAATGACAGTTCTCGTGATTTACAGGGTTAAAAAAATCATGGGAATTATTTTAATTGTATGTGGAGTTTTTTTAATGTTGAAAGGATTTATCCCTGAAGAAAAATTAGACACTTTGATAAAAATTACAAATTAACAATAGTGGGTTTTAACTTCAGCTTTCAATCTCGATAACTCTATTAAATTACTCTACCTCTAAACGATTATTTTCTTCATTCATATCTGCCATCAATTTGCTTTTGTCGATGATGACCGATTTAATAATTTTTGCTGTTTGAAATGTATATGTTGGATACGCCCAACCCCAATCTTTTAAAATTGTTGCCGATGTTGGCTTATTGCCTCTCATCATTTCTAAAGGAATATTGAAACGCTGACGACTTCCATCTATATAAGTAACTTCTAAATCTATTGGCATTGGCATTTGACCAATTCTTTCTAAAATTATTGTTTTAGCATCTATAGATTTTACACCGTAGTCAATCGTGTGAGTTGTTTGAGTCCATTCATTTAAATACCACCCTAAGTGAATACCTGAAACTTTTTCCATAGTCCGTTTTACATCATTGGGTGTTGGATGTTTAAAACTAAAATCTTTATAATATTTTAGGAGTCCTTTTGCTGTATTTTCTTTCCCTATGATATATTCTAATTGTGACAAAAAGAGATTCCCTTTGGAATAACTTGCTGTTCCGTAGGCCCAATTGGTGTCATATCTGTCTGAGTGAGTAGATAAAGACTCTTCATAACCTCTTTCTACGATGGCTCTATAGCTTTTATATGCTCCTTCATGAGGATTCTCTCTGCCTTCTTTCAAAATTTCATTCTCAGCTTTATTAGAAATGTAAGAGGTAAAACCTTCATCCATCCAAGGGTGTAAACTTTCATTAGTAGCTAATAAAAACTGAAACCAAGTATGCGCCATTTCATGAGCCGTTACCCCAAAAAGACTTCCAAATTTTCGCTTACCAGTGATTAATGTTGCCATTGCATACTCCATTCCTCCATCTCCTCCTTGTATCACAGAATATTGTTTGTATGGATATTGACCAATATGCTTGCTAAAATAATCCATTAATTTAGCAGTTGGTTCTTGAAGATTTTTCCAGTTTTTTAAATAGTTTTCTTCTAGGGTACTCTTATATAAAAAATGTAAATCTATTCCATTTTCCATTTTTACAATGTCATGGATAAATTCTGGATCTGCTGCCCACATAAAGTCATGTACATTTGGCGCCTTAAAGTGCCATGTTAGTTTTTCTGTTGAAGGTACCTTTAGTGCAATTGATTTGTCTTGATAACCGTGACCTATTTCTTGGGGGTTTTGCAAATAACCCGTACCACCAACTACATAATTTTTATCAATCGTGATTTTTACATCAAAATTACCCCAAACACCGTGGAATTCTCTAGCGATATAGGGAGGAGTGTGCCAGCCTTCAAAATCATATTCAGCTAATTTAGGATACCACTGCGCCATAGAAAGTGCGACTCCTTCTGCGTTATTTCTTCCTGAACGACGAATTTGTTTTGGCACTTGTGCATCATAGACCATTTCAAATGTTGCACTACTCCCTGGCTTAATGGGATTGTTTAGGGTCACTTCTAGAATAGTCCCAACAACATTGAATGAAACATTTTT
>CBFIGS010000006.1:0-96189 GCA_965662295.1 Polaribacter sp. | reverse complement strand
GCCCTCAGCGGGTGCCCAGGAATCTGAGTAGTTTTTAATTTTTAATATTTTACCCTCTTTAACATCAGCAATGACCAATTGACCTCTACCAACTCTATAAGAAATCTTCATTCTATCTGGAGATAACAAAGGCTCAAAAACATCTGTTTTACTTTTTGTCAATTGAGTAACCTTTGTTTTTAGACTTCTGCTTAACCAAACATTTTTATCCTCAGAAACTACTTTAAAAAATTCATTATGTCCATTTCTATCGGATAAAAAGCCAAGAGTATGATCATCTATCCAAAAAGGATTGTCATCTCTATAAGGATGATTACTGACATTATTCGTTTTGGGTTTGTCTTTGTCATTTTCTTTGACAAAAATTTCTCCGTTAATGCTCAATGCAATTAGTTTCCCATTAGGAGAAACACTTAGATCTTTAATCCCATTAGACACTGTTTTTGTTTCCTCTAACTCAAACCTGTTATCAGATGATAAATTGAATTCTAGTTTTTTAGTGAGGCCTTTTTGGAGTTGAAAAACATCAAGACCGCTATTGTATACGATGGTTCCATTATTGCTTATCGAAAAAGAAGATACGCCACTAACTTTTAAATTAGTTAATTGATTCTCAGAACCCCTTTTGGTTCCATCTGGATTTAATGAAGTCTTGTAAATATTATATCTACCACTTTCTGAACCCACAAAATACAAGTTATTCTCTTGATCCCAAAGAGGCGTATGATCGTTTTTTTTACTTGTTGTTATTTGATGATACTCTTTAGAGTTCAAATTGTAAACCCATACATCTCTTTGTGCTGGACCCTCATAATCCTCTCTAGAAATTCTACAAGTTCCTTTCACAAAAGCTATAAAATTTCCATTGGGAGAAATAGAGGCTTGACTTCCTAAAGCAGTCATAAAACGATTGGGGGTTTCTCCATTCTCATCAACTACATAAATAGAAGATTCACGCTCTGTTCCTTTATAAATTCTATTACTAGAAAAGATGATCTTCCCATTAGAACTCCAATGACTTGGTGTGTCTGTGGTTGGGTAGTACGTTAATTGATTTGGAATACCTCCATATAGATCCGTCTTAAAAATATTGTTACTCCCTCTTCTGTTAGAGGTGAATACTAGCTGATTGCTTTTAGAATTCCATATAGGATTGCTTTCATATCCTTGATGAATGGTTAATCTATCTGTTTGATTTGTCTCTAAATTTAGAACCCAAATATCCCCATGATAACTGTAGGCTATCTTGGAAGCATCTGGACTTATTGAGGGCATCCTTATCAAACTGTTTTGAGCTGCTATAAAAGTTGCATTAAAAAGAACTAAAAAGAAAAATATTTTTTTATTCATGTTATTTAGTATTTGGGCAACTAATTTAAACTTTACTCAGCCATTTCATCTTATTTGAATCATCCTTTAGGAAAAATTTAACTAATAATTGGTTGAATAAAATTGTCAATGCGATCAACGCCATTGATTCCTAAATCTTTTATAAAAGCAGAACCAATGATTGCTCCATTTGCATAATGACAAGCGGTGTTAAAAGTAGATTTATCAGAAATCCCAAAACCAACAATCAGTTTACTGTTTAAATTCATTGACTTGATTCTTTCAAAATAAGAAATTTGGTTGGCAGAAATAGTACCTTTTGCTCCGGTTATAGATGCTGACGCGACCACATAAATAAACGCTTTTGAGTAAGTATCAATCTTTCTAATTCTTTCTTCAGAGGTATGAGGAGTAATTAAAAAAACATTTGTAAGTCCATAGGAATCAAATAATTCTTGATAGTGATTTTCAAATTCAACCATCGGTAGATCGGGTATAATTAGGGTATCAATCCCACAATCTACTACCTTTTGACAAAATTTTTCTTCTCCATACTTTAACAATTGATTCAAGTACCCCATTAAAACCAACGGTGTTTTATTCGTTTCTTTGAGAAGCATTAACTGCTGAAAAATAATATCTAAGTTAATACCATTCTCTAGGGCTTTTTGACTACTATCTTGAATCGTAGGTCCATCCGCTAATGGATCTGAATACGGCAAGCCTACCTCAATAAAATCTACATGACTCTTTGATAATTCCTGAATAACACTCACTGTATCCTCTAATGCTGGATACCCACAAGTAAAATAAATAGATAATAAATTTTGATCTTTTTTCTGGAATAAATCTTGAATTGAATTCATAGCTTAAGCTTCTAAATGTTTGATATAAATTTCTAAATCTTTATCTCCCCTACCGGATAAATTGATGACAACAACTTGGTCTTTTTTAAATTTTATTTTTGGTAAAACTGCCAATGCATGTGCTGTTTCTAAAGCAGGAATAATTCCTTCTATTTTTGTAAGCTCATAAGCAGCAGCTAACGCTTCTTTATCGGTTGCATTCATAAACTTAGCTCTTTTACTCTCATATAAAAAAGCATGTAAAGGACCAACACCTGGGTAATCCAATCCTGCAGAAATCGAATAGGGTTCAACTATTTGACCATATTCATCTTGCATTAAAATGGTTTTACTTCCATGAATGATTCCAACCTCTCCCAATTGAGAAGTAGCAGCACTCTCACCAGACTTTACTCCTAAACCCGCTGCTTCAACAGCGATTAATTCAACATCCTCGTCATCTAAATAATGATAAAAAGCCCCCGCTGCGTTACTACCTCCTCCAACACAAGCAATAATCGTATCAGGATTTTCTTTTCCTGTTTTTTCTTTTAATTGCCATTTCATTTCTTCAGAAATGATAGCTTGCAAACGAGCAACCATATCTGGATGCGGTGCAGGGCCTACAACAGACCCTATCAAATAAAACGTTTCCGGATGCTGTATCCAATACCTTATTGCTTCATTTGTAGCATCTTTTAATGTTTTTGAGCCACTAGTTGCAGCAACAACTTTTGCTCCCAACATTTTCATTCTTGCAACATTTGGTGCTTGACGGACAATGTCTTTTTCACCCATAAAAATAGTACACTCCAAGCCCATTAAAGCACAAACTGTTGCTGTGGCAACTCCATGTTGGCCAGCGCCTGTTTCTGCAATAATTTTAGTCTTTCCTAACTTCTTTGCAATTAGAATTTGACCAACGGTATTATTTACTTTATGGGCTCCTGTGTGGTTTAAATCTTCACGCTTCAAATAAATAGTAGCTCCATATTTCTCAGACAACCGTTTTGCTAAATACAGAGGCGTTGGACGTCCAACAAAATCTTTTAACAAGGCTTTATATTCTATTTGAAACTCCTCAGATTCGATAATTTGTATATAATTATCCGCTAATTCTTTGACGTTTGGATGCAATAATTCTGGAATGAAGGCACCTCCAAATTGTCCAAAATATCCGTTTTTATCTGGTTGAAAATTTGATTTCATTTTATAATTTATTTTTGAAGATTTTTATATCATTTATATTTTTTAATCCTGGTTCAATTTCAAACTTACTATTGATGTCTATCGCATACATAGGCAAGTCTGAATCAAGTACTTTCTGAACATCTACCACTTCTTTTAACCCAATACCACCACTTAGAAAAAAAGGTTTTTCATAGGGATATGCCTCTAAAATAGACCAATCAAATTGATATCCATTCCCTCCTCTTTCTTTGCCTTTTGTATCAAACAAAAAATAATCTACAACTTGTAGAAAAGGTTTTAATAACTCGAAATTAAATTCATCTTTAATTCCGAAGACTTTAATAATTTCTATGGAAGGTAAATAAGTTTTTATCTGTTTGATATATGCAATCGTTTCATCTCCATGTAACTGAATGGCCTCCAATTGATATTCTTCAACCAAAGAAACAAGAATCTCCGGGTACTCATTCACAAATACACCTGTCTTTTTAATAGATTTTGGTAGTTTAGGAATGACTCCTTCAAAATTTCTTTTAGATTTTTCATAAAATATGAACCCCATATAATCAGGACATAAACCTGATACTTGCTCGATATTTTCTACAAATTTCATCCCACAAACTTTGAGTTTCATACCTATCTAATTTGATTGATGAATTCCTGACAAGCTTCACCTGGGTTTTCTTGATTCATAAAACTCTCTCCAATTAAAAACCCTTGAAAACCATATTCTTTTAATCCTGAAATGATTCTGGGATCTGAAATTCCACTTTCAGAGATTTTAACACAACTATTCGGAATTTGGTTCGCCAACTTAATTGAATGTTCTAAATCTACTTCAAAAGTTTTTAAATTTCGATTATTGATTCCTATCAATTTATTATCTAAATCATGAATCTTGTCCAAATCTTCTTGAGTATGAACTTCATACAAAACTTCCATTCCAAGATCTACTGCAAGGTTTCCATAATTTTTCAATTCTTCAGAGGACAAACAAGAGGCTATTAATAAAATAACGTCTGCTCCAATTGCCTTGGCTTCCACAATTTGAAATCCATCAACTATAAAATCTTTTCTAAGAATTGGTTTTTGTTGGTTAAGGACTCTTGCCTCCATTAAGTCGGCCATAGTTCCACCAAAAAAAGAAGTGTCTGTTAATATTGATTGTGCGGCAACATTTGCGTTCAAATAACCATTGGTAACCTCTGCAATTGTTGCGCTATCATTGATGATTCCTTTGGATGGGGACTGGCGTTTAAACTCGGCTATAATTCCTGTAGAACCTATTTCTAACAATGACTTTTTTAAGGAAAATGCAGTTCTACCAAAACTTGGGCTTTCCACTAATTTCTTCAGGGGAACTTCTGCTTTAATCTTTGCTATTTCCTTCTTTTTAAAGGCGATGATTTTATCTAAAATAGTCATAATATGACGTTGTTTTTTTATTGTTTTGTTACTAAATACGCACTAATTTTTCTAACGTTTGTTTTGCTCTCAAACTAAAAAGAGATTCTTTTGCTTCTAAAAAAGCAGTCTCAAAACTCTTCGTCTGATCAACAATTTTTAGGGCGAAGGCAGCATTGGTTAGCACTACATTATTTTGTGCTTCCGTCCCATTTCCATCTAAAATGGTCCTGAATATTTTAGCGGCATCTGATACTGAACTTCCTCCAAAAATTGCCGATTGTTGTATTCTTTTTTGTCCTAAATCTTCTGGATGTATGATTTGCTCTCCATTCTTTGTAAAAAGCTTAAAATCACTCGTTAACGAAATTTCATCATAAACATCCAAGGAATGAATAATACCATAATTGATCTCTTCATTTTGTAAAATATAGTTGTACAACCGAGCAATTTCTTGATTAAAAGTTCCTAATAATTGATTTTTTGGTGAACTTGGGTTCACCAAAGGCCCCAACATATTAAAAAAAGTTTTTAATGCCAATGCCTTTCTTGTTGGTCCAACAGCTTTCATCGCTGGATGGAACTTCGGCGCATGTAAAAAACAAATATTTGCTTTCTCTAGATGCGTTTTCAATTCACTTTCATCATTTGTAAATGCATACCCAAAACTGGCTAACATGTCTGAGGATCCCGATTGAGATGACACAGAATAATTTCCATGCTTCGCCACTTTTTGACCAGTTCCTGCAACAATAAAAGAAGTCAATGTAGAAATATTAAATGTATCTTTTCCATCGCCTCCTGTTCCTACAATATCTATGGTATTATAATCTGACAAGTCTACTTTAATTGACAACTCCTTGAGTGCATCTCTAAAACCAGACAGTTCGTCAACTGTGATTGGTCGCATCATAAAAACAGTCATAAAAGATGCTAAATGTGCTTCATTATATTTTTCTGAAGCAATGTCGACCAAGATTTTTTTTGCTTCAGACTTCGACAATCTTTCGTGATTGTATAACCTGTTTAAAATTGCTTTCATTATGAATTTGCATTGATAAAATTAGTCACTAATTGCTCTCCTACATCTGTTAAGATAGATTCTGGATGAAATTGAACCGCTGAAATTGGGTAAACAGTGTGCTCAATTGCTTGGATTAACCCTTCTTCATCTCTTGCGGTTACTTTTAATTCTTTTGGAAATCCTTCATCTGTTGCTGCCCAAGAATGATACCTTGCTGCTAGAAATTTTTCAGGCAAGCCTTTAAAAATAGTTGCATTAGCATCCGTTACTTTCATCTCTGTAGCAACTCCGTGAAAAACATCTTCTAAATTGATAATCGTTCCCCCGAAAACTTCTGTAATTGCCTGTAAACCAAGACATACTCCAAAAATGGGTTTCACTCCTGCATATCTTCCAATCAATTCTTTTAGAATTCCTGCTTCATCGGGTATTCCAGGACCTGGAGATAACATAATCAAATCATACTGTTGTACCTCTTCAATACTGATTTCATCATTTCTAAAAACAGCAGGAAAATTCCCTGTAATTTTTTCTACCATATGAACCAAGTTATAGGTAAAAGAATCGTAATTATCTAAAATTAATATTTTCATACTAAATGTTTTCTGCTAAAACCAACGCTTTGTTAAGCGCTGCTAACTTATTATTTACTTCTTGTAATTCTTTTTCTTCATCAGAATGGATCACTATTCCTGCTCCTGCTTGGTAATACAAAACATTGTTTTTACTCACAAAAGAACGGATTGCAATTGCTAAATTTACAGAACGATCCAATCCAATGATTCCTACTGCACCTCCATAAAAACCTCGAGATTGATTTTCATACCTATCAATTAACTGCATTGCCTTGTATTTGGGTGCTCCACTCAAAGTTCCAGCCGGAAAAGTATCCCCTACTATTTCTATGGGATTTCCTTTTATTTTTCCAGAGACTGTAGATACTAGATGAATAACATGACTAAAATACTGCACTTCTTTAAAAACATCTACCGTTACATTGTCTGCATGTTTACTTAAATCATTTCTTGCCAGATCTACCAACATCACGTGTTCTGCTGTTTCTTTTTTATCTGCTGATAATTTTTTTCCTAATAAAATATCATCCACCATATTTCCAGTTCTTCTAAAGGTTCCTGCAATGGGATTAATGATTGCTTTCTCTGCTGAAATTTTGATTTGTGCTTCTGGTGAAGACCCCATCAATTTAAAAGATCCGTAATCGAAATAAAACAAATAGGGCGATGGGTTTATGGAACGAAGCGCTCTATACACATTGAATTCATCTCCTTTGAATTTTTGTTGAAATTGACGCGATAATACCAATTGAAAAACATCTCCTCTTTTACAATGAGATTTGGCATTTTTTACATATTCTTTAAATTCCTCTCCGGTAACATTTGATGATTCTTCTCCGACAATTTCAAATTTCTGTGTATTGAATGCTTGCGCATCTATGATCGATTGTATCTCTTTAATTCGAGATACTGTGCCCTCTTCTATATTTTCTATCAAGGTCATTTCATCATTAAAATGGTTGATAGCAATAATAAATCGATAAAAACTATATTGCATTAAAGGAATTGAAGAAGGTGCTTGGGCTACATCTAAAGAAATATTTTCAAAATATTGAACAGCATCATAGGTTGTATATCCGTATAATCCGTTGAATGGTTTTAATTCTTCGGGACATTCTAAATCAATTGATTGACTGTAACCCTCAAAAATAGCATTAAAATTTCTTCCAATCTTTTGATTTTCTAACTCAATCCCTTTGTGTGAAAAACGCAAATGATGATCTTCTGCTTTGATAGATATGACAGGATCAATCGCAATAAAAGAAAAACTTTCTTCTTTACTATGATAGTCTGAACTCTCCAAGAGCAGCGTGTTTGCATATTGATCTCTAAAACGCAAGTACAATCCTACAGGAGTGACTGTATCTGCCATTTTTGTCTTATAGATTGTTTTAAACTTTATTCTTTTCATTTTTGTGATGAAATTAATTGAATGTTGTTGTTTTATTCGTTGATCAAAAAAAGACCAACAAAAAAGGCTTATCGTGAGATAAGCCTTTTTTATTATATAATAACATATAGGTTCTTCTCACTTATTAGATAAGAGAGCTCCACCACCAAGTTTTAATTGTATTATTTTTCATATGATGCTACAAAAATAAGATAGATTTTTGATTAAACAAATTTTATCTTAAGAATTTACCTCATAATTTTTACATTCATCTCCTCTACTTTTTTATCTGATAGTAATGAAGGTGCGTTAAATAATAAATCTTCTGAAGTTCCTGTTTTAGGGAACGCCATCACTTCTCTGATAGATGCTTTCTTTTCTAAAATCATCATTAAACGATCTACCCCCCATGCAATACCTCCATGAGGTGGAGCTCCGTATTGAAACGCTTTGTGCATGGTTCCAACACTTCGCATCATTTCTTCCTTATCATACCCCATATTCTTATAGGTTGCCTCTAATATCTCTGCTTTATGAGCACGAACTGACCCTCCACCAATTTCATACCCATTCAATATTAAGTCATACTGTTGAGCAATGATAGTACCAATTTCATCATCCCGACCATTCATATGTTTTTCTAAGTCGTATAGAGCGGGCATAGAAAATGGGTTGTGGGTAAACGTCCACCTACCTTCTTCTGTTTTTTCAAACATTGGAAAATCTACGACCCAAGCTGGACGTAATTCTTTTGGATTGATCAATTTTAAAATACGACCCATTTCCTGGCGTACCGCATCTAGCGCCTTATTAGCAATTGTATAATTTCCTGCTGAGAAAAACACAATATCACCAACTTGAGCATGGGTTGTTTTTATAATGTTTGCAGCAATTTCCTCTCCTAAAAATTTAATTATCGGCGATTGTAAATCATTTTCATTTACAAAAATATATGCCAAACCACCCAATCCATTTTGTTGAGCAATTGCCGTTAAATTTTCAATCTGACCTTTAGACATTCTTGTGTTTCCTTGCTCTTTTGCAGAGACTTTGATACATTTTACAATTCCACCCTCATCAATAGGCTTGCTAAAAACTTGAAATGTCGTATCTCTTACGATATCGGTAATCTCTTGCATTTCCAAACCATAACGTAAATCAGGTCTGTCACAACCGTATTTATCCATGGCATCTTTATAAGTAATGACTTCAAAAGGATGTAAAATCCATTTTTTACCATAGATTTTAGTAACCACTTCATTAAACATTTTCGTGTTTAAATCGATAATCTGTTGCATACTAGCATAGGCCATTTCAAGATCTAATTGTGTAAATTCTGGTTGCCGATCTCCACGAGAATCTTCATCCCTAAAACAACGTGCAATTTGAAAATATTTCTCAAAACCACCAACCATCAGCATTTGCTTAAACTGTTGCGGAGCTTGAGGTAGCGTATAGAAAGAACCTGCCTGCTTTCTTGTAGGAACAATAAACTCTCGTGCACCTTCATCTGTACCCGCTGTTAAAATAGGTGTTTCGATTTCTAAAAATTCTTCATCATCTAAAATATCCCGTATGAGTTTTATTACTTTGTGTCGATTTACAATTGCTTTCCGAACATTTTCATTTCTATGATCTAAAAACTTATACTGAAAACGAACGTTTTCATTTGTTTTTGTAGCTCTTTTTATTTCAAAAGGAAGTGTTTTAGATAAATTTAAAATTTCCAACTCTGCAGTTTCTAATTCTATTTTACCGGATCTTAAACCTGAATTATAATCATCTTCATTTCTTTGAACTACATTTCCAGAAACCATAATGACAGTTTCTGGCTTTAACTTCACCAATTCATCCAAATTAGGAAAGGTTTCTCTACTCAAGCGCACTTGAAAAACTTCATTACTTGTGTCTCGTAAATCAATAAAAATCAATTCCCCATGATCTCGAACACTTGCTACCCAACCAGATAAAGTGACCTCTTCTGTAATAGAACTTTCTGATAATTGAGAAATTGTATGGGTTCTATATTCATCTTTAATTACAATTGGAATTTGAGGTAAAACTTCTTCCTCAAATTTATTTTTTTGTTGAACATTCTTACCCGATAACTTTGTAGTACTGACCTCTTTCTTTAAGAACTGAGAGTCTCCGGCTATTTTGTTTAGAATTTCTTTTCTAATCAATTTTCCTGAGGCTCCTTTGCCTATGATAGCCATTACTTTCCCAACAAGAATTCCTGCTTTTCCTTGATTTCCTGCTTTAATATCGTTTGCAATCACTGAATTTTCAGAAATTACTTTTTGAACTGTATCTATAATTTTGTCCTCAGAAATAGTATGGTCTTCAAAGTATTTTTTATAATCAAAAGTACTATCCTTCAAGTAAGACATGATTCCATTTTGAACCAGTACTGAAGTGATTTTTTCTTGCTTAAACAATTCAAAAATTTCAATTAAATGGTCAATATTATGAATACTTTTATACTGATCTGCTCCGATATTATTTACCAAAGTTTTCGCAACAAAAGACGGATCCTTAATTACATTATTGATGGTGATAAAGGTTTTTGAACGCAGAGAATCTGCCGTAAAAAACTTTGCATCTTGTGGTAAAACGCCCCCTTTTATTAGGATAGATTCTACTGCAAAAGGTAATGAGCTAAGATCTACATCAATACTTTCTACTACATGCTTGATGTTTACATGAGGTAAGTCTGGTTCTGAAATAAATCTATAATCAGCTTCAAACTCTTTTGTTCGCATGGTTTTGGTTTGCTTTAAATCTGCATCCCATAATACGGTCGTTTGTTAGGGTCTGAATTCTTTGTGCGTTATGTAATACTTCAGCTGCTTTTCAACTTCTTCCTTCAAAGCATCTACCATAAACTTAAACGAGTTCAAGTTTTTAATCTCTGTACGTGGATTTAGATGATAACTATGTTTTTTACGAAGAGATACAGAAACATCCGACTTAAATTCTCCTTTTTCAAGATTGGCTTCAGATATTTTTAAATTTTGAACAATTCTCTGAATATACTGCGCATAAGTTGATGCATCTTCAATATGACGAATACATGGCTCAGTGACTATTTCAATTAATGGAACTCCTGCTTTGTTGAAATCGACCAATGAAATTTCTTTTTCATGTATCAATTTTGCGGCATCTTCCTCAATATGAACTTGTGTTAAATTCACTGTAAATTGAGAACCATCATTTCTAAAACAAGAAACTTGTCCGTCTGGAATTACAGGATTATGAAATTGGGTAATTTGAATATTTTTCGGGTTGTCTGGATACTCATAATGCTTTCTATCCCATGAAATTATCTCATTTTTAAAAGAAGATTTGACTGCTTTTCCAAAATAAATAGCCTTTTTAACTGCCTCCTTGTTAATGGATGGCAATACTCCCATTTGTCCGGTACAAACTGAACAAATATTCTGATTTGGAACCTCTACTTCATGATTTGCACAAGAACAAAACAACTTGGTTTTGGTATTTAATCGAACGTGGGTTTCCAAACCAATGACCAACTCTAAGTCATGCTTTTTTAATAAGTCATGTAACTGTTTCAATTCCATTATATTGTATCTTTTAAGAAATTAGCAAACTTAAAAACGAGTTCGTCATTATTTTTTGCAGCCGTGACTTGTAAGCCAGTTTGAGTTCCCTGAGGAACTGTAAGCGTTGGCAATTGCCCCAAGCTAAAACCAACGGTATAGGCGTCAGACAAATACATGGCTAAAGGCTCTTTTAAACTGTCTCCAATTTTAGGCGGTGTATTGGGAGTTACCGGAGATATAATAATGTCAACTTCTTTAAAATCATTTTCAAAATTATTCGCAATTTGATCTCTTAAACGCAACCCCTTTAAATAAATTTCATCTGAAAAACCTTGAGATAAGACTTGATTTCCTCCCACAATTCTTCGTTTTGTTTCTTCTGAAAAATTTTCTGAACGTGTGATTGAATAGGTGTCTTTTAAGGTATCGCCTTCAATTCTGTTTCCATAATTGGTTCCATCCAATCTAGACAGATTTGAAGCTGTTTCAGCCATGGCCAAGGTATAATAGGTAGATACTAGGGTATCTGGCTCAAAAAAATCAAGCGCTTTTACCTGTATTCCTTTTTGCTTGATTTTCTCAATTGATGCATAAAAATCTGATTTTATTTGCGGATCAATAACGTCGGTTTCTAAAAAGTTTTTAAAATATCCAATCGTTTTTATTTCATTGGCATTGCTTATTGCTTTTTTTGAAATTTTTTCCGAATGATAGGTCGTTTGATCTTTTATATCTTTCCCACTGATCTCATTTAATACAATTCTAAGATCTTCGATCGATTTTGCAATAGGACCTACACAATCTGTTGAGGAGGCATACGCCATTAATCCAAAACGTGAAATTCTCCCATAAGTAGGTTTGAAACCATATACTTTATTATACCCTGCTGGTTGTCGAATTGAACCTCCGGTATCACCTCCTATTGAAAACACTGTCAAATCTTTCGCTACATTTACAGCAGAGCCTCCACTAGAACCTCCGCCCACTAAATCTGGATTTACAGCATTCTTTACAGCTCCAAAAATGGTGTTCTCTGAGGAAGATCCATGACCAAAACTATCGCAATTTTCCTTAACTATTGGAATCGCACCAGCATCTAATAATTTTTGGATGGCAGTGGCTGTGTATGGAGACCTATACCTTTTCAGAAAATCCGAACTTGCTGAAGTATAGGTTCCTTGAAGCATATACACATCTTTGACTCCAAAAGGGATTCCCTCTAGCAAACCTAATTCTTTTCCATCAGCAATTTTAACATCTACTTTTTTTGCGAGTTCCAGAGCTGTTTTCTCCAAAAGTGAATTTACAGTCGCATGCTCACTGCTTTTTAACAAAGCCAGTCTTTCTTGAACTAATTTTACACAACTAACCTCTTTCCGAACTAATTGTTGATGGATTTTATGTATTTGTGACTCCATAACTATTCTTCAATCACTTTAGAAACTACTAAAAAACCATTTTTTTCTTTTGGAAAATTCTCTTTAATAAATTGTTTTTCTATTGGAGAACTGTCCAAAACAACATCATCTCTAAGATCGTCTAAAGAGACTGCATTATGATCAGAGGTAAAAGAATTGTTTGAAGTATTGGCATTTTTAATCACCTCAAATAAAGTGTTTACCGTATCTGATGGCTTTGCTCCTTTAATACTAGACAAGATGTCCACTGTCATAATTTTACTCATCTCTTTACTTTTAGATTTAAAAAAAAAGCCTTCCAAAAAATGGAAGGCTTTATATATTTCTAAACAACAACCTTCCCACCCTAAAAATTAGGATTATTGAAATTACGATTGTTATTATTATTTATCATACGCTGCTTTGTGAAGGCAAATATATATAGAATAAACGGTACAAAAACCTCTTTTTTAAATATTTTATATCGCCTTTACAGTTTCCATAAAAAAAAGAAGATAAATTAAAGATTTATCAAAATAACTCTACAAGGAACTGGATTCATTAAAAAATGAATGATTTAAAAATCATCCTAAAAAATAATTTCGAAGATTTCAGAAGCTCATTAGGCAAAAACTACCGATATTTTGACTAATGATCCCTTTTTAAAAATTGAAAAAATAGCCGCTTTAAGCTATTTTATGCTATTTGGAATTCAAAACCATATTAAAAAAACAAAAACATCTATTTTAAGTATATTTTTAGTTGATTTAAAGCAGTTTCAAGAAATGAACAAATGTTTATAATTTTACTTTAAATTTCCTAAATCCATTTGAAAAATATTTTTAAAATCTTACTTTTGAAAAGAGCAATTACCATTTTATCAGATGATATATTTGTTCTGTAAACAATTAACAATTCATTTATAATGAGCGAAGAAAAAAAACACAATTATGATGCTTCGAGTATCCAAGCACTCGAGGGAATGGAACACGTGAGAATGCGTCCTTCTATGTATATTGGAGATGTTGGAGTTCGTGGTTTGCACCATCTAGTATATGAGGTTGTAGACAACTCTATTGATGAAGCAATGGGAGGGTATTGTAACACAATTGAGGTTACAATCAACGAAGACAATTCTATTACCACTAAAGATAATGGTCGTGGAATTCCTGTTGGAATTCATAAAAAAGAAGGCGTTTCTGCCCTTCAAGTTGTAATGACAAAAATTGGTGCAGGTGGTAAATTTGATAAAGATTCCTATAAGGTTTCCGGAGGATTGCATGGTGTAGGTGTTTCTTGTGTAAATGCACTGTCTGAACATCTCACTGCTACCGTTCATAAAGAAGGTAAAATTTGGCAACAAGAATACTCTAAAGGAAAAACATTATACCCTGTAAAAACAATTGGAGAAACAGATTTTACGGGAACTATCGTAACTTTTTTACCGGACAAATCAATATTTGCTCAGAGCACTGAATACAATTACGAAACGTTGGCAACTCGTATGCGCGAACTATCGTATTTGAACAAAGGAATTACAATTACCTTAACAGACAAACGTAATAAAGATGATGAAGGAAACTTCATTTCTGAAACTTTTCACAGTGATGAAGGCTTACCAGAATTTATTAAATATCTAGATTCTACAAGAGAGCAATTAACAGCCAAAGTAATCTCCATGGAAGGTGAAAAAAATGGAATCCCTGTTGAAGTTGCCATGGTATACAACACCTCCTATTCTGAAAACCTACACTCCTATGTAAACAATATTAATACACATGAAGGAGGGACACATTTATCAGGTTTCAGAAGAGGACTAACACATACTTTAAAAAAATACGCAGATGAATCTGGTTTACTTAAAAATGTTAAATTCGAAATTGCAGGTGATGACTTTAGAGAGGGCTTGACTGCAATCGTTTCTGTTAAAGTTGCTGAACCTCAATTTGAAGGACAAACAAAAACAAAATTAGGAAATAGAGAAGTATCTTCTGCAGTCTCTCAAGCAGTCTCTGAAATGCTAACAGATTATTTAGAAGAAAACCCTTCTGACGCTAAAACCATAGTGCAAAAAGTAATTCTAGCAGCTACAGCCAGACACGCAGCGCGCAAGGCACGTGAAATGGTTCAGCGAAAAACTGTCATGTCTATTGGAGGATTACCTGGTAAACTTTCTGATTGCTCTGAAACAGACCCAGCACAATGTGAAATTTTCTTAGTTGAGGGAGATTCTGCGGGTGGAACTGCAAAACAAGGTAGAGATAGAAATTTTCAAGCAATTTTGCCACTTCGTGGAAAAATATTGAATGTTGAAAAAGCGATGCAACATAAAGTTTTTGAAAACGAAGAAATTAAAAATATGTTTACTGCCCTGGGGGTCACTATTGGTACCGAAGAAGATCCTAGAGCCTTAAATTTATCGAAAGTTCGATACCACAAAGTAGTCATTATGTGTGATGCCGATGTTGATGGTTCTCACATTGCTACTTTAATACTCACATTCTTCTTTAGATATATGAGAGAAATTGTTGATCAAGGGTATATTTACATTGCAACTCCTCCCCTGTATTTAGTTAAAAAGGGACAAAAAAGAGAATATGCCTGGGATGATAATCAGCGTGATTTGATAGCTCAAAAAATGGGAGGTAGTGTAAACATTCAAAGGTATAAAGGTCTTGGAGAAATGAATGCTGAACAACTTTGGGATACAACCATGAACCCTGAATTCAGAACATTGCGTAAGGTTGTTATTGACAATGCAACGGAAGCTGATAGAGTTTTCTCAATGTTAATGGGAGATGAAGTACCACCGAGAAGAGACTTTATCGAAAGAAATGCAAAATACGCCAACATAGACGCGTAACTTTCTCCCAATTGCAAAAAAAATACACACTTTTTTCAAAGTGTGTATTTTTTTTTTGACTTTTTCAAAAAAGAAACTCTTTGATATTCTATCACCAGAAAATACAACAAAAAAAAGAATCTCGTTTAAAAGACTATTTTTTAAAAACAAGAAGTTAAACCTTATCTTATTTTTGTATTTTTGCAGGAATTTAATTTGATTATAAAACTTAAAAATAATAGGTATGAAAATTACAGTAGTAGGTGCTGGTGCAGTTGGTGCAAGTTGTGCAGAATATATCGCAATTAAGGATTTTGCTTCTGAAGTTGTTTTGTTAGATATTAAAGAAGGCTATGCAGAAGGAAAAGCAATGGATTTAATGCAAACTGCTTCCCTCAATGGCTTTGATACAAAAATTACAGGAAGCACAAGTGATTATTCGAAAACAGCCAATTCAAATATTTGTGTAATCACCTCAGGAATTCCTCGTAAACCAGGAATGACCCGTGAAGAATTAATAGGGATTAATGCAGGGATTGTAAAGACAGTTTCTTCTAATTTAATCGCACATTCTCCAAATACCATACTTATTGTAGTTTCCAACCCAATGGATACCATGACCTATTTGGTTCACAAAACTACCGGATTGCCTAAAAATAGAATTATAGGAATGGGTGGTGCACTAGATTCAGCTCGATTTAAATATCGATTAGCAGAGGCTTTAGGAGCGCCTATTTCAGATGTTGACGGAATGGTAATTGGTGGCCATTCAGACAAAGGAATGGTTCCATTAACCAGGCTAGCAACACGTAATTCTGTCCCTGTTTCAGAATTTATTTCCAAAGAACGATTAGAGCAGGTTTTACAGGATACCAAAGTCGGTGGTGCCACATTGACTGGCTTATTAGGTACTTCTGCTTGGTACGCTCCTGGAGCTGCCGTTAGTGGCTTGGTTCAAGCAATAGCTTGCGATCAAAAGAAAATATTTCCTTGTTCCGTTTTATTGGAAGGAGAATATGATTTGACTGATTTATGCATTGGAGTTCCTGTCATTTTAGGAAAAAATGGAGTTGAAAACATTGTAGAAATCAATTTAAATGATTCCGAAAAAGCACATATGCAAGAATCAGCTGCCGGTGTCTCTAAAACCAACGGATTGTTAGAACTATAACATATTTTTTTTGTAAATATTTATATAAAAAATCCAGCCTTTTGGCTGGATTTTTTTTTCCTAAAGTAACCTAAGAGCTGGTTTGTTTTAAAATTTAGCATCAAAAAAAAGACCTATTTCAGTTTCAGTTTACCAAATTCAAACTCCTTCTCTCTGTGTACTTACCCGCTCAAATCTGCCTCTAATTATATTTAGAACCCTTAAAATCCATTCAAAATAGAAGTAGCATATTTTCAATATTGCCTTATAATTCCATCAAATTAAGCAATGAAACCGACTCTATTTCAGAATTTGACAATTTGTGTGATTTTATAAGTTAAAAAAAAGAACTAAACACAATCACAAATGTGATAAAATAATTGTTTAGGCTACTTTGAAATACTATATTTGCTCGTTTTAAAAAAAGAAGTCGTCATAAACTAAAGAACATGCAAAACAAAGGACTTATTAAATTATTCGCAATCCTTTTTGGATTGGTGAGTTTATATCAATTATCATTTACATTTTTAGCAAATAAAGTTGAAGATGATGCAAAAATCTATGCTGAAATCAAAGCAACTGACTCTGATGCGAGGCAAAAAGCTACTTTTGAAAGAAAGTATTTAGACAGTGTTGCTAACAAAGATATACTTGATTTAGGGATTACAAAATATAGCTACAATGATGTGAAAGACAAAGAAATGAATCTTGGTCTGGATCTAAAAGGTGGTATCAATGCTATTTTACAAGTATCGGTAAAGGAAGTGTTAAAAAATTTATCTAACGATTCTAAAAACGTTGCTTTCAACCAAGCATTGGATGCCGCTTCAGAAGCTCAAAAAAATGACAATGCCAACTATTTAGATTTGTTTTTTGAAGAGTTCGAAAAAATTGCAGGCGATACTAAATTAAGTGATCCCTCCATTTTTGGAACAAAAGCCTTAAGTGAAAAAATTTCTTTCAATGAAGAAAATATCACAGTTAAAGAAACACTTCAAAAAGAAATTAACAGCTCTATTGGGACAGCTTTTGAAGTATTAAGAAGTAGAATTGACAAGTTTGGTGTTACCCAACCAAATATCCAACGAATTGGAAACTCTGGTAGAATTCAAATTGAACTACCTGGAGCAAAAGATATTGAACGTGTTACCAAATTAATTACTAGCAAAGCGGAATTGCAATTTTGGGAAGTATATACCAATGCTGAGGTACAAGGGTATTTCTTCGAAGCAAATAGCAAAGTTGCTGAGTTATTAAAAGACAATACCGTTGTAGAAGAAAAAGAAGAGGCTCCTAAAAAAGATGATATTGACGACCTACTAGGCGAAACCAAAGAGGATGCCGAGGTCAATCAAAAAAATCTTTTTACCTATTTATTCCCGAACGTAGCTCAATCTCAACAACAAATGAGCTCTTTAGTTGCTCAAGCTAGAGTCATAGATACGGCAACAGTTAATAACTTATTAAAAAGAGACGAACTCAAAGCGCTCTTGCCAAAAGAATTGAAATATGTAAAATTCCTATGGGATTATAAGTCAAGTAAAGGTACAGACGGCACTGAGTTGATTAATTTATATGCTATCAAAGGCAGTAGAAGTGGTAAAGCATCTATTGAAGGTGATGTTATTTTGGATGCTTCTCAAGTGTTTGACCAACTCAACAAACCAGAAGTTAGTATGACAATGAATAGCTCTGGAACAAAACAGTGGGCTAAAATGACGACCAAAAACCAAGGGAAGTTTGTCGCTGTTGTTCTCGACAACTATGTATATACTGCTCCTTCTGTAAATACTCCAATTACTGGTGGAAGAACTTCTATTTCTGGGGGAAGTATGACCATCGCTGAAGCAGAAGATATTTCTACCGTTTTAAAAGCGGGTAAATTACCAGCTGCTGCAAGAATTATTCAAATAGAAGTAGTAGGACCATCTCTTGGACAAGAAGCTATTGATGCAAGTTTTCTTTCTTTTGGTCTCGCAATTATTTTAGTATTACTGTGGATGATTTTATACTACGGGAAAGCGGGATTGTATGCTGATGTTGCATTAATTGTAAACATTTTATTCCTTTTCGGAATTTTAGCTTCATTCAATGCTGTATTAACATTACCTGGTATTGCTGGGATTATCTTAACGATAGGTATGTCTGTAGATGCAAACGTAATTATCTTCGAAAGAATCAAAGAAGGTCTCTTTAAAAGTAAGGGATTGAAACAATCCATAGAAGAAGGTTTTTCCGTGAAGGGAGCTTTGTCTGCAATTATAGATGCGAATATTACCACCCTATTAACCGGTATCATTTTATACGTTTTTGGTACAGGACCAATTAAAGGATTCGCATTGACATTAATGATTGGTATTGCAACCTCATTATTTACTGCAGTATTTATTACAAGAATATTAATTGATAAAGCTGTTCTCAAAGGAACAAACCTAACATTTAATACTACAGTCTCGAAAGGATGGTTTCAAAATATCAATGCATCGTTTTTGAAGAAACGTAAAATTGCATATGTAATTTCTGGCGCAATTATCATTTCAGGGATCGTGTCGATATTCTCTATCGGATTAAAACAAGGAGTCGATTTCAAAGGAGGACGTTCATACGTAGTTCGTTTTGATCAAACGATGAGTGCTACTGCTGTTGCAGGAAGTTTGAAAGAAGTATTTGGCTCTGCTCCTGAAGTAAAAACATACGGTACCGATAATCAATTAAAAATTACAACTGTATATAAAATTGAGGATGAAGGTCAGGAAGTAGATGAGCTAGTTCAGAAGGCTTTATATACAGGTTTAAAAACCTACATAGGAACAACCACTTACGAAAACTTTAAACCTGGTTTTGAAAAACAAGGAGCAGGAATCATGAGTTATATGAAAGTAGAACCAACAATTGCCGATGATATTAAAACATCTGCATTGTATGCTGTTTTTGGCTCATTATTGGTGGTTTTCTTATACATATTACTACGTTTTAGAAAAGTATCATTCTCTATTGGAGCTGTAACTGCAGTTTTCCATGATGTATTAATTGTCTTAGCAGTATTTTCTATCACTTATAGCTTTATGCCTTTTGATATGGAAATTGGCCAATCATTTATCGCTGCCATTTTAACTGTTGTAGGATACTCATTAAATGATACGGTGGTAATTTTTGATAGAATCAGAGAGTTTACAGGAAAACATCCAAACTGGAAATACAGTGAGGTTGTAGACAAAGCCCTTAGCTCTACTTTAGGAAGAACGATCAACACATCCCTAACAACATTATTAGTAATGTTAGCGATCTTTCTGTTTGGAGGAGATTCTATTAAAGGATTTATGTTTGCATTAATTATCGGGGTCGCTGTCGGAACTTATTCGTCCTTATTTGTGGCAACTCCAATTATGTATGACACTTCTAAAAAAGAGGAAAAGAATAGTTAATTACACTTAAAAATAAGGTAAAACCGTTTTTGATTTCTGAATATCAGAATAAAAGACGGTTTTTTCATTCAATTTATAGGAAGTATATTTGTAAACAAATGAGCCTATTAAAACTTCACGATCTATATTTCAAACCTTATCTTCATAGGGATGAAATTTCGGCTATAGTAAAACGCTTGGCAACAGAAGTTAAAGCAGATTTACCCAAAGGAGAAACTCCGCTATTCATCGGTATTTTAAATGGGTGTTTTTTATTTGTAGCTGACTTTGTAAGAGAATTTAAAGGAAATTGTGAAACTTCTTTTGTGAAACTAGCTTCTTACAATGGAACTTCCTCTACAGAAAATGTAAAACAACTTTTAGGAATTAATGAAGATTTGACAGGAAGGACTGTAATAATATTAGAAGATATTATAGACACAGGAAATACTCTCCAAGAAATCTATACCATTTTTAAAGATAAAAATTTAAAAGAATTAAAAATTGTAACGCTCTTTTTTAAACCCGACGTATATCGAAAAGAACTACCCATCAATTATATCGGAAAAAATATTGAAGATAAATTTATTGTTGGTTACGGATTAGATTATAATAATTTAGGTAGAAATTATCCCGCAATATATCAATTAACAACACCACCCAAAATGAAAAACATTGTATTATTTGGCCCTCCAGGTGCCGGAAAAGGAACACAAGCAGAATTTTTAAAAGAAATGTACCATCTTGTTCATATTTCTACGGGGGATGTGTTTCGTTTTAATATTAAAAATCAAACTGAACTAGGCTTATTGGCTAAAAAATATATGGATGAAGGAGATTTAGTTCCCGATGAAGTAACCGTTAATATGTTAAAAGCTGAAGTAGAAAAAAACACAGAAGCTAAGGGTTTTATTTTTGATGGATTTCCAAGAACCCAATCTCAGGCAATTGCCTTAGACGAATTTTTGGCTGAAAAAGGAGAACAAATTAACGGAATGATCGCTTTGGAGGTTCCTGAAGACATCTTAATCACTCGTTTGTTAGAAAGAGGGAAAACAAGTGGTAGAGCTGATGACACAAATGAAACAAAAATCAGAAATCGTTTTAATGAATACCATACAAAAACAGCTATTCTGAAAGATTATTTTGAAGCCCAAGATAAATATTATGGAATTAACGGTGTCGGTTCCATCTCAGATATTACCAAACGAATTTCAGAGGTATTTACTACTTTATAAATCGTTTTTTATTTGTAAGATAAACGCACAAAAAATAGGACTGAAAATTTGAAATTAAAAGGAGAAGAGCAAGTGGCTGTTCGAGATTTTAAGTCTATTTTTTCAAATTAAATTTAATGACTGAAGGAAATTTTGTTGACTACATAAAAATATACGCTTCCTCTGGTAAAGGAGGGCAGGGTTCTATGCATTTACATAGGGAAAAATTTATTACCAAAGGAGGCCCTGATGGAGGAGATGGTGGTCGTGGAGGACATATTATTCTTCGAGGTGACAAAAATATGTGGACATTGTTCCACCTAAAATTTAAACGTCATTTTAGAGCCGAAAGTGGAGGTGCTGGAAGTAAAAGTAGAAGTACAGGACATGATGCTGAAGATATTTACATAGATGTCCCTTTAGGAACCATTGTAAGAGATGCAGATACAGATGAAATAATCCTAGAAATTACAGAACACCAAAAAGAAGTGATTTTACTAAAAGGAGGAAAAGGGGGACTTGGAAACTGGAATTTCAAATCATCGACAAATCAAACACCAAGATATGCACAACCAGGAATGGAGGGAGTAGATGGTTGGTTTCGTTTGGAATTAAAACTATTAGCTGATGTAGGTTTGGTAGGTTTCCCAAATGCAGGAAAGTCAACTTTATTATCTGTTTTAACTGCTGCAAAACCAAAAATTGCAGACTATGCTTTTACCACCTTAAAACCCAACCTAGGAATTGTAAAACACAGAAATCATAAAACCTTTGTAATAGCGGATATTCCTGGAATTATTGAAGGGGCAGCAGAAGGAAAAGGGTTAGGTCACCGTTTTTTACGTCACATAGAACGAAATTCTGCACTACTTTTCTTAATTCCAGCAGATAGTGATGACATCAACAAAGAATATGATATTCTGCTAAATGAATTAAAAAAACACAATCCAGAACTGTTGGATAAAGATCGGTTATTAGCAATATCTAAAACAGACATGTTGGATGATGAGTTGCAAGCAGAAATAAAAGCAACATTACCAAAAGGAGTAAAAACACTATTTATATCTTCAGTTGCGCAAACAGGTTTACAAGTCTTGAAAGACAAACTATGGGAACTATTGAACAAGACAAACTAACCCATTCATCTATTACATTATAAGCGTATTTATTTTATAAAAATACGAAGGATTACTCCTTTAACTGAATCAAAATTGGCAGTCGATACCTTGTTGTAACAGGAATCCCTCTTTTGATAGCAGGATACATCGTTGGTAAATTTTGAATGCTAAGTAGCAACAAGCTATCCAATTCTGGCAGTTGTGTTTTACAATATTCTGAAGACTGTACTTCTTCTAAAAAAACGTTTCCTTTCGAACTAATTCGCAAATTTACAAACACAGTCTCAGATATGGAGTCTTTGATGGTAAATGCATATTTCTCAAGTTCCTTTCCAATTTTAAAATGAATTGTTTTTCTAAAACAATCAGATTTTTGTGCTGTATCAAAAATAGAATCACAATTTTTAAAAGAAGGAAAAGTATCTACTAAAGAAAAATCTACTAGCGTGTCTAAGGCTTGCATATGATTTCTTTTTGTGAATGAAAATTTATCACATGAAAAACATAAAAAAAAGCCCAATAAAAGGAGAAAAATACGAAAAACCATTGTCTCTATTTAAGTGTGAATTTACTAATTTTTTATTGAGTAATAGTCAACTTTGAAAACAAAACAAATACCCTTAAAAACTTTGGGTTACGATCAAAAAAAAAGCGTCCCATTTAAGGGAAGCTTTCCATTGGTTAACAAAACCATGACACTTTTAAAAAAGTGCCAAAACAACACAACTAATTACTACTCTAACAAAAAGTAGTACGCAAATATACAACGATTTCGTAATTATGCAATTTTTTTATTGAATTTTATTAATTTGTGAAATTGTCTATTAATTCAATTGATTGTATCTTTGCGTTCTTTATTAAACATCCGAAAACTAAGACATCAAATGCAATTATCAGAACAAGAAGTTGTACGAAGAGAAAAGCTATCTAAACTCCGAGAACTAGGGATCAATCCCTATCCAGCAGATTTGTATCCATTAAATACAAATTCAAAAGAAATCAAACAGGATTTCTCTGAAGGTAAACAGGTAACCATAGCTGGTAGATTGATGTCTATAAACATACAAGGAAAAGCATCTTTTGCACAACTTCAAGATGGTGAAGGAAGAATTCAGCTGTATTTTAATAGAGATGAAATTTGTGTTGGAGAAGACAAATCTTTATACAATATTGTCTTTAAAAAATTATTAGATTTAGGAGATTTCGTGGGTATTGAAGGTGTTCTTTTTACAACAAAAGTTGGCGAAAAAACAGTGATGGTGAAAAGCTTTAAACTACTATCAAAAGCATTAAAACCGCTACCCATGCCAAAAGTAAAGGATGGGGTTACCTATGACGCTTTCACAGATGCCGAAATGCGTTACAGACAACGTTATGCAGATCTTGTTGTAAATCCACACGTAAAAGAAGTATTTGTAAAACGTACAAAATTATTCAATGCCATGCGTTCTTTTTTTAATGACGCAGGATATTTTGAAGTTGAAACTCCAGTATTACAACCCATTCCTGGGGGAGCAGCTGCGAGACCTTTTATAACACATCACAATTCTTTAGACATTCCTTTGTATATGAGAATTGCCAACGAATTATACCTAAAAAGATTGATTGTTGGTGGTTTTGATGGCGTTTATGAATTTTCTAAGAACTTCAGAAACGAGGGGATGGACAGAACCCATAACCCTGAATTTACCGCCATGGAAATCTATGTTTCTTACAAAGATTACAATTGGATGATGAATTTTGCAGAACAATTACTTGAACATTGTGCGATTGCTGTAAACGGTACTTCTGAAGCAACTTTTGGTGAACATAAAATTGACTTTAAGGCACCCTATGCGAGAGTTACAATGGCGGATTCCATAAAACATTTTACGGGATTTGACATTACAGGAAAAACGGAAGATGAAATCAGAGCCGCTGCCAAATCAATGAATATTGAAGTTGACGATACAATGGGGAAAGGAAAATTGATTGATGAAATTTTTGGAGAGAAATGTGAAGGGAACTATATACAACCTACCTTCATTACCGATTATCCAAAAGAAATGTCTCCTCTATGTAAGGAACATAGAGACAATCCAGAATTGACAGAACGTTTTGAATTAATGGTTTGTGGGAAAGAAATTGCCAATGCATATTCAGAATTAAATGATCCAATAGACCAACGTGAACGTTTTGAACATCAACTAAAATTAGCCCAAAAAGGAGATGATGAAGCAACAGAGTTTATCGATGAAGACTTTTTACGTGCCTTAGAATATGGAATGCCTCCAACCTCTGGAATGGGAATTGGAATGGACAGACTAATTATGTATCTAACCAACAATCAATCGATACAAGAGGTATTATTTTTCCCTCAAATGCGCCCTGAAAAGAAAGCAACTTCTATTGAATTAAATGAGGAGGAAAAAGCAGTTCTAGCCATTGTTACAAAAGCAGAAAAAATAGATTTAAATACGCTAAAAACACAATCTGGTTTGTCTAATAAAAAATGGGATAAAACCATCAAAGGATTGACTAAGAAAGAGGTTGCAAAAGTTTCAAAAACAGCGGAAGGGCTGTTTGTTGAAATTATCTAATGAATTGTATTCGAATACTTTTTGGTTGTTTTTTAAACAAAGGAATTCTCGTCAAATAGATAATCATCCACCTTTGAACTTCATTCCGAGATGCACCACTTTTTTGGTGTCATAGAAATCCTCTTCAAAATAGGTTGATAAATCATAGATCTTAGCAGAGGTATATTTTTTTAACTCCTCTGTTAAATCTCCACCTTTTAAATAGAGAATCCCATTCTTCAATTCATGTTGTTGCTTTTTGGCAATTCTACCTCTAGTCCATCGCACAAAAGTTTCCATCTGTGCCACTGCCCTACTAACAATAAAATCATAGGTGTCTTTCACATCCTCTACTCTACCATGGGATGTTTTTACATTCTGTAAACCCAAACCTTGAGCAACTTCATTGACCACTTTTATTTTTTTACCAATAGAATCTACCAAATGAAATTGTGTTTCTGGAAACAAAAGTGCCAAAGGGAGTCCAGGAAATCCTCCACCAGTTCCGACATCCATAACTTTGGAGCCTGACTTAAATTCTATGATTTTTGCAATCCCCAGGGAATGTAAAACATGTCGAACATACAATTCATCTATATCTTTTCTTGACACCACATTAATTTTCAAATTCCAATCTTTATAAAGCTCCTGAAGCTGAGAAAACTGTTGAATTTGAAGAGGTGATAAATCTTTAAAATATTTTTGTATTAGTTGCATGGAAAAAGTTTCAAGAGCAAAAATACTTATTGTTTTCTAACAATTCACAACAAAATCCCAAGTTTATTGCATAAAGATATTTTAAAAAACAGTATTTTTGTGTAACCATATCTTTAAGCTAGATGAAAACAATCAACTTTTCGAAAGTTAACAAAGCAAAATTTTTCAGAACTCTTAATAAGAGAGTAAATAGCTACTTTAAAGAAAATAATATCAAAAGAACAGGAAACTGGAAGCTGTATACCAAAGCTACCTTAATGTTTTCAATTTTCTTACTCCCGTTTGTTATAATCCTTACCGTTTCTCTTCCGCAATGGATCCTTTTAATGCTTTCAATTTTAAGTGGAATTGGAATGGCTGGAGTTGGAATGAACGTCATGCACGACAGCAATCACGATTCATTTTCTAGTAAGAGATGGGTGAACAAATTAATGGGGAGTAGTATTTATATTTTAGCGGGAAATGTGTATAACTGGAAGGTGCAACACAATGTTTTACATCATACGTTTACCAATATAAAAAACCACGATGAAGACATTGATGCAGGAAGAATTATTCGTTTCTCCAAACATTCTAAATGGTTAAAGATTCATAAACTTCAGAAATATTATTCAATTTTTTTATATGGTTTATTGACAATCAATTGGGCAATTACAACAGACGTAAAACAAATGCATCGCTATTTAAAAAGAAAATTATCTTATGGTAAGTTCCCCAATCCAAGAACAGAGTGGACAAAATTAGTGCTCTCTAAAATTGTATATTATTCACTATGGATTGTCTTGCCCCTTTTAACTTTGGATATTGTTTGGTGGAAAGTGTTTGTTGGTTTTTTTGCAATGCATTACACAGCGGGAATGATTTTAAGCTTGATTTTTCAATTGGCACATATTGTTCCTAATACAGAAATGCCAATCCCGGATAAAGAAGGAAATTTAGAACATACTTGGGCAGTCCATCAATTGTATACAACCTCTAACTTTGCCCCCAGTAATTGCTTGGTAAATTTTTATACTGGAGGGTTAAATCATCAGGTTGAACATCATATTTTTCCACATATTTCTCACGTACATTATCGTAAATTGGCTAAAATTGTAAAAGAAACCGCCAAAGAGTTTAATTTACCCTACAATGAATACAAAACAATGCGCAAAGCGATTATAGAACATTTTAAACACTTAGGATTTTTAGGTAAAAAACCAACATTAGCATAATAACAACAACAACTAATCATAAAAATGACACATCCACTATCGGACAGAATTAACAGTTTACCTGTATCTCAAACGCTAGCAATGGCTGCTAAAGCAAGAGAATTAAGAGCAGAAGGAAAAGATATTATTGGCTTAAGTCTTGGAGAGCCAGACTTTAATACACCTGACTTCATCAAAGACGCAGCTATTGAAGCAATCCATCAAAATTACAATTCATATTCTCCTGTAGATGGATATCTCGAGCTAAAAGAAGCTATTTGTACGAAATTTAAACGCGATAACAATTTGAGTTACCAACCAAATCAAATTGTCGTTTCTACAGGTGCAAAACAATCCATTGCAAATATTGCACAAGTGTTGTTAAACCCTGGAGATGAGGTTTTATTACCTGCACCATATTGGGTTAGTTACTCAGCAATTGCTACTTTGTGCGAAGCAAAATATGTAGAAATTCCTTCCTCGATAGAAAATAATTTTAAAATTACTCCAGCACAATTAGAGGCAGTAATTACACCCAAAACAAAAATGATTTTCTTTAACTCACCAAACAATCCTAGCGGAACCATTTATAGTGAAGCTGAATACAGAGCGCTAGCAGCTGTTTTAGAAAAACATCCAAAAATATTTATCTTATCAGATGAAATCTATGAACACATAAACTACAATACAAAACCATTTAGTTTTGCAGCAATAGAAAGTATGTACGACAGAACTATTACAGTCAACGGTTTGGCAAAAGCCTTTGCCATGACAGGTTGGAGAATAGGTTATATTGGTGCTCCACAATGGATTGCCAAAGCATGTACAAAAATGCAAGGTCAAATTACCTCAGGAACCAATTGTATTGCACAAAGAGCAGCAATTACTGCAGTTTTAGCACCGGTATCAAAAATACAATATATGGTCGATGAGTTTAAAACTCGCAGAAATATCATTATTGAATTACTTAGACAAATTGATGGTTTTAAAGTAAATGTTCCTGAAGGTGCTTTTTATGTTTTTCCAGACATCTCAGCTTTCTTTGGTAAAACCATCCATGGTGTAAAAATAGAAAACGCGAGTGATTTTTCTTTATTTATCCTTGAAAAAGCAAATGTAGCGACTGTTACTGGAGAAGCTTTTGGAACACCTAATTGTATTCGAATATCCTATGCAGCTTCTGAATCACAAATCCGAGAGGCCATTAAAAGAATCAAACAAGCTTTGAATTAAACACAACTGTCATATTTAAAAATCACTTTTATTAAAGTAAAAGATTTTATTAATAAAAAACCACGTTTGTTCAAACGTGGTTTTTTATTGGAGTTAATGAACGTTTTTTTAGTCTACGTTATCGTGTAAAAATGAATTGTTTGAACTTAAATTTAGTTCTTCAGAATCAGTACTTATGGAGGTCTTTGCATTGCTAATTGACGTATTTGTATCCAAATTAATTCCTAATCTCTTATAAGCTGGTTGACGCTCTATTTCATCAATATTCTTGCTCATTTGATCATTAAACTTATAGTTAAAACCTTTCATCTTTTTACGTCTTTCTTCAGCTCTTTTTTTCAATTCAGTAATTGTTAAATCTAAAGGGGAGACTTCTTCACTTTGGGTTTCAATTTTATTAATTTCTACCTGTGGCTCTCTTGTTTTTAGTTCAAAATGAATTGCTTCTTCAACTAGGTTTTCTTCGACAATACTTGAGCTCTTACCAATAGTTGGCTGCGCATCAAAGTCCTCTAAAACAAAATGTTTTTCTATACCTTTTCTTTCAAAAACAATCTCCTCAGCTCCATAAACTTCCAGATCATTCACCTGAGAAGTCGATACCACATCTTCTTGTAAATTATAACGAACTTCCTCTTCTGCTTTTACTTCTGTGAAAGAATTCAAAGGTAAATCAAATAGTAAATCTGCTTGATTTTTTTTAGGCTCTTCCTGAACTTCCTCTTCTTGAACTGGTGTTTTGTCTGTAATTACAAAATCATCCTCAGATATGGATTCAATTTGAACTTCTTCAAAAAGAACTGTCATCTCTGCTATTTCATTGGTTGTTGTTACTAAATTTGATTTTGTGGTGACAGCTTCGGTATCCTCCTCTAAAATATGAACTATTTTTTGGTCATTTTTATTTGTTAAGGGCTCGTTTAAAGTTGGAGACTTTACCACTCTTTTTTCACCAAAATCATAAGTGGCTTTTTGCTCATCTTCTAAAGTGTGTACAATTTTTTTGACTTCTGTATTGGTAATTGTACTTTGTTGATCTGCAGCAAATCCAGTTGCAACAATTGTCACAGCAATAGCATCTCCTAACTCTTTATCTTCTCCAATACCCATAATAATGTTTGCATCATACCCTGCCTCATCTTGAATGTAATCATTGATTTCACCAATCTCATCGAGAGTCACTTCATTCGTTCCTGATACAATTAATAATAAAACATTTTTTGCTCCTGTAATTTTATTATCATTTAGCAAAGGAGAGTCTAAGGCTTTTACAATCGCTGTTCTAGCTCTGTTTTCTCCTTCTTCTTTTGCAGACCCCATAATTGCAGTTCCGCTTTCAGAAAGCACTGTTTTTGCGTCATGCAAGTCAATATTTTGCTTATAATGATGTGTAATTACTTCTGCAATTCCTCGAGAGGCAGTAGATAAGACTTCATCTGCTTTGGAAAAACCTGCCTTAAAACCAAGATTTCCATATACCTCACGAAGCTTATTGTTATTTATTACTATTAAAGAATCTACATTTTGTCGCAGTTGATCAATTCCAAGTTGAGCTTGTTTAGAACGTCTTCTTCCCTCAAAAGCAAAAGGCATTGTTACAATACCGACTGTTAAGATATCCATATCTTTAGCAATCTTCGCAATAATGGGTGCTGCTCCAGTACCGGTTCCTCCTCCCATTCCTGCTGTTATAAACACCATTTTTGTTTGGCTGTTTAACATCTGCTGAATCTCTTGCATGCTTTCCTTAGCTGCTTGCGCTCCTATTTCTGGATTGGCTCCTGCTCCTAAACCAGAGGTCAAATTAGCCCCTAATTGAATCTTATTAGGTACAGGACTATTTTCTAAAGCTTGTGCATCTGTATTACAGATGACAAAATCTACCCCCTTAATCTGTTGCGTAAACATGTGATTTACTGCATTGCTTCCACCACCACCTACACCAATTACTTTAATTGTGTTGGACTGCGTTTTAGGCATTTCAAATAAAATGTTATCAAATTCTGCGCTCATAATAACCTATCTATTGTTTAATGTTGTTTTGTTCTTTTTGTTCTTACTTCTATCGTTTTATTCTGCATTGTCTAAAAAATCTTTTAGACCCTCAGTAAACTTTTCAAAAAACGTCTTTTTATGTGATGTTGTTTTTTCATCGTTCTCCATCTGTGCTCCTTTCAAATTCCCTTCTTGGTTTTCGTTGATAGCTGACTCATCCATCTCTGTAGATGGATCTCCTTTGGAATCTTTTTCTAATCCTTCCATTAATAATCCAACAGCAGTTGCATAGGACGGACTTGATAAAGCTTCATCAGAATCACCTGCTAAATGCTCGTTAGGAAAACCAATTCTAGCATCCATACCCGTAATATATTCTACTAATTGACGTAAATGCTTTAATTGGGAACCTCCTCCGGTTAAAACAATTCCAGCAATTAGCTTTCCTTTTGCAGTTTCGTGTCCATAATTTTTAATTTCTAAATACACGTGTTCAATAATCTCTTGAACTCTTGCATGAATAATTTTTGATAAATTCTTCAATGTAATCTCTTTAGGCTCTCTTCCTCGTAAACCAGGAATGGAAACAATTTCAGTTTCTTTGTTTTCACCTGGCCAGGCAGAGCCGAACTTGATCTTTAACAATTCTGCTTGTTTTTCTATAATTGAACAGCCTTCTTTAATGTCATCTGTAATTACATTTCCTCCAAAAGGAATCACAGCTGTGTGTCTAATAATCCCATCTTTAAAAATGGCTAAGTCTGTTGTTCCTCCACCTATGTCGATCAATGCAACTCCAGCTTCTTTTTCTTCTTGACTCAAAACAGCAGAGGCGGATGCCAAAGGTTCTAAGGTAATTTCACTGAGGTCTAAACCAGCACTTTTTACACAACGACCAATGTTTCTAATGGAAGAAACTTGACCAACAACTACATGAAAATTTGCTTCCAAACGGCCACCATACATCCCTATTGGCTCTTTGATATCTGCTTGAGAATCAACTTTAAATTCTTGTGGTAAGACATGAATAATTTCTTCTCCGGGCAACATGACTAATTTGTGAACTTGATTGACCAAATTATCAATATCGTTTTCATCGATAACTTCATCGGCATTCGCTCTGGTAATATAATCACTGTGATGTAAACTGCGAATATGTTGCCCCGCAATTCCAACAACAACTTCTTCAATCTTAACTCCAGAAACACTTTCTGCCTCATCTACGGCCTGTTGAATAGATTGAATAGTTTGGGTAATATTACTCACAACACCACGCTTTACTCCCAAGCTCTTTGCTTTTCCAATACCCACCACTTCAATCTTGTCGTATTCATTTTTACGACCAATCATAGCAACAATTTTGGTTGTACCAATATCTAAACCAACAGCTATTTTGTTATTTTCCATTTTGATTTATTTTGTACACACAACTTGGTTGTGATATTTTACATTAATCATTTTATAATTCTGAATTGTTTGATCTTTAAATGTTTTATTATAAAATGCTTTTAACTTCTTAAATTTAAGATCAATTTCAATTAATTTACCAAAATCAATTTTATAATTTCCACTTCTAACCGAAAATTGGTATTCAGCGTCGGCAAATTTCTTAATCCCTACAACTTCTTTATGCAAGAAATTATCTTCTAAAATATATGATATTAGAGGCAATATCTCATCAATATCTTTATCGGTTTCGACTCCTGAAACTAGCATAACTCTTGGAGAATAACTAGTAGATAAAGGAATTTTTACCCCCTGTTTATCAATATAATACGAACCATTAACATCAGTAATTCTTGCAATGGGAACTCGTTGTTTAACAATCGATTTCAACGTACCATCAATAGTCAGAAATACTGCCGCATTTTCTACATATGAGTTTTTAGACACCGTTTTTTCTAACTTGTATAAATCTATTACAGATTTCGCTTGGTTTTTCACACTTGAGTCATTTTGTATTAACAATTTATTAACTATTGAATGTGTCAAAAAATTATTGTCTCCAGCGCTAAATTCTACAACCACTTTCTTTACAGTTTTACTCATATTTCTTTTTACAGAAAAAGAATATAAGAAGGCTAAAAGACCCACCAACAAAAGGAATCCTATGTATTTTAAAAGCCTATTAAGTTTCATTTTCTACTGTTTTTAAAAGTTGGTTTGTGACCTCAAGAATCGTTACTCCTATATCACCAGCTCCTAACATCGCAACAACTTTAGCTGATGAATTCTTAATATCTTTTACTAAATTATTTTTTTGGGTTTGTATTTTACACTTGGTGGTAATTTTACTCAATAGCCATTCTGAGTTAACCCCTGAAATAGGAGTTTCTCTTGCTGGATATATGTCTAATAATAAAACTTCATCAAACTTGGAAAGTGCCAAGGCAAAATCATCAATAAAATCTCTTGTCCTTGTAAATAAATGTGGTTGAAAAACTACCAGTATTTTTTCATTAGGATACATTTCTCTTATCGAACTTTCTACAACATTTATTTCTGCTGGATGATGAGCATAATCATCAATCAATACTAAATTATCTGTTTTAATTTTATACGAAAATCTTCGTTTCACCCCCATAAAAGTAGACAAGCGGTGTTTGATGTTTTCTAATGAAATCCCATAAATATCTGCCATTGCTATCGCAGCCAATGCATTCATCACATTATGTCTACCAGGCAAATGAAACTCAATATTATTCACTTCTGCCGAGGGTGTTTTTACATCGAAAATATATTTTCCTCTCTCAATTTTTAAATTATAAGCCTTATAATCTGAAGGCTCATCAATCCCATAGGTTATCCCATTTAAAGGCAATCCTTTTGCTACAATCAATGTTTGCGAAACTTTTGCTGCAAATTCTATAAAAGAAGTGTTCAATGAATCTGAATCTCCATAAATATCGAGATGATCTGCATCCATAGAAGTTATACACGCAATGTCTGGACTTAACTGTAAAAAAGACCGATCATATTCATCAGCCTCAACGACACTAATGTTATCATCTCCTAAAATTAAGTTTGAATTGTAATTTTCAGCAATTCCTCCTAAAAAAGAAGTAGCACCTACTTGGGCCATGATATGACCTAAAATCGAAGAAGTTGTTGTTTTACCGTGTGTCCCAGCAACAGCCAAACAGAAAGTAGTTTCTGTAATCATCCCTAAAATCTCTGCTCTTTTTAATACGATGAAATTATGCTCAATAAAATAATTTAATTCCACGTGATTTTCTGGAATCGCTGGTGTGTATACGATTAAAGTTTCTTCTTTTTTAAAAAAAGAAAGGGGTATTTTATCTAAAGCATCTTCAAAATGAATCTCAACACCTTTCGTTTCAAGTGCTTTTGTAACCTGAGAAGGTGTTTTATCATAACCCGCTACCTGTTTTCCATTGGAAGCAAAATAATGCGCTATTGCACTCATGCCAATACCACCAATTCCAATAAAATAAACCTTATGTATCGCGTTTAAATTCACTTTTTTAATAATAGTTCTATTTGATTAACAATCGCTGTTGTCGCTCCTGGAAGAGCTAATTCATGTATGTTTTCAGACAAATGCTCCTGTTTGCCTTTATCTTTTAGTAAGGTTTCAAAAATAATAGGAAATGTATCCAACTCATTTTCGTTCAACAAAATTGCTCCATGTTGATCGGCAATTGACTTTGCATTTTTAGTTTGATGATCTTCAGCCACATTTGGAGAGGGAATAAAAATTACTGGTTTTCCTACAATACATAATTCAGAGACGGAACTTGCTCCTGCTCTAGAAATAATGATATCTGAGGCTGCATAGGCAAAATCCATTCTATTTAAATATTGATGAACTTGAATATTCTCTCTGATATTGTACTTTTTATACTCGTTATAATACATAGAGCCGCATTGCCAAATCACTTGAACCTGTTGATTTTTAAAAAATTCTAAATTTTTCTCTACCAACTGATTAATTTTCCTTGCACCCAAACTACCTCCTATAATCAGAATCGTTTTTTGTTTTTTTTCCAGACGAAAAAAAGTTTTAGCTTCCTCTTCTTTAGAATGAACCGTTAGCAAATCTTGTCGAACAGGGTTTCCCGTTTTTACAATTTTTTCTCGAGGAAAAAACCGTTCTAAATAATCATAAGCAACACATATTTTATGGGCCCTTTTACTCAATAATTTATTTGTTATTCCTGGATAGGAATTCTGTTCTTGAATTAAAGTTGGAATCCCCTTTCTACTAGCCATAATTAATGTTGGTCCGCTTGCAAAACCTCCTGTACCAATGGCAATATCTGGCTTAAAGTCATTAATAATTTTTGACGCATTCCATAAACTATGGAGCATTTTAAGAGGAAAAGATAAATTATCAATTGTTAATTTTCTTTGAATTCCAGAAATCCACAATCCTTTAATTTGAAAACCCGCTTTTGGAACTTTCTCCATTTCCATTTTATCTTTCGCTCCAACAAATAGAAAGCTTCCATTTGGATATCGCAACTTTAATTCATTTGCGATTGCAATTGCAGGATAAATATGACCTCCTGTTCCGCCACCAGAAATTAAGACTTTAATCGATTGTTTCATGAAGTATTTCTAAAGGGTTATCATCTAAAATATCTTCCTCTGTATCTGCGCTCGAAGCACTTACACTGAGAATCATTCCTAAGGCAAAACAGGTCATCCAAATTGAGGTCCCTCCACTACTAATTAGGGGTAAGGTTTGCCCTGTAACTGGAAATAAATGAGTGGCTACTGCCATATTAATAATGGCTTGAAAAATAATTGGAGTACCAACACCTAGTACTAGTAAAGCCCCAAAAATTGTCGTCGTTTTATTTACAATCACAAAAATTCTAAATAGCAATAAAAAATAACTAAACACAATAATAACTCCGCCTACTAAGCCATATTCTTCAACTATGATGGCAAAAATAAAATCCGAAGTAGATTGAGGTAAAAAGTTCTTTTGTACACTCTTTCCAGGTCCAACTCCAAAAGTTCCTCCAGTTGCAATTGCAATTTTAGCTTTTTCTACTTGATACGAATCCCTACCTCCTTCTTGTGAAAAGTTTTCTATTCTACTCTGCCATGTTTGAACTCTGTTTGGCATTGCGTCTGGAAACGCTTTTACAATTAAAATAAAAATTGAGAATACTACGATTCCAGCACCAAAAATAAACCCTAAGTATTTGATTGGATATCCCCCTATAAAAGTCATCATTAAAATCATTACAAAAATGATGGCGGTCGTAGAAAAGTTTGCAGGCAATATTAATATTAACACCAGTGAAACCGGAAACCAAAGTTGCAGGATACTTTCTTTAAAATGAATTGTTTTTTCTTTATTCTTAGCCAAATACCTTGCTACATAGACCATTAAGACGAGACCTGCGAGGGTAGACGTCTGAAAACCAATTCCTCCAATACGAATCCATCTACTTGCATTTGCTCCCCCAATTACTGTCCCTTGTGCAAGGGTAAAGATTAATAAAACCACTACTACAGGAAGCATGATCACTGAAACACCAGAAAAATACCTGTAAGGTACTTTGTGTACACCATAAATAATCGCAAATCCCATAATTAATAACACGATGTGCTTTACCAAATGTCCTAATGTAGATCCATAACCAACAACATATACTAAGTTTGTGCTTGCACTATAGACAGGCATAAATGAAATGATTGCCAAGACAGCAACAATTGCCCAAATAGATTTATCTCCTCTTATATGTTGAAAAATAGTTTTCATGAAATTTTATTATAAATTTCTTACAGCTGTTTTAAATTGGCGACCTCTATCTTCATAACTTTCAAACAAATCAAAACTTGCACACGCTGGAGACAACAATACTGTTTCTCCTCGTTCAGCTAATTTATCAGCAACTTTTACCGCTTCTTCTGCACCGGCAGTTTCAACAATAATATCGACAACATTTCCAAACATGTTTTTGATTTTTTCATTATCTAAGCCCAAACAAATAATGGCTTTTACTTTTTCTCTTACCAATGGTAATAAATCATTGTAATCATTTCCTTTATCGACTCCTCCTACAACCCAAATTGTGGTTTTATCCATACATTCGAGCGCATAAAAGGTTGCATTTACATTTGTTGCTTTGGAATCATTTATATAGGTAACCCCTTTAATTTTCGCAACATTTTCTAGTCGATGTTCTGCACCTTCAAAATTTTCTAAACTCTCTTTTATTGTTTGCTTTCTTAACTTTAATAATTTTGCAGCCATTATAGCTGCCATTGCATTTTTCGTATTGTGTTTTCCTTTAACTGATAAAGTTGATAATGGCATAGTAAGTATATCTTTATGTATGTTAATAATAATCGTATTGTCTTTTAAATAAGCCCCATATTCCAACTCTTTTTCGATTGAAAATGGCACCAATGTTGCTCTTGTTTTATGGTCTTTTAACCAATTATTGATCACTTTGTCATCTGCATCATAGATTAAATAATCGGCTATCTCTTGATTTTTTGTGATTCTAAATTTTGAGGCGATATATTTATCAAAGTCATACTCGTAACGATCTAAATGATCGGGAGTAATATTGGTTAAAATCGCTATATGACTGTTAAAATTTTCTATTCCGTCTAATTGAAAACTACTCAACTCTAACACATAATGCTCATGTGATTTTTCTGCAACTTGTTGTGCAAAACTATCTCCTATATTTCCCGCTATTCCAACATTCAAACCTGCATTTTTTAAGATATGATGCACTAATAATGCAGTGGTCGTTTTTCCATTTGATCCTGTAACTCCGATGATATTAGCATTGGTATATGGAGCTGCAAACTCAATTTCTGAGAGCACGGGAATTAAATTTTCTTTTATTTTTTGAACCAATGGGATATGATCTGGAATTCCAGGACTTTTCATCACCAAACTGGCATTCAAAATGTTACTTTCTGTATGACATTTCTCCTCAAAATCTATCTCGTGATGTAAAAGAACTTCTTTATAATTTGTGGATATCTCACCCTTGTCTGAGACAAAGACCTCAAATCCTTTTTGTTTTGCTAAAAGCGCGGTTCCCACACCACTTTCTCCACCACCAAGAATGACCAATCTTTTCATTTATCTCAACTTCAAAGTAACGATTGCAAATACTGCTAGTAAAATTCCAACAATCCAAAAACGAACCACAATTTTACTTTCATGATAATTCAGTTTTTGATAATGATGGTGTAATGGAGACATTTTTAAAATCCTTCTTCCTTCTCCAAACTTCTTCTTGGTATATTTAAACCAGGATACTTGGAGAATAACCGAAAGATTTTCAATAACAAAAATTCCTGCTAAAATTGGCAACAATAATTCTTTACGAATAGCGATGGCAATAACCGCTATAATTCCACCAATTGTTAAACTCCCTGTATCGCCCATAAACACCTGTGCAGGAAAGGTATTATACCATAGAAAACCTATTAATGCTCCCGCAAATGCCAAAATAAAAACAGTCATTTCTCCAGAATTTGGGATATACATTACATCCAAATAATCTGCGAAGATGATATTACCAGAAACCCATGCAAAAACCGCTAATGTTAGCACCATAATTGCTGAAGAACCTGCTGCTAAGCCATCTACTCCATCGGTAAGATTTGCTCCATTAGAAACTCCAGTAACAATAAAAACAGTGATAAAAATAAAAACGATCCATCCGTATTTTTCATAGCCATCTCCCAGAAAAAATAGTGCTTTTGAATAGTCTAGCTCGTTATTTTTAAAGAAAGGAACTGTTGTTTTTGTAGACTTGTGTGCCTCTCCAAAGACAATTTTTCTTCCGTCAGTATTTACTATTTGCTGTTCTTTTGGAAGCTGTTCTTTAATAGTAACTCCTTCATTAAAATAAAGCATGGAACCAACAATAATCCCCAAACCAACTTGACCCAAAACTTTGAACTTCCCTTTTAAGCCCTCTTTGTCCTTTTTAAATACTTTGATATAATCGTCTAAAAAACCAATAAGCCCCATCCAAAGGGTTGTTATGACAAGAAGTATGATGTAAATATTATCTAACTTCGCTAATAATAGAGCAGGTATTAGAGTTGCAAAAATGATGATAAGTCCTCCCATAGTAGGGGTCCCTGCTTTTTGAACCTGCCCCTCTAAACCTAAATCTCTGATGGATTCTCCTACCTGTTGCCTTTGTAAAAAACGAATGACTCTCTTTCCATAAATTGTTGAAATTGATAAAGACAAAATAAATGCAGCAGCAGCTCTAAAGGTGATGAATTGAAATACACTCGCTCCTGGAAAACTAAATTGACTCTCTAAATATTCGAATAAATAGTACAACATTGTTACTTGTTTTTTAATTGATTAAAACAATTTTTCACTTCTTCTAAATCATCAAAATGAGTTCTAACCCCATTTATTTCTTGATAATTTTCGTGCCCTTTACCTGCTATTAACAGTATATCTCCTCTGTTAGAAAACTTACAAGCTGCTTTTATCGCTTGCCTTCTGTCTATAATTGACAGTGTTTTTTTATAGTTTTCAGCAGTAATACCAACTTCCATTTCTTCAATGATTTTTTGTGAATTTTCTGTTCGTGGATTGTCTGATGTTAAAATTACCTGACTACTTAACTGTGAAGCAATATGAGCCATTTTAGGTCTTTTTGCTTTGTCTCTATCACCTCCACAACCAACAACGGTAATCAATTGTTCATTACCTATTCTTATCTCATTGATCGTTTCCAAGACGTTCTTTAACGCATCTGGGGTGTGTGCATAATCTACAATGGCAATGACCCCATCCTCAGAAATAACAGTTTCAAAACGCCCACTAACATTTTCTAACTGACTTATAATGGTGAGTATTTGAAGCTTTTCTAATCCTAATAGTTCTGCAACTGCATAAATCGCTGCAACATTAGAAGCATTAAATTGCCCTATTAATTTTACCCAAACTTCTGATGCATTCATTTTTAATAAAGTCCCTGAAAATTGCTTCTCCAAAATCTTAGCTTTATAATCTGCAACACCTTTTAAAGCGTAAGTTTTCTTTCTTGCTTTGGTATTTTGCAACATAAAGTTGCCATTCTTATCATCAATATTTGTGAGGGCAAAAGCCGATTTTGATAAATTGTCAAAAAAGGATTTTTTTACATCTCTATACTCTGAAAAAGTTTCGTGGTAATCCAAATGATCATGGGTTAAGTTGGTAAAAACACCTCCATTAAAAGCCAATCCTTGCGTTCTTTTTTGATGAATTCCATGAGAACTTACTTCCATAAAACAATACGCTACATTAGCAATCATCATTTTATTTAGATAGGAATTGATTGTCAGAGAGTCTGGCGTTGTATGCGTGGCCTTATACTCTTGATCGTCAACTAAAATTTTCACAGTTGACAACAATCCAACGCTGTAGCCTGCCTTTTTAAATAGTTGATACAACAAGGAAGCGATCGTTGTTTTTCCATTGGTCCCAGTAACCCCAACAAGCACCATTTTTGTTGATGGATTTCCATAAAAATTTGCTGCCATAATAGCCAAAACTTCGTTTACATCAGCAACTTGAAGATATGTGATTCCTGTTTTTATCTCCTGAGGTAAATCTTCACATATAATTGCTATGGCTCCTAACTCTATTGCCTTATCAATGAATAAATGACCATCAACTGAATATCCTTTTTGAGCAAAAAACACATCGTTCTGTTCAATTTTTCTAGAATCAAAAACAAGATTATGGATCTCAATATTGGTCTCGCCAAATACTTGATTGACAGAAACTTGATACAATATGTCTCTTAAATTTTTCAGTTTATGATAGTTTTAGAATAATCGTTGTTCCTTTTATCAGTTTCTCTCCTTTTCTCAAGGACTGAAATTTTACCTTTCCTACTCCATAAATTTTTACATTCAATCCAATATTTTCCAATAAAGACAAAGCATCCATTCCCTCCATACCTTTAACATCTGGGATTTCCGAATACTTCTTATTTTGTATTTGATCGAATTTATGGTATTGGGTATCGATTACTTCCAATGCCAATTCATCATCTACGGATTGAATATCTATTGGAGTCGTGGTAAATATTTTTTGAGCAATTTCTTTAAAGACAGGGGCAGCGACAGTTGCTCCATAATATCCTTTTTCCTTCTTTGGATCATGAATAACGACAATGCATGAATACTTTGGTTTATTCGCTGGAAAAAAACCTACAAAAGAAGCAATATATTTTTGTGTTGAATAGTATCCTCCTCGCCATTCCCCTTGATCATCTTTAGTTCTAGAAATGTATTTTTTTGCAGTTCCTGTTTTTCCTGCCATTGAAAAATTAGAAGAATAAATAGTACTTGCAGTTCCTTTTTTCACCACATTCTCCATTACTTTTTTTACTTTACTCAATGTTTGATCGGAGGCTATTTTTGGATGTATAATTTCGGTTTCAAAAATTTTTTCGGTCTTATCTTGCCTTCTCAACTCTTTGATAAACTTTGGCTTTAGCATCACCCCGTTATTGGCAACCGCATTGTAAAACATGAGTGTTTGCATTGGTGTTACTGAAACTCCATAACCCCATGACATCCACTCTAACGAAATTTTATTCCAATTTTTTTTATCTTCGGGATTAGGCACATACGGCTTTCCCTCACCTTTGATTTGAAAACCAATTGGGTTCGTAAAACCATATTCTTTAATTTTATCATAATACTTTTGTGGTTCATGATCATAGTGTTCTTTAATCATTTTCACAATTCCAATATTAGAAGAGACCTCAAAAACCCTCGCAGCAGAAATTTTACCATGTCCACCCTTATGGGAATCTTCTACTTTTCTATTGTGGATAAATATTTTTCCTTTTTCTGTATCTATGACGGTTGAAGTATCAATTACTTTATCATCCAAAGCAATCATTAAACTTGCTAACTTAAAGGTAGATCCAGGTTCACTACTCTCCCAAACAGCATAATTTCTTTTTTCATAATAGGTTCCCTTACTTGTTCTCCCCAAATTAGAAATTGCTTTAACTTCTCCAGTTGCCGTCTCCATTACGACAGCACAACCGTGATCTGCCTCAAAATATTCTAACTTACTTAGCAAAGCATGGTGTGTAATATCTTGAATGTTTACATCTATTGTTGTAATAATATCGTGTCCATCAACTGGTTCTTTTTCATTAACATCGTTAATAGGCTTCCATTGATTTTTTGCTATTTTTTGTTTCCATCTTAACCCATTTTTCCCTTGCAAATACTCAGAAAATGCCCCTTCTATACCTGCCCCTCCTCTATAATCATCATACCCAATAGTTCGTTCGGCTATCTTACCAATAGGATGAGCTCGAACGGTTTTCTGTTCGGCAATAAATCCTCCTTTATATACTCCCTTATTAAAAATAGGAAATTGCTTCATCTTCAGATAATCTGTATATCCAACGTTTCTAGCAATCAATAAATACCTATTTTTTTTCTTTTTTGCCCTTCTTATTTTCTCTTGATAAAATTTAGATGTTTTACCTAACATCTTAGATAATTCGTCCGATAAGGCTACTATATTTTTTTCAAAAATAATTTCATCTACAGCAACAACATCCATTCGAATTGTGAACTTCGTCATGGAAGTTGCTAATAAATTCCCATCAGCAGCATAGACATTTCCTTTGTTTGCATAAATAGTATCCTGCTTTATGGTTAATTCAGTTGATAGTTTTCTATACTTCTCGCCCTCGGAATACTGAATCGTAAATACACGAAATACAATTGCTAATAAAAAAAACGTCATAAAAGCACCTACGAAGTAGAATTTTGTAAGAATGCTTTTTTTATGAGTTGCCAATTTATTAATCTTTAATAATTACTGTTATTTTTTTTGGAGGAGATTGTAAGGGTTTTAAACCTCTTTTTTTTGCTTTTGCTCTGATATTGGATTCCATTTTCATTTGCATTAAAACAGTACCCGTATCTACATATTCAGCTCTTAATTCTCTTTTCTCTTTATTCAAACTCGAAATCTGAATTACTTTTTTATCTGCTCTGTGCGCACTTGTTATCGTAATTAATAATAACAGCACCACAAATATGAAAATTCGCCAATTTTTGAAAGCAGTTGCATCTGTAAGGAAACTCCCTCTCAGAAAATCATACACTCCTTTTTTAACTTTAGACATCTTATTTTTTTAATGTTGCTATTCTTAATTTAGCACTACGCGCTCTGTTGTTTAGCTTAATTTCTTGCGGTGTAGGTACAATTAACTTTCCTACTTTTTGCAAGGGCACACTGATGTTTCCAAAAAAATCTTTCTCAGGTTCACCAATAAATAGACCCGTTCTAAAATATCTTTTCACCAATCGGTCCTCCAGAGAATGATAAGAGATGATACTCAACCTTCCTTGGTCGTTTAACAACTTTGGAAGCTGTTCTAAAAACTCTTTTAAAACATCCAACTCCTCATTTACCTCTATTCTAATTGCTTGAAATATCTGAGCTATTATTTTATGTTCTTTTGCATTTGGCAAGAACCTCTGCAGGGCTTTTCTTAATTGAAAACTTGTATCAATTCGTTCTTCTTGTCTTTTTTCAACAATTGTTTTTGCAATATTTCTTGAATTCCTCAACTCTCCATATAGAAATAATATTTCTGCAATTTTTTCTTCTGAATAATCATTGACAATCTCTTTCGCTGATATTTTAGACTTCTGATTCATTCTCATATCCAAATCACCATCAAAACGTGTAGAAAAACCTCTTTCGGCCTCATCAAATTGATGTGAAGAAACTCCTAAATCTGCTAAAACTCCGTCTACTTTTCGAACTCCATGAAATCTCAAAAATCTTGAGATGTATCTAAAATTTTCTGGTATCAAGACAAAACGCTCATCATCGATTGCATTTTCTTGCGCATCTGGATCCTGATCAAAAGCAAACAACCTTCCGTTCTTTCCTAGTCTTCTTAAAATTTCTTTGGAGTGCCCGCCACCGCCATAGGTCACATCTACATACACTCCCTCCTCCTTAATAGAAAGAGCATCAATACTTTCATTTAACAATACTGGATTATGATAGTTCATCTGTAGCAGTATTTCCCATCACCTCTTCGGCCAAACTAGCAAAATCATCGGCTGCATCATCTATGGCTTTTTCATACTTCTCTTTATCCCAAATCTCAATAATATTTACAGAAGAAGACATGACTACTTGTTTTTTTATTCCTGCAAATGCAAACAAATCTTTAGGAATTAAAATTCGTCCTGTCGCATCCAATTCTACCAATTTAACACCTGCGGTAAACCTTCTAATGAAATCGTTATTCTTTTTTTTAAACCTATTTAGGGTGTTTATTTTTTCCATCATCAAATTCCACTCCTTTATAGGGTACAACTCAAGACATGGTTGAAAAACAGCTCTCTTCACAACAAATCCATCTTGTAATACATCTGACAACTGCTTTTTAAAGGCTGATGAGAACATCAATCTCCCCTTAGCATCGGCTTTACATTCATGGGTTCCAATTAGATTTATCACTGTATGTAGATTTAATATCTGAACTCAAAAATATATAAAATTTACCACATTTTACCACATTTTACCACATTGTTGATAAATAGATTATTTATTAACAATTCATTACCGTTGTATTTGCATTTTTTAAAAAACAGGAAGCAGGAAAATCTCACCTATTTCATAAAAAAGAATTACATTTGTCGTTAAGCCAATTGATAAATCAATGACTGATAATTTAAAAACTGAAGGAAATTTCACATACGCAGAAGCTGGAGAGGGACCTACAATTGTATTTCTACATGGATTGATGGGTACATTGAGTAATTTTGAAGATACTTTTAATTATTTTTCTGAGAACGGATATAGAGTATTAATTCCCGAATTACCCTTATACAAACTTCCTCTTCTAAAGACGAATGTTAAAAATTTAGCGCTCTTTTTAAAAGACTTTATGGATTTTAAAAAATTAGACGACGCTATTTTACTGGGAAACTCTCTAGGAGGGCATATTGCGTTATATTTCACTTTGAATTACTCAGAAAAAGTTAACGCTTTGGTGCTAACAGGAAGTTCTGGTTTGTACGAAAAAGCAATGGGAGATAGCTTTCCTAAAAGAGGAAACTATGAATATATCAGAGAAAAGACAAGAAACGTTTTCTACGATCCAGAAATTGGTACAAAAGAGATGGTGGATGATATCTTTAAAATTGTAAATGACCGTAACTCCGTTATTAGAACACTAGCAATTGCAAAAAGCGCCATCAGACATAACATGTCTAATGACTTGCCAAAAATAAATCAACCAACTTGTATCATTTGGGGAAAACAAGATGCCGTTACCCCTCCAGAAGTTGCCGAAGATTTTGATAAATTGTTACCAAATTCCGATCTATTTTGGATTGATAAGTGTGGGCATGCAGCAATGATGGAAAAACCAAAAGAATTTAACAAGATTCTTTTTAGTTGGTTTGCCTCTAGAGAAATACAATCCTCTTAAAATCCAATTTCAACAAAGAATACATCCTGTAATGAAAGTTAGATCTGCAGAGTTTATAATGAGCAATAGCAATGTTATGAAGGCTCCCAAAGACAGGATCCCTGAGTATGCCTTTATTGGGCGTTCCAATGTTGGAAAATCTTCATTAATTAACATGTTAATGGAACGCAAAGATTTGGCAAAAATATCTGGAAAACCAGGTAAAACACAACTAATCAACCATTTTAAAATAAATGAAGAATGGTTTTTAGTAGATTTACCAGGCTATGGATACGCTAAAGTCTCAAAAAAGAAAAGAACAATCTTTCAATTTTTTATTGAAAATTACTTTAAAGAAAGAGAACAATTGGTCTGTACTTTTGTCTTGATAGATTCTAGACATGATCCTCAAAAAATTGATCTAGAATTCATGAAGTTTCTGGGAGAAAATCAAATTCCTTTCTGTATTGTTTTTACAAAAGCAGACAAACTTGGAAGTTCTAAACTCAACAAACAAATCACTTCTTATAAAAAGAAATTACTCAATACTTGGGAAACGATTCCTACATCATTTATTACTTCCTCTTCAAACGGGCTTGGACGAAAAGAATTTCTAGATTTTATCGATAATGTAAATCGTGATGTTGCTAAAGATTTTAAATAGTTTCCTATGTACTCTAACAAAGAAAATATACAAATCTTATTTGAAGACAATCACATTATCATTGTAAATAAAAGAGCTGGAGACATCACACAGGGAGATAAAACAGGAGACAAACCCTTGAGTGAAGTTGTCAAAGAATATATTAAGAAAAAATACAACAAACCAGGAAATGTATATCTGGGAGTAGTTCACAGGTTAGATAGACCAACCTCTGGAATCATCATTTTTGCAAAAACCTCCAAATCTTTGGAACGTCTTAACAAAATGCTACGTGATAAAACCATCCACAAAACCTATTGGGCAATCGTAAAGAATCAGCTAAAAAAAGAACAAGACACCCTAATTAACTTCCTAAAGAAAAATCCAAAAAACAACAAATCCTCTGTATATCCTCGAGAAATTGAGGGAAGTAAAAGGGCAATTCTCCATTATCAGTTACTAAAAAAACTAGATCATTATTCTTTGGTAGAAATCCTATTAGAAACAGGAAGACATCATCAAATTAGAGCTCAATTAGCAGCTATTGGAAGTCCTATAAAAGGAGATTTAAAATATGGGTTTGACAGGAGTAATAAAGATGGAAGCATTCATTTACATGCACGAAAGATTGAATTTATCCATCCGGTTAGCAAAGAAGAAATCCATGTGAATGCACCACTCCCACAAGAAGCTTTATGGAATGCTTGCTTGTAATTTTTTTACTTTAGTAATCTTTTCGAAACAATATAATTTAAAAGAACAATACTTATGACAAAAGAAAAAACAGTTTCTGAAGCAATACACTACAGACGCTCCGTAAGAATATTTGATGAACAAAAACCACTTGATACTTCTTTGGTGAAAAAATGCATCGAACAAGCAGCGCTTGCTCCGAACAGTAGCAATATGCAGTTATGGGAGTTTGTCCACATAACTTCTAAAGAAATCATTGACAAAATTGCACCATTGTGTTTCAATCAAAATGCTGCAAAAACAGCACAACAATTAGTAGTCTTTGTCGTACGGAAAGATCTTTGGAAAAAAAGAGCAAAAGCTAATTTGGAATTTATAGATACCCTTTATGAAAAAAATACTCCAAAATCTAAGCAAACAGGAAGAGAAAGAGTCGCCAGAAATTATTACGGTAAAATAATTCCATTTGCTTATTTTGATGTTCTGGGAGTTTTCGGTTGGTTAAAATATCTACTTATTTTAATTGTTGGTCTATTCAAACCAACATATAGAGAAGTTAGAAACAAAGACATGCGCATAGTAGCCCATAAAACATGCGGTTTGGCAGCCCAAAACTTTATGATAAGCATGGCAGCTGTTGACTATGATACCTGTCCAATGGAAGGTACAGATACCTGGCGTATTAAAAAGCTGTTAGGATTACCTTCCTCTGCAGAAATAAATATGCTTGTCTCTTGTGGAATCAGAAAACCCGAAGGAGTCTATGGTACCCGTTTTAGAATCCCTTTTGAAAAAATTTACACAGAGATCTAAAACAACCTATAAAAAAGGGCACAACAAAATCGAAAATAGTTGTATCCTACTTCTATTTTGTGGGTGTTATGATCAATACATTCTCACTATTTTCTATTTCTTGTTGATTGAGCATCATTTTGACAAATTTACCCTCTAAATACTTGTGAGTTTGGTCTTTATAATACTCACTAAACACATTCCCTGATTGTCCTGTTGGAAGAATTGCTTGGCTATTCTCAATATCGGAAAAATCGATAACCCTTCTTGTAGAGGGTCCTGCAGTTACTTTATAGTACCCTGTACTGTCTAATTTAAAAATCTGATTATTAATCACCTCATTTCCACCAATAGTTTCAAAAGGCCCCACATTAAAAAATGAACGCAATAAGCCTCCTGCTTTTCCAATGGTATGCTCGTATTCTACAGAAATAACTCTATTCCAAGTCCAATTATCTATATTTTCACCCAATTGATTTTGCAAAAAGACAATCGATCTTTTAAATGCAATACTTATGATATCGCTTCTCTTTTCTACCTTCCCCTCAGAAGAAACATCATCCCACCAAATAGATTTCTCTCTATTTACCTGACTCGACAGTACCTTATCTTGTAATTGTGAATTGATAAACAATTCAAAACCATCCCCCAATTCATCTTTATAGGTAGCTTTTAAAAATTCGTATAAAAAGCGATTATAAATCGTAGGTCCTACCGATGTTTTTAAATAAGATCCATCCCAATTTTCTAAAATTGAAAATACTTTTCTTTCAGATGCTGTTAGATTCGATTGCACCACACTTTTTAATAAATGCTTACTTATGTTTGAAACTGTGGACGATTTTACATCATAGATCATTTTTGAAACATCCTCTTTACTAAAATCCTCTTTTTGCTCTAATAATGACACAATTCTTTTTGCTCTATCCTGAGGTTGATAATATCCGGGATATAACTTACCTCTCACAGAATCTGGTTGATTATTGGCAGAATATACATAATTCCAGCTTGGGTTAACTGCTTGAGGATTTTCCTCAAAAGGCAAAAACTCAATAATTTCATCTTTTCCTGAAGCGCCATTTAAGTAGGTTTTGGAAGACAAACCGTCTCTGAGGCTGTATAGTTTTGCTGAGGAAAACCAACCTATATTTTTTTTAGCATCTCCATACATGACATTTAATCCTGGTGCATGAATTTTAGCAACATTTTTTTTAAAATCTCCGATAGAATTTGAATGAGATATTCCATAGGAGACTTCTAACATTTCGTTTGGTAACTGAGTATAGATCCAATTCATTGCGATAGGTCTTTCATCTGTAACATGTGCAATCAAATCATTCATGATTGGACCGTGTTTACTCACCTTTACCTGAAAAGTAAGGTCTTTTTCATTTTTTATACGAATGGTTTTATCTAACAATTCATACTTCTGATATCCTTTTTCAGTTTTATATTCTAGGGGATTCTCTGGGTTCTCTTGCTCTATGTAAAAATTCAGATCATCATTTGCCAACATTGTCAATCCATAGGCATAATCTCTATTATGACCTAGTAAAGGAAATGGCATTAGAGCAATATTAAATCCATAAATTTCAAAATTTGGAGTTTTGATATGATTTTGATACCAAACTGAAGGTTGCGCAAATGCCACATGAGGGTCGTTCGCAAAAATCACTTTTCCATTTTTAGTTTTTTCCGGTCCAATAACCCAAGAGTTACTTCCTATAAAAGGCGAAACTGGTAGATTATCGATCATTGAAGCAACTCTTTTTGAAATAGTCGCATTGATTTTGACAGGAATACTATTTTTATTAATCGTTAAATTTTGGTTTGTAGCTCCTAATAATTCGTTCAAGTAGGCATCCCCTAACTTTTCTTTAATTTCTGTTAGTAACGGATCTGTTTTATGAGCAACTGCAAAACTAAAAGACATATAACCGAAAACATTATAAATATCTTGAACGGTATACATTTCTTTCTTCACACCTAATATTGAAAACTCTAGAGGGGTTTTTCCTTCTTCAATAAATTGATTTATTCCCTCTAAATAGGCCTGCATTAGTAGATAAGATTCAGCGTTCTTATCGAGAGATGCAATTGTTTTATGAGCAGCCTCTTCAATTCCCAGTCCAGTAAAAAACTGATCTAAGCTCACCAGGTCTTTTCCAAGTATTTCAGATAGTCTTCCAGAAGCAATTCTCCGCATTAATTCCATTTGCCATAATCTATCTTGAGCATGTACATATCCCAAGGCAATATAGGCGTCTTTTTGATTTTGGGCATTGATATGAGGTACACCAATGTCATCAAAATAGACGGTAACCTCATTGGAAAGATGATTTAATTTTAATTCCCCTGAATATTGAGGTTGAGACACTGTAGAATAGATCCAACCACAAATAATTATTAATAAAACGAAAAGTGATACTAATTTAAATAAGCCTCTTAAAAACCTCATAAAAAATATTTTTATCAAAGATAATAGAATTAATATTTATAAATATGTGTAAAGAAAATGAAAGTTAGTTTGTATTTTTGGAGTATAAAATCTCATGTATGAAAAAAATTCAAATGGTTGACTTACAAGGTCAATACCAACACATCAAAGAAACTGTGAATACCTCAATAGAAGAAGTATTGAATTCTTCGGCCTATATAAACGGTCCCTTGGTTCATGAGTTTCAATCAGATTTAGAAAAATACTTGGGGATAAAACACGTAATTCCTTGTGCTAATGGAACAGATGCATTGCAAATTGCAATGATGGGCTTAGGCTTAGAACAAGGAGACGAAGTTATTACAGCAGACTTCACCTTTGCAGCAACTGTAGAAGTAATTGGATTGTTAAAACTGACTCCCGTTTTGGTAGATGTTGATCCAGAAACTTACAACATAGATATTCAAGCTTTGAGAAGAGCAATAACCCCTAAAACAAAAGCAATTGTCCCTGTTCATCTGTTTGGTCAGGTAGCTAACATGGAAGCCGTGATGGAAATCGCAGAGGAACACAACCTTTTTGTAATTGAAGACAATGCGCAAGCTATTGGTGCAAATTACACCTTTAAAGATGGTACAAAAAAGAAAGCAGGAACTATTGGAAATGTTGGGACAACTTCTTTTTTTCCTTCTAAAAACTTAGGTTGTTATGGCGATGGTGGTGCAATTTTTACGAATGATGACGAACTAGCTCATCGTATTCGAGGGATCGTAAATCATGGAATGTATACTCGATACTATCATGATGTAGTGGGTGTAAATTCTCGTTTAGATTCGATTCAAGCTGGAGTCTTAAAAGCAAAGTTACCGTTTTTAGATTCCTATTGTAATGCTCGAAGAACGGCTGCACGTTTTTACAACAATGCTTTTTCAAACAACTCCAATATTATAACCCCCACCACTCAATCAAATGCAACAAATAGTTGCAAAGAAATTTGTGCTATTTGTGATTGCCATGTTTTTCATCAATATACCCTACAAATCACAAATGGGAAAAGAGATGATTTACACAAACATTTATTAGACAAAGGAATTCCAAATGCCATTTATTATCCTGTGGCCTTGCATTCACAAAAAGCATATGCAGATTCTCGGTATAACGAAAGTGATTTCCCTGTAACAAATAACTTGATAAAAACGGTCATTTCTTTACCAATGCACACAGAATTAGACCAAGAACAATTAAATTATATAACAAAAACAATTTTAGATTTTGTAAACTAAAAAGTTCGCTATGAAAAAAATTCTTGTCACAGGAGGGTTAGGCTTTATCGGTTCACATACAGTCGTTGAACTACAAAACGAAGGTTTTGAAGTGGTAATTATTGATAATTTATCAAATACCTCCATTGGAGTTTTGGATAAAATCACAGAAATCACTGGAAAAAAACCTGACTTTTATCAAATTGATTTAAGAGTAAAAGAGGACGTAAAAAACTTTTTCGATACAACTAAAATTGATGGAGTCATTCATTTTGCTGCTTTTAAAGCTGTTGGTGAAAGCATGCAAAAGCCACTAGACTATTACGAAAATAACATTGGTGCTCTTGTGTATCTCCTAAAAGAAATGAGAGACCGAAAATTAGATCACTTTATTTTCTCTTCGTCTTGCACGGTCTACGGACAAGCAGATGAACTTCCTATTACGGAGAACGCACCTGTGAAAATAGCAGAATCTGTCTATGGAAACACCAAACAAATTGGTGAAGAAATATTGAAAGATACTTGTAAAGCACACAATTTAAATAGTATTGCCCTTAGATACTTCAATCCGATTGGAGCGCATCCCTCTATAAAAATTGGTGAATTACCATTGGGAATTCCTCAGAATTTAATTCCATATGTAACTCAAACTGCCGCAGGAATTCGTGAAGAACTATCTGTTTTTGGAGATGATTATAATACTCACGATGGAACTGCTATTCGTGATTACATCCATGTTGTAGATTTAGCAAAAGCTCACATTGCTGCCTTAAAGCGTCTACTTGATAAGACGAATAAAGAAAATTTTGAATTTTTTAATATTGGAACTGGTAAGGGTAGTTCTGTTTTAGATGTGATTAAAACTTTTGAAAAAATAACTAAAAAACCACTAAACTATAAAATTGTTGGTCGACGTGAAGGAGATATTACCGCCGCTTTTGCCGACACAACGATTGCCAATAAAGAGTTAAAGTGGAAAACAGAAAAATCTTTAGAAGAGGCCTTGGAAGCTGCCTGGAAATGGCAACAACAAAATGGCGTATAAAACACAAAAAATCCCGCTTATAATTAGCGGGATTTTTTAGGAAAAAATTCTAAATTATTCAGATAGCGATGCTCCAGATGCAGTAACGCTTCTATCTATTTTTCGCATTAAACCTTGTAAAACTTTACCAGGTCCAACCTCAATAAATTCAGTAGCTCCGTCTGCAATCATTGCCTGTATGGATTGCGTCCATCTGACTGGTGCAGTCAACTGAATCATTAAATTTTTCTTAATCTCATCTGGATTCATAACCGCACTTGCTGTTACATTTTGGTACACAGGACAAGTAGGGCTCCTAAATTCAGTTGCCTCAATTGCAGCTGCTAACTCTTCTCTTGCAGGCTCCATCATTGGTGAATGAAACGCACCTCCAACAGGTAACAACAAAGCTCTTCTTGCTCCTTTGTTTGTCAAAACCTCACATGCATTTTCAACTGCGGAAATCTCCCCAGAAATTACTAATTGACCAGGGCAATTATAATTTGCTGCCACTACAACCCCGTCTACTTCTTCACAAGTTTCCTCAACAACATGATCTTCCAATCCAAGAACTGCAGCCATTGTAGAGGGCATAGTTTCACATGCTTTTTGCATTGCCAAAGCTCTTTTGGAAACTAGTTTCAATCCGTCTTCAAAAGACAACACATTATTTGCAACCAAAGCAGAGAGTTCTCCCAAAGAATGACCCGCTACCATTTCTGGTTGAAAAGAGTCCCCTAAAACTTTTGCTAAAATTACAGAATGAAGAAAAATTGCAGGTTGTGTAACTTTTGTTTCCTTCAATTGTTCTGCAGTCCCTTCAAACATAATATCTGTTATCGAGAAGCCTAAAATATCATTTGCTCTTTCAAAGTACTCTTGGGCCAATGGAGAGTTTTCATACAAATCCAACCCCATACCTGTAAATTGGGCGCCTTGACCCGGAAAAATATATGCTTTCATTTAATTGTTATTTATCGTTGTTTTTTTTGCAAAAATAAACATTTTATTCGAAGCCAATCCTACTTTTTATCATCACTTTTAAACTCTAGTAAAAGAAAATTAACAAGTAATTCAAACACAAAAAACTGATCACAAACAAAGTAGATCATCAATAACTTTTCAAAAAAAATGATAGAATATTTACTAAATTTGCTGTATGACTTCGAAAGATAAGCAACTCTCAAATTTGATCTATTTAATTCTAGCAGCATTATTTATTGCTTCTTTGGTAGCCTCTAATTTAATCTTTCAAAAATTTTTTTATTGGGAGCCTTTTGGTGGGTATCGTTTTGAAATATCTGTAGGTATTTTACCCTATCCAATTACATTTCTAATCACAGATATCTTATCAGAAATCTATGGAAAGAAAAAAGCAAATCAAGTAGTCATTGCAGGAATCTTTGCCTCCTTTTTTTCAATGCTCATTATTTTGGTTGCCGATTTTACCCCAGCTATAGACAACTCACCAATTAATGATGAAACCTTTCATCAAGTATTTGGCTTATCTGCAATTGCTGTTTTTGCATCAATGGTTGCCTATCTATTTGCTCAATTCATAGACATCAAAATTTTTCACTTTTGGAAACAACTTACCAAAGGAAAACACTTATGGTTGCGCAATAACTTTTCTACGTTCACATCTCAATTCATAGATACTTTTACGGTCCTCTTTTTATTGTGCTCTTTTAAAATTTTACCTTGGAACATGTTTAATAGCTTGCTTATTAGTGGCTTTGTTTTTAAAGTGATTGTTGCAGCTTTGGACACTCCTATCTTATATGGAATGGTTTTTCTTTTTAGAAAAAAATTCAACTTAAAAGTTGGTGAAGAAATTAGTGGATAATCCGTCAAAACATCCTCATTCATTGGTTAAAATTTAACAAAAAACTAACCGAAAAACACTACCTTTATTTTTTATCGTAAAAAACAACAAACAATGTCAAAAACATATTATAATCCTGCCGATTTAAGAAAATTTGGCAATATTACAGAATGGAATCAAGAACTTGGAAACATGTTTTTTGACTACTATGGAAAAGTCTTTGAAGAGGGCACTTTAACTGCTCGTGAAAAATCGTTAATTGCTCTAGCTGTTGCGCATACTGAGCAATGCCCTTATTGCATAGACGCCTATACAAAAGATGGATTACAACGTGGAATTACTAAAGAAGAAATGATGGAAGCTGTTCATGTTGGTGCAGCTATAAAAAGTGGTGCAACCCTGGTTCATGGTGTTCAAATGATGAATAAAGTGAATAAGTTAGAAATGTAACCATGGCTACAAAATCTCTTTTAGCAAGAAATAAGGACATCGCAAATACAGCTCGCCAACTAGAAATTCTCTCAAATGGAATTTTTGCAAATGGAGAATTACCCACTTTTGTCTCAAAAATAAAAGAAACGATGCAGTTTCCATTGCGCCCAAAAAAATTAGAAATTCTACAAATAAACTTGGGGTATATGTGTAATCAAGTTTGCGAACATTGCCATGTAGATGCGGGACCTGATCGGAAAGAAATTATGACGCTAGAGACAATGAATCAATGTCTAAACGTCATTCAAAAAACAGAAGCACATACGCTAGACTTAACAGGTGGCGCACCAGAAATGAATCCTAATTTTAGATGGTTTGTGGAAGAAGCGTCCAAAGCAGGGATTAAAGATTTTATTGTTCGTTCTAACTTAACAATTATCACTGCTCACAAAAAATTTCATGATTTACCAGAATTTTTCAAAAAATACAATATACATGTAGTCTCTTCGATGCCGCATTGGACCCGTGGAAAAACAGACAAACAACGTGGAAATGGAGTTTTTGACAACTCCATAAAAGCACTGAAAATGTTAAATAAAATTGGGTATGGAATTCAGGGCTCTGAATTAAAATTAGATTTGGTATACAATCCATCAGGAGCATTTTTACCAGGAGATCAAAATGCATTAGAAAGAGATTTTAAAAAAGCATTAAAAAATGATTTTGATATAGATTTTCATCGTTTGTTTGCCATTACAAATTTACCAATAAGTCGATTTTTAGATTATTTGATTGCTTCTGAAAATTATGAAGACTATATGGTTTCTCTGGTTGAGGCATACAATCCTGGTGCAGTGGCAAATGTAATGTGTACAAATACACTCTCTGTAAGTTGGGATGGCTGGTTGTATGATTGTGACTTCAATCAAATGTTACATTTAAAAGTTGCCAGTAAAGTAAAACACATCTCAACATATGATGAAGAATTGATCCAAAATAGGAATATCATTGTCAATCAACATTGTTATGGGTGTACTGCAGGAGCAGGAAGTAGCTGCCAAGGGGTAGTTGCCTAACTTTAAAATTAAACAACGTTAAAAAAAGCTTCTTAAGTATTACATAATCTAAAAATTTGAGTTCAAAAAATAGTCTTATTATTTTTACTCGTAATCCTATATTAGGAAAAGTAAAAACACGCTTAGCGAAATCAGTGGGAAATGAAATCGCTTTGGAAATCTACCAGTTTTTATTGAATAAAACGAAAGAGGTAACGCTGAACATTCCAGCTGATAAAGTAGTGTTTTACTCTGAAGAAATCACCAATAAAGATATTTGGGATGCAACTATCTATAAAAAGGAGCTTCAAGAAGGGACAGATTTAGGTGCTAAAATGAGCAATGCGTTTAAAACTTGTTTTAAAGATGGTTATGAGAAAGTCGTATTGATTGGAAGTGATTTATTCGATCTAGAGGAATTTCATATTCGTGAAGCGTTTGAAAAGTTAGAAAAAAATGATGCTGTCATCGGCCCAGCACTGGACGGTGGTTATTATTTATTAGGGTTGAAAAAAATGCATCCAACAATTTTCATGAATAAAAATTGGGGTACAGCTACTGTAAGAAAAAATACGATGAAGAACTTAGAAAAAGTTAATGTACATTTGTTACCAATATTAAATGATGTTGATGTAATCGAAGACATCAAACACCATCCTGCTTTTACTAAATTTCTATCACTCTAAAGGGGATGTTCAACCTGAGATGAGAAATAAATTTAAAAAACAGTAAACTTGCAAACATGAAAAAACTACAATTAGAGGAAACTACTAATTTTTTAATCTCCAAAGGATTTCAAAATCCCGCAATAGGAATTGTATTAGGAACTGGCTTAAGTCAATTAATAAATGAAATTGATATTGAACAAGAAGTCGCATATTCAGACATTCCGCATTTCCCAAAAGCAACTGTAGAATTCCACTCTGGAAAATTAATTTTAGGATCACTTTCAGGGAAAAAAGTAATTGTCATGTCTGGTAGATTTCACCTATATGAAGGATACAATCAATGGGAAGTAACCTATGGAATTAGAACCATGCAACGTTTAGGGATTTCTCACTTATTAATATCTAATGCAGCAGGAGCCATAAACCTTTCTTATAAGAAAGGAGATTTAATGCTTATTGAAGACCATCTAAATTTACAAGGAGGATCTCCTCTTGCATTTGCTGAAGTAAATGAGTTTGGAGAACGTTTTGCAGATATGTTAGCTCCCTATTCAAAAAAAATGAATTCTCTGTTAAAATCAATCGCAACAAAGAATCATATTCAATTACATGAAGGAACCTATGCAGGAGTTTATGGCCCTCAGTTAGAAACCAGAGCAGAGTATCGAATGTTACAAATTTTAGAGGCAGATGCCGTTGGAATGAGTACTGTCCCCGAAGTAATTGTAGCAAAACATTTGAATTTACCATGTGCTGCAATTTCAGTATTAACAGATGAATGTGATCCAAAAAATTTAGCTCCGGTAAATATTCGTGAAATAATTCAAATTGCTGAGAAAACAGAACCCAAAATGCTCCTATTATTCAAAAAATTGATAAAAAATTTATGAGTTATCTAGAAACAACACATAACGTATATAAAGAAGCCGCATTGACTCCAGATGTGGGCTTATGTTGTACAACCAATCCTATATGGGAATTGCCAGGATTAAAAATCCCAAGAATCATGCAAGAGATGAATTATGGTTGTGGTTCTACTGTACACGCCCGCGATTTAACAAACAACCCTAAAATGTTGTATGTGGGTGTTGGCGGTGGTATGGAGTTGTTGCAATTTTCATATTTTAATCGTCAAAAAGGAGGTGTAATTGGATTGGATGTTGTTGATGAAATGTTGGAAGCCTCTCGTAAAAACTTTGTGGAAGCTGAACAAATGAATTCTTGGTTTAAAAGTGAATTTGTAGATCTCCTAAAAGGCGATGCAATGGACTTACCAATTAAAGATAATTCTATTGATGTGGCAGCTCAAAATTGTTTGTTTAATATTTTCAAATCTGACGATTTAAAAAAAGCAATTTCAGAAATGTATCGAGTGTTAAAACCACATGGTAGATTGGTCATGAGTGATCCAACCTGTGAACAACCTATGAATGATGAATTGCGAAATGACGAACGGCTTCGTGCTTTGTGTTTGAGTGGAAGTTTATCGATTTCAAATTATGTAAAAACCTTAACAGATGCAGGTTTTGGAACCATTGAAATTAGAGCTCGTAAGCCCTATAGAATCCTAGACCCAAAGAAGTATCCAACAGATAAACTCATCTATATAGAATCGATAGAGGTAGCTGCCATTAAAGACCCAATGCCAGAAGATGGCCCTTGTGTTTTTACAGGAAAAGCCGCAATTTATTATGGTAATGAAGATTATTTTGATGATGGGGCTGGACATATCTTATTAAAAAATCAACCTTTGGCTATTTGTGATAAAACAGCCAAGCAACTAAAACAAACAGGCAACAACGATATTTTTATTAGTGAATCTACCTATCATTATGATGGTGGAGGTTGCTGCTAAAACATATAAATCATTATTCAAATAAATTAAAAGATGTCACAAAAAAAACAACCAAATCTTATCAAATGGAGTTTAAAATATTCTTTAACTGCAGCTTTGGCTGGAATTCTCTGCTGTGTAGCTCCTGCTGTCTTATTTATGTTTGGACTCATGGGGGGTGTCTATGCCATTTCTTTTGCTGATTTTTTCTATGAAGAAGATGGAAGTTCTGGTACCGGATCATTCATTCTTAAAATCATTGCTTTTTGTATTGGAATTTATGGAATTTACTCCTTTAGAAAAAAACAAAATCAATGTTCAATCAAACCAGAGAGAAAGCGAACTAATTTGATAATCTTAAGCTTAACAATTCTTATTCTAGGGGTGGGTCTTTTTCTCACTCTAGAAAAATGGTCTTCTTGGTATTTTGACAAATACATTGTACCCGAACAGCAAAAAGAATTAAAAATAACTCCTTAATTTAAAATCAAAGGGTTTATTTTTGGTTCCATTTCTTTTCTTTTAAACCAAAAGTTTTAAAAAATGAAAGAACTCATTAAGGTAATTATTCCTGCATATAATGAAGAAGATGCCATAGCAAAAGTGATCAAAGACATTCCAACAATTGTACATGAAATAATTGTTGTTAGTAATAATTCTACCGATAATACTGAAATAAATGCCATCAAAGCTGGAGCTACTGTTCTAAAAGAATCTAGAAAAGGATATGGCTATGCTTGCTTAAAAGGTATGGAATACATTGCTGGCCTAGACCCAATAAAACAACCTTCTATTATTGTATTTTTAGACGGTGATTATTCTGATTACCCCGAGCAATTGACAGAAATTATTCATCCGATCATTCATGAAAATATAGATTTCGTGATAGGTTCTCGAGTAAAAAGATTAAGAGAAACAGGTGCAATGACACCTCAACAAGTATTTGGAAATTGGTTGGCTACCTTTTTAATGAACTTGTTTTTTGGAGCAAGATATACCGATCTAGGACCCTTTAGAGCGATCAAGTATCCTAAATTAGTTCAGTTACAAATGGAAGATAAAACTTATGGTTGGACTGTAGAGATGCAATTAAAGGTATTAAAACAAAAATTAAGCTATAAAGAGATCCCTGTAAAATATAAAAACAGAATTGGCATTTCAAAAGTTTCAGGTACCATAAAAGGAACTATATTTGCAGGAGTAAAAATATTAGGTTGGATTTTTAAATACAGTTTTAAATAGTGATTCTAGAATACATCATCATTGTAATTTATTCAATCGCATTATTGCTTATTTTCATGTATGCAATTGCGCAATTGAACTTGCTTTTTAATTACTTGAAAGCAAGAAAAGTAGAAGATAACTCGGTAAAGTTTGACTTTAGCAATCCTTCAGAGATCCCTTTTATAACCATACAGCTTCCGGTTTATAACGAATTATATGTTATGGAACGGTTGTTAAAAAATATTTCCAAATTAGAATATCCAAGAGAAAAATTAGAAATTCAAGTACTGGATGATTCTACAGATGAGTCTCTAATAACTACCGCAGAACAGGTAAAATTAATACAAGAAAAAGGAATTGATATTCAACACATCAGAAGATCTAACAGACAAGGTTTTAAAGCGGGTGCATTAAAAGAAGGGTTGAAAACTGCAAAAGGAGAATTTATTGTCATTTTTGATGCCGATTTTTTACCAAAATCTGATTGGTTATTTCAAACAATCCCCTATTTTAAAAATCCTGAAATTGGAGTTGTCCAAACCAGGTGGGGTCATATTAACAGAAATTATTCAACTCTTACAAAAATTCAAGCTTTTGCTTTGGACGCACATTTTACCCTAGAGCAAGTTGGAAGAAATAGCAAAGGTCATTTTATTAATTTTAATGGTACTGCAGGTGTTTGGAGAAAAGAATGTATTTATGATGCTGGAAATTGGGAAGGCGACACGCTTACTGAAGATTTAGATTTAAGTTACAGAGCACAATTAAAAAACTGGAAATTTAAATACTTATTGGATGTAGAGACACCCGCTGAACTTCCTGTAGTCATAAGTGCTGCAAGATCTCAACAATTTAGATGGAACAAAGGCGGTGCTGAGAATTTTCAAAAAATGATGAGACGAGTTATCAGTTCTAAAACGGTTCCTTTTAGAACTAAAATTCATAGTTTATTACATTTACTTAATAGTTCTATGTTTACTTGCATTCTACTAGTGGCTATTTTAAGCATCCCTATGTTATATATTAAAAACGAATACGCTCATTTAAAAAACTACTTCTATATGATGAGTTTTTTTGTGATTAGTTCTTTGATCTTTTTTGTGTGTTATTGGCACATGTTTAAAAATATTTATGGAGGAGGATTTCTAAAGTTCATCAAATATATTGGATCATTTTTCACATTCTTTTCTATTGCAATGGGCTTTTCATTACATAATACAATCGCTGTTTTAGAAGGACATTTTGGAAAAAAAAGTGAATTTGTAAGGACTCCAAAATTTAATATTAGTACGATTAAAGACAAATGGAAAAGAAACAAATACATTAAGAAAAAACCCTCAATTCATGTTGTTTTAGAAGGGCTACTCGCACTTTACTTTGTCTTTGGAATGTACAGTGCATTTATTGTAGGAAACCAAGGTGGTGACTTTGGTTTATTTCCTTTTCATTTGATGCTTTTTATTGGCTTTAGTTATGTTTTTTTCAAATCAATTTTTTCGAAAGCCTAGTGTCTTTTTTTGAAAAACACAGCAACAAACTACTCATACTAACCAGTACAATATTGTATGTTTTTTTTGCCTATGACTTAGAAAAAACATCCTTCAATAAACTACTTTTTTTGTGGTTTTCACTTTTTGGATGTTTTTATCTCTTATTGAAAAATAAATCGATTAGTATCCCATATTTAGTAGGATTAGTCATTCTTTTTAGATTTATTTTTCTTTTTTCGACCCCCAATTTATCACAAGATTTTTACAGATTTATTTGGGATGGACGTATGATTTTAGAAGGAATCAATCCCTATTTGTCATTTCCTAAAACATTTATCAAACAAAGCATACAACCCATTCACGATGCATACCAGCTTTACAAGGGCATGGGTGAATTGAACGCAAGTCATTACACAAATTATCCACCTATAAATCAACTTTGTTTTTTAGTTGCTGCTATGTTTGCTGGTAAAAGTATTTTTGGTAGCATAATTATTTTAAGAGTCATCATTATTACCGCTGATATTGGGATTTTATATTTTGGAATAAAACTTTTAAAAAGACTAGAGTTACCCATAAAAAATATTTTTTGGTATGCTCTAAATCCTTTTATAATCATTGAAATGACCGGGAATTTACATTTTGAACCTGTGATGATTTTTTTCTTAATTTGGAGTTTTTATATGCTGCACAAACAACAATGGATTTGGGCTGCAATTCTTCTAGCTTGCTCAGTTTCAGTTAAATTAATCCCGTTATTGTTCTTGCCTTTATATTATCAATGGTTTGTAGAGAACAGTCAAAATTGGTTGAGAGGCTTTCTCAAATTACATTTATTTTACATCGTTGTTGTCTCAACGTTACTCCTTTTATTCTTGCCTTTTTACACCCAAGGATTTCTAGAAAACTACAGCAATTCTCTGGGGTTATGGTTTCGTGATTTTGAATTTAATGCAAGTTTTTACTATGTTTTCAGAGAAATCGGATACCTCTTTAGAGGTTATAACGAAATTGCTATTCTCGGAAAATTGACAGCAGTTATTACTATTATATTTTTAATAATAGTCACTTTTTTTAGAAACAACAATTCTATGACCCAATTAATTACTGTATCATTATTTGGATTGTGTTTTTATTATTTTATGTCAACCACTGTCCACCCATGGTATCTGGCAACTCCACTAGTTTTATCGATTTTCACTAAATATCGCTTTCCAATGATTTGGACCCTGATCATTATTTTTAGTTATCAAGCATATATTCACATCCCAACGCAAGAAAACTTATGGTGGGTAAGTTTAGAGTATTCAATACTGTATGGTTTTCTTCTTTTCGAACTTCGAAAAACATCCAATAAGATAACGTTATAATTCATCTATTTTCACTCTTATATAAAGAGATTTTTGTATTTTAGGCATCTATTTTTGAAGTAAATTATGAAAAGACTCACTATAAAAGACATTGCAAAAGAATTTAATGTTTCTATATCTACGGTTTCCAAAGCGCTAAACGATAGTTATGAAATTAGTGTGAGCACAAAAGAAAAGATTCAAAAGTATGCCAAGACTAATAATTACAAACCCAATTTTAATGCGTTAAGTTTAAAAAATAGACAAACAAAAACCATCGGAATTATCATTCCTAATATGCTGAATTATTTTTTTGCTCAGGTTTTTAACGGTATTGAAAAAGTGGCTAACAAAAGAGGTTATAAAATAATTTCATGTATTTCCAATGAATCTTTTAAAAAAGAAGTTGAAACCATCGAGATGTTATCTAACGGAAGTATCGACGGTTTTATTTTGTCTTTAGCAGAAGAAACTGTCTCTAAAAATAATTTTACTCATTTCAAGGAGGTACTGGATAATGGAACACCGATTGTTATGTTTGATCGAGTTGCCGACAGTTTAAAATGCGATAAAGTTGTTACAGATAATTTTGACAGTGCAAGAAGGACCGTGGGTTATTTGGTGAAATCAGGACATCAAAATATTGCCTTTATCTCTACCATCAATAATCTAGAAATTGGAAGAAGAAGACAATTAGGATATTTAAAAGGTTTGGAGGACTACAACTTAAAAGTCAAAAAAAATCTCATCATAAATATCGATGACAATTATAAAAACTACGAAAAAATTTTAGAACCTATTTTTAAGAACAACACAATCGATAGCGTAATTGCAACCGACGAATCATCTGCTATTGCTGCGATGAAAGTTGCTATTAAAAATGGGCATAAAATCCCAGAAAACTTTTCTGTCATTTCCTTTTCAAATGGAATTTTAGCAAGGCACTCTAGTCCAAGAATGACTACCGTAAGCCAGCATGGTAAAATCATGGGAGAAACTGCTGCAGAAATGCTTATTAACAGATTAGAAGACAAATCTGAAATTAAAAAGAAACCTAAAACAATTGTTGTCAAAACAGACTTGGTAGAGAGAAATTCTACAAAAAAAATATTATAATTTTAAAATTGTTTATTTTCCCATAAAATTATCTCGAGCAGGGATAATGATTTCTGATAAACACGGAACACTGCTCAATTTTAATCACCTGTTTTTAAAAAATACAACTGAGTACAATAGATACTTATTGTGTTAATAAATGCTGACCTACAGAAATTATATTGGATTTTAAACCGTTTAATTCCTTGAGAATAGCAATCGTAGTTTCAAATTTTCTGGCAATAGAATATAGTGTATCTCCTTTTTTAACCTGATAATATTTTCCAATAGTGTACTTGGGTTTCACCTCTTTTTTTGGAACTTTTTTAAATGTAAAGTGCTTTGCTTTGATCTTATCAAATTTGAATAATTTATAATTTTCTATAATAGATATTAGCTTATTTGGATATTTTTTATCTGTTGCATACCCAGCTTTCTTCAATCCTTTCGCCCATTTCTTATAGTCCTCTAACCTGTAATCAAATAAAAAAGAATATCTTCTCCTTTTGGTTAAAAACTCTGAGTGATCATTATAAGAGGTCTCCACGTATTGATACTTTCGGAAACACTCCCCTTTTTCATCGTCATCATGATAGACTCTTTCACCTTTCCATTTAGCATGACATTTTATTCCAAAATGATTGTTAGATTTGACAGCCAATGTACTTCTTCCTCTTCCAGATTCTAAAATTCCTTGAGCTAATGTAATGCTTGCAGGAATCTTATGTTTATGCATTTCATTGACAGCCATCGGAGCGTATTTTCTAATGTATGCAAGAGTTTGTTTGTTTAATTTAGGATTTTTTTTGAGTAATTTTTTTGTAAATTCTTTTTGATTTACAGAGGGTAATTTTTTGGGTTTAGATTCATGTAAAACAACTCCTGGATTTTTAGAATGGTGACGCACTTTTTTACGAGAACCACAACTCTGTAAAACGAACAATACGAGTGCGTAAATTATAATTTTTAACTTCATAAAATCTTAATTATTGGCTGTTTTTTTTCTTTTAACTTTTGATTAAAACCCTCAATCCCTTGTATTCCTCCTGTATGAATTGCTAAAATTTTACTCCCTTCTTTAAATCGTCCTTTTTCAATTAAATCCAAAATTCCAAAAATCATTTTACCTGTGTAAATAGGGTCCAACAAAATAGTCGTTTTCTTTTGAAAATTATTTATAAAACGTACTAAATCTTCGTTATATTTTGCATACCCGCCAAAATGATAGTCTTCTATCAAACTCCAATTACCGTTCTTAGAGACATATTTATTAATTTCTTCTGATAAGAACCCTCCTTTTAAAGCAGGAAAACCAATTACCTCCTGGTGTTTTTCTGCAGAATGTATCAATCCTGAAATAGTACCTCCAGTACCAACAGGCAGGCATATATAATGAAACTGTTGATCTCCTTTTTTTAAAATTTCTTTACAACCTTTAACTGCTAAACTGTTTGTTCCTCCTTCTGGAATTAAATAAAAATCACCCCATTTAGTATTTATATTTTCCATAAACTCTGGAGAGTATTTTTGTCGATACTGAGCTCTCGAAACAAACTGAAACCTCATTCCGTTATTATGCGCTTCTCTTAAGGTTGCATTATCTTGTATGGTTTTGTTGAGATTTTGACCTAGCTCCTCACCTCTAATAATTCCAATTGTTTTAAATCCAGAGGATTTACCCGCTACCGCAGTTGCAACAATATGATTCGAAAATGCTCCTCCAAAAGTGAGTAATGCATTTTTTTTGAGCTTTGTTGCCTCCTGAATATTGTATTTTAATTTTCTAAATTTATTCCCTGAAACAAAAGGATGAATAGCATCTTCTCTTTTTAGAAACAGCGTTATCTTTTTTTCTTCTAGAATTGGAAGAAAAATTTGTTGGTTTTTAGTTTCTATTTTTATGTCAAAATTCATAACAAATCACGCTATCATAACAAGAATTCAATTAAAATTCACCATCGCCAAAGTAAAAATAATCACGATAAAAAATTAGAGATGCTGTCCTCTAACGTTTCCCAATCGTCCATTAAACTATCCAATGATTTTTTCTTTTGCTTATATTTTTCAAAGAAATTTGGTCTTACAGAAACCTCCTCATAATTTTGAGCTAACTCTAAATCTAAGGCTGTAATCTGTGCTTCTAAATCGGCAATCTCCGTTTCTATTTTTGATCGTTTATTATTTAGTTTTTTTAATTCTTTTTCTTGAGCTTTGGATATTTGATAAGCTTCCTTTTTATGACTAACTTTATCAACTTTTACAACAGTCTTTTTTTCTGCTTCTCTAAGATTTTCAATTTGATGTTGTTCTAAAAAATAATCAATATCTCCCAGATACTCTTTGATCTCTTTATCTTTGAAACCATAAACTGTTGAGGTCAATCCTTGTAAAAAATCTCTATCATGAGACACCAAGATTAAAGTTCCCTTGAAACTTTGTAAAGCTTCTTTTAAAACATTTTTAGAAGCAATATCTAAGTGATTTGTTGGTTCATCCATTATCAACACGTTAAAAGGTGCTAACAGTAGTTTACACAATGCCAATCTATTTCTTTCTCCACCGGAAAGTACTTTTGCTTTTTTATCGACAGCATCTCCACCAAATAAGAAAGAACCTAACATGTCTCGAACACGCATTCTATTACCATCAGTTGCAGCGTCTTCCATGATTTCCAATACTGTTTTTTCAGGAGGTAAGTGTTCCGATTGATTTTGAGCAAAATATCCTACTTCTACATTATGTCCCAGTTTTAAATGACCCTTGAATGGAATTTCACCCACCATCATTTTAGCCAAGGTAGATTTTCCTTGTCCATTTTGACCCACAAAAGCAATCCTACTATTTCTCTCAATTAACAGATTTACATTTTCTAATACCTGTTTTTCACCGTAACTTTTACTTAATTCATTTGCTTCAAAAACAATTTTTCCTGGTTCTTTGGAAATTGCAAAACGAACATTCATTGCTTGATTGTCATCCTGATCTACCTCAATTAATTCAACTTTATCAAGCTGTTTCATTAAAGATTGTGCCATAGAAGCCTTACTCGCTTTTGCTTTAAACTTATTAATTAAATGTTGCTTTTGTTTGATTTCTTTAGCTTGATTTTTTTGAGCCTGTAATTGCTTTTCTTTAATTTCTGCTCTTAATAACAAAAACTGGGAATAGGGTTTCTTATAATCATATATCTGACCTAAAGAAATTTCTATCGTCCTATTGGTTACATTATCGAGAAACATTTTGTCGTGAGAAACCAACACAATCGCACCTGAATATGCTTTTAAAAAATTTTCTAACCAGATGATAGATTCAATATCTAAATGGTTGGTTGGTTCATCTAATAATAAAATATCGTTATTCTGCAGAAGCAACTTCGCCAAGTCTATTCGAATTCTCCATCCTCCAGAAAAAGTATCCGTAAGCTTATCAAAATCCTCTCGTTGGAAACCCAAACCTTGTAATATTTTTTCTGTCTCACCCTGATAATTATACCCTCCAAGGAGTTCGTATCGTTCTGTTAATTCTGTTAAATCGAGAATTAATTGACTGTATGCTTCGCTCTCATAATCTGTTCTAGTTGCAAGTTGTTCATTAATTACATCAAGCTTTAACTCAATTTCTTTGATTTCTTCAAAAGCTTGGTAGGCTTCCTGTAAAATTGTTCTTCCTTCTACAAAATCAATATCTTGTCTTAAGAATCCAATTTGTACATCTTTATCAAAAGCCAATGTTCCACTGCTTTCTATGTCTTTAGAAAGCACTTTTAAAAGTGTAGATTTTCCCGCTCCATTTTTACCAATAAGACCAATTCGATCTCCTTTGTTTAGTTTGAAAGTAATTCCTGAAAATAAATCAGTACCCATAAAAGATACTGTTAAGTTATGTACGTTTAGCATCTACAATAATAATTTTTCTAAAAAAGTTTATCTTTACAAAAGTATACAAATTTATATTCTATATGTTTAAAAAGGAGAGCAAGTTATACGGTATTTTTAAGGCAAAATGTCCGAGATGTCACGAAGGAGAATTCTTTAAATACAAACATACTTATCATCTGAACAAGATTACCAAAATTCATGACAATTGTCCGAATTGTAATTTAAAATACATGTTAGAACCTTCCTTTTATTATGGAGCAATGTATGTTAATTATGGGATTACAGTAGGGTTTTCAATACTTGTTTTTTTGATCTCTAAACTAATTTTTGATGGATCTTTATTACAAAGTTTTAGTACTATCATTGTTTCACTAATCCTTTTGACTCCTGTTAATTTACGTTTGTCAAGAATTATATGGATACATCTCTTTGTTGCGTATGAAAAAAAATATGCTAATCAAAACGATTAATATCAATTTCTGCATCTAATTCTTCTTCATTTTCCAAGTGATTAAATAAATTTTTCGCAACCGTTGGAGCAATCATAACTCCTCGAGTTCCCAGTCCATTTAAAATGCTTAATTGTGAATGTACTGGATGTTTACCAACTAAAGGTCTTCTTCCCGCTACTGTAGGGCGTATTCCAGCTGATTGAGAGACAATACGATAGGGAACATTAATCACATTCTTTAGCTTATCTACCAACTCTTGTTTCCCTTCTTTAGATGGATTTGAGGTTTTATCAGTCCAATTAAAAGTAGCACCAACTTTATAATGATGATTCCCCAGGGGTAAAATAAATAGCGATGATTTTAATAAAAATTTAATCTCCAATTCTGGAGCATGTATGGTAAGTAATTCCCCTTTCGCTTCATTCAGTGGTAAGTAATTAAAAAATGGGTTTTTCACCATGCCAAACCCTTCACAAAAAACAATTTTATTCGCAATTATATGGTGATATATTAGATGATCTACATGAAAATCAATGCCATCATATTGAAAGCTTTCAAAATAAATCGACGCCATATCTTTAAGGTATTGTCTATAAGATTGCACAAGCTTTTTGGTATCAATTCTACCGGCTTCATTAACATTACCAAAATCAAAATCAGCCATTACACCAGGATAGTTTTGAGAATCTAATACTGGATTTAAAAAACCTGATAAGCTTGGTTTGTCTGTGGCCGAAAACCAATTATTTTGATCTTCAATTGATTTAAAAGCTTTTTTTATTACAAACTTTTCATCAACTTTTATTGATAATTTTTTTTCTAAACTTTGATAAAAAGGGAGTGCAATTTTTAATTGCTCTTTAGCATTCCACACGGGAGTATATCTTTTCAAAATAACCGGATTATAAACTCCACCAGCTACTAATGAAGAAGTTTGAGAATCATCTTCAAAAACCACAAATGTCTTTTTAGCGGCAATTAATTCTTCTATAAAGGCCAACCCGGCTAATCCTAAACCAACGATTATATAATCTACTTTCACAGGTTAAAAATAGTACTTTTAATACAAAAAAACGCTCCAATATTGGAGCGTTTTTTTATATGTCTTATGTGCTTTAGTAGTTCCACATATCGATTTCTTTGTTTCTAATTTCTTCTTTAATCTTATTGGCTTCAAACAATTGGAGTAAAGAATTCCCTTTGATATAGTCTGAAATTGCTCTATCACCATATACATTTTCCTCCCTTACTATAGTAGCGCTAAATCTTCTTGCATTTAAAAGATGATCAAAAGAGATAGATTGAAGGGCATTTTTTGGATTGAAGATTTTTGATTTAAACAGAATATTTCTTGCAGATGGATAGAAAATCCAAAACAACTCATACAAATTTTCATCATCTATTTCTGAAACCCCAAGAGTTTGAACATCTTTACCCATAGGTGCTAATGCTAACAATCTGTATTTTAATTCTCCTTGACGCTTATCGAAATACCACATTCCTTTAATCATATAACCTTCAACATCTTCTGTTTGAATTCTGAAAGTATCTTTATACCCGTTTTCATCACGAATATTAACCAATCGATTCTCAATTTCTTTTTGAGTAATTTTAGAGGTGAAGTAGGAATCTGAATATACTTCTTCAATTTTTCCTTGTTTGATTCCTTTTATCAATGTATCAAATAAAGATCTTCTGTTTGAAGAAATATTTGTAGTATCGATCGGAAAATAATACGGAAAATTTATCTTTTGATTCAAATCAATAAATTCCCAAACTACTTTGGACCACAGAACATCTCTATCATCAATATATCCATAGGGAATTGGGGCACTTTGATCATTCAATAATTGTTGCTCGGTTTTTTTTCCTATTTGCTGAACTGTTTTTGAATTCAACAGGTTTGCTTGGGAATAAATTGAACCGCTGACAATAAAATAGAAAAAGGCTATTAAACAATTTTTAAACATAGTATTTATTTTTATTTCTAATTCGTTATCTCAATGCTAACAGGTAACACCTTTTGTAATTTATATGAAGAATTTCCTATGATTGAAGCATTGATATCAAAAATAGTAACTACATCTCCTCTTTTAGCTTTGGATAAAGCTTTTTTTGCCTGAGCACTAAAAATATTTCCTTTTACAAGAACCGTCACTTGTCCTGGGACCTTCACTTTAAAGCTATTTACTTTTAATTTTAAATCAAATACAAAATCCGGTAGACCAGCTCCTATTGGAGTTCTACCTAGACTAGTTTTAGGCATTCTTACAACACCGTATTGCCCTCTTGCACTTGCCATTGCAGCAGGAATGTCTTTAATTCTAAATTCTTTTTTTGAAGTTATCTTTTTTCCACTACTTAATGTTGCTCTAACATTAATCGTGGCTATTTTACCAGAACCTGGGCTTAAACTAAATTTGCCATTTTTACCAGAAAAACTACCTCCATCTACAGAAACATCTAAATTATTATCACTTACTCCTGGTAAAGAAACAGAAATTGGATTTTGTAAACCTCTGTATACAACATTCATTTTATCCGCGGAAACCACAGCGGTACTTGGCTCTGGAATTACAGAATAGGAGCTTTCAAAATCTACATTGACCGGATCCCCATTCTGAGTAAAAGTTATCTGTCCTACAATATCATGATTTCCAACATTCCCTGCCGGAACGTCAATAATTACTTGACCGTCTTTAATATTGGTATAAGGTTTTTTATTCAAGGTTACTTTATCTGGAACCATGGTGGCATCATATCGACCTAGCACAATTTTACCCGTAACTTTTTCACCGGCAAAATAGGCGTTTTTATCTAAAGCTACGATTCCTTTGTAGTTGTCTAGAGAAAGAGCTTCTTCTAGCTTACCTCCTAATAGATCGGCTACAATGTCAGCTTCTGTGTTTTTAATATCAGCTTGCATTTGAGTTAAAAAAGTTAACGAAGCGATTAGAGGAAATCCTTTAAATCTATAATCCAACCACTTGATCTTTTTGCCATCCGTATTTATTTCATCCTTTGTGGAAAATCTTTTTGAAAGTATTGAAGAAAACTTGTTTTCTTTTCCTAAAACATTTGAAACCTTAATTCTATACCCATTTATTTTATTTATGAACGCTTCCCCTTCGGTAGTATATTTATTGCCTTTGAAAAAATATTCATCAAAATAAACAGTTTTGTCCATCGCTTCGTAATCGATTTTGTCCTCAACATCTGAACTCATTTTATCCTTGATTTCCTGTAAATAGGTGTAAAATTCTAGGGAATAGTCTTTAATTTGAACCGCCTGCTTATTCAATGTATCAAATTTCGCAGCCTGCTCTCTGGCTTTGGTGGCAAGATTGTCATAGGCCTCATTGTTTTTCAGTGTGGTCGAAATATTATTTTCAATTAACTTTTCCTTCATATATCCAAAAGCAGATAACACCTCTTTACTCATATTCATTGCCAACATTGCAATAAATACAAGGTACATTAAGTTAATCATTTGCTGTCTTGCGGACATTTTTCCTCCTGCCATAAGAACTAGTTGTTAAATTTGGTTTTTATATTCATTGTAACTAATTATTATTTAGACATCGCAGAAAGCATTCCTCCATAAACTTCGTTGAGAGAAGATAGATTCTTAGACAAGGACTCCATTTGTTCTTTTAATTTCTCTGTATTTTCTACAACAGCTGAATTTAATGCTGCTTGTTTGTTTGAATGCTCCAATTGTGCCTTATATAAGTCATTCAATGATTCCATTTGAGTAGCAGCTAAAGATACTTGTTCATTGTATTTATTTGTCGCAGATATAGACTCTGATGCTGCAGACAGTCCTTCAGCAGCTCCTTGGAAATTCTTCATACTATTTCCTAAGTTTTCCATTAAGCTTGCATCGATATTTGCTTCTGCTAGTAAATTATCTAATTTTTCAGACAACATTCCAGCAGCGCCTTGATTCCCTTCATGACCATCCTTACCTAATTCTGGGTAAACTTTGGACCAATCTAAATCTTCCTCTGGTGCATCAAACGCAGATACTCCAAAAACAATTGCCTCTACAACTAAACCAATAGTTAACATTGTTCCCCCTGGAATTTTAAAGAAATAGAGATTTAGATCCCAATGTTGAATTTTTAAAAGGGCTCCAATAATTACTATTGCTGCTCCAATTCCATAAACAAAATTCATTCTTTTTTTATAAGTGATTGTCTTTGCCATAATATTGTATAAGTGAAATTTTATTAATTGGTTCTACCGAGATAATTTTGGACAGTTCTAAAACCGATGTAGCTTCTAGCAGTATCAGCATATTCATAATCTCTAGAACTTACCTCTAAGAAATATGCTGTATCTTTCCATGATCCTCCTCGTATAATTTTTCTTTTGTTTTTTCTGTCTTCAACATTTGGATTTATAGTGGAAGCCATATAATAAGATGATAATCTATAGGATGTGTTTGTCCACTCAGAAACATTTCCAGCCATGTTATATAACCCATAATCATTCGCATTATAAGATCTTGCCTCCACGGTATAGAGTGCTCCATCTGCAGCATAATCTCCTCTTACTGGTTTAAAATTAGCTAAAAAGCACCCTCTATCGCTTCTAGTCCCTCCTGAACCCCAAGGATAGGTTGCATATTCTAGCCCCCCTCTGGCAGCATACTCCCATTCTGCTTCTGTAGGCAATCTGAAGTCTGGAACTGACGTTTGGTTTTTCTTACCTCGTAAATAATCATTTTTCTTTTTAGTTCTCCAGTTGCAAAAAGCATTTGCTTGCTGCCAAGAAACACCAACTACAGGATAATTTCCGTAAGATTGATGATAAAAATAATCTTGATGCATTGGATCATTGTAGGAATAATTAAAATCTTTCACCCAAACAGTGGTATCCGGATAAATATTTAATATTTCTGTTTTTAAAAAACTTTTTCTGCCTCCACCTTTTCTAGCTGCATTGTCTCTATCGAACCAAGAATATCTGTAATTTAATAATTTTACATCGAAAGTAGGAACACCATCCACAGCTTCCTCTCTTGAAATAAATAAAGAATCCATCACCTCAACGTAATCAACATCTGGAAAATCCTCTTTTTTCCAAATAATATCAGTTTCCCAACTTAATGGCTTAATCGAGTCTATTCCATCTCCAAAGCTGTAATAATTTTCATACATATATTTCTGGTATGGACTTGAATCTGTTGTGTCAACGGTAGCAAAGGCATAATCATGAATACCGCCTGACAACCCAGATTCACCCTCAGGAGTTGACGATAATAGTTGGGCAAACTCTTGCTGAATACCCAGTTGGGTTCTCACGATAGAATCTCTTACCCAGAATACAAATTCTTTGTATTCATTGTTTGTAATTTCTGTTTCATCCATATAAAAAGGCCTTATCGAAACCGTTCTAGTTGGAGTGCTCATCGTACCAATTAAATCCTGATCTTGTTTTCCCATGGTAAAGGATCCTCCTGGGATGTAAGCCATACCAAATGGCTTTTCTGCAAACCATTTTTTCTTATATTTTACTCCAGTTAATTCACCTCTATCATTAGAGCCACAACTGTAAAGAAACATTGCAAAAATTGCAACTATTAGTGGTTTATTCATGTTCTGTAATCTCATTTCTTTATTGTTAGTAAACCTATTGTTTTTTTTGATAAAAACCAATTTTAAGTCTAATTTTTAACGTTTTTTTAGCCTATTTACGAGACCAATTTGCGCATTGCTTTGTACCATCTTTCTGGAGTAATTTGTTTGGTTGCATCTACATAATCAGAGTAAGTACATGGTACTAACGCATGTCTTTTGTTTTTATTACTTGACAAAATATTTATCTCTATCCACCATCTTCCAGACTTATGACTTTTATAAAATGTTAAGGGGTCATCTTCTTCCAATAAAACAGTAAACTTTTGATAATTTTCTCTTCCTGAAAATGGATAATCTTTCACTCTAGAACTAACTCCTTCAATAAAATACCAAATCATTTGAGCTATCAAATGTGCTGTTTGACAATGATCATCATGTTTTGAATTGTACTCATAAATTCCAAATGAAGATACCTTATCACTTATTCCTGCGTATCTGGAAATGGCACAAATTTCATCGCCATAAAACCCATTTGGAGAGGCATTGCTGTTGGCCGGTGCTTCACTTTTCCTGATGCATCCTATGTCTATTGAAACAATGTCTGCATTTCTAAACACGGGCTCGATATTTTCCAATTCTTTGGCTTCCCCTAATCGATAGGCGTCAAAAAACAACTGATCTAATAATTGTATTTCTTCTTGTGAATTAAAATAGGTCTGATATCCAACATTACTGAAATTAAACAGGTTATTTGGCTCTTGCATAATTATTTTACTCAAGTAGGAATGAGAGGTCAATTGATCGTTTAAAGTTCCTAAATCAAAACGACTATCAACAGTCGCAATATTGACAGTTTGCTCTAAAGAATCATAGGCTCTATAATTCGCATAAGTAATGTCGTGACCTCCACCGATAATGATGGGTGTAATATTTTGTTTGAGTAAATCTGTGATGACTTCTGATACCGCAAAATAAGTATCTTGAACTGACTTTCCTTTTTGAATATTTCCTAAGTCAGCAATTTGAGTATTCCAATTTCCAGGATATAATTCATATAATTTTGTTCGGATAAAATGCAAATTTTCTCCACAACCAAAATTATTTTCAGAATTTCTACCCTCATCAACCCCTATGATAGCAATCTGAACATTTTCTAAATCAGGAAAACCTTTTTGTTGTGTATGAATTCTAAGTGTCTTCCCTAAACACAGGGAAGACTGCAAGTCCAGATGGACTAGTACCGAATCTTTTACAGGGGATAAAAATTCTTGGTTCATCAATTTTTTAAAATAAGTAGCAATATACTACCTTTTTATTTCTTTTTTGTGTTTTTTTTCTTTTTTACAACTTTTTTCTTTGGCATTTTTGCTTCAATCATTTTTATTGCCTCAGCCTTAGAGAGTTTTTCGATCTGGGTGGTCTTTGGCAATTCTATCTTAATTTTACCTTTTAAAACGTTGAATCGACCCCATCTGGCCTTTTCAACACGAATCCCTTCATCTTCCCAATGATGAATTACCTTATCTATTTCTTTCTGTTTTTTTACCTCAATTAACTCTGTGATATCTTCTTCGGAAAGAGCATCAAAATTATACTTTTTACTAACATTGATAAACATGGAATTCCACTTGATAAAGGGCCCAAAACGTCCTACTCCTTTCTGAACAGGCAAGTCTTCATAATGTGCAATTGGGGCATCAGCTTTTTGTTTTGCAACAATTAATTCTGTAGCTCTTGGCAAATCTACTTCCATAGGATTCTCACCTTTATCTAAAGAAACAAACATTTTTCCAAAGCGAATATAAGGTCCGAAGCGACCATTAGAAACCACCACTTCTTCAGCTTCATAAACACCCAATGTTTTGGGAAGTAAGAATAATTCTAATGCTTCTTCTAAAGAAATCGTTCCTAAATTTTGAGTAGTATTTAGACTTGCAAATTGCTTTTCTTCGTCCTCTGGAGCTCCTATTTGGGCAATAGGTCCAAATTTACCCAAACGAACCAATACCGTTTTACCAGAATCTGGATGCTTTCCTAAAATACGCTCTCCACTTTCTCTATTGGCATTTTCTTTAACATCTTCAACGGTTTGATGAAACTCATTATAGAAGTTTTTAATCATTTCGGTCCAATTTTCATCACCTTCTGAAATATCATCAAAAGAAGATTCTACTTTGGCAGTAAATCCAAAATCTAGAATATTTGAAAAATTAGCCACTAAAAAGTCATTAACAATATTACCAATATCTGTTGGAATTAATTTGTTTTTATTAGATCCCGTTTTTTCTGTCAACGTTTGAGTTTTGACTGACCCCCCAGCCAAAATAAGCTGTTCGTACTCTCTTTCAACTCCTTCATTCTGACCTTTTTCAATATAACCTCTTCTTTGAACCGTAGAAATCGTTGGCGCATAGGTAGAGGGTCTACCGATGCCTAGTTCCTCCAACTGCTTCACTAAAGAAGCTTCCGTAAAACGATATGGTGGGCTTGAAAACCTTTGAATTGCATTGATATAAGCATACTCTAAATTTTCACCAACCTCCAAATTTGGCAACATTCCAGCTTGCTCCTCCTCTTCATTATCATTCCCTTCTAAATAGACTTTTAAAAACCCATCAAACTTGATCATCTCTCCCTTTGCTGTAAAGATTTTTGAATTATTGGAATTTTGAATTTTAATATTTGTTCTTTCTAGTTGCGCATCACTCATTTGTGAGGCCAGTGTTCTTTTCCAGATTAAATCATACAATCTATTTTGGTCGTATTCTACATCTACCGTATGCATTTTCATATTGGTAGGTCGAATTGCTTCATGGGCCTCTTGAGCTCCTTTTGCTTTCGACTTAAAAACACGTTGATTTGTATATTCCTCTCCATAATAATTGGTAATTTCAGCTGCTGCAGCCTCTCTTGCTTCAACAGATAAATTAACGCTATCCGTTCTCATGTAAGTAATGAGTCCAGCTTCATACAAACGTTGTGCAACCTGCATTGTTTTGGCAACAGGAAAGCCTAACTTTCTGGATGCTTCTTGTTGCAATGTTGAGGTTGTAAAGGGTGCTGCGGGTGATTTTTTTGCCGGCTTTTTAGTTAAATCTGTTATTGAAAATTTGGCGTTTAAACACGAATTTAAAAAGATTTCAGCATCTTTTTTCGATTCAAAATTCTTGGAGATGGCGGCTTTAAATGTCTTTCCTTGGTCATTAGAAAATTCTGCAGCTACCTTGTAGTAAGAGGCTACTTTAAATGCTTGAATACTCCTTTCTCTTTCAACAATTAACCTAACAGCAACCGACTGAACTCTCCCTGCAGATAAACCTCCTTTAACTTTTCTCCATAAAACTGGAGATAATTCGTACCCAACAAGCCTATCTAAAACTCTACGAGCCTGTTGTGCATTTACCATATTATAATCAATGGCTCTTGGATGATCAACAGCCTTCAAAATGGCTTTCTTGGTTATTTCATGGAAAACAATCCGTTTTGTGTTTGCTTCACTTAAATTTAACTGTTCTTTTAAATGCCATGCAATCGCCTCTCCTTCTCTATCTTCATCACTTGCTAACCATACCACGTCTGCTTTCTTAGCCAATGCTTTTAACTTTTTTACAACGGGCTTTTTATCGTCGGATATGATATATTTAGGACTGAAATCCCCATCTACATTTATCCCTAATTCTTTGGAGGGTAGGTCTGCTATGTGACCATAACTAGAGGCTACTTGAAAACCTTTTCCAAGGAATTTTTCGATGGTTTTTGCTTTTGCCGGAGACTCTACAATTACTAAATTCTTTGCCATTTTATTTCTTTTTTGTAGCTAAAAACGATTATTTTTCTCTGCAAAAGTAGTTAGTTTTTTTATAAAAAAAATTTTTTCATCAATTTTCAATGAATTATTATTCAAATTTGGCCTATAATTTTTCTGCCAAATTGTCATATTAATTCAAATTTGGTTGTATCTTTGTAGACCCTTAGATTCATTAATTGATAGATGGAATACGTAGAAAAAATTATAGACGAAAAAATACAAGGGAAAGCCCTTGTCACGAAAAACAAGAAACAAAACACCAAAAAGTTATTCATAGAAAGCTACGGATGCCAAATGAATATGAATGATAGTGAAATTGTTGCTGCTATTCTTGACAAAGAAGGGTACAATACAACTCAAATTTTAGAAGAAGCAGATTTAGTTTTGGTAAATACTTGCTCTATTAGAGAAAAAGCAGAAACCACGGTTCGGAAAAGATTACAGAAATATAATGCTGTAAAAAAAGAGAACAAAAACATGAAGGTGGGTGTTTTAGGATGTATGGCAGAACGTCTAAAAGAAAAATTTTTAGAAGAAGAAAAAATAGTAGACTTGGTCGTTGGTCCAGATGCTTATAAAGACATTCCTAATTTACTTCAAGAAGTTCATGAAGGTAGAGACGCCGTAAATGTTATTTTATCTAAAGAAGAAACCTATGGCGACATTGCTCCTGTGAGACTTAATTCCAATGGAGTTTCTGCATTTGTATCAATAACAAGAGGCTGCGACAACATGTGTACTTTTTGTGTAGTTCCTTTTACTCGAGGACGGGAAAGAAGTCGTGATCCAAAAAGTATCATCGAAGAAATTCAATCGATGGTTGATCAAAACTTTAAAGAGATTACCCTATTGGGTCAAAATGTAGACAGTTTTTTATGGTTTGGTGGCGGATTGAAAAAAGATTTCAAAAAAGCATCAGAAATCGCGCAAGCCACCGCAGTAGATTTCGCGCAATTATTAGACCTCTGTGCAACTAAATTTCCAAAAACACGTTTTCGTTTTTCTACCTCTAACCCACAAGACATGAGCCTGGATGTAATTCATACCATGGCAAAACATAAAAATATTTGCAAGTATATTCATTTGCCTGTACAAAGTGGAAGTAATGACATGCTAAAAGCAATGAACAGACAACATACTCGTGAAGAGTACATGGAACTGGTAGATCATATTTATCAAATAATTCCAGAAATGTCATTGTCACAAGACATGATTGTTGGTTTTTGTGGAGAAACAGAACAAGATCACAAAGATACACTGGAGTTAATGGAATATGTAAAATATGACTTTGGTTTTATGTTTGCCTATTCTGAAAGACCAGGAACCTTAGCTGGAAAAAAAATGGAAGATAACGTTCCACATTCTGTAAAAAAACGCAGATTACAAGAGGTAATTAACTTGCAACAAGAGCACTCCTTGTATAGAACAAAACAACACCTGGGAAAAACAGAAGAGGTACTTATAGAAGGAACCTCAAAGAAAAACCCCAACGAATGGAAAGGGCGAAATACTCAAAATACGGTCATCGTATTTCCCAAAGAACATTACAAAATGGGAGATTTTGTGATGGTAAAAGTTGAAGACTGTACCTCTGCAACCCTAAAAGGTACTGCAGTTGGATATTCTGATAATTATTAAAAAAGGATTCTTTTTTTCTATATATTTATAAATAAAAATGGAAAACTTACAAACATTAAAACAGCGTTTTGGGATTATCGGTAACGATTTTCACCTTAACAGAACTTTAGAAAAAGCGATAAGAGTCGCTCCTACTGATATTTCTGTTTTAGTAACAGGAGAAAGCGGAGTTGGTAAGGAAAGTATCCCAAAAATAATACATTCTCTATCGCATAGAAAACACGCAAAGTATATCGCCGTAAATTGTGGTGCAATTCCTGAAGGTACCATAGATAGTGAGCTTTTTGGTCATGAGAAAGGGGCTTTTACTGGAGCAACACAAGATAGGAAAGGCTATTTTGAGGTAACCGATGGAGGAACTATTTTTTTGGATGAAGTTGGCGAACTTCCTCTAACTACTCAAGTTCGCTTATTACGTGTTCTAGAAAACGGCGAATTTATGAAAGTAGGTTCATCAAAAGTATTAAAAACAAATGTTAGAATTGTAGCAGCTACCAACATCGATATGCAGGCTGCTATTGAAAAAAATAAATTTAGAGAGGATTTGTATTACCGGTTAAGCACCATAGAAATTCATTTACCTGCTTTAAGAGATAGAAATGAAGACATTCATTTATTGTTTAGAAAATTTGCTTCAGACTTCGCACAAAAATATAGAATGCCATCTATTCGTTTGGATGAAAATGCCATAAACATATTATTGAACTATCGTTTCCCCGGAAACATCAGACAATTAAAAAACTTGGCAGAACAAATCTCTGTAATTGAAGAAGAAAGAAATATCTCTGGCTCCAAACTTAAACAATACCTCCCAAATGATAAAGATAATTTACCTGCGATCGTTGGACGTAAAAGAGATACTGATTTTTCTACGGAACGAGATATCATGTACAAAGTATTATTTGACATGAGAAATGATATCAACGACCTAAAAAAACTAACACTAGACTTCATTAAAAAGGGGAATGTAGAAGAAATCCAGGAAAAACATCACCAATTAATTGAAAAAATATACGGAGACAAACAAAGGCAAGACAATAGTGTTGAAGTGTTGAATATTTCTCAAAATTCCTCTGCCGAAAAAGAGTATGAATTTATTGAAACTATAGAAGAGGATGAATCATTATCTTTACAAGACAAAGAAATTGAAATGATCCAAAAATCTTTAGAAAAAAACAGTAATAAACGTAAATTAGCTGCCAAAGAGCTCGGGATTTCAGAAAGAACGCTGTATCGAAAAATCAAACAATATAATTTGTAATTTATGAAGAAACATCTATCCATCATCTTTGTTTTCATAAGCATGCTTCTCTGTGTAGCTTGTGGAGCCTATTCTTTTACAGGTGGAAGCACTGGCGATGCAAAGACACTTCAAATAGATTTTTTCCCAAATCAAGCTCCTTTGGTTGAGCCAAGTTTGAGCCAAAGTTTTACGCAAGATTTACAAGATTTATTTACACGTCAAACAAACCTAACACTTACCAAATCTAATGGTGATTTGTATTTTAGTGGAGAAATAACAGGATATAGAGTAAACCCGATGAGTGCTACTGCAGCTCAAACTGCAGCCCAAAATAGACTTACCGTTACTGTAAATGTTCGATTTATAAATAAACTGATAGAAAAAGATAATTTTGAAAAACAATTTTCTTTTTATTCAGATTTTGATGCAAACGCGCAACTTACTGGAGGAGTTCTGGAAGCTGCTTTGGATGAGATTTTAGAGAGAATTACGCAAGATATATTTAACGCTTCAGTAGCAAAATGGTAGCTTCAAAATTTTTAACAATTTTACAAAAAAAAGAACATATTCAGCAAGTTGAAACTACTGAATTAAAAGCAATTGTTGAAGAATACCCTTATTTTCAGGCAGCTAGATCTCTGTATTTAAAAGGGCTAAAAAATAACGATAGTTTCAAATACAATACTGAGTTAAAAATAACAGCATCCCACACTACCGATAGAACTATTTTATTCAATTATATTACTTCGACCAATTTTAACACACAAAAACAAAATATTCACCAACAAATATCTGATAAATTATCAGAAACAACTGATATAGAAGTCCCTGTTGAAACATCTAAAAACCCATCAGAAAAAAATACTGAAGTAAAAAAAGAATTAGGAATCGGTAAACCAATTTCATTTTCTTCAGTAGAACATCACTCGTTTAATGAATGGCTCCAAATTTCAACAAAGAAACCCATTGTCCGAGAGGTTACAAACCAAACAAAAAAACCAATAAAAAAAGAAGAGTTAATCGATACCTTTATAAAAAATAACCCTAAAATAGCGCCTTTATCTAAAGATCATAAAAGCTCCGTTGCAATCAAAAAAAACAAACAAGATTCCTCTCTAATGACAGAAACGCTAGCAAGAGTTTATTTAGAGCAAGAAAAGTTTGAAAATGCCATACAAGCCTACCGAATTTTAAGTTTGAAATATCCAGAAAAAAGTGGTTTCTTTGCAGACCAAATTAAGAGAATACAAATTTTACAAAAAAAATAAATCATGAGTTATTCAGCGTTTTTAATCCTAATTTTGATTATTGCCATTGCATTGATATTAATCGTAATGGTTCAAAACCCTAAAGGTGGAGGATTGTCTTCTTCTTTTGGTGGAGGCGGTGCACAATCTCTAGGAGGTGTCCAAAATACAAACAACTTTTTAGACAGAACAACTTGGACCCTAGCAATTGCCTTATTTGCCTTAATTTTATTAGCAAATTTTGCAATCCCTAGAAACAGTGACAATACTTTTGAATTGGAAAACACATTAGACGGTATTGAAACTACATTACCAGCAGAAAATACAACCCCGCTTACCAACGATAGTTTGCAATAATTATTCGTTTTAAAAAATAAAAATGCCAACAAAATGACACGTTGGCATTTTTTTTACTTACATATTTGAGAATCCTATCAATCGTAGAAAAATTGTCAGTTTTTAACAAATGGCATAATTTCTGTAATTTTATTTCAAAATATTAATCATAATCAATTAAAAATAAAATATGGCAATAAATATTCAACCATTAGCAGATAGAGTTTTGATCGCTCCTGCTCCCGCAGAAACTACAACAGCTTCTGGATTAATCATTCCTGACAACGCAAAAGAAAAGCCTCAAAAAGGAACGGTAGTAGCTGTAGGTAACGGAAAAGTTGATGAACCCTTAACGGTAAAAGTTGGTGATACCGTATTGTACGGAAAATATGGCGGTACAGATCTAAAATTAGAGGGTGTCGACTACTTAATGATGCGCGAATCTGATATTTTAGCAATCATTTAAAAAAGCGCTTTTGGCTTTATGCCACTAGCATAATATAAATAATAAATTAATTAATTTTAGGTAACAACAAATTAGCTAAAAGTTAAAAAATAAAAATATGGCAAAAGATATAAAATTTGATATTGAAGCAAGAGACGGTTTAAAACGTGGAGTTGATGCTCTAGCCAATGCAGTAAAAGTAACATTAGGTCCTAAAGGAAGAAATGTAATTATTTCGAAATCCTTCGGTGCGCCTACAGTAACTAAAGATGGAGTTTCTGTTGCAAAAGAAATTGAACTAGAAAATGAGCTAGAAAATATGGGTGCTCAAATGGTCAAAGAGGTTGCTTCCAAAACAAATGATTTGGCGGGTGATGGAACAACAACTGCAACTGTTTTAGCTCAAGCGATTGTAAAAGAAGGATTAAAAAATGTTGCTGCTGGTGCAAATCCAATGGATTTAAAGCGTGGTATTGACAAATCTGTTTCAGCGATTGTTTCAGACTTAGAGAAACAAGCAAAGAAAGTGGGGAATTCCTCAGAAAAAATAAAACAAATTGCTGCAATTTCAGCAAATAATGACGATACAATTGGCGAATTGATCGCGACTGCCTTTTCCAAAGTAGGAAAAGAAGGAGTGATTACTGTTGAAGAAGCCAAAGGAATGAAAACCTATGTAGATGTTGTAGAAGGAATGCAATTTGACAGAGGATACCTTTCTCCATACTTTGTTACTGACGCAGACAAAATGATTGCTGATTTAGAAAACCCTTACATTTTATTGTTCGATAAAAAGATTTCTAACTTACAAGAAATTCTTCCCATTTTAGAGCCTGTTTCTCAGTCAGGAAGACCTTTATTAATTATTGCAGAAGATGTAGATGGTCAAGCATTGGCCACTTTAGTAGTAAATAAATTACGTGGAGGATTAAAGATTGCAGCTGTTAAAGCTCCTGGGTTTGGAGACCGAAGAAAAGCAATGTTAGAAGACATCGCCATTTTAACAGGAGGAACTGTCATTTCAGAAGAAAGAGGATTTTCATTAGAAAATGCAACCTTAGATCTTCTTGGAACTGCAGAAACAATAACGATAGACAAAGACAATACAACCATCGTAAATGGTTCTGGAGATGCGACTACCATTAAAGGAAGAGTCAATCAAATTAAAGCTCAAATTGAAACAACAACTTCAGACTACGACAAAGAAAAATTACAAGAACGCTTGGCAAAATTGGCCGGTGGTGTTGCTGTTTTATATGTTGGTGCTGCCTCTGAAGTAGAAATGAAAGAAAAGAAAGATCGAGTGGATGATGCTTTACATGCAACTAGAGCTGCTGTAGAAGAAGGTATTGTCGCTGGTGGTGGTGTTGCATTGGTTCGTACTAAAAAAGTATTAGAAAAAATAACTACAGCAAACTTAGACGAAACCACGGGTGTTCAGATTATCAATAAAGCTATTGAAGCACCCCTAAGAATTATTGTTGGAAATGCTGGAAATGAAGGTTCAGTAGTCCTTAATAAAATTCTAGAGGGTAAAAAAGACTTTGGATATGATGCAAAGTCCGATGCATATGTAGACATGCTAGAGGCGGGGATAATAGATCCTAAAAAAGTAACCAGAGTTGCCCTAGAAAATGCAGCCTCTGTTGCGGGAATGATCTTAACTACCGAGTGTGCGTTGATAGATATCAAAGAAGAAACTCCTGCTGCAGGAATGCCTCCGATGGGTGGTGGTATGCCAGGAATGATGTAATCTATAGCATTACAACTACAATTCTTCTTCTATTTCTGAAGAAACATAAAAAATCCGTTAGCAATGCTAACGGATTTTTATGTTTGAAAAACGATGATTTCTTTTTTTAGTTTTATTTCATCCCTTAATTGTGGTCTGACACAACCTTCTCGTCTCTATATTTACAGCAAGGTGCGACAGCATTATAAGCTTCATTGGGAGCTACTATTTTTTGGCTATCAAAACCAAAGACATCGTGACCTACTTCTAAAATATTTTTTTGAATTTTGGTAATCGTTGTTTTCCGCTCATCTACAATTAAATTCAGTTGATGTGAGCTGAGATTCCAAAGAGCAAATTTAACCCCTTTTGTTTTTAGAGCTGCAGTTTCAATACGCTTTTTACACATGCCACAGACGCCGTCTACTTCAAAAGTAACTTGGAGGTTTTTATTCTTTTTTATTTCTTGTGATTGAACTGATAAACCGATCAATGACAGACTCATTATAAATACTATTTTTTTCATCTTTTATTTTTTTCTAATTAATTGTAAAACGCAAACCTGCGTATAGGGTACGTCCAAATACTGGAGCATAAACAAGTGTCGTGTCAAAATACGAACCAAACGGATCGTCACTTGCTAAAATAGGATTTTTCTGCCGAATGTTTGTTAAATTTTCGGCACCTAAGTATACTTCAAACTTCTCAGAAAATACTTTTGTTACCTGTGTATGTAATAATTCATAAGCATTAGAATATCTTGGTAGTTGATACACAACTGGATTTGAACTTGTATCCGGTAAACGTTGTTTTCCGATGTGATTAAAGGTAGCATCAAACTTCCATTGAGAACCTTCCTCGGCCACAGGTGTTTCGTATGATAAATTTACAAAAAACCTATTGTTAGGCTGCATTGGTTTTTGGAAGTTACCGCTTTTATAATCTGTGGCAATATCAAAATATTTATAGGCCATTCTTAGATTAAAATAGGCGGCAAGGTTATAATTTATTTCGATTTGAAAGCTATTTGCAATACTTGAACCTACCAAGTCGTAAAAAGAAATTTCTTGTGGTGTTTCCCAATCTACTACTACTTTATTTTGAAAATCCGTTTGATAAAAATCAAAGGTAAGATCTCCTTTATTATCAAATAAAGTAAACTTTTGCATGTATGAAATTCCATAGTTCCAGGCAATTTCCGGATGTAATCCATAAATACTTCCACCGACATCTTGTACGTTTATTTGTCGTGAGCTTGCAAATAATTGCTGATTTTCGGCAAAAATATTAGCACTCCTCTTCCCTCTTCCAAAAGAGGCTCTAAAAACACCATTTTCCCATGGAACATACCTTAAATGAAACCGTGGAGTCATAAAAGTTCCTAATAAATTATGCACATCAATTCGAATACCGGCAGTAAAACTAACATCTTCTAAATTGTCAAAAGCATATTCAAAAAAAGCTCCCAAAGACTCTTCCTTTCTATCAAAAGAATCTGTATTTACAAGCTCGTTATAAGTATCATAGGTATACCCAATTCCTGTTTTAAACTTATTTCTAGTATCCCCAATAATCGAATTGAAGATGATATTGGAGTAGATACTTTGATGTTCAATATCATAATTATTTAGTCCAAAATAAGAGTCTTGTTGATGTTGACTATAGGCTATTTGAAAACCGACACTTTGAAAAGGCAACTCCGGAAAAACATAGCCTAATTTCGCAGAAGTTTCAAAGCGTTTGGTATCAATTTCACTTCCCCAAGCATTGGTGGTTGCTTTATCTTTTGCTGGATTAAAATTCATTTCTCCTGTTTGTTTTTCATCATTTAAAAAACGCACATTGATGAAGCTAACCAATCCTTTTTCTACATCTGTAAACTGCCATCTGTTCATGATATTAATTTGATCAGCGAGAGGGTTGTCTAAAAACTGATCTTTATTTTGATCAAATTTTTCTCCTCTGTAATTTCTATGAACATATAATCCTGTTTGCCATTTGTTAGAAATTACATGATTAAAATGCGTATTTAGTTCTAATCTTCCGTTTAGAGAACTGTATAGATTTAAAAAGAAATTACGATCTGAAAAGGGTTTTACCAATTCTGCATTGATTTGCCCTGAAATACTCTCATATCCATTGACCACACTACCTGCTCCTTTGGTAATCTGGATACTTTCTACCCAAGTTCCTGGAGTAAACGTAAGCCCAAACACCTGAGAAGCTCCTCTAACAGAAGGAATGTTTTCTTGGGATATTAATAAGTAGGGACTCGTTAGTCCAAGCATTTGAACTTGTTTGGTACCAGTCAAGGCATCAGAAAAGCTTACATCTATCGATGGGTTTGTCTCAAAGCTTTCTGCTAAATTACAACAAGCTGCTTTTAACAATTCATCAGAATTAACAGTAAACACATTGGTGGTAGAGGAGAACGATTTATAGGTTGCTTTTTTCCGTGTGATAACAACTACCTCGTCCAACCCACTTTGTGGGGTTAAAAAATGAGATATTGGATTTGAATTGAGAACTGTTATGGTATCTGTTCGATACCCCAAAAAACTTACAACTAATTTTTTATATGTTTTTTTGTAAGGTATTGTAAACCTCCCTTTGGAGTTTGAAATGGTACTAATGTTCGTATCTAACCAATGAACACTAACTCCCTCTATCCCGATATTATCCTTGGGATTGGAAGGGTCCATTATGATTCCACTAAAAGATGTTTGTGTAAAAGAGAACAACGAGCTAAGCAGTAAAAAACCACTTACTATGTATTTTTTCATGATTTGTTGAATTTAATAATTATAAAGTCTCGATCTGTTTTTGCAAACAGTTTTGAAAAAATAATTATAAAATCAAATTATAAAAGATTGGTATAAAACCTGATAATCAACAGGGAGATCAGGTGGAGATAAATCGTTGTATATGAGTTCTGTGGATTCCTTGACGCTGAAAAAATCGCGATAGGAGATCAAAAAAGAATCCAATAATTGTTCTTTCTGGATTGTAAAATCATCAATAGAAGATTGAAGCAATTCGTGCTGTCCTTCTACCTGATGAACTTCATCTTTACAACAGTTCTTCTTTGGAACAGTGCCCTTTTCCATTCCACAATCGGAGGCATCACCTGTAAAAGAAACATCTACCAAGAAATCTCCACAATAGTGTTTTTCTACGGTAAAAGAAAGCGTTGAAATACAGACTAAAATCGCTAATACAAAAGATCCTATTTTAAATGCTAATTCTTTCATTGATATTGCAAATTTACAACAAGAAACTCTAATTATTTGTTAAATTACGTATCAGATGATTTTTGATAAAAAAACAAAGGGGCCAACAGCAATAAAAATAGTGGGTGGATGATAAATCTTCGCACATAAAACAACAGCAAATATCCTCCTTGAAGATTATCTTTTAGCAAAAAAAGAAAAGCAATTATCAAAATCACAAAAGCCAATACAAAGAAAACTCCAGAAAACTTCACATAATCTTGCCTCTTAAATAATACCCAAATCAGTCCTAGTGATATTGTTGAATTCAATAAATATCTGCAAAATAAATTTACTAGCAAACGCCAAGAATCGATGTCATCAATTTTTTGATGCAAATAATCATTTTGAAAATAGTCAATTAGTGGGTCATAAAACAATGTTGTTTCAAATGCTCTGATTAAAAATAACAGCCACAGAAAAAATAAAGAAAATAGTATTTTTACGAAATATTTCATTTCCGATAAGTAGAATAATTAGCAGTCCATATAATCCAAAGTATCAATATTGTTCCATAAATTATTCCCGGAAAAACCACATTATGCAAAAACTGAATTTGAGAGGGATAGGTATCTATCAGCACCACTAATAATGCAATTCGCAGCACGTTGATAAAATAGACAAAAGCCCCCCCTAGAAAGCCGAATAAAACAGTGGCTTTTAGGGGACCCTTAAAAGCGACAATAAATGAGATAAATAAAATAATCAAACTCAACGAGTTACACCCTTCAACGATCTTGGCAACATATCGCTCTTCAAAAAGAATTTTTACAGACATCTCTTGTTCATGCTGAATCGCTTGAACATGATACCCAAAAAAAGTCAATACATCTTTTGATTGATTGGCGACTAAAGTTGTTATTGAAGAGGTTTTGAAGAAGGGGGATTTTTGCTGTGACCCAGTCAAATAGTAGTCATAGATGGCAACTAAAATAAAGTAGGTAACAAAAAATTTAATTAAAAAAATTAGACTCTTTTTGTGTTTTTTCACAGCAACATTTAATTTAACTTAGCTTTTTTTTTAACGAATATACAAAAATGGAGCTAAATAGTTTAAAACAACAAATAGATCATATTATTTCATCTGAGAACTCCAATGATGATAAATTGCAAAAAATATGCGATTATCTAGAAAAAACAGTACCCTATTATGATTGGGTTGGGTTTTATTTTAAAAATGGTACTAAAAACGAACTAAAACTAGCCCAATATACCGGTGAAGAAACAGTGCATACCATCATCCCTTTTGGAAAAGGAATTTGTGGACAGGTTGCCATCAGTAATGAGAATTTTGTTGTACAAGATGTCTCTGAGCAAGAAAATTATATTTCTTGCGGCTGGAAAGTAAAATCAGAAATTGTAGTCCCAATTTTTGTACGCGGAGAAAACATCGGTCAAATAGATATAGACTCCCATACTGCAAATACTTTTACCGAAGAAGACGAACGCCTCTTAGAATATACCTGTCAGAAAATAGCTCTTATTTTAAATTAATTTTTTCTATATTTGAATCATAATAAATTGCTAATCAACCCCTTAATTATGAAAAATGAAAACTACGATTCTAAATCGAGCAGTGAAAATGAAAATTATCCTCAAACAAAAAAAACACTTTTAACCCAATTTACAGATTGGTTTCGAAATTTTATTGACAATGCAGAATAATGCGAATTATTCTTTTTGAAGCGTCTTCTGGTGTCGGAATAAAGAACCGTCCAAAAAAACTTTCTATGGTACAACTATTGAAACTAAAATCTAAATAGTTGTTAACTATTTACAGTTTTTGTTACTATCTTTTTATTGTCTTACAAGATTGCTTTTATTAAATTTGTGACTCTTAACAAGACCACACTAAATGAACACTTCAAAAACAATTAAATCCGCATTAATTTCGGTATTCCACAAAGATGGCTTAGAGCCAATTGTAAAAAAATTAAATGAGCTAAATGTAACTCTATATTCTACTGGAGGAACAGAAAAATTTATTAAAAACTTAGGAATCGATGTAATTCCTGTAGAAGATGTTACCTCTTACCCATCCATTCTGGGTGGCAGGGTAAAAACACTTCATCCAAAAGTTTTTGGTGGTATTCTTAACAGACAGGAAAACGAAAATGACGTTGCAGAATTAGCCGAATTTAATATTCCACAAATTGATCTGGTGATTGTGGATTTATATCCATTTGAAAAAACAGTTGCTTCAGGAGCAACTGAACAAGATATTGTAGAAAAAATTGATATTGGAGGAATCTCCTTGATTAGAGCGGCTGCAAAAAATTTTAAAGACACATGTATTGTTTCCTCTATGGAACAATACGACTCTTTTCTAAATATACTATCAGAAAAGGAAGGAATGACAACTTTATCAGAAAGAAAAAAATTGGCTGCCAAAGCTTTTAATATTTCTTCTCACTATGACACTGCTATATTTAACTATTTTAATGAAGAAGAAATCGTATACAAAGCAAGCGAACAAAATGCAAAAGTCTTACGTTATGGTGAAAACCCACATCAAAAAGGATATTTTTTTGGAAATCTAGCAGCAATGTTTGACAAACTTCACGGTAAAGAATTAAGCTATAACAATTTACTAGATGTCGATGCCGCTGTTAATTTAATCGAAGAATTTAAAGGAGAAGCCCCAACGTTTGCCATTTTAAAACACAACAATGCTTGTGGCTTTGCACAAAGAGAAACGATCAAACAAGCCTATATAGATGCGCTGGCTGGAGATCCTGTTTCTGCTTTTGGAGGAGTCTTAATTGCAAATACTGAAATAGACCAAGAGACTGCTGAAGAAATTCATTCTTTATTTTGCGAGGTTGTAATTGCTCCCTCTTTTTCAGACCAAGCTTTGAGCATTCTGAAAGGAAAGAAAAATAGAATCATTTTAATTCAAAAAGAAGTAGAACTACCAACTAAAAGTGTAAGAACTTGTTTAAATGGCTCTTTGATTCAAGACAAGGACAACATCACAGATCGTTTAGAAGACTTAACATACGCAACCAATACAAAGCCTAGCCAGAATCAAATAGATGATTTACTATTTGCTTCAAAACTATGTAAAAATACAAAGTCAAATACCATAATACTTGTAAAAAACAAACAATTATTAGCGGGTGGAACAGGGCAAACAAGTAGAGTTGATGCATTAAATCAAGCAATTGAAAAAGCCACTTCTTTCGGATTCAATTTAGCGGGATCTGTCATGGCAAGTGATGCTTTTTTTCCTTTTCCAGATTGCGTAGAAATAGCAGACAAAGCAGGTGTCAAAAGTGTTATACAGCCTGGAGGTTCTATTAAAGATCAATTGAGTATTGATTACTGTAATGAGCACGATATCTCTATGGTTATGACTGGAACAAGACATTTTAAACATTAATAAATAAAATGTAAATTACACTCATAAATTTAGTAAGTTTGTAAGGAGACATAAAAAATAATTCAATAAAGATAGTTCATGGGTTTTTTCGATTTTATGACCGAAGACATTGCGATAGATTTAGGTACCGCAAATACTTTAATAATCCACAATGGAAAAGTGGTTATTGACAGTCCTTCTATTGTAGCTAGAAATCGAATTTCTGGTCACATCATTGCAATTGGTAAAGAAGCCAACCTAATGCAAGGAAAAACCCATGAAAATATCAAAACCATTCGTCCTTTAAAAGATGGAGTTATTGCCGATTTTGAAGCTTCAGAACAAATGATAAAGGAGTTTGTAAAACAAATTCCATCAATTAAAAAGAAATTGTTTCCTCCAGCATTAAGGATGGTTATTTGTATTCCCTCAGGGATTACAGAGGTAGAAAAGCGAGCGGTTCGCGACTCTGCAAAGCACATGAATGCAAAAGAAATATATCTAATTTTTGAACCCATGGCTGCCGCAATTGGTGTGGGTATTGATATTATGGAACCCAAAGGAAATATGATTATTGACATCGGTGGTGGTACCACTGAAATTGCGGTTATTGCCCTCGGAGGGATTGTATGTGATCAATCTGTAAAAGTCGCAGGAGATTTGTTTACAAGTGACATTATGTACTACATGCGAACACAACACAACCTTCATGTCGGAGATTCTACCGCTGAAAAGATTAAAATACAAATTGGTGCTGCTACGGAAGATTTAGAAACACCTCCAGAAGAAATGCTTGTTCAAGGTCGAGATTTATTAAGTGGAAAACCTAAACAAGTTCAAGTTTCTTACAGAGAAATTGCCAAAGCCTTAGACAAATCTATTTTAAGAATTGAAGATGCGGTGATGGAAACACTTTCTAAAACACCTCCAGAATTAGCGGCCGACATTTATAACACTGGAATATACTTAGCTGGAGGAGGCTCTATGTTAAGAGGATTGGACAAACGTTTGTCTCGAAAAACAGATTTACCCGTATATGTGGCTGAAGATCCATTAAGGGCTGTTGTAAGAGGAACTGGAATTGCATTAAAAGAACTTAATAAATACAAAAACGTTCTGATGAAGTAGCGATTTTTAAGTTCTAACAATGCAGCAAATTATCTATTTTTTTCAGAAGTTTAAATATTTTCTGTTTTTTTTATTCTTGGAGTTCATAGCGCTTACATTAACGTTCAACAATCTTAATTTTCATAAAAGCAAATTTGTAAACTCTGCAAACGGTATTACCGGAACTTTCTATGCAACCTTCTCCAACTACAAAGATTATATGAGCTTGAGAGCCAAAAACCAATCTTTACAGGAGGAAAATACAATCCTTAAAAATGACTTAGAAAAAAATAGGTTGGTGTTTTCTAAAGACACCACGGTCGTAGACAGCCTAAAATACCATCAAAAATACACCTATACACAAGCTAAAATTATCAATAATAATTATTCCAATCCCTATAACTTCTTGACGATTAATCGAGGACAAAATAAGGGGATTTCTAAAGAAATGGCTGTAATTAATAGTAAGGGAATTATTGGAATTACTGAAAACCTAACAAACAATTACGCACGAGTTCAATCTATTTTAAATAAAAATAGCAATATTAATGCTCGCCTCAAAGGAAACACCGCTTACTTTGGAACTCTCAAATGGAATGGGATCGATTACAACACTGTTCAATTGCATGATATCCCAAGACAAGCCCCACTAAAGTTAGGAGACACCATTGAAACTGGGGGTAAATCTACTATTTTCCCTGAGGGAATTCCCATCGGCGTAGTCTCAAAAATAAACAAGAGAAATACAGCCAATAGTAATATAGACGTAACTCTTTTTAATGATATGAGCAATCTTGAACATGTGTATGTTGTTAAAAATTTACACAAACAAGAAATACAATCCTTAGAAAACTTTAGCAATGAATAAAATTCTATCTCAAGGTTTATTTTTTTTATTCTTGTTGTGTTTACAAGTGTTCATCTTAAATAACATTAACTTTTTGGGATATATCAACCCCTATCTCTACATCGCTTTTATTTTCTTATATCCTCTGGAAGAAAATAAGTTTCCATTGTTATTTTTGAGTTTTATTTTGGGAATCTCTATTGATTTTTTTTCAGATTCAGGAGGAATCCATACCTTTTCAACAATACTTATTGCTTATACTAGACTGTTTTTTGTTAGAGTTTATTTTAGAAAAATTCCTTCAGACTATCCTTTTTTCAAGTTAAAATCTGAATCTATCGGTAAGGTTTTTAACTATGTAGTAACTTTAACCCTAATTCATCATTTTATCTATTTTTCTTTTACTAGTTTTAGCTTTCAAAATTTATCAATCGTTCTTTTGAATACCCTATACTCTGGTACTTTTACATTGATTTTATTTTTTCTAGGAACCTATATTTTTAAGAAAAGCAAATAATGAAACGAAGTTTTTTACTTTATTTTTTAATCACAGTCATTGGAATTATTTTTATTGCAAGACTTTTTCAACTTCAGGTAATTAGAGGAGCAAATTACGACCCGATTCGAAATTCCGCAGTAAAAATTGAATATGATTATCCAGAAAGAGGATATATATATGACAGAAATGGAAATCTTTTGGTTGCCAACCAACTTTCTTATGACATCATGATACAACCCAATAAAGTGTCTCCTCTAGACACTTTAGAATTCTGCAACCTATTAAAAATTAACAAACAATACTTCTTAAAAAGATTTAAAAAAGCGGAAAAATACGCGACCTATAAGCCTTCTGTGTTTCTTAAACAATTAGCAAAAGAAGATTTTGCATTTTTACAGGAAAAACTTCAAAAATTCAAAGGTTTTTATATTCAAAAAAGAATTATTAGAGAATATCCTGTAAAAGTAGCTGCCAATGTTCTTGGATACATTGGAGAAGTCAATGAAAGCATGGCTGCAAAAAATAACTATTATCAACAAGGGGAGTTAATTGGTAAAGACGGAATAGAAAGGCAATACGAAAAATTATTAAGGGGTAAAAAAGGAAAGAAATTCTTAAGTTTAAATAGATTTAACACCGTTACCGGTCCCTATCTAAAAGGAAGCTATGATACATTGTCTCAGAATGGCAAAGATCTAACCTTAACTTTAGATATCAAATTACAAACCTATGCTCAAAAATTAATGTCTGGGAAAAGAGGTGGAATTGTGGCAATAGAACCCGCTACAGGAGAAATTCTGACATTGGTAACAGCCCCCTCCTACGATCCTAACATGTTAGTGGGTAGAAAACGATCTGTAAATTCGACTTTTTTAATGGATCCTGATAATCCAGATAAACCAACTTATGACAGAGCTTTGATGGCGCAATACGCCCCAGGATCTCCTTTTAAAATGATGAATGCCTTGATTGGGTTACAAGAAAACGTTATTAATACGAATACACATTTCAAATGCTATGAAGGATATCGCTATGGAAGAAGAAAAAAGGAATTCATGGGATGTCATTGTGGTATTATAGGCAAACCTATCCATTTGAAAACAGCAATTGCAAAATCTTGTAATAGTTATTTTTCAAGGACCTTTAAACAGATTGTAGAAAAAGACAATACCCCTTCGGATGGGCTGAATAACTGGAGCAAGCATGTAAAAAGTTTTGGTTTAGGAAACTACTTAGGCTATGATTTGCCTGCAGGTGCTGCAGGAAGGATTCCTACAGGAAATTTTTATGACCGTAGAATTAACTATCGATGGAATGCTTCTTCTGTAATTTCCAATGCTATAGGACAGGGTGATGTTGAAACTACACCAATACAATTGGCAAACTTTACTGCTGCCATTGCAAATAAAGGCTATTTTTACACTCCTCATATTTTAAAACAAATCGATCAAAACCCAATCGACAACCCCAAATTTACAGTCCCAAAAAAAACAACTATTGATGAACAACACTTTTCGCCAATTATTGAAGCCATGCACGAAGTTTTTAAAACAGGGACAGGAAAATGGAGCCAAGTAAAAGGAATCGAAATTTGTGGTAAAACAGGAACTGCAGAAAATTTCGCAAAGATTGATGGAAAAAAAATACAGCTCAAAGATCATTCCATTTTAATTGCTTTTGCTCCCAAAAAAAACCCGAAAATCGCCTTGGCTATTTTTGTTGAAAATGGAGGATACGGATCTTCAATTGCAGCTCCTATCTCTAGTTTACTTATTGAAAAATACATAACTGGGACAATCTCAGAGGCAAATAAATCACGAGAACAAAGAATGCTCAATTTAAGTTTGGAGGAAACCTACAAACAATTAAACTAAAAATCTCAACAAATTGCGTCAAGAACAAAATAATATTTTTGCAAAAATCGATTGGCTTTTAGTCTTTCTCTTTTTATTTTTAGTGGGATTTGGATGGATGAATATTTACGCAGCCTCCAGAACAACAGAAGATGCAGAATTACTAAATTTTTCGACAAGACATGGCAAGCAATTTGTTTTTATATGCCTAACAATTCCACTAATTATTCTAATTCTTTTTTTTAACTCAACATTTTATGAAAAGTTTTCAAGTCTCTTTTATTTAATTGCGATAGCCTCCCTAATGGGTCTATTTGCTTTTGGTAAAACAATTAATGGTGCTACCTCTTGGTATAATTTTGGTTCAATTGGTCTTCAGCCATCAGAATTTGTGAAGGCTTTCACAGCCTTAGCAATTGCAAAACTATTGAGCGATCGGAAATACAACTTAAAATTAATCAAGAATCAAATAAAAGCGTTTATCATTGTTTTCATCCCTGCTATTTTAATCATCTTACAACCAGATGCTGGTTCTGCCTTGGTTTATTTAGCCTTCTTTTTGGTACTAAATAGAGAGGGCTTAACTTTAAATTATATTCTTTTTGGAGCTCTTGTAATACTTCTTTTTATATTGATCATTCTCTTTGGACACATTTCAGTTTCACTCTGGCTAATTAGCATAATATCTATTGGATTGTTGTATGCTATTTACAGAAGTGGAAAAAGATTTATCCGCTTTAATTGGCACAAAGTTATAATGATCTATTTGATGACCCTCCTTTTTACATTTGGAACAAACTTCACCTACAATAGTGTTTTTAAACAACATCACAGAGATCGTTTTGAAATTCTTTTAGGCCTGAAAACAGATACCAAGAATATCGGATATAACTCGTATCAATCGGAATTAACCATTAGTTCTGGAAGTTGGACGGGTAAGGGATTTTTAAAAGGAGACATTACCAAAGGAGATTTTGTTCCGGAACAGCATACAGATTATATATTTACAACTGTTGGAGAAGAATGGGGCTTTATAGGAAGTAGTATTGTCATTCTTCTGTTCATGCTCATGTTATATCGAATTGTTTATTTGGCAGAAACACATACGAATAAATTTGGACGAATCTATGGCTATGGAGTAGCCGCTATTTTATTTTTTCACCTTGTAATCAATTTGGGAATGGTTATTGGATTGATGCCCACTGTTGGAATCCCACTTCCTTTTTTTAGTTATGGGGGCTCTTCTCTTTGGGGCTTCACAATCTTACTGTTTATTTTCATACGGCTAGACGCTCATAAAAACTATGATTGGTAATCTTATAAAAATATTCACAAACTTGTATACTGTCTTAAACTTAAATAGTAAAAAAGCCTCAAAATAAAATTTTGAGGCTTTTTTTAATATTGAATTGAGAAAAACTAGATTCCGTCACCTAGCTCTTTTAATTTTTGTGTATTTTCAGCCAACATTAATTCGTCTATTATTTTTTGGATATCTCCGTTTACAATGTTGGACAAATCATATAATGTTAGTCCAATACGATGATCTGTAACTCGCCCTTGAGAATAATTATAAGTCCTGATCTTAGCACTTCGATCTCCAGAAGAAACCATAGAACCACGCTTTAAAGCATCTGCTTCATTTTTCTTGGCCAATTCCATGTCATACAAACGAGATCGCAATACTTTAAAAGCCTTCTCTTTATTTTTATGTTGGGATTTTTGATCCTGACATTGTGCAACCAAACCAGAAGGTATGTGTGTTAAACGAACAGCTGAATAGGTGGTATTTACAGATTGACCTCCTGGACCTGAGGAACAGAAGAAATCAATTCTTACATCTTTTGGATTGATTTCTACATCAAACTCCTCTGCTTCTGGAAAGACCATACAGGTTGCTGCAGAGGTATGAACACGACCTTGTGTCTCTGTTTGTGGAACGCGTTGTACACGGTGAACTCCGGCTTCAAACTTAAGAGTCCCATAAACATCGGGGCCAGTTACTTCAAACTGAATTTCTTTGAATCCCCCATTTGTTCCTTCAGAATAATCTACTGTAGATACTTTCCATCCCTTACTCTCACAATATTTAGAATACATTCTAAATAAATCTCCTGCAAAAATACTAGCTTCATCTCCTCCAGTTCCCGCTCGCAATTCTACCACTGCATTTTTAGAATCTTCTGGATCTTTGGGTATTAGTAAAAATTTTATTTCGTCTTCCAATTGAGGAATTCTCGTATTTGCCTCCTCCATTTCCATCTTTGCCATTTCGGTCATTTCAGGGTCAGAACCGTCGGAAATAATTTCTTTAGCCTCCTCTATGTTGTTGATTAAAGTTTGATATTCATCTCCCTTTTTTACAACACTTCCAAGGTCTTTATATTCTTTCATTAATTGCGCATAACGCTTTTGATCCATAATAATCTCTGGCTGAATAATCAAATCAGAAACCTCATCATAACGCTGCTTAACAATTC
>CBFIGS010000005.1:0-166079 GCA_965662295.1 Polaribacter sp. | reverse complement strand
AATTAGAAAGGGAATGTGCTGCCTTTGTAGACAAAGAAAAAGCCTACTTATTAAACTTCGGATACCAAGGAATCATGTCTGCTATAGATGCTCTGGTTGGTAAAAATGATGTGATTGTATATGACATTGATACGCATGCTTGTATCATTGATGGAGTTCGTTTGCATGCAGGAAAGCGTTTTGTATATCGTCATAACGATATGGAAAGTTTTGAAAAAAACATCAAGCGTGCAAAAAGAATGGCAGAAAAAACAGGGGGTGGAATTTTAGTGATATCTGAGGGTGTTTTTGGAATGCGAGGAGAGCAAGGCCGTTTGAAAGAGATTATTGCTTTTAAAAAAGAATATAATTTTAGAATTTTAGTAGATGATGCACACGGATTCGGAACCCTTGGAGAAGGGGGAAGAGGTACCGGTTTTGAGCAAGGTGTTCAGGATGAAATCGATGTATATTTTGCAACTTTTGCAAAGTCTATGGCAGGTTTTGGTGCTTTTCTAGCCGGAAACAAAGATGTGATTCAATACCTACAATACAATATGCGTTCTCAAACTTTTGCAAAATCATTGCCGATGGCAATGGTAAAAGGAGCGTTAAAACGATTGGATATGTTGCGTACCATGCCTGAGTTAAAAGAAAAGTTGTGGATCAATACCAATGCATTGCAATCTGGATTGCGAGCAGCTGGATTCGATTTAGGTACTACACAAACCTGTATCACTCCTGTTTTTTTAAAAGGGGATATTCCAGAGGCCATGGCCATGGTTAATGATTTGCGTGAAAATCATGGAATTTTTTGTTCTATTGTAGTGTACCCAGTCATTCCAAAAGGATTGATTATTCTGCGATTGATTCCAACAGCAACTCATACACTAGAAGACATCGAAGAAACCATCACGGCATTCTCGGCAATTAGAGTCTTATTGGAAAATGGTACCTATAAAAAAATTGCAGCGACCATGATGGAGTAATCCCGTCAAAAGCTGCAATTTTCACTGCTCTTTTAGTCAATTCTCATACTTTTTTTCAAAAAAGACCTACAGTATAAACATTGAATAAAGACAAATGATGGTTGAGTTATTTGTAAAGTGTCTTTTGATGCTTTTAAAAATACTCATTTCATCGAGTTTTTCCTTTTTCTTTTCTAAAAAAACTACTTATTCAAGTGATTCAGGACCTTTTTATGTATTTTTAGGCAAAAAGCATTGGCTTTGGTGCTTTTCCAAAAAAAATCATTTCCGTTGGTTGTTATGCTATCTCTGTCGGGAATTTATAGAAAATGAAAAAGGATAATGAATCTTACCAAAACACTCCGAAAGCAAGGTTATGATCTGATTGTAGGACCTATTCGAAATCATCAATTATTACAGTTGTGGCTGAAGACGCCCTTTAACGATGCGGAACTGTATTATACACATTTAGAGCATGCGTTAACCAGTTCGGTTGTTTTGGAACCCACAGAAAACCCAGCATTACATATCGATGCCACCACTAAAGATACCTATAGTTTTAATATTGGAATGTCATTACTTCAAGAGCTTTTAGATTCGTTGGGTTTGGGAGCCTTACAACTTTCTTTGGAAGTAATATCTGGTAAAAATATATCCATCAGTTACGAGGGGGCTTTCACTAAAGAAGTTCCTATTGGCGAACTTCAAAATTATCTCTCAAATGCAGATTTTAAGCATCCTAATAAAGTCTTATTGAGAAATGCCAATAGAGATCAGATACTTCTTATTACGGGTGTTTTATTTGCAAAAAATGTTGTGGTATCTATTGAAACTGAGAGTTTCATTGATCCAGCTTTAATTGTAAAGTTGAGCGATCTTGTAGCCGGGGAATTGAATTTTTCCAAGCAAGGAAATCATACTTTACAGATGGTTTCTACGGGTAAAATCTTTTTTCCAATAGCTGTAAAAGCTTCTAGGATCTATTTTGATAAAGGTTATTTTGTGAAGACCGATCTTATGACTGATCATAGAAATTTTTTTTAGAGGCTGGGCTTTTATTAATTTACAGTTTTTTTTTAATTTTTGAATAAATTTTTTCTGGAGCAAAAGGGAGTAAAATCGAACTATTTTGGGGAAGATTTGATGGAAATGAATCGTTTTCTATCTTTGAACATGCAGGATACTAACGTATTTGTATAAGATTTGTGCGGCTTAAAATCTAGAAGATTTCCAGCCTAGTACAAATGTTTATTGGTTGTTTGGGTTTTACAATTTTTTATTAAATATAGCATAAATTTTATATAGTGTTGTACATCGTTTTTTACTTGTTAAATTTCCAATAGTCCACAACAACATCTAATTCAACCCATTTGATTTTAAGAGAATCTTGAGTGGCTTTTAAAATCAACCCATTTTCATAAAAATCACTTCCTATGATTTTAATCAAATTTCCATTGATTTTATATTCCGAGCGTTCAAAATAGTCAACTAAATAAAACTCATTTTCGGTAATTCGAAAATCTGCATCTCCGCCTTTAGTTGAATCCCAAATTCCGTATAATAAAGTAGAATCAATATCAGCATTTTGAGATTGAGTTGATTCTTTTCCATAAACAAGATAAAATTCAGATGCTTGTCTTACAGTTTCTGCTTCCATTTTCTCTTTCATTTGGTCGATTTGCTTTATTAATTTAGTTCCATTATAATAGTATTGGCTATTTATAAGCGTATCAGTTCCAGTTTCATTAAATTCCAAAATTCTGGCAAAAGTCAGACTATCATTTTTAAAGAAAAACTCATAATTCGCTGGCGATTGATTTGGTTGTCCTACTTCTGCTATTATTTTATAAATTTCTCCTTTATTATTCGTCAGTTCATAGATGGAAATTCCACCAACAATTTCGCCATGCAAATCCTCCGTGTTAAATTCAGTAATCGATTCCGATAAATCTTTTCGATTCTCAATTTCTTTCACGTATTTTTCTATTTCAACTAATGTTTTATCATTCCCACAGCTGATTAGAAATCCGTATATTAATGATATGTAAAATACTTTTCTCAAATGGTGTACAACGGTCTCGTATAACCGTCAGTTACGGGTTTAAAGTTACTGTTTTTTGGTTAAGCACTGACTTTTGCAATTCCGAGTGGATTCGGACGTAGTCGAATCCGCCGTAATTGCGGTTATACATTGTTACCCAACGTTTTTTTTCGTTCAAATTCAGTTTGTATTAATTTCTTAAGTTCTTCAAAGTCATATTTTAAAGTATTTGAAGTGATTGAAAGTGGTGTTCCGTACATTTTCATATTCGAACGCATAAGTTTGGCTTTCATTGCATTTTTTGTTTTTCCGATATATTTTTCTGGGTCATTTACATTAATCAGCAGAAATTTTGTCGACATTACTTGTTTTGTTATGATGTCAGTTATATCATTCCATTCAATTAGTCCGACACTCGAAGCGTTTGAGTTATCCGTTATTCCGTTTGAGTCAATTATTAATCCAACTTTTTTGTCGAACAATTTTCTAAATCCGAAAATTCCTGTCGCACCAAAGAACAAAATTGCTAAAATTCCAACTCCTTTCACGACCATTGGATTTCTCAATAATCTAAAAGAATGTTCTTGAAAATTCTCCGCATTTAAAAACAGCCAAATTCCCAAAGCTACAAATAATATCGAGCCTCCAATTCCTAAAAATAATTTGTTCTTACTTAATGGTATTTCAATTTTTTCTTTCATTTTATTCAGTTTCTTGGTTTGGTCAAATCTAACATGATAAATTCATAGGTTTTTTTTGTGGTACTTCTAGAATTAGAAATACCCACTCTTCCTGTATTACCATAACTCCCAGAATAGGTTCTTGAGTTAAATTCTTGTGAGGTTGGATTTCCTAAGATAACAGTATCAGCTACCTGAATAACATTGTCATTGACTGTTGTATATTTTTTTACCAATGTTCTATTTTTCACATTTCTGAAAAAATGAATGTCTTGTGTATTATTATAGTTTAGAGAGTCTAGTACTCTTTGTGCTTGACTATTACCAATAACAAAAACTATGCTTATAATTAAGAAAATTGTTTTCATTTAAAATTCTTTAAACTATTTCCAATTGATTGTAGAATTATGTATGAGAATTAGATCCTTAAATTGCTCTTTATTTCTAGTAATAATTAGCAGTAAATCAATCGAAAAATATATTTTAGATTAAAAATATTTATTTTCGATTAAATATATCCTATTTTTAAATACCGACTTTTGATTTATTCGATCAAATCCTCTAAATATACAGTTACTCAAACTTCAGACTGTACAAATGCTTATTCTTACAATAGGGTTTATTAGCTGAATCAATACCTATAAATGATTTTTTTCGTATCCCCGAAAACGGTCATATGAACAAGTTGTAACAATTGCGTATAATTTTTTTTTAATAATCAATAGAATACTATTCTTGATGATGATCGTTTAATTGTACTATTTTATTTTTAAGTTTTTAATAACTACCCATCAAAAAACCCATAAACAAAATGTTTATGGGTTTGTATATTATAAAATGTAATAGTTCCTCCTTATCTCGCAAACTGCGTTACTGAAGAAATTTTTCCATCCAAATCAAAATAAAAGGTCTCCATCAATTCTTTTTCCCAGATTCTTCCAGATTTTAAAACTCTACGTTCGTTTGAAAACATCATCACTCCAGAAGCAGCATCTGTATTTGCTATTTTAATAGGAACAATTGAGTACGGAGTCCAGGTAACCGATTTATAATTATCAAATAACCCTGCAAGTTGTTTGTTGCTCAACTTCATTTGTTTTCCATCGTACCCATTAATAGTAACTTGGTCTGCAAAATAACTGCTCACTGCTTCGATATCCATATTGTTGTAATGACCCACCATAGTTTCTAACATCTCAGTTTCATTTCTATTTGAGAATTGAAATGGACGTCCTGTATATTCTCCTGCTTTTTTACCAAAAAATTTCCCACCATAGGATCTTCCAAAATTGGTAGAATCGATGGCTTTCCATTGTTTAAACCCTGCTACTTTTCCTTCTTTGTTAAGAAAGAATAATTCCATTAAGTCCAATCGTTCATAAGAACCGTTTTTGTAGTCACGTTCCTCCTTAGACCATGCTAATACTTGTTGACCTTCTGAGCCATTCATAGACAAGGGTACAATTTTATAAGGTTTCATTGTAATTGAGTTCATAGAGGTCAACCAAGCGTCTGTAGTAGCTTCTCCGTTTTCACCAAGAAATGCTGCATCGTAATATGTGCTTAATTGCTTGGCATCTTGGTTGCTGTAAGCTTCAGCGATGGCTAAGACTGTTTTTGTTGCAGCAGCATCGCCAATTGAAAAGGATTTTCCGTTGTTTTCTCCTTCTCCAAGATAGGCACCTCCACTGTTATTACAATTAAAAAATGTAAGTGCTAAGACCGATAAAATGATGATTTTAAATTTCATAAATATGATATATTTTAGGTTAGATTCTTACAAACATACTAAAAATACTTTTTATTAGTTTTTTTAAAAAACTAATATATTTTGTTTGGTTAGTTGTGTAATCTCCTAAAATTAAATAAATTGCAATAAAAATTAAACCCCTAACTATGAAAACACCAGAAAATTCTTGTGCAATTGCATATTCTACGATTTTATTTGGAGATAAATGGTCTCTTTTAATTTTAAGAGATTTTATTTTTTACAATAAAACCAGATTCAAAGAACTAATAAGTTCCGAAGAAAAAATTTCAACAAACATTCTTACCAATCGTCTAAAATCACTTCAGAAATTGGGAATGATCCAAATTTTAAACCCCAAGGGTACTAAAAAAAGTAGGCAGTATTTTGTGACTGAGAAAGGTTTATCGATATTGCCAATCATCATTGAGTTTTATTTGTTTTCTATTCACTTTATCGATGAGTCCAAACTTAATGAATTTCAAATGATCTTTAAAAAAGAGTTATTAGCGGATCGAGCACTTTTTGAGACGCAATTAAAAAGAAATTATCTCCATTTTATTCGTAAATTGAAACGTTTGAAAAAGGTTGCCTAAACGCAACAAGCTATGCTGTCTTTTAGGAACAAAAAAAACACCTCAGTTATAAACTGAGGTGTTTTTTCTATGGATTTATTGAAGATTAATGTTCTCTGCGTCTTCTCCCAAATCCGCTAGAAGGTTTTCTGTCTCCGTTAGATTTTCTTTCAGATCTATCTGGTCTGTCTGTTTTTCTTCTACTACCACCGCTACTATTACTCCTCCTTGAAGAACCTTCAGCACTTCGTCTTCGTCCAAAACCACCGTCTTTTTTACCAAAGGATTTTTTAGATCCTCTTCTTCTACCTCCAGAACGTTCTTTTTTAGTTACTTCTATATTTACCGAACGCCCATCAAAATCGGGTTGATTACTGGCAAATGCGTCTAAGGCTTTATCTTCAAAATCTTTATCCAATTCAAAGAAAGAAAAGGTATCTAGAATGTCTATGGCTCCAATTTCTATCTTATCACCAATATTTTGGTCATTGATTAAACCTATTAACTTTGCAGGATTTAAACTGTCTTTTCTACCAATATTGATAAAAAAGCGTGTCATATTTTCATTGGTAGATCTTGCTCTCGAGTTGTCTCTAGAAGATAAATCGTTTAAATCTTTTGCATTTTCATAGTAGGCCAACATGGTGTTGAATTCTAACGAAACAAATTTTTGAATCAGTTCTTCGCGTTCTAAGTCTTTTAATTTGTCGTAGATACTAGGTAAAAACTCATTGATTTGAGTTTCATTTACCTCAATTGCTTGCACCTTATCAATTAAATTCATCAATTGATTTTGACAAATTTCTTTTCCTGAAGGTACTTTTGCTTGTATAAATTTCTTTTTGATGATTTTTTCAATGGGACGTAATTTTCCTTTTTCTTTCCCATTGACCAAAACAATAGATATCCCTTTGTTTCCAGCTCTACCAGTTCGACCACTTCTATGGGTATAGTTTTCTATTTGGTCTGGTAATTTATGATTAATTACGTGTGTCAGCTCACTCACATCCAATCCACGTGCAGCAACATCGGTAGCCACTAATATTTGAATGGTTTTTTTTCGAAATTTACCCATCACAGAATCTCTTTGTGCTTGAGACAAATCTCCATGTAGGGAATCTGCACTATATCCATCTTTGATTAACTTATCTGCAACTTCTTGGGTTTCTCTTCGAGTTCTACAAAAGATAATGGCATATATATTCGGATTTAAATCTGCGATTCTTTTCAAGGCTGGATAACGAGTTCTTTCTGTAACCGCATAATATTCATGGTTTACATTATCTGAACCTTGGTTCTTCTGTCCTGAAGTAATTTCTACTGGTTTGGTCATATAGTTTTTAGCTATAGACTCAACTTCTCTTGGAAAAGTCGCAGAAAACAATAGGGTTTGTTTGGTCTCTGGAGTAGCCTCCAATACCTTATCCAATTCGTCTTTAAAACCCATATTCAACATTTCGTCTGCTTCGTCTAAGACCAACCATTGAACGTTTCCTAATTTTAAAGCTCTCCTATTAATTAAATCTACCGTTCTACCAGGGGTTCCCACCACAATTTGAGATCCTTTTTTTAAAGATCTAATTTGATCTTCGATACTAGACCCACCATATACTGTTGTTACTTTTACATCTTTAAGGTATTTGCAAAAGTCTTTGATATTATTTCCTATTTGAACAGCAAGTTCTCTCGTTGGTGACAGAATAATTGCTTGAACATTACTACTGCTAGGATCTAAAAGCTCTATAATTGGTAAACTAAATGCAGCTGTTTTACCAGTACCTGTTTGTGCAAATGCTTTTAAATCGTCTGTAGATGAAATGATTTGTGGAATTGCTTTTTCCTGAATAACGGTTGGTTTTTCATATCCCAATCCCGATAAAGCTTTGATAATAGGTGCTTTCAAACCCAATTCTAAAAATGTTGACATTCCTGTGTTTTTGTGGATTCACAGAACGCCCACCTGTAAACCCGATTATAAATTCGACCTGATTTTTAATGAGTTACCCTCAAAATTAAAATCGTGCAAATGTACACTATTATTATAGATTGGAGAAAAAAATTAGGGTTTACTTGAGTCTCTCTAATTCTTTCTGTAATTTTTTGGATGAAATAGAAGCGAATCCATTGGTAATCATTCCTTTATTATTTAAAATAATCCCTCTAGGCATTTTACTTGTTAAGAATTGATTGGCGTCACTATTTGGAGTGATGAAGTATTGATTTTTTATATCTAACTCAGGGATGGTCTTATTGAAATTATCATTTATCTGTATTTGAATAAATTGTACCTGCGGAAATTGTTGGGTTAGATAATTGACTCTAGAACTTATATACTCTGGAGAAACATAGACAGGATTCCAGAAGAAAAGAAAAGTACTTTTGTTTTTAATAAGCTTTTTAATGGAATTGTGTCTGTTGTTGTAATTTGTAATTTTAAAATCTGTTAAGCGCTGCCCTTTTTTCACCAATTTGGAGTCTGATAATAATTGTTGTACCAATTTTTTATCTTGACCATCTGTACTTAACTTGAAGAAAATGTCAAAGGTTTCTTGATGTACTTTACAACTAGATCGTCTATAAAAGTGTCCAATGACTGTTTGTTTTAAAAAAGTATTTTTAAACTCTTGGGAAGTTAATTTTTTTTCGATGTTCATTAATAAGTCTACCGTAAAGTCTGAGGTGTATTCATACTTCCTTGGAGAATGACCTAATTCATGGGTAATATTATAAAGGTAGTTGCCTACATACTTTAAATGAGGAGGGAAGTACATCAGGGAATCATTATTAATGCGAATTGATTTTCTATGATTATAGAAAGTTTGATTAATTTCTGTAGATACTGTTTTATGACCAATTTTTGAGTGGGCTACAGGATATCTTTCAATTTTAGCGTATACAGGATAGGTTAGAGCTGTTTTTAAAATATGCCTAAACTCAGGGGTCTCATTTGGGTTTTTAGCAATGTAATTATTGTAAGTGTTTAGTTTCAAACGTAGAAGAGAATCTGTTTTTGCTTGAAATTTTTCAGGTTCTAAAAGATTTAATTTATAGAAAATTTGATTGTCCTTTTCATCTTCTAAAAAACAATCAATTAATATATTGTTTCTTTCTGCACCTCTACCCGCATACACTATAGATTCATCAAAATACCAAGTGTTCAATCGCAACATCAGACTGTCTTGAGGCTCTAAATAGATAAATTGATTTTCGTTGCCATGAGTAAAATAGTACAATCCTTCGTTGGGATTTTGTAATTTTCCTAAAAAGGTATTGTCTTTTTTAAGGAATAGTGTATCTATCACTTCTTGCATGGAATGCAACACAACATAATTAGATTTTGGATTGATGATTTTACCTCCAAAATAAGTTTCAGATCGAGTTTGTTCAGAGCTACAGCTTAGAAATAGTGAGAAAACCGATGCTAAAATTAAATAAGGTAAATGTTTAGTCATATAATATAGAATCCGATATTACTTACAAATTTAGGGATTGAATAAAGTCATTGTTGTTAATTGATTGTTAAAATAGTTTTTTGTAAATAAAAAGACTAATAGGTCTTTATTTTTTGTGTAAAACCATTAAAATCGAGTGTGAAAAGATAAATCAAATTTGTACTTTTGCACAAAATTTAAAAAATAGTATATGTTATCAGTTTCTAATCTATCTGTACAATTTGGGAAACGTGTTTTGTTTGATGATGTTAATACAAAATTCCAGACGGGAAATTGTTACGGAATTATTGGTGCAAACGGAGCAGGAAAATCAACCTTTTTAAAGATGCTTTCGGGTGCTCAGGAGCCAACTTCTGGTCAGGTTCATTTAGAAAAAGGAAAGAGAATGTCTGTTTTAACTCAAGATCATTATGCTTTTGATGAACATCCAGTATTAGAGGCAGTAGTAATGGGAAATAAAGAGTTGTTCAAAATAAAAAAGCAAATAGATGACTTATATGCTGATTACTCTGATGAAAATGCTGAAAAAATAGGAGAACTTCAAATTGTTTTTGAAGAAATGAATGGATGGAATGCAGATTCTGACGCCGCTGCGATGTTATCTAGTTTGGGGATTTCTGAAAGTTTACATTATACACTATTGAAAGATTTAGATGGTAAGCAAAAAGTACGTGTATTAATTGCACAGGCATTGTTTGGGAATCCAGATGTATTGATCATGGATGAGCCCACCAATGATTTAGACTTTGAAACAATAGCTTGGTTAGAAAACTTTATTGCAAATTTTGACAACTGTGTTATTGTTGTATCTCATGATAGACACTTTCTAGATGCTGTTTGTACCCATATTTCTGATATTGATTACGGAAAGATCAATCATTATTCCGGGAATTATACTTTTTGGTATGAATCTAGTCAGTTAGCAACAAGGCAAAGAGCGCAACAAAATAAAAAAGCAGAAGATAAAAAGAAGGAATTGGAGGAGTTTATTCGTCGTTTTTCTGCAAACGTAGCAAAATCGAAACAAGCAACTTCTCGGAAAAAAATGATAGAGAAATTAAATGTTGATGAAATTAAGCCATCGAGTAGAAGGTATCCTGCAATCATATTCAAAAGCGATCGGGAAGCAGGTGACCAGATTTTAAACATAGAAGGACTGTCTAAAGATTTTGAAGGAGAACAATTATTCTCTAAGGTAGATATCAATTTAAATAAAGGAGACAAAGTTGCCATTATCTCTAAAAATTCTAGAGCAGTATCTGCTTTTTATCAAATTATAACTGCGCATCAAGAGGCAGATGCTGGGAAATATTCTTGGGGAGTGACTACGACTCAATCCTACTTGCCCCTTGATAATTCTTCGTTTTTTCAAGACGGAGAATTAAATCTGGTAGATTGGTTGCGTCAATACGCCCAAACTGAAGAAGAACGTGAGGAAGTTTTTTTAAGAGGTTTTTTAGGGAAAATGATCTTTTCTGGAGAAGAAGCTTTAAAGAAAAGTAATGTGCTTTCTGGAGGTGAAAAGGTACGTTGTATGTTGTCTAGAATGATGATGAAGAGAGCAAATATTTTAGTGTTAGATGAGCCAACTAATCACCTGGATTTAGAGTCTATTCAAGCATTAAATAACTCTCTAATCAATTTTAAAGGAACTGTTTTATTTTCAACTCACGATCATGAGTTTGCACAAACGGTCGCAAACAGGGTAATTGAATTAACTCCAAAAGGAGTGATCGATAGACACACCTCCTTTGATGAATATTTATCAGATCCAAAAATTAAAGAGTTGCGAGATAAAATGTATGCATAAAAAAAGGAAGCTATCTTAGCTTCCTTTTTTTATGATTGGTTTATTTTTTAGGGAGAGGGCTTATAATTTTTACATCAGAGAATGAGATAGCACCTCTTACAATTCCATCTATGGTATTTTTTAAAGCTTCTATGAGTTGCATTTTTAACTGCGATTTATGATAGATCAAACTCACTTCTCTTGCTGGAGGTGGGTTGGTAAAATCACGCAAATTACTTTTGTCTTCTTCATTTAAGTCTAAGGTGTGTAAATAGGGTAATAGTGTCATGCCCAAACCTTCTTTAGAGAGTTTAATAAGTGTGTCAAAACTTCCACTAGCTAATTGAAATCCTTTTTTGTTATCAATTTTGTGGGTACTACATAAGTTAATAACACTGTCTTTAAAACAATGTCCATCTTCCAATAACAAAATGTCTTCTATTTCTAATGCTTCAGTGGTTATGTTTTTTTGGTTGGATAGACGATGATTTTTTGGGATTAACCCTACGAAGGGTTCGTAATATAGGGGCTTCTCTATGATTGATTCATTTTCTAATGGAGTTGCTGCGAGTCCAGCATCGATATGGCCATCCGTTAATTTTCGAATGATTTCATCGGTGGTCAATTCTTCGATGATTAATTTTACTTTGGGGTATTTTTTTGTGAAATTGTTCAAAAACATGGGGAGTAAAGTAGGCATCACCGTTGGTATAATTCCTAGTTTAAATTCTCCACCAATAAATCCTTTTTGCTGATCTACAATGTCTGAAATTCGATTGCTTTCATTGACAATAATCTTTGCTTGTTCTACAATTTTTTTTCCTATTTCTGTGAGTTCAATTGGTTTTTTTGAACGGTTAAAAATTTGAACATTTAAGGCATCTTCAAGTTTTTGGATTTGCATACTCAAGGTGGGTTGAGTAACAAAACTATGTTCTGCAGCGACCGTAAAGTTTTGATATTCAGCTACTGACAGCACATATTTTAATTGAGTAATGGTCATTTTAGTATAATAATTTTCGATAAAATTATAAAAAACCATCAATTAAAGCTATAGTTATAGGCTTAAATTTTTCTTAAATTTTAATTTGCATAAAAAGGGGGGCGATCACAAGATGAATGATAAGCCAATTTCGTATCCCAAAATATTATAACCGCTGTTAGGAGATTTAAAATTCAAATTAGAAATGTGTCCAATAGAACTACCTATATATAAAAAAGTGGTGTTGGAAGTTTGATATGAAATACCCAAAGCCGCATTTTCGATAAACGTAAATCCCTTGGCCAATCGTTCTGTTCTTTTATTTATGGAAGCTATCCCTAATCCAATAGTGGCTTGAATATGCACTTTTTTTAAGATTTTTTTTCGCAGTACAAATCCCAATTCTACGGCGTATAAATTCAGGTTTTTGAGTCTTGTAAATTCGGTTCTTTTTTCTAGATAGTGTTCTTCAGTAGGCAATACAAACTGTTCATTGATCAACTGGTGTTTTATCGACTGTATTTGGGGCTGTACAATTAATTCAAAATCAATATTTTTCCATTTTCCTAGAGTGTAAAATGCTTGAATTTTTAAGACTTTTGTTTGAAAATAATAGTCTTTATCATTGAATAAAATATTATTTTCATTTCCACTGTTGAAGAGCAATCCAATTTTTTTGACGGCAAGTATTCCTTTTTTATTTTCTTGCGCTTTTAGACTAGTTGCAGAGAACAACACGATCAATAACAGTACTGTTTTTTGAATCATTTCTCTCTATTTGTAGGGTTAAGAAAACATTTTTGCTACTTTCTCTGCTTTTTTGTTTTTAGAATAATCGTAAAACCCTTCACCAGATTTTACTCCTAATTTCCCCGCTTTTACCATATTTACTAACAGGGGGCAGGCAGCGTATTTGGGGTTTTTAAATCCTTCATTTAGTACATTCATTATCGATAAGCAAACATCCAAACCAATAAAGTCTGCCAACTGTAATGGTCCCATAGGATGCGCCATTCCTAATTTCATTACAAGGTCTATTTCTTTTACACCAGCAACTCCATTGTACAGTGTTTCTATAGACTCGTTGATCATTGGCATTAAAATTCTATTTGCCACAAACCCTGGATAATCATTGACTTCTACCGGTGTTTTGTTTATTTTTTTTGAGAGAGTTGCAATGGTTTGCATGACTTCATCAGACGTATTATATCCTCTAATAATTTCTACCAAATTCATTATAGGAACTGGATTCATAAAATGCATTCCAATTACTTTATCTGGTCTGTTAGTTGCCGCTGCAATTTCAGTAATGGAAATGGAAGAGGTGTTGCTTGCTAAAATGGTCTCTTTGTCACAAATTCCATCTAATTCTCTAAAAATTTTTGTTTTTAAAGCTGTATTTTCAGTAGCAGCCTCTATGACTAGATGGGCCTTTTTAGCACCTTCCTGAATCGATGTAAATGTTTTTATATGCTGTAGTGTCTTTTTTTTGTCTGCGTTGGATATTTTTTCTTTAGACACCATTCTGTCTAGATTTCTAACAATGGTTTTCATTCCTCTCTCAAGAGAATCTTCAGAGATATCGATCAAATGTACATTGTAATCAAATTGTGCAAAAGTATGAGCGATTCCATTTCCCATGGTTCCCGCTCCGATAACTGCGATATTCTTCATATTATTTCGAGTATTTTAAGTATTAATTAGGGGCATACACAAGAAGTTTAATTCTCGGGCATTCATTTTTCAATGATGTTCAATGTTAGAAACAATCGATAATCATTTGCGCAACTCTCAATGCTTCTGTTCCTTGGCTTAAAGTAACTGTAGGAGTGCTGTTTGTTTGAATAGCTTCTGCAAATGATTCTAGTTCATCTAAAATGGCGTTGTTATTTTTTATTGCTGGATTTTCAAAGTAAATTTGTTTTTTGACACCCTCAGCATTTTGTAGAATCATGGCAAACTCATCTGGGTTTTCAGGAACCTCTTTCATTTTTACTACTTCGGATTCTTTACTTAAAAAATTAACAGAGATATAGGCATCTTTTTGAAAAAACCTCGTTTTTCGCATGTTTTTCATTGAGATTCTACTGGCTGTTAAATTGGCAACGCAACCATTTTCAAATTCTATTCTAGCATTTGCAATATCGGGTGTATCAGAAATAACTGCGACTCCACTTGCATGTACTGTTTTTACTTTAGAATCAATAACCGAAAGGATAATATCAATGTCATGAATCATTAAATCTAATACCACTGGTACATCTGTTCCTCTTGGATTGAATTCTGCTAGTCGATGAGATTCGATAAACATAGGATTGTCTATCATCTCTTTTACAGCTGTAAAACTAGGATTAAATCGTTCTACATGGCCAACTTGTCCTTGAACGTGATACTGACTTGCTAGGGTTTTGATCGCTTCTGCTTCTAAAACTGTTTTGGTAATAGGTTTTTCAATAAATATATGACGACCCTTTTCTATGGCTTGTTTTGCACATTCAAAGTGTGAGAGCGTTGGAGTTACAATATCTACAACATCAACAGCTTCTATCAATGAGCTTATCGATGAAAAAGAAGTGTATCCAAACTCCAAAGCTACTTTTTTTGCATTTTCTTCAGAAGGATCATAAAAACCGATTAATTCATATTTTTCAGATTCTTGTAACAGACGTAAATGAATTTTACCCAAGTGTCCAGCACCTAAAACTCCAACTTTAAGCATATAATATATATTTTGAGTCCTTTAGAAGAAAAATACAACTAATTTTTTTTATTCTTGAGGTTCTCTGTTGAGAAACTAAGAAAAAACTAGCATCAATCGTTATAAAAGACATTGATTTTGTGTTTTCTGATTTTAAAATCAGCTAAAAACAAAGATACAATTTTATGACTATTTATATAGATTAATTACTATTTTTAGGCTTCAAAAAATTTGATCAATTTGAAAGACACTTCCAAACATCAAGGACTTCGCAATCAGTTGGCTAAGGTATTAGAAGCCAAAGGCATTGTTGATAAAAATGTGTTGAAGGCAGTTCGTAAAATTCCTCGTCATTTGTTTATAGACAGTAGTTTTGAGACGCATGCCTATCAAGATAAAGCATTTCCTATAGCTGCAGATCAAACCATATCTCAACCTTATACAGTGGCTTTTCAATCACAAACTTTAGCCGTTAAAAATGCTCAAAAAGTATTGGAAATTGGTACAGGCTCTGGGTATCAAACAGCTGTTTTATTAGAATTAAATGCAGAAGTGTATACCATTGAAAGACAGCGAGAGTTGTTTAAAAAAACGTCTTTATTTCTGCCTAAATTAGGGTATAAACCTAAGAAGTTTATATTTGGTGATGGATATAAAGGTTTACCTGAACAAGCTCCTTTTGATAAAATTATCGTTACAGCTGGAGCTCCTTTTGTTCCCAAAGTATTATTAGGACAATTAAAAGTAGGAGGAAGTTTATTGATTCCGGTAGGAGATACAAAGCAAATAATGACCCTCTATACTCGTACCTCTCCCAAAGAGTTTGAAAAACAGGAATTAGGAGATTTTGCTTTTGTTCCTATGTTGGAAGAAAAAAACTAACATAAGGGTATAAAATTACAGGCTAGCATCAAAGTTTTCAGCCCACTTTCCTTGTACACGAAGTACCTGTTCAATCACATCTCTTACACAGCCATCACCTCCTTTTTTATCAGAAATGTAGTTAGCTACCCCTTGAATTTCTCTTACTGCATCGTTAGGACAAGCTGCCAACCCAACCAATTTCATTACTGGATAATCAGGGACATCGTCTCCCATGTATAGGATGTTTTTGGGTGTTAAATTGTATTTTTTTAAGAGCGCCTCGTAGGATTTAATTTTGTCATGTGCTCCCAAATAAATATCTTCAATTCCCAGAGCTGCCAATCGGTCTCGAACCCCTTCGTTCGTTCCCCCCGAAATGATACAGATTCGGTACCCCTTGTTTAAGGCATTTTTCATGGCATACCCATCTTTTACATTCATGTGTCTTACCAGTTCCCCATCGGGCATAATTGTCAACATTCCATTGGTTAACACTCCATCAACATCAAAAATAAATGTATCTATGTTTGGTAATAATTGTTTGTAGCTAATGTCCATCTTGGATAGATTTTGTAAGGATTGTATAAATTTGTTGTTGTTGTATATTTAGCAAATTTAAATGATTTTTAATTGTTTTGATATCGTTTCGGATTGCAGGTCCAGTTTGTGCCTTTTTTGGGGGTAAGTGGGTCAGCTTTGAGGCAGTTTCTTTGATTAGAGGGTGCAATATTTCAAAAGGGACTCCATGTGTTGTGCAAATATCATTTCCTGTTGTGTACATATGATTTGTAAAGTTATTTACAAATACCGCAGCTACATGCAAGGCTTTACGTTGCTTAGAATTTAAAGTGTAGATATTTTTACCAATGGCTTTGGCTAGTTTTTCTAATAATTTTTTTTCTTTGATGTTTTCTGCTTCAAGGCAAAAGGGCACTTCACTAAAATTTACTTCTTTGTTTTTAGAAAAAGTTTGTAACATGTAAAAAACTCCCTTGTGTGTGCTGTTTTTTAATTCATCAATTTCACAGGCTCCAGAGGTATGCACCACAAAAGGGTTCTTGATTTGTGAGGAAACCTTCGCAATGGCATCATCTGAAACGGCTATAATTGTAATATCTGCTTTTGGAATATGTTCTAAGTTTCTTGAACTTATTTGGTTAACTACAATATCATCAGCCTTTAAAAAAGCAGTGTGTAGATGAGAGGCTACATTTCCATTTCCAACAAGTAGTACAGATATCATAGAACGAAGATATTCATTTTTTTAGTTGATTGCACAATGAATGATTATTTTTGCGAGTGTCTTTTTATCGATTGGAATACAATGGACTATTATTGAATTTTTTACTAATAATTTCGGTCCTTTATGATTTTTCTTTTTTCTATTTTAAAAGTGGTATTTTTGAATTTGAGAACAAAACCCTTGCTTAGGTCATAAAACATCTTGGAGAAAGGTTTCAAACATGAGTTGTTAGAATCAATTTTTGAGTTTGTTTTAGTAAAATTTAAGAAAGTTAATTACATTTATTAGATATGAAATTAGATATTTTAGCATTTGGTGCCCATCCTGATGATGTTGAGTTGGGGTGTGGAGCGACCATTGCAAAAGAGATTTCTTTGGGAAAGAAGGTCGGAGTTGTTGATTTAACTAGAGGAGAACTTGGTAGTCGTGGTTCTGCAGCGTTAAGAGATCAAGAAGCTGCAGAAGCAGCAAAGATTTTAGGACTTTCTGTCCGTGAAAATTTACGTTTTGAGGATGGTTTTCTTGTCAATGATAAAATACATCAATTGGAAATCATAAAAATGATTCGCAAATACCAACCCGAAGTTGTGTTGTGTAATGCCAAAGATGATCGTCATATAGATCATCCCAAAGCTGGTAAACTCGTTTCTGATGCCTGTTTTTTAAGTGGTCTGTTAAAGATTCAAACGCAATTAGGAGGGAAGCAACAGGTACATTGGAGGCCAAAACAAGTATATCACTATCTACAATGGAAAAATAGTACGCCAGATTTTGTAGTGAATGTTTCTGGTTTTATGGAGCTTAAAATGAAAGCTGTCTTGGTATATCGATCTCAGTTTTACGACCCAAAAAGTAAGGAGCCAGAAACTCCTATCAGTAGCCAGAATTTTACAGATAGTGTTCACTACAGAGCCAGAGATTTAGGACGCTTAATCGGTGTTGAGTTTGCAGAAGGCTATACCTCAGAACGTTCTGTAGCTGTAGACAATTTAGATCAATTAATTTAATTTTTTCTTATTGTAGAATAGAAAAAATATTTATATTTGCAGCCGAAATTACATGGTGGTTGTAGCTCAGTTGGTTAGAGTATCGGTTTGTGGTACCGAGTGTCGCGGGTTCGAGTCCCGTCTTCCACCCAAAAATAGAATCCTTCTCTTATGAGAAGGATTTTTTTGTTGAGGTATTTTCTAAAAATAATCGGCTTCTACAAATCTAATTTTTCAGCCAGATATTTTGCCGTATGGGATTTTTTATTTTGAACCAATGCTTCTGGAGTCCCCTGAAAAATGAGGTTTCCACCATTTTTTCCGCCTTCTAAGCCTAAGTCAATGATGTAATCGGCACACTTTATGAGTTCAATATTGTGCTCAATGACAATAATTGAATGCCCTTTTTCAAGTAAAGCATCGAAAGAAGCTAATAGTTTTTTGATATCGTGAAAATGCAATCCTGTAGTAGGTTCATCAAAAATAAACAATGCTTTGTCTTTTGTATTCCCTTTTACCAAAAAGGAAGCTAGTTTAATTCTTTGCGCTTCTCCTCCAGAGAGTGTAGAGGAAGATTGTCCTAACTGAACATACCCCAATCCAACATCTTGCAATGGTTTTAATTTGTTTGCAATTTTCGGTACGTTATTTTTTGAGAAAAACTCAATAGCATCGTCAATGGTTAGGGTTAAAATATCATGAATTGATTTTCCATCGAACTTTACTTCTAAAACTTCTTTTTTAAAACGTTTGCCGTTACATGCTTCACATTCTAAATGAACATCTGCCATGAACTGCATTTCTATCGTGACTTCCCCTTCTCCTTTACATACTTCACAGCGTCCGCCCTCTACATTAAAAGAAAAATGTTTTGGTTTAAAATTTCTAATTTTCGAGATCTTTTGATTGGCATATAGCATCCGAATGTCATCATATGCTTTGATATAGGTAACAGGATTGGAACGAGAGGAACGTCCAATAGGATTTTGATCGATAAATTCTACGTGTTTTAAAGTTTTAAAATCACCTTTTATCTCGGTATGTTGTCCAATTTTATCTCCGTATCCAATCAACTGTTTTTGCATTGATGGATATAATATATTTTTAACCAATGTACTTTTTCCAGATCCAGAAACTCCTGTAATAACTGTTAAACAGTTTAGAGGAAATGTGACATCGATATTTTTTAAATTATGTTCTCTAGCACCAACAATTTGAATATTGCTTTTTGAATTTCTTCGTTTTTGAGGAACTTGAATACGAAGCTCTTTGTTTAAGTATTTTGCAGTTAGTGAATCGGATTTTAAAATTGTATCAAAATTTCCTTCTGCAACAATGTCACCTCCAAATGATCCTGCTTCTGGACCAATATCAATAATATAGTCTGCTTCTCTCATGATGTCTTCATCATGCTCTACTACAATGACGGTATTTCCTAGATTCCGAAGATCCTTTAAAACTTTAATCAATCTTTCTGTATCTTTTGGATGCAAACCAATACTAGGTTCGTCCAATATATACATGGAGCCTACGAGGGAGCTTCCCAAAGAAGTCGCTAAATTTATTCGTTGACTTTCTCCTCCCGAGAGTGTGTTGGAAGATCTATTGATCGTTAAATAAGACAAGCCAACATCGGTTAAGAATTGTAATCGATTGTTGATTTCTGTCAACAAACGCTTTCCAATTTTTGTTTCGTAATCATTGAGTTGAATATTTTTAAAAAAAAGTGATAATTCATCCAAAGGCAGTGTTACGAGATCGGAAATTGTTTTTCCATCAATTTTAACATAGTCTGTTTCTTTTCGCAAGCGCTTTCCATTACAGGTAGTACATTTTGTTTTCCCTCGATAACGAGAAAGCATTACTCTATTCTGAATTTTGTAACTTTTTTCTTCTAGTGCAGAAAAAAAATGGTGGATCCCGTTGAAAGACGAATTACCATTCCAAACAAGCTCTTTTTGTTCCTCAGAAAGTTCAAACCAGGGTTTATGAATTGGTATGTCAAATTGATAGGCAACCGCAATTAAATCTTCTTTATAATGAATGTAAGAGGGAGTCCTAAAGGGAAAAATACAATCTTCAAAAATAGACAATCCCGTATTTGGGATTACCAACTCTTGATCAATTCCAATGACATTCCCGTATCCCTCACAAGTTGGACAAGCTCCATAAGGATTATTAAAACTAAATAAATGCGTATTTGGTGTAAGAAAAGACATGCCGTCCAAGTCAAACTTATTACTAAAAATAGTAACTTTTTGATCCTTAATATTTTCTATAAAACACCTTCCTTTGCCTTCAAAAAATGCTGTTTGAATTGCATCTGCCACTCGATTGTAAAAGTCTTCATCATTTTTAGTGATGATTCTGTCTACCACTAAATAAAGAGCTTCATTTTTAAACTTCTCTTGAGGGAATTCTGAAATTCTATATATTTTTTCATTCCATTTTAAACGTGCGTAACCCTGTTGTTCTAAAACTTGAAGTAGGGTAGATAACTCATGATTTTCATCAATTGAAATTGGCGCTAATAAAAGGAGTTTGGATGTTTCCTCGAACTCCTTTATAAAATGTACAACATCAGAGACAGTATCCTTTTTCACTTTTTTACCAGAGATGGGAGAATAGGTTGTACCAATTCTGGCATACAATAGTTTGATGTAATCGTATATTTCTGTAGATGTTCCCACAGTAGAACGTGGGTTCGTAGCGTTTACCTTTTGTTCAATAGCAATGGCCGGAGCAATTCCTTTGATGAAATCTACTTTCGGTTTGTGTAATTTTCCTAAAAACTGACGTGCATAAGAACTCAGACTTTCTACATAGCGTCTTTGTCCTTCTGCATACAGAGTATCAAAAGCTAATGAAGATTTTCCAGATCCAGAAAGACCGGTAATTACAATCAGTTTGTTTCTTGGTAAAACTACATCAATATCCTTTAAATTATGAAGTTTAGCCCCCTTAATAATAATATTATTTTTGGGACTTACTTCAGAAATATCCATCTTCATACTGCTATTAAAATCTGCTATAAAAATACTGTTTTTTAAACTAAATTTCTTAAAAAAAAGAGATGATTTTGTTAAATTATTTGTTGTTTAAAAAAATATTATAGATATTTGATTAACTATTAACCGAATAAACCAACTGCATATTCAATAAAACTACATTTAATTTTTTTATTTAATTAACTAGAACATTTGATTGTTCTAAATAAATGTAGTCATGGTTAGTAAACAATTAGTTTCAGACAGTACCCTAGTCAGTCAATATATTCAAGGAAAAGAAGCTTCTCTAGAAATTTTAATTAAAAGACATCAACAAAGATTGTATCGCTTTATTTATAGTAAAGTTCAAGACAAAGATGTCACAGAAGATGTTTTTCAAGATACTTTTATTAAAGTAATCAGAACCCTAAAAAAAGGAAATTATAATGAAGAAGGTAAATTTTTACCTTGGGTAATGAGAATAGCTCATAATCTGGTGATTGATTATTTTAGAAAATCAAAAAGAATTCCTTCTTTTAAAAATAAAGACGATTTTGATATTTTTTCTATCATAGGAGATGGCAGTTTAAATGCAGAAAAGAAAATGATTCAAGAGCAAATTTATAACGATGTAAGAGAACTCGTTTATAGTCTTCCAGAAGAGCAAAAAGAAGTATTGATCATGCGTATGTACAGAGACATGAGTTTTAAAGAAATAAGTGAAAATACCGGTGTTAGTATCAATACTGCCTTAGGTAGAATGCGCTACGCTTTGATTAATTTAAGAAAATTAATAGAAAAGCATAAAATTGTTTTGGTCAATTGATAATAAATTAAAAAGTGCTTCGTTATTATATGTAAATCAAGTGATTAAATAGATATATATGATGCAACTTTACTCAAGAAAGTCATCTGAAATTCAGGTGCAACCCAAACAAGAAACAGTTCAATTTTTGATTAATTTTTCCAAATCATTAACTTTTGTTAAAACCAAATCAAACAAAATCATTGAATTGAATTTGAATTAAGAACGGAAAAAGCTTCAACCTAGGTTGAAGCTTTTTTTAGATTTTATTTTTCTTATAATACGCTCGCAAAACAGATTTTCTACCGATTGCTTTTGTAATACGATCCTTTTCTAAATTCCATCCTCTAGCTGGTGAGTACTCTCTCCCATACCAAATGATTTGTAGGTGCAATTCATTCCACAATTCTATCGGAAATAATCTTTTTGCATCTTTTTCTGTTTGCTGTACGTTTTTTCCATTTGTCAAATTCCAGCGCCACAGCAATCTATGAATATGAGTATCTACAGGGAAAGCTGGTACACCAAAAGCTTGACTCATTACTACACTTGCTGTTTTATGACCTACAGCAGGCAATGCCTCCAATCCTTCAAAACTTTGCGGTACTTCTCCATTGTAGTTGTCAATCAAAATTTTTGATAATCCGTAAATCCCCTTACTCTTCATAGGTGATAGACCACAGGGTCTAATAATTTCTTTGATTTCTTCAACAGTCATTTTTACCATATCAAAGGGATTGTCTGCTTTTGCAAACAAGAGAGGGGTAATTTTATTTACCCTTACATCTGTACATTGTGCCGATAGTAGCACCGCAATTAACAGCGTATATGGATCTTTGTGATCTAAGGGAATAGGAATTTCTGGATAGAGTCTTTGAAGTGTATCAATTATAAATTGAACGGATTCTTTTTTATTCATATGATTATTTTGTAAAAACAAATGTACAAAGTTGTAAAGTAATTTTTAAAGTATGTTGTAGGGATTTGTGTTGAGACTTTGTAACTTGCCTTCTTTATAACTCTCAAACTCATTAAACATGACATCATTAAAAATAGGAGATCCTTCTCCTCAATTTGCAGCGAAAGACAATGTGGGAAATACAATTAGACTATCTGATTATGCTGGTAAGAAGTTAGTATTATTTTTCTATCCAAAAGCAAGTACACCGGGATGCACAGCTGAAGCTTGTAACTTAAGAGATCATTATCAAGTTTTTCTAGCCAAAGGTTATGATGTATTGGGGGTGAGCGCTGATTCTGCCAAAAGACAACAAAATTGGGTATTAAAACATGAATTACCATTTCCATTATTGGCCGATGAAGATAAAGTGGTTATCAATGCGTTTGGTGTTTGGGGGCCAAAAAAGTTTATGGGTAAAGAATATGACGGGATTCACAGAACTACTTTTGTAATTGATGAAAATGGCAGCATAGAGAATATTATAACCAAAGTAAAAACAAAAGCACATACTGCACAGATATTGGAGTAGATGTAAAAAATCAATCTGATTAAAAGCGAATGTATGAAAGTTGACTCGTTTTTAATTGCTATAATTTCATGGCTAATTTAAGGTTTAAAACCCTTCCAGTCATAAAGTTAGGAATCCCAAATTGGTTTTTAGAATAGACATCTCGTACCCACGTGTTTGTGATAGAATTTTGGATGTCGAACATATTAAAGAGTTCTAAACCAGCACTCAATTCTTTGAATTTTGACAATCTTCCTGTTTTGTATTGCTTATTTGCGTCTGTAAAAATATAAGAGATACCTAAGTCTGCTCGTTTGTAATCTCTCAAGCGTTCTTGAAATTGGTATACATCTGCATAAGAGGGAGAACCACCAGGAACTCCCGTATTATAAACTAGGTTTAAATATACTTTTAGGTTGGGTAGGCTAGGTACGTAATCTTGAAATAAAATCCCAAATTTTAAACGTTGGTCAGAGGGTCTTGCAATAGCCCCTTTGTTGTCTATGTTTTCCTCTGTTTTTAAATACCCCAAACTAACCCAGCTATCACTTCCAGGAACAAATTCTCCATTTAATCTAACGTCCAATCCATATGCATAAGCAGTTGCATTATTATCTGCTCGGTATCTAATTCTAACATTGTCAATAGTATAGGTGTTTACGTTTGTCAAGTGCTTATAGTAAAATTCTGATGTGAGCTTAAAGGGTCTTTTCCACATTTCAAAACTATACTCCAAACCTGTAACCAGATGAATTGAATTTTGAGCTTTTAAAGTTGGGTTTATATTTCCGTTGGTATCTCGTAACTCTCTGTAAGAAGGAGGTTGAGAATACCAACCCAACGCAGCTCTAACGAGAAGGTCTTTTTGTGAATTTGGTTTTATAGAAAATTGAGCTCTAGGACTTATAATCGTTTGGTTTTTTGAACGAATTCCATTTCCTGATACATTCCAATTATGTGCTCTTATACCGATATTGTACCAAATTTTATTTTCATTCCAAAGCAAACGTTTGTTAAACTGAAGATATCCTGAGACACGGTTGATCTGAACCTCATTGTCTACTCTTATATTTTGGAAAGGAATAATGGGCCCCTCAAAGGGTTGATAGGGTTGATTGTTTGCAAGGTGATTGGGGGGTCTGATAGAAAAACCCAATGAATCGATTACTTCCCATTCTCTGATCCGATCTTTAATGTCTTCCTTTTGGATTTTTATTCCAAAATCTAATTGATTTTTATTTATTTTATAGGTCCCTTTTATCTGTGCATTTGTAATTAATGCATCTAAATCGTTTCTCGCATGATTAAGTTGAGAACCAATTCCTTGAGAAAAATCAACACTTCCAAAGTTTTCAGAACCAATATTGGCATCAACTTCTCCTAGTCGATAGGCTGCTGCAATATCATAATATTCTTCTTCTTGTGTATTGTATCTAGATACGGTCCCTGTAAGTGTTAAAAAATCTGATGCCTTGTATGTAGAAGACAAAGCCCCAAAAAGAGTGAGATATTTGTCTTGCTCTTGCCCGTTGTAAAAAACGACCAATTCTAATGGGTCTGCGATGGTTCCAAAACGAGTTCTTCTTGATATGGGGGTGTAATTATAATTGTTGATAGAAAAGTTACCTAAAAAGTTTATTTGTAAACTTTTTGAAGCTTGATAGGATAGGTAGGTTTGAAAATCGAGAAACTTTGGATTGAAATTGGTTTCAATCTGCTTGCTATTCACAAAAAGACTATTGTCTCTGTATCTGAAACTACTTATAGATGTTAGTTTTTCTTTAATTACGGGTCCTTCAAATGTAGCACTTGCACCAAGAAGACTCACATCTACAGTTGTTGAAACTTCTGTGGGTTTCCGGTACGTAATGTCTAAGACAGATGATAATTTATCTCCATACTTTGCTTGAAACCCACCTGCAGAAAATTTTATGTTTTGAATCATATTTGGGTTTATAAAACTTAACCCTTCTTGTTGTCCAGATCTTATTAAAAAAGGTCTATACACTTCTATTCCATTAACATAAACCAAATTTTCATCAAAATTACCCCCTCTAACATTATATTGCGTACTTAATTCGTTGTTATTGTTAACCCCTGGAAGGGTCATTAAAATATTTTCTACTCCTGGATTAGATCCAATAACATTTTTTACAACAGCAACATCAATATTTTTTAAAATCCCAACGCTTTTTTTATTTTCTCTAATAATGATTTCATTTAGTTCTTCTGTTTTTGAATTAAGAACTACAGATAAACGGCCACCATTTCTATTATTTGCTTTGTATTTCTTTGTGATAGTTTTGTATGAAATATGCTTGAAAGTTAGGGTGATTTCTTTCTTATAAGGCACTCTAATTTGATATTTTCCAGTCTTATCTGAGGTCGTTCCTATATTGTTATATGAAATCGAAACACTCTCTATTGGAAGATTGTTATCTTTCTTTACGGTTCCTTTTAGAATGGTCATTTTTTGAGCAAAACTAAAAAGTGGAATAAAGTATAGGAAAAAGAGGGTTTTTTTCACGTTGCTTAATTTAGTTGTTTTTTATAGAACGTTGCAGAAAGCATCTTCGTATTCCCAACGTTGTCAGAGACTACAATTTTAAAGATATGTTTGCTACCTGGCAACTTTTTATCCTTAAAATCATACGTTGCAATTTTTTTTCTGTGATTGTACTCCATTAAAATCCATTTTCCATCAATTGTAGCCCTGTAATTCTTGATACCAGAACCTTCATCATAAATTTTTACTTGTAGGGTATTAAGTTTAGAGATCCATTGCTGGTCTTTAAAGTATAATAAACTTATTGAAGGTTTTTGTGTGTCGGATCGTAAGGAGTATTTTCCTAAAGTTTTTGTTGTGGTGAAAAAAGTACTGTCTTTTTTTCTTGTGTATTGATAGATTGGATAGGTTGGTTTTTCTACATTGGCAATATACAGTTGTTTTTTTTCTTCTTCAGAATATTTTGAAACATCAAAAGTTAAGGTAAAACTTTTATTAAGAGGTAGCGAAGGGCTATGTACTTTTGCAATCCCTTGTTCTACTTTGAAATCTAAAAAGAAGTTTTCATAAAAGGTGTTTTTTGGAAAAGCAACGGTAACATTCTCTTTTTTAAATTTATGAAAATTGGTGGCTATAATCTTATATTCTGTAGTATCTTTTGATTGCGGAATTACTTTATTAAAGGGTTTCCCTATAATGGGTATTTTTAGAGATGTTGCATTTCCCTTATAATCTTTTGCGATAATTTCTACTGCGTAATTAAAACCTTCCTTAATTTCTAATTTTCCATTTTTTATAAGTTCTTTGTAGGTAGATAATTTATTAACCTCTTCTTTGTATGTTTTTTGGTAACGCCTTTTGTATTTTTTGTAATAGGGGTAATCGATATGTAAGTTGATAAATTTACTCTCTGCAAAGGAAAATTCTTCCATCTTGTGATAGAACGTCCGTTTTCCATTGACCAGCATTTCTAGACTATTAATTCCGTTTTTATTGGAAGCCTTATTTAAACGATCAAACACACGAACTCCAAAACCAATGTTACCGTTAGCAAAAATTTGATCAGAGATGTAAGTACCGTTCTTAATTTTTTTTATTGAAACAATGGCGCTTTTATTTTGCTTGTTAATTCTTGAATGGGTATTGAGAGGATAGACCATCAAGGATTGAAAAACTGGAGGAATCGTGTCTTCAGGATGCAGTCCGAAAATTAAAGGATTGAGAATGTGCTCCGATTTTGTATTTCGAATTTCATAGTGTAGATGTGGTCCTCCAGAGCTTCCTGTATTTCCACTGTAAGCAATAATATCTCCCTTTTTTACTGGAAATTTATCTTCTTTAAAAAATAAATTTCCAGTTTGATAATTTTCTTTTTTGTACTGTACTTTTTTAACATACTTTTCAATTTTATCAGCATATTTACTTAAATGCGCATATACCGTAGTGTAACCATTGGGATGTGAAACATAAATGGTTTTGCCATAACCAAATTGAGCAACCTTAATTCTAGAGATGAAACCGTCTGCAGTAGCAAAAACTTTTAATCCTTCTTTTCCTTGTGTTTTGAGATCTACGCCAGCATGAAAATGATTACTCCTCAACTCTCCAAAAGTACCCGCTAAAACACTTGGGATATCTAGGGGATTTCTAAAATAGTTTTCGGGATGTTTTTCTTGAGCGAAGCTTTCAAAAGTTAAAAAAATGATGAATAAAATAAAGGTTTGTTTCAAAGTATATTTATTTTGTGTAAAAATAGTAAAAATCATTTTTCAACTAATTCTCTATATTTCAATAGATTAGTAAAAAAGCAACAAAATGTTGTAAATTATGGAAGAGAATGTTAACTTTGTTGAGATAGTTTTATTCTTATAATAAAGATGAGTAATACAACAGAAGCAATTCATTTACTAGAAGAAAAGATACAAAATTTACTTTCTAATTATGAATTTTTAAAAAATGAAAATGAAATTTTGCTTCAAAGTACGACTAAATTACAACATCAATTATTTAAAAGAGAGCAATTACTAGTAGAACAAAAAAAACAATATGATCTGCTAAAAATTGCAAAAACTATTGACGGCAGTAATACAAATACGAGAGATACAAAACTCAAAATAAATTCCCTAATTAGAGAAATTGATAAGTGTATCATTGAGTTACAGGAATAAAGTTCTTTAAATTGTGGGAAAACTAAAAATTAATATAATTATAGCGGGTAGAACGTATCCTTTAAGTGTTAACAACACCAAAGAAGAAGAGGGTATGAGAAAAGCTGCAGGTGCTATCAATAAATTAATTTCAATGTATGAAGAAAATTATGCAGTTAGCGATAAACAAGATGTTTTAGCAATGTGTGCATTACAATTTGCTTCAAAAGTAGAAATTTCTTCCTTAGAAGAAGATACCACAAGTAAAGAACTAGTAGATAAAATAAAAGAATTAACAAGTTTAGTTGATTCTCATTTAAAATAAGTTCTTTAAAATACATACATTAACAACACACTGCCTACGTTAGTAAATTGTTTATTAAACTCAACACGAATATATTATGAAGGATGAGTCTTAATTGTAAAAGTGAGCCATAGTTACTGTTTTTCAGTATCAGGTGGATTCTTGACCAGTTAGTTAGTCCTATAAATGCCATAATGGAGTTTAAAAAAACCAAACTGATGTAGGCTTTTTTTATATATTAAATTTAAATTATGGATAATATGACTCTTCCCATTTTAGTATGCCTTATCGTAGGTGTTTCAGTTGGTTTTTTGATCGCAAAAGCAATGGAGAAATCAAGAGGAAAAAAATTACTTAATGGAACTAGAAAAGAAGTTGCAACAATTTTAAAAGAAGCTAAAATAGATGCAGATTCTATAAAGAAAGATAAGATACTTCAAGCCAAAGAAAAGTTTATTGAACTAAAAGCTGAACATGAAAAGGTAATTTTGAGTAGGGAAAAAAAGATCTCTGAAGTTGAAAAGCGCATTCGCGATAGAGAGTCTCAAGTAGCCTCTGAAGTAGATAAAACCAAACGCCTTAATTCTTCTCTGGAACAGAAAGAAAATAACTACAATACCAAGTTAGATTTTTTAGAGAAAAAAGAAACAGAACTCGATAAAATGCACAAACGTCATGTAGATATGTTAGAGCAAATTTCGGGCTTGTCTGCAGATGAAGCAAAAATAGAATTGGTCACCTCTTTAACGGACGAGGCTAAAACTGAAGCAATGGCTTTTATTCAAACTTCAATAGAAGAAGCTAAATTGACGGCAGAACAAGAGGCTAGAAAAGTGGTCTTAGGAACCATACAAAGAGTGGGTGTAGAGCAAGCAGTAGAAAACTGTGTTTCTGTTTTTAACTTAGAATCTGACGATGTCAAAGGTCGTATCATTGGTAGAGAAGGTAGAAACATTAGAGCATTAGAAGCAGCAACAGGTGTAGAGATTATTGTAGATGATACCCCTGAAGCAATTATACTCTCTTGTTTTGATTCTGTTCGAAGAGAAATTGCACGTTTATCGATGCACAAATTGGTTACGGATGGTAGAATACATCCTGCTAGAATTGAAGAAGTTGTAAAAAAGACGGAAAAACAGATTATACAAGAAATCATCGAAGTTGGAAAGAGAACTGTCATAGATTTAGGAATTCATGGATTACACCCTGAGTTAATTAAAACAGTAGGAAGAATGAAATACCGTTCTTCTTATGGGCAAAATTTATTACAACACTCTCGTGAAGTTGCAAATCTGTGTGGAATTATGGCTGCAGAAATGGGGTTGAATTCAAAAATAGCAAAACGTGCTGGATTACTTCACGATATTGGAAAAGTTCCAGATACTGAGAGTGAACTTCCTCATGCATTGTTAGGAATGGAGTGGGCAGAAAAATATGGTGAAAAACCTGACGTTTGTAATGCAATTGGAGCACATCATGACGAAATTGAAATGAAAAGTTTAATCGCTCCTATTGTACAAGTTTGTGATGCTATTTCTGGAGCGAGACCGGGTGCAAGACGTCAAGTTTTAGATTCTTATATCCAACGTTTAAAAGATCTAGAGAACATTGCTTTTGGATTTACAGGAGTTCAAAAAGCATATGCAATTCAAGCAGGACGAGAATTGCGTGTGATGGTCGAAAGTACCAAAGTAAACGATACCAAAGCAGCAGAATTATCCTTCAATATTTCTCAAAAAATACAAAATGATATGACTTATCCAGGTCAGGTAAAAGTCACTGTGATTCGAGAAACAAGAGCGGTCAATGTTGCTAAATAAAACGGTCAATTTATTGTTTAAATAAAATCTCGCTTTTGCGAGATTTTTTATTTTCTAGGGTGAAAATTTTCTACAACTTCTTTTAAATAACTTTTATCTAAGTGAACATAGATTTCTGTGGTCGTAATACTTTCATGTCCTAGCATTTGTTGAATGGCTGTTAAATCGGCACCATTCTTTAATAAGTGTGTCGCGAAAGAATGTCTTAACGTATGTGGACTTATTTTTTGAGATAGGTTTATTTTACCGGCAAGGTCTTTTAAAATGATAAAGATCATTTGTCTGGTCAGTTTTTTTCCACGTCTATTTAAAAATACAATATCTTCAAATCCTTTTTGTGGTTTCGTTAGATTTCTATTATGTTTCGTATAAGATAAGATATATTTTTGCGCAGTCAAATGAATGGGAACAAAGCGTTGCTTATTTCCCTTACCAATGACTCTTACAAAGCCCTCTTCAAAAAATAAATCAGAAATTTTAAGAGTAATAATTTCACTAACACGAAGACCACAGCTGTACATAGTTTCTATGATCGCTCTGTTTCTCTCTCCTTGAGTATGGCTTAGGTCGATTGATGAAATGAGTTCATTAATTTCATCTTCGGAAAGGGTCTCTGGTAATTTTATACCAATTTTTGGAGCTTCTATTAAATCTGTAGGATTTGTTTTTCGATATTCTTCAAAGATTAAATAATCAAAAAAACTACGCAATCCAGAAATAATTCTTGCTTGACTTCGTGATGTTACTTTTTTTGCAACCTGATAAATAAATTGCTGAATGGTGGTTTCATCAATAGTAATAGGAGAGAAATTGATGTTGTTTTGTTCCAAAAAAAGAGAAAGTTTTTCTAAGTCTCTAGAATAAGCATCAATGGTGTTTTGAGATAAGCCTCTTTCAATTTTTAAATACAATTGATAATCTCTAATTGCGCTTTGCCATTTCATTTGCTAAAAATAAAGTTTATATTTACAACTTTTAAAGAAATTTATGAAAATCATTATTATAAACGGACCTAACTTAAATTTATTAGGAAAACGGGAACCAGAAATTTATGGTTCTGCAACTTTTGAAGCCTATTTTAAAGAGCTGCAATCAAAATTTAAAGACGTGTCACTGTCTTATTTTCAATCGAATATAGAAGGTGAACTCATCGATAAATTACATGAAGTTGGTTTTAATTATGATGGGATCATCCTAAACGCAGCTGCTTATACACATACCTCAGTAGGAATTGGAGATGCTGTTAAAGGGATACAAACCCCTGTTGTGGAAGTTCATATTTCTAATATTCATGCCCGCGAAGAATTCAGACACCACAGTTACATCTCTCCAAATGCGAGCGGTGTTTTATTTGGTTTCGGTTTAAAAGGTTATGAATTAGCCATTGAAAGTTTTCTTTAAATTCTATACCTGTGATATGTTAAGGAGCATTTTTATATTTGAGCGCTCATAATGAGATTTTTCTTCCAATGAAATTTCTTTAAATCCTACTTTTTTATAGAGCTCAATTGCAGGAACTAACTTTCTATGACTGTATATCGTGATGCTTTTCCATTGTTTTTGTTTGGCAAAATCGATACAGAAATTGATTAATTTTAATCCAATTTTTAAGCCCTGATATTTCGGTGTAACTGCCATTTTACTCAGTTCAAAAAATGATTTTTGATTGATTAGGGAAACAACACCAACAATTTCAGTAGCATATTTCGCAAAAAAAATATAGCCTCCTGGATCAATTACATATTTCTTTGGATTGCTTAATATTTTTTGATCATAGGGTTCTACATAAAAATATTTTTCTAACCATGCTACATTAAGTTCATAAAAGTAATGTGCATACTTGGCTTCAAACCCAATGATTTCTATATTTTCTGGTTGCATAATGAGGTATTTACACTGTTTTTGTCTAAAAACAATTAGATGTTGTCATCGATCATTTCCATCATTTCATGTTCTAAGACAATTGTTTTTTTATAAATCTCTGCTGCTTTTGCTAAAATTTTATCTGCAAAATCTTTGTCTTTAATATCTTTTGCATTGATTCTAACATTAAAATAAGCACCAGTAACTGCCGTTTTTGCGCATAAAACACCTACACCTCCATCAGAGAGTGAGTTTTGCAGACCATTTTTCATCATCTCCAATAGCACTTCGATAGAATTATAGGCAGTTTCCATTACTTTAAGAGGAATCTCTGTTGCGTATTTAGTAGCTTCTTCGATGGCCCTATTTCTAATTAGAATCTCTTCATTATTGGTTTTAGGTAATCGAAACCCATCTATGATCTTATTGAATGCATTGGTATCTTCATCTACTAAAAATAACAACTCGTTTTTATATGCTTGTCCTTTTTCAGCCCAATTTGAAAAATATTCCCATTGAGCATCCCAACCTGGTTTATGAGCAGATAAATTAGCTACCATGGTTCCCAGGGAAACTCCAAGAGCACCCACATAAGCAGCTATCGATCCACCTCCTGGTGCCATTGACTCTGAAGCTGTTTCTTCGGCAAAATTTGAAACCGATAAATCAACTAATTTCTTATCAGTAGAAGTATGCATTACATATTCTATGATTCGTTCTTGTGGATCAAAAGGTTTTAAATCATCTAGACCCAAAGATTTTATAGCAATTTTTATTTTTTCACTTTCGCTAACACCCAGAGACCGTTGCTGTTTTTGAAGGTAAAAATTGGCCGCAGCTATCATGGCTTTTAAAGGGACTAATCCTACTAATTCAGAACCTGTTACTCGTAAACCACGCTTTGTTGCTGCAATACTTGTTTCGTAAAAAGCTTCGTGCATTGAAGTAATTGAAATGTTTGTCAGGTTGTATGAAATTTGTGCAATACCGTATTCTTCTATAAACCATCCAATTCCCTTTACAGCTTTTAATTTTCCGGGAATTCTTATGGGTTCACCATTGCTGTCAACTATTTTTTTTCCAGTCACAGGATTTCCCTCGCGTTTTATTCTTCCAGCTTCTCGAATATCAAATGCAATCGCATTGGCGCGTCTGGTAGAAGTGGAGTTCAAATTAACGTTATAGGCAATTAAAAAATCACGAGCAGAAATGGCTGTAACTCCAGAGGAAACAATTTGCTGATTAAATTCGGTTGGACCAAAATCGGGTTTCCAATTAGGATTGGATATTTTTTCTTTCAAACCTTCATATTCTCCCGAACGAACGGTTGCTAGGTTTCTACGTTCTTCTGAACGAGCTGCATTTTCATAGTAATAGCCCGAAATCCCCAATTCTTCTCCAACTCTTTTTCCAAGTTGATGCGCGTATTTAGCAGTTTCTTCCATAGAAATATTTGTAATGGGTACCAGAGGACAAACATCTGTAGCTCCAAATCTAGGATGTTCACCAACCTGTTTACTCATATCAATCAGTTCTGCAGCTTTTTGTATCAATCTAAAAGCAGCTTCAATTACTTTTGCGGGTTCTCCAACAAAAGTAATGACTGTTCTGTTTGTGGCTTTTCCTGGATCTATATCTAAGAGTTTAATTCCTTCAACCTGAGTAACAACATTAGCGATTGTATTGATTTTTTTTAAATCTCTTCCTTCACTAATATTGGGGATACATTCAATAAGTTGTTGTTTCATTTGAGTATTTTTTTAGATGCGTTAAAAATAAACCGATTACCTCATTGTTTATTGTAAAAATAAGTCTATTCGTCTAAAAAATAGAAATTTTACTACAAAGTATTCTTACATAAGCTACATTTACTTTGCTGTGATATTTTAAAAATGGAAAAAGAAAAGTGGCTTTTTAATATATCCCCTAAAAATAATACTTTCAATCTAAACTTAAAAGAAGTTTGGCAATATCGTGATCTACTGTTTCTTTTTGTGAAGAGAGACGTCGTTACTTTATACAAACAAACAATTTTAGGTCCCTTATGGTATCTAATTCAGCCCCTTTTTACTTCGGTAATTTTCACGTTGGTTTTCAATAATGTCGCTGGGATACAAACTGGAGAGATTCCTCCTTTTTTGTTCAATCTAGCAGGAATTACTACTTGGAACTATTTTAAAGAATGTTTAATAGCAACTTCCGATACTTTTAAGAAAAATGAACAAATTTTTGGAAAAGTGTATTTTCCGAGAATCATCATGCCGATGTCTATTGTCGTTTCTAACTTATTAAAATTTGGAATACAGTTACTTATCTTACTTGGATTTTACCTGTACTATGCATTTTATACTACGACAGTTGTTAGACCTAATCAATTTTTATTTTTATTTCCTGTATTGATTTTAATTATGGGAATGTTAGGTTTAGGTCTAGGAATGATCATATCCTCTATGGTCACAAAATACAGAGATTTAACATTTTTAGTAAGTTTTGGGACACAACTACTCATGTATATTTCTTTAGTAGTAATTCCCTTCTCCTTATTTCAAGAAAAAGGAGTGGAGTGGTTGGTCATGTACAATCCGATGGGATATATCATAGAAATGGCTCGTTTTCTATTACTAAATGAAGGAAATATTTCTCAATTTGGAATTGCATACACATTTATTTCTTCGGTGATGTGTTTATTCTTTGGGACTGTGATTTTTAATAAGACCGAAAAAACATTCATAGATACGATATGATGGAACAGCAAGATGTCATATTAAAAGTAGAGAACTTATCCAAACAATATCGATTGGGAAGTGTTGGTACAGGAACGATAAGCCATGATTGTAAATGCCGAATCGAATGGTGCAGTATGGGCAAAAGTAAATGATAAAAGAATTACTTATTTTGGACGACTTTTAAGGAATACTAGATGTGATGAAATCCCACAATTTTACAATGTTTTGATAGGGGATATGAGCATTATTGGACCAAGACCAGAACGACCTGAATTTGTAAAAGAATTGACAGAAACAATTCCCTTTTATACAGTTAGACACCTTATAAGACCAGGTCTAACAGGTTGGGCTCAAGTAAAATACCCTTATGCAAATTCAATAAAAGAACAAGAAACGAAGTTGCTTTATGACTTATATTATATCAAACAAAGAAATATTCTTTTAGACTTTAAAATTACAATTAAAACAATTACAACAGTTTTATTTTACAGAGGTCAATAGTTTTGATAAAAAGAAGTATCTGATAAATAGTAAAACCATAAGTGGTAGAATCGGTATTGGGAAAACTTGAAATTTCATAAGCCATAGGATGGCAATTACTATTAAAAACAGCATCAGTAAAAACAAGTATTTATTCAACCATCTTGGGAGCTGTGTTTTTAGCATAAAAAAGGAAATAATGATATTGATAGCGAAAGCCCATAATATATTTAAGTTATTGGGTGCAGTTGAATGACTTGAGAAAAACCAAAGAAAAACTAGAATAGCACCAATTATTCCTGTCACAAAAAATAATATAAAATCTAAAAACCTTGTTCTTTTTTTTGTTTTGAAATCCTTGTAGGTTATAAAAATCCCAAGTAACGCAAGAATACTGCTCAATAAAAATGGGTTTAAAATTGAGGCGGTATGTTCTTTCTCTTCAAAACTTAGAAGAGTGTCCTCTCTTAGAACAAAATCCTTTGGTTGATTTTCGACAAATAGGGTTGCATTTTTGAAAGAACTATATACATAATCAGGTAAGAACATGTGTTCATCATAAGAAGATTTGGTATCCAATCTTGTTCCAGTAATTAAATTTAAACCAAAACTTCCCCAGGAATTCCAATGAATTTCATGATTGGTTAATTGTCTTAAAGAGCTTACCTCTGTTGGGGTTTTAGAATTAAAAACAATTTTATTACCTAAAATAGATTTTGTAAGATCTCTTAGTATGGTGGCACAATTGTTGAAATATGGATCATATTCATAATTTTTATTTTCCACTAAAGCATTGTTTTCTAGAAAATTAAAATAAGCTTGTTTTTCTACTTGAGTTAAATTTAAAACTTGTTGTTTTAACCAACGTTTATGATTCTTATAACTTGCTAAAAAATAGTTGAAATTGTAGCGTGCTAGGCTATAGATCATATTCCCTTTTGCAAAATTTGAATAAAAATTAGGTTGATTGAAATCAAATATTCCATAATTATAAATAAGATCAAAATTTAAAACAGGGTCTTTAATTCTTATCGCAGAATGACCAAAAGCTTCATAAAATTCATCACCAGGTCCCGCAGTAACTATACTTACTTCGGAGAATGCTGAAAGTTTGATTTGAGCACTTAATCCAGAATAAATGGAAAGAAGTATTAAAAAAATGAAATATTTTTTTTTCATAAAAATTACCGTCTAAAATAACTATAATCTACTCTAATTGAAAAGATATTTGAATACAGTGCATTACCAATACTGGCAATATTAGTCAATGCATAATCAATGCTAATTCCATTATAATTAAAACCAACTCCAAAATTAGGTTGCATAGAGATTGTTTTTGAGTTGTCAAATTCTTCTATATATTGAAAGTTACCAACTCCAGCTCTAAGATAAACCAATTCATCAAAATCTAATTGAAACCCTATTGCAGGATTGATACTGATCGCATCAGAATAAAAAAGATCATTTGTTTTTGTAAAACGCATGTTTGTATTGACCTCTGTTAATAAATTGAAATAACGTCCAATTTTCCAATTTTTAGCAACTCCTAATTGTAATTTTGGTTTTGTTATTTCTGTTGTTTCAGGCATGTCTTGGTTTTGTCCAGGCAATAAAGTGAGGGCATCCTTAATTTTATCAAATTCATCGGTATTGATTGCCCAACTATTAAAAGTGGTGGTAATATCTCTTGCCATCAATCCGAAGTTCCAAGAATTACGCTTAAATTGAATTCCTACATCAAAACCAAATCCCCAAGAAGAAGCAAAATCACCGATAATTCTTCTTATAATTTTGGCGTTTACTCCAAACGTAACATCTTTTAAAAGTAATTTTCTAGCATAAGCAACATTGAAGGCGTAATCTGCACTGGAAAAAAGACTAATACGATTAAAATCGATGTTTCCATTACTATCGATTAATTCTGTAGTATTTAAAATGTCATCAACACCAAAACGAATGATCGAAATTCCAAGGGTACTCTCTTTGTTTAATGGCATGGCAAAACTAGCATGATTGTAATTTGCTATTCCTGCAAAGTAGGAAGCGTGCATTAACGATCCTTGATAATCATTAATGCCTACAAGTCCAGCAGGGTTCCAGTAAATAGAATTCACATCATTTGAACTAGCAACAACACTTTTACTCATGCCCAATCCTGCAGCATCAACCCCAATACTTAAAAATTCATTAGAATATCCTCTAAATGCCTGTGCAGATAACAAGAGTGGTGTAACTAAAAATAAAAATAATATTTTGTGTTTCAAAGAATGAAAATTATCTGTAACAAATATCCAAAAACATACTAAAATAACCCTGTTTTTTTAAAGATATTGTTTACTCTGGGTTTAACTCAATATTTTCTTTAATAAAACGTTCAATTCTTTTTTCTAACCAACTGTTTTCTTCCGACTTAAAGGAGTTCATAAAACCAACATGCCCTCCATAATCTGTACTTTCAAAAAAGAAGTTTTCTGATTTTTGAGCCTCATAAAATGGAAAACATTCTTTAGATAAAAAGCTGTCGTCTTTTGCATTTACTAACAGAGTAGGCTTTTGTATGGTCTTTAAATAGGGTTTTGAACTTGCTTTTTCCCAATAATCTTCTGGACTTTTAAAACCAAACACAGGAACGGTATATAATTTTTCTAAATGTTTAAATTTTGTTGCCTTGAATAAAAGATCTTTGTCTAAGTTGTATTCCGGGAACTTATGAGCCTTTTGTAACAATTTGTTTTTCATTGTTTTAAAAAAAAGTTCTATGTAAAGTTTATTTTTTAATTTATCCATTTCTTTTTCTGCCGATGCAATATCAATGGGAACAGAAAAAGCAATACCTCCTCTTATTTTAGGGGAAATAGCTGCCGATTTTTCACCGAGATATTTTAGTGTTAAATTACCCCCTAAACTAAAACCTATGATAATTATATTTTCGTAGTTGTAGTTTTCTAATAGATGGCTGACAATAAAGTCAACATCCTCTGTTTTTCCACTGTGATAGGAACCTAATAATAAATTGTCTTCTCCTGAGCAGCCTCTTAAATTAAAACAAACAGTATCTAATCCAATCTTATTTAAGTGTTTAGAAGTTGATATCATATAGGTAGAATTCGAACTTCCTTCTAAGCCGTGAATTAATAAGGCTAGTGTTTTTGAACCAACGAAAGAAAAATCTAAATCTATAAAATCATGATCCCAGGTAGTAATTCTTTTTCGTTTATAATTGATAGTGTTTTTCGTGAAGAGTGCCCTATACATGGTGTTGAAATAACCATTTTTAAAAGGCATTGTTGGAGAAAAATTTGAAGTGAAAACGGGCATAGAATTTTACAATTATAACAAATATCTAAAAAAATAAAGAATAACGAAAACCAACAAATTTTGATTTCTTATTTTAGCCTTCAAATTAAGAAGAAATGACATTTAAAAAACACCTTCCGAATTTATTAACTCTAGGAAATCTTTTTTGTGGAACAGTAGCTACAATTTTTGCTGTTGAAGGGGATTTTATTCTAGTTGCATTGTTTGTAGTCATCGGTATTCTCTTTGATTTTTTGGATGGTTTTGTTGCTCGAATTTTAAATGTTACAGGAGAGTTAGGGAAACAGTTAGATTCTTTGGCTGATATGGTAACAAGTGGTCTTGTTCCTGGTATTATTATGTTCAATTTATTAGCAAACAATCAAAATATTCTAGAACTTAATCCCATCGCTAGTTTTTTCCCCTATTTTGGTTTCATTCTAACTTTAGGTGCTTGTTATCGGCTTGCAAAATTTAACATAGACTCAAGACAATTAAATTCGTTCATAGGGTTACCGACTCCTGCAATGAGTTTATTTGTGATTTCATTGCCTTTAATTCAGCAATCCTCCGAAATTGAATTCATACAAAATTTGATTTTAAATAATTATATTTTGTGTGCTGTTGCTCTTTTACTCACGTATTTAATGATTTCAGAATTGCCTTTATTTTCACTAAAATTTAAGGGGTATTCTGTAAAAAACAATGCAACCAAATATTTCTTTTTAGTAGTTTCTGTAGTACTAATCGTGTTTTTACATTATGTTTCAATACCACTAATTGTACTTTTCTATGTAGTGTTGTCTTCGATAATTACTTATCAAAAAAGAGGGAATTCAAATATTTATTAAAACGATAGTTTGGTGAGCTAATTTAAAAGGTCTTTTTCTTTTTTAATTCAAAGTCCTTACCCAAATATACTTTCCGTACCATTTGGTCAGCGGCTAGTTCTTCTGGAGTTCCTTCTTTTAAAATTCCTCCATTATACATTAAGTAAGTTTTATCTGTAATCGCCAAAGTTGCTTGAACATCATGGTCAGTAATTAAAATTCCAATATTTTTATTTTTTAATTGGGCTACAATACTTTGAATATCTTCTACGGCAATTGGGTCAACTCCTGCAAAAGGTTCATCTAGTAGAATGAAATTTGGATCCGAAGCTAAACAACGAGCAATCTCAGTTCTTCTTCTTTCACCTCCAGATAACAAATCTCCTCTATTTTTACGAACATGACCTATATTAAATTCTTCGATTAAAGATTCTAATTTAATTTTTTGTTGCTTTTTTGATAAGTCTGTGAACTGTAATACAGACATAATATTATCTTCGACTGATAATTTTCTAAAAACAGAAGCTTCTTGTGCTAGATATCCAATTCCTTGTTGAGCTCTTCTGTACATTGGATCTTGCGTGATATCCTCATTGTTTAAAAAAATAGTACCAGAATTCGGTTTAACCATTCCTACAATCATATAAAAAGAAGTTGTTTTTCCAGCACCGTTGGGACCCAAAAGCCCAACAATCTCACCTTGTTTTACCTCTAGTGAAATTCCTTTTACAACTTTTCTACTTCCGTATATTTTTTGAATATTTTCTGCTCTTAAAATCATAGGTCAAATATAGTAAATGATTAAAATTGAAATCTTAATTAATTTCTAAATTACTTTCCTCAAGTGCTTCCCAATATTCAACAGCTTTTCTTAGGTGTGGGATCATAATTGTACCACCAATAAGATTAGCGATTGACATGGTTTCCATCATTTCTTCTTTGGAAACTCCAAGTTTATAGGATGCCTCAAGGTGATATTGTATACAATCATCACACCTCAATACTGCAGAAGCAACTAAACCCAGTAGTTCTTTTGTTTTTTTTGGTAAATGACCTTCCTGAAAAGCATTTGTGTCTAAATTGAAAATTCTTTTTATTACTTTATTTTCTGAAGCTAAAATTTTATCGTTCATTTTCTGACGATAATCATTAAATTCTTGTACTTTTTTATGCATTTTTTTGTTGTTTTTTAATCACAATTTTTGATACCTTAATACTTACCTCATACAGAATAACAATAGGAATGGCTACAATTATTTGACTAGCGACGTCAGGGGGGGTAATTATGGCGGCTACAATCAGTACAACAACAAGGGCATGTTTTCTGTATTTTTTTAAAAAATTGGGTGTTATTAAACCTATTTTAGTTAAAAAGTAGACCAAAACTGGCAATTCAAATAGTATTGAAACCCCAAGTAACATATTGGTAACTAGTCCAATATGGGAATCCATTGTGAAGTTATTCTGAATCAAATCAGTAATTTGATAATTGTATAAGAAATGTATCGAAATGGGAGCTATGACATAGAAACTGAAAGCAATTCCACAGAAAAATAACAAAGACGCTACAAAAATAAAACCTCTTGACTTCTTGACTTCTTTTTGAGTTAATCCCGGGGAAATAAATTTCCAAATCTCCCATAAAAGGTAAGGAAATGACAATACAATCCCTAAGATTAATGAAGACCAAACAGAATTCATGAGTTGTTGTGTTGGTTTTAGGCTAATTAAGTTGTCTTTGAAGCTAACATTACAAAAGCTACTGTCTAAGCCAAATAAACCAAAGAAATCACAGAACAATTGATAGGTGATGAAATCAGGTTTTCTATGGGCTAATAAAAAGTTTTCATAAACTTCTTTTTGAAAGATGAATAATACTATTCCAACAATAAAAATAGCAGATGCGCTTCTTACTAAATGCCATCTGAGTTCCTCCAAATGTCCCAAAAAAGACATTTCTTTCTCTTTTTCTGCCATTAGAAAATTCCTTCTTTAATTAGATCATGGATGTGTATGACACCCACATATTTATCTTTATGATCAACCACTAACATTTGTGAAATATTGTTAGTTTCCATGGTGTTTAAGGCGTCTATGGCCATTGCGTCAACAGAGATAGTTTTTGGGTCTTTACCCATAATATCAGTTGCTTTAATTTCCGAAATTTCTGGTGTTTTGGATAGCATTCTTCTGATATCACCATCAGTAATAATTCCAACCAATTCATCATAATCTATGACAGCTGTGACTCCGAGTCTTTTTTCGGAAATTTCAACAATTACTTTTGATATACTATCTGAAGAATTTACTTTAGGTACGAGATTATTACGAATTAAATCTGAGACTCTCAAATACAAACGTTTTCCTAAAGCACCTCCAGGATGATATTTCGCAAAGTCGTTGCTTGTAAAACCTCTTAAGTTTAATAAGCAAACAGCTAAGGCATCTCCTAAAACTAGTTGTGCAGTGGTACTTGTTGTTGGAGCTAGATTATTAGGGCAAGCTTCTTTTTCTACAAACGCATTTAATGTGAAATCTGCATTTTTCCCTAAGAATGAATCAACATTCCCAGTAATTGCTACTATTTTATTCTTATAATTTTTAATAAAAGGGACTAGTACTTTAATTTCTGGAGTATTTCCACTTTTGGAGATACAAATGACTACATCCTCTTTTTGAACATTTCCTAAATCTCCGTGAATAGCGTCAGCTGCATGCATAAAAATTGCTGGAGTACCAGTAGAATTTAAAGTAGCAACAATTTTTGTAGCAATGTTTGCACTCTTACCTATACCAGTTACAATTACTCTTCCTTTAGAATTTAAAATAAATTTAACGGCTTCTTCAAAGTCATCATCAATTAATTTCGCTAAATTAGCAATAGCATTGCTTTCTATTAGAATAGTTTCTTTTGCAGTTTTTAAAATTGTATTGGTTTTTTTCAATGGTATGGTATTAAATCAAGATAATAAGTCATATCTTTAAGTTAAGAAACAAGCAAATTTACTATAAATAATAGTTACAACAAATATAATGGAAGGTTTGTGAGTTGTTTTTTGAAGTTGAACAAATATTTTAGTAAATGGATTTATATATTCCTCTTAAAAAGTTTTTTGGATTTAATAAATTTAAAGGGTTGCAAAAGAAAGTAATCGAAAGTATACTTTCCAAAAATAATACTTTTGTAATCATGCCTACTGGTGGAGGTAAATCGCTCTGTTATCAATTGCCTGCCCTAATGTCTGAAGGAACTGCTATTGTAGTATCTCCTCTTATTGCTTTGATGAAAAATCAAGTAGATGCTATTCGAGGAATTTCTGAACACAGTGGAGTTGCCCATGTTTTAAATTCATCATTAAACAAGACAGAAGTAAGTCAAGTTAAAGAGGATATTTCCAAAGGAATTACAAAACTTTTATATGTGGCTCCAGAATCTCTTATCAAAGAAGAATATGTAGCTTTTTTAAGAACTCAGAAAATTTCTTTCGTTGCTATTGATGAAGCACATTGTATTTCAGAATGGGGGCACGATTTTAGACCAGAATACAGAAATTTAAAGAATATCATCAAAGCAATTGATAATGTTCCTGTTATATGTTTAACAGCGACCGCAACAGAAAAAGTACAAGAAGATATTTTAAAAACATTAGGAATTTTAGATGCCAATAGATTTAAAGCATCTTTTAATAGACCTAATTTATTTTACGAAGTAAGACCGAAAACACATGAAGTAGAAAAAGATATCATCCGTTTTGTAAAACAAAGAATGGGGAAATCCGGAATTATTTACTGTTTGAGTCGTAAAAAAGTTGAAGAAATTTCTCAAATTCTTCAAGTTAACGGAATCAAAGCTGTTCCTTATCATGCAGGTTTAGATGCAAAAACTCGAGTAAAACATCAAGACATGTTTTTAATGGAAGATTGTGATGTTGTTGTAGCTACCATCGCTTTTGGTATGGGAATAGATAAACCAGATGTGCGTTTTGTAATTCATCATGACATTCCTAAAAGTTTAGAAAGTTATTATCAAGAAACAGGTAGAGCTGGTCGAGATGATGGTGAAGGATACTGTTTGGCTTTTTATGCATACAAAGACATCGAAAAGTTAGAGAAATTCATGGCTAGTAAGCCCATCGCAGAACAAGAAATTGGTCATGCATTACTTCAAGAAGTTGTTGGTTATGCTGAAACTTCTATGAATAGACGAAAATATTTGTTGCATTATTTCGGTGAAGAATTTGATGTTGAACTTGGTGCGGGAGCTAATATGGACGATAATTCTAGAAATCCAAAGAAAAAGCATGAAGCAAAAAATGATGTAGTGCGCTTACTAAAAGTTATTAAGAATACATTACAAAAGTACAAATCAAAAGAGATTGTAAATACTATTGTTGGGAAAGAAAATGCCCTTTTAACTTCTCATAAAACCCATTTACAACCCTTTTTTGGAAGTGGAAAAGATAGGTCTCCACTTTATTGGATGGCCTTAATTAGGCAAATTTTAGTAGTCAATTTCATTAAAAAAGAAATTGAACAGTATGGAGTTATAAAATTATCTCAAAAAGGAGAAGATTTTATGAATAAACCAACTTCCTTTATGATGACGGAAGATCACTCTTATAATGAACAAGATGATAACTCCATCATAACCAATCCAAAGTCCTCAAATATTTCAGACGACAAGTTGGTCAAAATATTAAAAGATTTGCGAAAAAGTGTCTCAGAAAAACAAGGAGTTCCCCCATTTGCAGTTTTTCAAGATCCATCAATACAAGACATGGCAATGAAGTACCCAATAACATTAACTGAGCTTTCAACTGTTCATGGTGTTGGAGAGGGAAAAGCTATGAAATTTGGAAAAGAGTTTATTCAACTTATTTCCAAGTACGTAGAGGAGAATGATATTCTAAGACCAGATGATTTAATCGTAAAGAGTACAGGGACCAATTCAGGTTTGAAACTATTTATTATTCAAAATACAGACAAAAAAATACCCTTAATAGACATTGCCAAATCAAAAGGACTAGAAATGGAAGATTTGATTAAGGAAATGGAGGTGATTATTTTTTCAGGAACAAAGCTAAATATTGACTATTCTCTTGATGATTTATTGGATGAAGATCAGCAAGATGAGATATATGATTATTTTATGGAAGCTGAAACGGATAAAATTCAGGATGCTTTAGATGAGTTTGATGGTGATTATGATGAAGAAGAACTTCGATTAATGCGTATTAAATTTATCAATGAAGTAGCCAATTAAAATTTGTACTGAATTTTCCTATAGGGTAATGATTGTTAGTGAAACCCCCAAAACAATCGCCATAAATTTTTGAAAGTTAAATTTATGATTTTCAGTGCTTTCAAAGAGAATAATTGTAGATATATGTAGGAAAACTCCTATAATTAGCGCTGTAATTTCAGAAGAATATGTGCTAAAAAAAGGAATTTTGTCTCCCAGTAACACTCCCAATGGACTCATTAAAGCAAAAGTGATTAAGAAAATAAATATGGTTTTTCTTGAGTACTTTGTTTGAATTAAAAAAGTAGTAAGAACAATAGCAATAGGTATTTTGTGAACAACAATTGCCCATAATAAGTTTTCTCCTACACTATGAATCGGCAAGCCTTCAGAAAAAGCATGCAAACTTAGACTCATAAAAAGTAGGGTAGGAAATTCTTTTCCATTGATATGTATATGTATGTGACCGTGTTCTGCACCCTTAGAAAATGATTCTAACACGGATTGAATAATAATTCCGACCAAAATAAAAATGCCTGCTTTCTTATAATCATTCGTTTGCTCATAAACTTCAGGTAATAAATGTAAAATAGTAACTGATAATAAATAAGCCCCACTGAAAGCCAACAATAAAGACATAAATTTATTTTTTGGCTTGAAAAGAAAAACCAAGGTTGAACCAAGAAAAACAGCAGCTATTAAAAGGATATAATTCATCGTGCAACAATAATTAATCTATCTGAGGTTTCAGACTCATATGGGTTTAAATGATAATCTCCAAAAACCCTAGTAATGTTTAAACAAGCTTTTTGAAAATAGTTTTTCATTTTGTCTACATCTAAATATTTAACTTGTTCCTTATATGAGTGATTCTTACCATCAGCAAAAAAAGAAATGTGCTTAAAAATAAAACCATCTTTAATTTCTCTTTGAATATGGAAAGTAATATGGTCCACTGTTTTGGTTTCTTCGGATACCAAATTTAATTTTACTTTTTCAGCATTTAAAAAGTCAAAAACAAAAAATCCTCCTTTTTTTAATCCTTGTTTAAAGTTTTCTAAAATTAAAAGATCTTCTTTATCTTCTTCAAAATATCCAAAACTGGTAAACAAATTAAAAATGGCATCGTATTTCATGTCAAAAGGACAACGCATGTCTTGTACGATAAATTTTAACGTATCATTCTCAAATTTTTTTGCTGACTCAATGCTGTTTTCGGCTAAATCTCCTCCAGTAACTTCATATCCAAGTGAATTTAAATAAACAGAATGACGTCCTTTGCCACAAGGTAAGTCTAAAATATGAGCACTTTTAGGTAAGTTTAAAAAAGAAGTCATATTCTTCATGAACAATTCGGCATCTTTATCATTTCGTTCTTTATATAGAATATGATAATAAGGGGTGTTAAACCATTCTGAATACCAGTCTTGTGTTTTCATAATTAATTTTAGACTGCAAAAGTAACGAAATCTTATGTTTCAAAAAATCATAAATTTAATTTCTATAATTCCTATTAATTAAATGTATTTTTACAGTCAATTTTATGAGTATGAACAAAGATTTTAAAATGACTGCAACTACACTTTTTGGTTTAGAAGGTGTTTTAGCAGATGAATTGAGAAAATTAGGAGCGCAAGAAGTTAAAGAGGCAGTTAGAAGCGTTTCTTTTAAAGGTGATAAAGGTTTTATGTACAAAGCAAATATAGCATTAAGAACTGCTGTAAGAATTTTAAAACCGGTAAAAGTTTGCAAAGTTTATGATGAAGAAGATCTATATGAATCTCTTCAGAAAATTAAATGGGAACATTTCTTTGATGCTGAAGGGACATTTGCAATAGGAGCGGTGGTAAATTCTAAGAATTTCACCTCAAACTCACATTATATTTCTTTAAAATCAAAGGATGCTATTGCTGATTATTTTCGTCATAAATACCATAAAAGACCCAACGTAGATTTAAAATATCCTGATGTGAAAATTCACATTCATATTCAAAAAGATTGGTTGACCGTTTCTTTAGATTCTTCAGGTGATTCTTTACACAAAAGAGGGTATAGGACTGCAACTAATATTGCACCTATAAATGAAGTATTAGCTGCAGGAATGGTTTTATTATCTGGTTATACCGGTGATGAGAATTTTATAGATCCAATGTGTGGCTCTGGTACGATTTTAATAGAAGCTGCTATGATTGCAAATCATATTCCAGCGAATATCAATAGAAAATTCTTTGCCTTTGAAAATTGGAAAGATTATGATGAAGATTTATATTTCACAATTCAAGATTCTTTGTTAAAGAAAATACGTTCCTCTCATTTTAAAATTATGGGATTTGACAAAGCTCCATCGGCTGTTCAAAAAGCGTCAGCAAATATAAAAAATGCCAACTTAGAGGAGTTTATAGGTGTACACCATGTAAACTTTTTTAATTCTAAAAAAGAGGTATTTGGAAACACCACAATTTTATTTAATCCCCCTTATGGAGAGCGATTAAATATTGCTACAGAAGAATTTTATAAAAAGATAGGGGATACCCTAAAACATAATTACCCAGGTTCCGTAGCTTGGTTAATTACTTCAGATACCGATGCTTTAAAATCTGTAGGTTTGCGAACCTCAAAAAGAATTGCACTTAAAAATGGAGATTTGAACTGTAAGTTTGTGAAGTATGAGTTGTATGAAGGATCTCGTAAAATTAAGGAGAGAACTGGCGTTCCAACTCAAGATTCTGATCTTGAATAATAAATATCAGAACACGAATAAAATCAAAAAAACCGAAACGATGATGTTTCGGTTTTTTAATTTTATAAATAGAATAGTTATTTTTTTCTTCTTTGTTGAGCCTGCTGTTCTTGTGCTTGTTTCATGGCAGCATCAATTCTCTGACGAAATTTGCTCTTTGCTTTTTCAGGACGTTTTTTATTTTCCTCAATTTGTGCGTGAATTTTATCTTCATCAATCACAAAGTTTTTAATCACTAACATAATTGCAATCGTTAATAAATTTGAGATAAAGTAATACAAACTCAAACTACTTGCATAATTGTTAAAGAAAAATAACATCATGATAGGAGAGAAGTATATCATATACTTCATCATTTTTCCCATATCAGGCATCCCTTCTTGCGCGGGAGCTTGCATATTTGCTTGTTGACTTTGATTCATCTTCATATAAAAGAAAATAGCAATAGAAGCCAATATTGGAAATAAACTTACATGATCTCCATACCAAGGAATAGCGATTGGTAGAGTGAAAATGGTATCATATGAAGATAAGTCTGTAGCCCATAGAAATCCTTCTTGCCTCAGAGATAAGTTTGTTGGGAAGAACTTAAACAACGCAAAAAACACAGGCATTTGCAATAAGGCTGGGATACAACCAGACAACATACTAACTCCAGCTTTTCGCTGAACCGCCATGGTTTCTTGTTGGCGTTTCATGGCATTTTCTTTTCCAGGATATTTTTCATTCAAAGCAGTTAATTCAGGTCTAATTACCTTCATTTTTGCACTAGACAAATACGATTTGTATACTAGAGGAGACATAATTAAACGAACCACAATGGTCATTAATATGATGATCAATCCAAAGTTTGATAAAAATCCTTTTAGGAAATTAAAAACAGGGTAAAATATTGTTCTGTTCAAAAACCCGAAAATTCCCCAACCTAGATCAGCGGTTTCGTCTAAATTGGTTTCTTTATAGGTTTTTAATAAATTATAATCACTCGGTCCATAGAACCATTTCATGTTATAATTGAATTCACCATTGGATAATGCTAATGGTGTGTTTAATTCATAGTTCTTGGTATAAACAGTGTCTATTTTTTTATCTTTCACCAAATCTGTAGAACTAATAGTAGCATTTTTTAAAGGCGTATCTGTTAATAAGTTCGACATAAAAAAATGCTGTTTGAAAGCTACCCAATCTATATTATTTACAACTTCTGTGTTTCCGGGTCTGATGTATTCTACTTCACCATCGGTTTTATAGTAATACCAGGAATACATCGTATTTTCTGTTTCCAGACTTTTCTCATTTCGAAACCCTTTTAAAGACCAGTTTAAGGTAATTGCGTTGGATTCATTAATTGTTGAACTTAATCCTTGAGAACGTATAGAGAAATCAACCATGTATTCATTTGGTTTCATTTCATATCGATATTCTAAAAATTTTGAATCAGACACTTTAAGTTTCATAGATAAGACATCATTTCCATTGCTTTTGCTGAGTGTTGGAATAAAATAAAGGTCTTTGGTATTTAAAATTCTATTGTCTGTGGTTCCAAAATTGATGTTAAAGGATGCATTGTTATTTTTTACTAGGTATAATGGAAGTGAGTCATAAGTTTTGTAGTTTTTGATCAATGCTTCTACAATTTGTCCACCTTTATTGTCAACAGCTAATTTTAGTAATTCATTTTCGATCACTGATACACCAGTAGCACCATTCACTGCACTGTATGCAAAAGCTCCTAATTTGTTTTCTATATCGGCAGCTTTTGATGCATCACTTTGAAAAACAGGTTTTGTTGTAGCAATTGAATTTACAGTATCTTCGTTTGGTGTTGTAACAACATCTGATGTTGTTTCTTTTTGTAGGATTTCTTCTTTGTTAGAATTCATCCACCACCATAAAATACCTCCCAATAAAATCATTCCAATAAAGGAGTTGATGTCGAATTTTTTTTGTTCAATGTGTTTTTTTAAATGTCAAATTGTCACTTTCGCTACTATATTAAATAATAGAAGCCGACAAATGTAGCAAAACTTAAATGTTTTATATTGGTTTTACTGTAATTATTGTTAATACACTATACTATTCAAATAGTGTTCCTAAACTTACTTTTTAGATTGTTTTAAAGCGGCCTTAATAAAATCTACAAATAAAGGGTGCGGATTTAATACCGTACTTTTATATTCTGGATGATATTGTACACCAACAAACCAAGGGTGAGTTGGAATTTCTACCACTTCAACCAATCCTGTTTTTGGATTGATTCCTGTTGCTAACATCCCTGCACTTTCAATTGCAGCCAAATATTCATTGTTAAACTCATATCGGTGCCTGTGACGTTCACTGATCAATTCCGATTGATATGCACTGTAGGTTTTAGAATTTTTAGAAACTTCACAGTCCCAGGCTCCAAGACGCATAGTTCCCCCTTTATCTGTTACTTCTTTTTGACTTTCCATTAAATTAATTACAGGATTTTTACAATCCTTTTTCATTTCTGTTGAAAAAGCATCAGATAACCCTAAGACATTTTTAGAAAATTCGATAACCGCCATTTGCATTCCTAAGCATATTCCAAAGAAAGGAATGTTATTTTCTCTAGCGAACTGCACCGCTTTTATTTTCCCTTCAATCCCTCGATCACCAAAACCAGGGGCTACTAGAATACCGTTTACTCCTTTTAATTTACTTTCTATATTGTCAACTGTTAAGCTCTCAGAGTGGACCCATCGTACTTTTACTTTGGTCTCATTTGAAGAACCTGCATGAATGAATGCTTCAGTGATAGATTTGTAGGAGTCCTGTAATTCAATATATTTTCCAATCAAAGCAATTTCCACTTTAGAAGTTGGATTTTTATGCTTGGCTAAAAACTCATTCCAAACTTTTAATTCAGGTTGTTGTATTGTAGGCAGGTTAAATTTCTTCAATACGACTTCATCTAGTCCTTCAGCTAACATTAAATTGGGAACATCATAGATAGTTTCTGCATCTATAGATTGAATGACATCTTCTTTTTTAACATTACAGAATAAGGCTAATTTTCGTTTAATATCGTCAGAAATTACATGTTCTGTTCTACACACCAAAATATTTGGACTGACCCCACTTTGCATGAGCATTTTCACAGAATGTTGCGTAGGCTTGGTTTTTAATTCTCCAGCAGCAGCTAGATAGGGTACTAGTGTTAAATGAATAACAATAGCGTTTTCTTCCCCCTTCTCCCATAACATCTGTCTAACAGATTCTACATAGGGCAAAGATTCTATATCGCCAACGGTTCCTCCAATCTCGGTAATTACAATATCATAATCTCCTGTATCACCTAAGATTTGAATTCTGCGTTTGATTTCATCGGTGATGTGTGGAATCACCTGCACTGTTTTTCCTAAAAAAACTCCTTTACGTTCTTTGTTGATCACAGATTGATAGATCTTTCCAGTAGTTACATTATTAGCCTGACTTGTTGGAATATTTAAAAAACGCTCGTAATGACCTAAGTCTAAATCAGTTTCAGCACCATCATCAGTAACATAGCATTCTCCATGTTCATATGGATTTAATGTACCTGGATCTATATTAATATAAGGATCTAATTTTTGGATAGTAACTGAAAAGCCCCTTTGTTGTAATAATTTTGCTAGGGATGCAGCAATTATTCCTTTTCCAAGTGATGAAGTTACGCCTCCAGTTACAAAAACATATTTTGTATTGCTCATGGTATTCTTAGGTTTGGGCAAAAGTACTAACTCTAGAATTTATCTCAAATAAAAAAAGGAAAAACATTTGTAAAATTTGCAGTGTATTTGTTCAAATAAAATTTTTATTTTTTTTTAAAATAGTGTTTGCTACAAATAAAAACAGTTGTATATTTGCAAACGTTTTAAACGATGTAAATTTTTAGAGCACCAGAAAATAATAGAAGATATTTAAAAACATAGATAATGCCAAAAAGAACTTACCAACCGTCAAAGAGAAAGAGAAGAAACAAACATGGTTTCATGGAGAGAATGGCTTCTGCTAACGGTAGAAAAGTATTGGCTCGTAGAAGAGCAAAAGGAAGAAAGAAGATTTCTGTTTCATCTGAAACTAGACATAAAAAATAAATGATTAACAATTGTTAATATATAAGGTGTTACTTTTTTAAGTAACACCTTTTTTTATATCCAAGCACTAACTATTTTTGTAAAACTAAACAATTCAACAACTTACAATGCCAAAAAGAAAAGACCTCAAGTCAGTATTAATTATCGGATCTGGACCTATTGTTATTGGGCAAGCTTGTGAATTTGATTATTCAGGTTCACAATCCCTACGTTCTTTAAGAGAAGACGGAATCGAAACTATTTTAATTAACTCGAATCCAGCAACAATTATGACAGACCCTTCAATGGCTGATCATGTTTATTTGTTGCCTTTGACAACGAAATCAATTATTCAAATTTTAAAAGAGCACCCACAAATTGATGCTGTTCTTCCAACCATGGGTGGGCAAACTGCCTTAAATCTTTGTATCGAAGCTGATGACAAGGGAATTTGGGAAGATTTTGATGTCAAACTTATTGGTGTAGATATTGATGCAATCAATATTACAGAAGATAGAGAACAGTTTAGAGAATTAATGTTAAAAATTGATGTGCCAATGGCACCTCAATCTACCGCTACCTCCTTCTTAAAAGGAAAAGAAATAGCTCAAGAATTTGGTTTTCCGTTAGTTATTAGATCGTCTTACACACTTGGTGGAGCTGGTGCTTCGATTGTTTATGATCCGAAAGACTTTGACGATTTATTAAGCAGAGGATTGGAGGCATCACCTATTCATGAGGTGATGATTGATAAAGCAATGATGGGTTGGAAAGAGTACGAGTTGGAGTTGTTAAGAGATAAAAATGACAATGTTGTGATTATCTGTTCTATAGAAAATATGGATCCTATGGGAATACACACAGGAGATTCAATCACAGTAGCACCAGCAATGACACTCTCTGACAAGACATACCAGAAAATGCGGGATATGGCAATTCATATGATGCGTTCTATTGGAGATTTTGAAGGAGGTTGTAACGTTCAATTTGCGGTTTCTCCAGATGAAAAAGAAGACATTATTGCCATTGAAATTAATCCACGTGTATCACGTTCGTCTGCTCTAGCCTCAAAAGCGACGGGATACCCTATTGCAAAGGTAGCAACGAAACTCGCAATTGGCTATACCTTGGATGAATTAGAAAATGGAATTACAAAATCTACTTCAGCTTTATTTGAGCCTACTTTGGATTATGTTATTGTTAAAATACCTCGATGGAATTTTGATAAATTCGAAGGATCAGACAGAACTTTGGGATTACAAATGAAAGCTGTAGGGGAAGTGATGGGTATTGGACGCTCTTTTCAAGAGGCACTTCACAAAGCAACTCAATCTCTAGAAATCAAGAGAAATGGATTGGGTGCTGATGGAAAAGGGTATACCGATTATAATCAAATTATAGATAAGTTAACCAATGCAAGCTGGGACCGTGTTTTTGCTATTTATGATGCAATAGCCCTGGGGATTCCATTGAGCAAAATTTATGATATCACCAAAATAGACATGTGGTATTTGAAGCAATATGAAGAATTATTTCAATTAGAAAAAGAAATTTCAACTTTCTCTATTGATACGATTCAAAAAGATTTATTGCTTGAGGCGAAACAAAAAGGCTATGGAGATAGACAACTAGCTCATATGTTGAGTTGTTTGGAAAGTGAAGTTTATGCTAAAAGAGAAGAATTGAATGTTCAGCGTGTCTTTAAGTTAGTTGATACTTGTGCTGCAGAATTTAAAGCGAAAACACCTTATTATTATTCAACTTTTGAAAATGAAATTGAAAGTAAAGAAGGTGTTACTTCGATTGCAAACGAAAGTATTGTAAGTGATAAAAAGAAGATTGTAGTTTTAGGATCTGGTCCAAATAGAATTGGACAAGGGATCGAGTTTGATTATTGCTGTGTTCATGGTGTATTAGCCGCTGCAGAGTGTGGTTATGAGACAATTATGATTAATTGTAATCCAGAAACTGTTTCCACAGATTTTGATACGGCTGATAAACTCTATTTTGAACCTGTTTTTTGGGAACATATATACGATATTATTCGCCATGAAAAACCAGAAGGAGTTATTGTACAATTAGGAGGGCAGACAGCATTGAAATTGTCAGAAAAACTCACTAAATATGGAATTAAAATTATAGGGACCTCATTTGAAGCATTAGATCTGGCAGAAGATCGTGGGAGTTTCTCTACACTATTAAAAAATAATAATATTCCCTATCCAGAATTCGGAATCGCTGAAACTGCTGATGAAGCCCTTGTTTTGGCAGATCAATTAAATTTCCCAATATTAGTTCGACCTTCCTATGTTTTGGGTGGACAGGGAATGAAAATTGTAATTAATAAAGAAGAATTAGTTGCACATGTTGTAGATTTATTACACAAAATACCAAATAATAAACTTCTATTAGATCATTATTTAGATGGTGCTATTGAAGCAGAAGCAGATGCTATCTGTGATGCTGATGGAAATGTATATATCATCGGTATTATGGAACATATAGAGCCATGTGGGATTCACTCTGGAGATTCAAATGCAACACTTCCTGCATTTAATCTTGGAGATTTAGTAATTCAACAAATTAAAGATCATACACATACGATTGCTAGAGAGCTAAAAACAGTAGGTTTGATAAATGTTCAGTTTGCTATTAAGGATGATATTGTTTACATTATAGAAGCAAACCCAAGAGCATCTAGGACAGTTCCTTTTATTGCCAAAGCATATAAAGAACCTTATGTGAATTTTGCAACAAAAGTAATGTTAGGTGAGAAAAAAGTGACAGACTTTAATTTCAATCCTCAATTAGAAGGGTATGCTATTAAACAACCTGTTTTTTCTTTTAAGAAGTTCCACAATGTGAATAAGAAACTAGGACCAGAAATGAAATCTACTGGAGAGAGTATTTTATTTATAGATAGTTTAAAAGATGATGAATTTTACAATTTATATGCTAGACGAAAAATGTATTTGAGTAAGTAAAATAGAAATTGTCACAGACAAAAAAAGCATCCATATTTGGATGCTTTTTTTGTAAATTATTTTAAAGGGTACACCAAGGGATGTATCTCTCTATTGCTAATTCAAATTATTCAGTAGGTTCTGGAATTTTAATACCAAGATTATTCATCACTAATTCAGTGATATCAAACTGATTATCAATATATACAAATTCGTTTCCTGTAATTGTTAATATTTGAGAATATCCTCCTGATTTTGCTACTGTAGAAATCGCATCACTAATTTTTTTATACAGAGGACGCATTAATTCATTTTTCTTTAATTGCATTAACTTATTTCCATTTTCTTGGTATTTTTTTATGTCTGCTTCCAGTTCTGTGAGCTCTTGCAAATCTGTTTGTTTGGCTAAAACTCCAAGATTTTTTTCATTCTTTTTAAAGGTTTCAACCTTGGTTTGATATTCTTTTAATTTTATAGAAAAGGAAGAATCTAACTTTGCGCCATATGCTTGTGATTTTTTAAGTACAAGACTTGTCTCGGGCATTAGGTTGATGATGTATTCACTATCTATAGTACCAACTTTAGATTGTGCGATACAAGTTGTAGTAAAAAGAGCTACACAAATACATGTAAAAATTGTTTTCATATTATGATTATTTTTTAGGTAAGACAAAGATATAAAAGTGGATGAATTACCAAAATTTGCTACTCTTTTATTCTGTTAATTTTATCAGAAATTTGGTCAATAATTGTATTCGTGTCTGCCTGATAATCAAACCAAGAGGTGTTTGTATCTTTTTTGAACCAAGTTCCTTGTCTTTTGGCAAATCTTCTTGTATTTTTTTTGATTTCGGAAATAGCGAACTCTCTGGTAAAGTTTCCATCCAGGTGTGAAAATAATTCTTTATAGCCGACAGTTTGAAGTGCGTTTAAATTTCTATACTGGTACAATTCTTTGGCTTCATCAAGTAAACCATTTTTCATCATGGTATCTACCCGCATATTTATTCTATTGTATACGATTTCCCTGTCTGCCTCCAAACCAATTTTTATTGAATGAAAATTTCTAGGTTTTTTAGGTTTATTTTTAAAAGAAGAGAAGGGTTTACCGGTTCCGATACAAATTTCTAAAGCTCTAACAATTCTTTGTGGATTCTCTAAGTTTATAGAATTATACGTGAGTATATCTAATTTTTTTAATTGATTTTGAAGTTTTTCTATTCCATTTGTTTCTAGTTCAATATTGAGTTTTGTTCTGATATTGCTATTTACTTTTGGAAAATTATCTAATCCCTTCAAAAGAGCCTCCAAATACAATCCACTTCCACCTACCGCAATCTGAATTGGGCTTTCTGTAAAAAGAGTCTCTAATTTTAGAAGTGCGTCGTTCTCAAATGCACCTACGTTATAATCTTCGAAAATACTTCTGTTTTGAATAAAATAGTGTTGAGCAGCTTTTAATTCAAATTCATTTGGAACAGCAGTTCCGATGGACATTTCTTTATAAAATTGTCTAGAATCAAAAGAAATGATACTAGAATTAAAATGTTCTGCCAATTGGATACTCAGAGCGGTTTTACCAATTCCTGTTGGACCAACAATTGAAATTAAAAAATTAGTTGATTTCATTTAATTCAATTTAGTACCACAGCTAAAACAAAATTCAGCTCCATCTTTATGACCATCAATACCACAATTTGGACAAGATTGGGTATTTGTATCTATGGAATCCGTTTTACTTATTTCGGAACTTACAATACCCGTTGGAATTGCAATGATTGCATAGCCCAAAATCATAATTATACTTGCAATAAACTGACCAAAAGGTGTTTGAGGAGCAATATCACCGTAACCTACTGTTGTCATGGTAACAACAGCCCAATAGATACTTTTAGGGATACTCGTGAATCCATTATCTGCACCCTCAATCATGTACATTATTGCACCTAAAATCACACATAAAATGATGATAAAAAACAAAAACACACCAATTTTAGCCCTGCTAGCTTTTAATGCTATTAATAATTTATTTGAAGCCCCAATATATCTGGTTAGTTTTAAAATTCTGAATACGCGTAATAACCTAAGTGCTCTCAGAGCAGCAAAATGATGAGATCCAATAAATATTAAAGAAAGATATTTAGGAATTGTTGATAATAAATCGATGATTCCATAAAAACTGAAGATATATTTTAATGGTTTTTCAATTGCTATAATTCGCAATATATATTCAAGAGTAAAAAGACCTGTAATGATCCATTCGGAAATATTTAAAAATGTCCCATATGAATCGTTGATGCTGTCTATACTTTCTAACATGACAAGAACAATACTTGCTAAAATGGTAGTTAATAGTATTAGATCAAATAGCTTCCCATTAGGGGTGTCTGCCTCATATATAATCTCATGAAGTTCGCGTTTCCAAGAAGTTTGTTTTTGTGTTGCCAATAGGACTTTATTTATTTTTACAAATATAAAACTAATATTTTTTTACGAGCATGCTATTTTAGTAGATAGATGTCATGCAATTCTTATTTTTTTTAATTAAAAAAATAAGGTGATTAATGATTTTCTGTGGTTACTATTTTAATTAAAGTCGAATGATTTTATCAACCTTATGATTGTTAAGGAAATTTTTGATAATATTTTTAGAAACAATCTTGTTTTTAATGGGAGTTAAAATCGATTTTAAAATATCTAATTTATTTTCTTGATAGTGCAAATTTGTGTATCCATATCCATAGACTTCATTGTCTTGAATTAAAATAATAGCATGTTCTCCAATTTCCCTACCCTTTTCAATGATGATAAAATTGTCATTATTAAAATTTTGAATGACTCTTTTATTTTTCTTTTTTACATTGTATTTTGGAGATAATGTTTCTAACTCTAGATGGAATTTTAAAATTGTAAATAATTTATTTCCTGTAATATCAAAAGAAATTTTTTGAACTCTATCTTGGATGGCTTTCGCTCTTTTTGATACTTTTAAAAAGAGTTTATTGACCTCTTTTTTTATATTTTTCCCTTTGCCTAGATAAATAACTTTTCCGTTTTTACCATGCATATAAAAAATTCCCTGCACAGTTGGAATCTCCTCTAATAATTTTTTTAATCTTAGTTTATGGTTTCTATTATCAAAGTATTTGATGGAGTTTTGTACGATTGTTTTGTTAACATCTTTATCTAGTAATAACTTGAATAATTGCACTGTAGCCAATGCATCACCCGATGCTCTGTGTCTATTTGACATTGGAATCCCCAATGATTTTGTGAGTTTTCCCAAGCTATATGAGGGTTGGTCTGTGATTAATTTTTTACTTAACTCAACGGTGCATATTGTATTTCTAAAAAAATCATATCCCAATCTATCAAATTCTGTCTTAAGAATTCTGTAATCAAAAGAAGTGTTGTGAGCAACTAATATACAATCAGAAGTAATTTCTACAACACGTTTTGCTATTTCATGAAATTTAGGAGCATTTTTAAGCATATTGTTATTAATACCCGTTAATTTGGAGACAAATTCTTGAATAGGAATCTCTGGATTTACAAGGCTAATAAACTGATCAACATTAGTTTGTCCGTCAAACTTATAAATAGCAATTTCGGTAATACCTTCCTCGTTAAATTTTCCACCAGTAGTTTCAATATCTAGAATAGCGTACAAAATAGTTCTCTTTTAAGTTAAATTTGTGAATTATAAGTTCGATTTCCAAAGATAGAACTTCCAACTCTGATCATTGTACTTCCATTAGAAATCGCCAATTTATAATCTCCACTCATCCCCATAGATAGAATTTCCAGTTGGCAGTTTTCCGTAAGATTTTTCTTTTTCTGATTTTGAAACAAGACATTGAGGGAAGAGAATTCTTCTTGTAGTTGTTGTTGATTGTCTGTAAAGGATGCCATTCCCATAAAACCAACAATGATTATGTTTTTTAATTCACTGAGTTCTTCTGAACATACAATTGCTTCCATTTCACTAAAATTAAATCCAAATTTAGTAGCCTCTTTAGCAATTTTAACCTGAAGTAAGCATTTAATTTTTCTATTATTTTTTTTGGCTTGTTTGTTAATTTCTTTGAGTGTTTTCAGACTATCAACACCATGAATTAAGTCTACAAAATGAGCCATGTATTTCACCTTGTTTCGTTGTAAATGACCAATCATATGCCATTCAATATCCTTTGGTAATGCCTCATATTTTGTAACCATTTCTTGAATTTTATTTTCACCAAAAATTCTTTGACCAGCAGTATAGGCTTTTTGTAAGTCGGAAATAGGTTTGGTTTTTGAAACAGCCACTAAAGTGACATTTTCAGGGATTGATTCTTGTATGGTTAGCAGATTTTTTGCAATTGATTCCATTAGCTTAGAAGTTCTATAATTTGGTCCGCCAATTCAATTCCTATTCTTTCTTGTGCTTCTTTTGTAGCCGCACCAATATGAGGTGACAAGGAAATTTCAGGATTCATTAATAATTGAACCGCAGGTGATGGTTCTGTTTCATAAACATCCAAACCGGCAAATTGAACTTTACCACTTTCTAATGCTTTTACCAAATCTACTTCGTGTAAAATACCGCCTCTTGAAGTATTAATAATACCAACACCCTCTTTCATGAGCTCAATTTCTGATGCTGTAATAATATAACTCTCTTGATAAGGGACGTGTAAAGTAATGAAATCCGATTCTTTCAGTAATTCTTCTTTATCAACGGTATTGATGGTAAAAGTAATTTTTTGACCATTAAAAAAATCTAATGTGATTGGGGCGCTTTCTACTTCATTATCTGTGGCAAGTACTTTCATTCCCATACCAATAGCAATTTTAGCAACTTCTTGACCAATTTTTCCAAAACCAAGAATTCCAATTGTTTTACCTCTTAATTCTGTTCCTTGTGCATAGGCTTTTTTCAGTTCTTTAAAACGGGAATCTCCTTCCAAAGGCATTTCTCTATTTGATGAATGTAAGAACCTTACACTTCCCAAAAGATGCGCAAATACTAGTTCAGCTACAGAGCTAGACGATGCTTCAGGAGTATTTATTACGTGTAAACCGTTTTCTTCAGCATATGCAACATCAATATTATCAAGACCAACACCGGCACGTCCAATTAATTTTATACTTGGGCATGCTTCAATTAACTCTTGTCTTACCTGAGTGGAACTTCTTACGAGAATTGCGTCTATATTGTGTTGATTGATGTAGTTTTCCAACTGACTTTGAGCCACTTTTACTGTAATCACTTCAAACCCCCCTTTTTCTAAAACATCAATTCCGCTTTTAGAAATACCATCATTTGCTAATATTTTCATTTATTGTTGAAATTTTTAATTGTTAAGATTGTGTTCTTTCTAATTCTTGCATTACATCAACCAATACTTGAACACTATACAAAGGTAATGCATTATACATACTTGCTCTAAATCCACCAACACTTCTATGTCCGTTTATTCCACTAATTCCAGCTGCTTCACACAGGCTATTAAAAGTTTCTGTTAATTCATCGTTGGTCAATACAAAAGTTGCATTCATTGTACTTCGATCTTCCTTTGCAACGATCCCCTCAAATAGTGGATTTCTATCAATTTCTTCATACAGCAACGCTGCTTTTTTATTATTTACTTTTTCTATAAAAGGAATGCCTCCTAATTCTTTTAACCATTCTAGCGTTAGCATGGAAACATATACAGCAAAAACTGAGGGAGTATTAAACATACTGTCTTTATCTATGTGAACTTGATAGTTTAACATAGATGGAATGTGTCTTTGGACTTTTCCCAAAATATCTTCTTTGATAATCACTAAAGTGGTTCCAGCTGGTCCCATATTTTTCTGAGCACCTGCATAAATTAAGTCGAATTTTTCAAAATCTAACTGACGAGAAAAAATATCTGAACTCATATCACAAACAAGAGGAACATTCGTATTTGGAAATTCTTTCATTTGAGTCCCTGCGACTGTATTGTTACTTGTACAGTGAAAATAATCTGCATCTTCAGGAATCTCATAACCTTTTGGAATATATCTGTATTTTTTATCTTTAGAGGAGGCTACTTCTACCAATTCTCCAAAAGATTTGGCCTCCTTGATCGCTTTGTCAGACCAAGTTCCAGTATTGAGGTACGCTGCTTTTTTATTTAATAAATTGAAGGCAACCAAAAGAAATTCTAAACTTGCACCTCCTTGAAGAAATAAAGCTTTATAACCTTTATTTTCAAGTCCTAACAATTCCAGTGATAAAGCACGAGCTTTTTCCATTACTGAAACAAAGGAGTTACTTCTGTGAGAAATTTCTATTAATGAAAGGTCATCATTATTAAAATTAATAATGGCTTCCGATGCTTTTTTGAGTACTTCCTGAGGAAGTATACAGGGGCCTGCGCTAAAATTATGTTTTTTCAAAATAGGATAATATTTTATAGTTTTATTAATTACAAGGCTCTAGAACTAAATTTTGGATAAAAACTCTAAGGTATTTATTCCGTCGGCAAAATCAGTTAAAGCGGGTTCTTGTGTTTTGCCAAATGGAATTTCATTTTCAATAAAATTCTTAGCAACAATGCACTGAATTTTTTCTTTATCTTGATGCAACTTTATTTTCAAATCTATTTCATTGTCATAATACTCATAAAAAATAGTAGCAATAGGCGAGGAGTAACTTTCATCTTCTTTAATGATCAAAAAACCATTTTCTAGTAAGTCATACAAACTCATTAAGTATACCGCTTTATTATAGTCATAATTATTGGCATATTTTGCATTGCTAATAATCTCTTTTTTATCATACATACCAGCAAAAAATAAATCAAAGTTGTAGTTTTTTGGAACATATAACTTGGAAACACTTCTGCATCCTAAACCATAGTACTGAAAAATATCATCAGACAATTTTATAAAATCTTCTTTGGTTTCATGACCGGTGATCACTGCTACCGAGTTTCTGTTTTTTCTTATAATGTTTGGTTTATTCTTAAAATAATACTCAAAGTATCTCGCTGTATTATTACTGCCAGTAGCAATGATCGCCTCAAAATTTGTTAATTTTCCTTCAGTAAACGTTATTTTCCCTTTGAAACCCTCTTCAACATGTTCTAAATACTTTGCTAAAAAAGGAATTAGATGACGATCATTTGAAGATTGTTTTACTTGCACCGAATGACCAGATATTAAGACTGATAAGAAATCATGAAACCCAACTAAAGGGATATTTCCTGCCATAATAATGGCAACATTTTTCGGGGTGTAATTACTTAAAGTTATACTTTTTGTAAATAAATTTAAATTACTTGTTGTTAATGTTTTACTTAAATTTTCTAAAGAAAATAAAATATTGTTTTTAGTAAACCAAGAGTTGTTTTCTTCCGCCAATTTTAGTTGGTGTAAAAAGCCATCGAAAAAAATTTCATTATGTTCAATATGATCTATTTTTTTTATATGATCGATGGTAAATTGACTTAAAAAGTCACCTAATTTTGCGAATGCAGTAATTCTATTTTGAATACTAATCATTTATTTTGGTTGTCAATGTTTTTGGCTTTATTTTTGCAATTACAAATGTACAAAAACAGAACATAAATTATGGCAATTATAATAACAGATGAATGTATAAATTGTGGAGCATGTGAACCAGAATGTCCTAACACAGCAATCTATGAAGGTGCAGATGATTGGAAATATTCAGATGGAACGGATTTAAAGGGAAACGTTCTTTTGCCTAACGGTTCAGCTGTCAATGCAGATGAAGATCAAGAACCTGTTTCTGATGAAATTTATTATATCGTTGCAGATAAATGTACAGAATGTAAAGGATTTCATGAAGAACCTCAATGTGCAGCTGTATGTCCTGTAGATTGTTGCGTTCCTGATGATGACAACGTGGAAACAGAAGAGGAGCTTCTTGAGAAACAAAGCTTCATGCATGCTGAGTAACTGAAAGTCACTCGATTGAGATAATACATATTCTTTTCAATGTTTCTCGCTTACTCAAATCGTTTTTTTCGATGTTTGATAAAAAATAGAAAATAGATCTTTCTGAAGCTTCTTTGTTAAATTAAATTTAATTTTCATGAAAGATCGTTTATATTTGCAATCCAAAATTTTATTTATATGAAAGCCGGAATCGTAGGATTACCCAACGTAGGAAAATCAACCTTATTCAACTGTTTATCCAATGCCAAAGCCCAAAGTGCTAACTTTCCATTTTGTACCATAGAACCCAATCTAGGGGTGGTAAACGTTCCAGATAAAAGAATAGAAAAGTTGGAAAAGTTGGTCAACCCAGAACGTGTAATACCAGCTACTGTTGAGATTGTAGATATTGCCGGTTTAGTGAAAGGTGCTAGTAAAGGAGAAGGGCTAGGAAATCAGTTTTTAGCAAACATTAGAGAAACCGATGCAATTTTACATGTCGTTCGTTGTTTCGATAATGAGAATATCATACATGTTGATAATTCTATAGACCCTGTTAGAGATAAGGAAACGATAGATATTGAATTACAATTAAAAGATCTAGAAACGGTTGAAAAAAGACTAGAGAGAGTCAAAAGAACCGCAAAAACAGGAAATAAGGAAGCTCAGGCAGAATTAGTTGTATTGTTGAAGGTTCAAGAAACGCTGCTGCAAGGTGTTTCTGTAAGAGCATTGGATTTTTCAGAAAAAGAACTTGAATTTGTTCAACCTATACAGTTTATTACCGCAAAACCCGTACTCTATGTTTGTAATGTAGATGAAAACTCAGCGGTTTCTGGAAATGATTATGTTGACAAAATTAGAGAGGTGGTTAAGAATGAAAATGCAGAGGTAATTGTTTTAGCAGTTGGGACGGAAGCTGATATCACAGAATTGGATGATTTTGAAGAGAGGCAGCTATTTTTAGAGGATATAGGCCTTGAGGAAGCGGGTGTTTCAAGATTGGTTCGTTCTGCTTATAAGTTATTAAATTTACAAACTTACTTTACTGCTGGAGTAAAAGAAGTTCGAGCTTGGACCATAAATGTAGGATCAACTGCACCTCAAGCAGCTGGAGTAATTCACACCGATTTTGAAAAAGGTTTTATCAGAGCTGAAACGATTTCTTATGAAGATTATATAGCTTTTGGCTCTGAGGCAAAAGTTAAAGAAGCTGGTAAAATGAGAGTAGAAGGGAAGGATTATATAGTGAAAGATGGTGATGTGATGCACTTTCGATTCAACGTGTAAGCTTGCCACTTTCGAAAAGTATTATAAAAACTCCCTATATTTTGGGAGTTTTTTTAGTTATATCTTGAAATTTACTTCTTGTAAAAGGGCATTTTTACAACTACAGCCGGAATCGCCTTTTTACGAACTTGTATGTATATTAGTGTTCCAGGTTTAGAGAATTTATTTGGAACATAGCCCATACCAATTCCTTTTTGTAATGAGGGACTCATGGTTCCAGAAGTTACATTCCCAATGATATCTCCATCTTCATTAACGATATCATAACCTTGCCTTGGGATTCCTCTTTCATTCAATTCAAACCCAATTAGTTTTTTTTCTGGTTTTTGATTTTTCTGGAGTGCTAAAGCTTCATGATTTACAAAATCTGTATTGAATTTTGTAATCCAACTCAATCCAGCTTCAATTGGTGATGTAGTGTCATTGATCTCATTTCCATACAAACAATACCCCATTTCTAAACGTAATGTATCTCTAGCAGCCAAACCAATTGGTTTGATACCATAGGAATCCCCAGCTTCAAAAACTTTGTTCCAGATGTGCTGGGCTTCACTATTTTTACAATAAATTTCGAATCCACCAGAACCTGTATAACCCGTTGATGAAATAAGTACATTTTCAAACCCTGCAAAATCTCCAATTTTAAAGGTGTAATAAGGAATAGTATTCAAATCTAAAGAGGATAATGATTGCATTGCTTCTATGGCTTTAGGACCTTGAATTGCTAGTAAAGAGTATTCATCTGAAACATCTTTTAATTCAGCACCGAATGCATTATTATATTTGGAGATCCAATTCCAATCTTTTTCAATATTTGATGCATTTACAACTAATAAGTACTTATTTTCTTTAATTCTATAGCAAATTAAATCATCTATAATTCCATTGTTTTCGTTAGGAAAACAACTGTATTGTGCATCTCCAATTTCTAGTTTTGAAGCATCATTAGAGGTTATTTTTTGTATGAGTGCAAGTGCATTTTTTCCACTCACAATAAATTCTCCCATATGACTTACATCAAAAACACCCACAGAATTTCTTACCGTTAAATGTTCTGCTGTGACCCCCTCATATTGAACAGGCATGTGAAATCCAGCAAAAGGAACCATTTTGGCTTTTAGAGCAACGTGAGTATCATTTAACGCAATATTTTTCATATGTATCTTCTTTAATTTTTTGCTAAATTATCGAAAAATTGTCAATAAATACTATGGATAATTTGTCTATATTTTTTTGGAAAGTCCAATTTGAAAGAATGATAAATTTTGAATCCTTTCGGTTATTATTTTTTTGCTTGCATTAATTACAATAATTTTGTTTTTAATTACAGACGCTATGGGTAAAACAGCTATTATTTTAGGAGCGACAGGACTGACTGGGAGAATTCTTCTAAAAAAATTAATCGCAGACACTTCGTATGAGAAGATTACACTTTTTTCTCGAAGGTCAGTTGGAAATACCTCTAAAAAGGTACAAGAACATCTCATTAATCTGTTCAGGCTAGAGGAATCTAAAGATCAATTTATTGGAGATGAAGTATTTTGTTGTATTGGAACCACAGCTTCAAAGACTAAAGATAAAAAAAACTACAAAGCAATTGATTATGGAATTCCTGTAAACGCCGCAAAATTAGCGATCCAAAATAACATCAAGACGTTTATTGTAATATCCTCAATGGGTGCGAATGCGTCAAGTTCAATTTTTTATCATAAAACCAAAGGAGAAATGGAGCAAGATGTTCTGCGATTAAACCTTAAAAACACCTATATTTTAAGACCTTCTTTGATTGGTGGTAATCGCACTGAGATAAGAGTCGGGGAGTCGATAGCTAAAGGAATAATGAATTTTCTGAGTCCTTTATTTTTGGGGATTTTAAAAAAGTATAGAATAATTTCTCCCGAAAAGATTGCAACTTGTATGCATCAACTCGCTCAGAAAGAAGTACCTCAATCAATATTTTTTTCTGATGAAATAGCAACCATAGCAAATTCAAAAAAATAAATGAGCAAAGAACAACCAAATAACCCTTTACACGGGATAAAATTAGCTACTATTTTAGAACAATTATTTTTAGAATATGGCTGGGAAGCTTTAGGAGATATTTTAAATATCAATGCCTTTAAAAATAATCCCACTTATAAATCAAGTTTAAAATTTTTAAGAACAACTCCGTGGGCAAGAGAAAAGGTTGAAAAATTTTATTTAAAAAATATGATTGAATAACAGGTTATTATTAATTTCTAGACCGCTGTTTTTTTAGAAATTCTTAATTTTGAAATGAACCCAAGAGTATCTGAAGTACTAGTTCTTTTGTTAAAGGTTTTCCATTTGCTATTTTTTTGATTTCATTAAAAGTAAACATAAAATCACATCCTTTGTTATAGTGAGAACACCCATAGGCTGTTCTTCCTTTTAAAAGGACTCCCTGTTTGCATTTCGGACAGGATTGTTTTTCTAGTTCGTTCAATTTTTCATTATTTTCTTTGGCAATGACGATTGGTTCTTTTTGCTCAAGTTTTAAATCAAAATTTTCATCAAAACGCAGAAGACCTTCAATCTTTCCTGAATTTGTTATGAATCCTTTTAAATTGCTAGTACATCCTTTGTCAAGGAGTCTTAATAATTGATTATCTGAAATTTTCTTACCGTATATTTTAAATGGTATTTTAAAGTTACAGTTGTTTTTAAATTCAGAACATCCATAAGCTGACGAACCTTTTAAAAGAGTCCCTTTGTTACATTTTGGACATATTTTACCAATAACTTGTTTTTTGGATTTTGTTATTGATGTTTTACTAGGTTTATCTGTATTGGAATTGACAGAAGAAATTCGTTTTGCAGACTTACTAGAACGAACCTCATAGACCAATTCATCGACCATTTTTTTCATATTATTGATAAAAGTTCCTGCATTGAACTCTCCACGTTCTATTTCTTTTAAACGTTTTTCCCAACGTCCTGTTAATTCAGCAGACTTTAATAATTTATTATCAATAATCGCTATTAAATCAATTCCTGTTTGTGTTGGTATTACTTGTTTTTTATTGCGCTTAATGTATTTTCTTCTAAATAACGTTTCAATGATACTAGCTCTTGTAGAGGGTCTTCCAATACCGTTTTCTTTCATAAGTTCACGCATTTCATCGTCATCTACTTGCTTTCCAGCAGTTTCCATGGCACGTAACAAACTTGCCTCTGTATAGTTTTTTGGTGGTTTCGTCTCTTTTTCTAAAAAAGAGGGTAGGTGTTCTCCTTTTTCATCTTTTACAAATGCAGGTAAGCCAAGTTGTTTATTCAATTCTTTTTTTAGTTTACTTTTTTCAGTTTCAAAGACAATTCGCCAGCCTTCGGTAAGAATTTCTTTCCCTGAAGTTTTGAAAGGAACTGCTGCTGCTTTTCCAATGACAGAAGTATTCGATACTTCAGAATCTGGGTAAAAAACAGCGATAAACCTTCTTGTAATGATGTCGTATACTTGTTGTTGGTTGTATTGTAAATTGCCTTGAATTCCAGTGGGTATGATTGCATGATGGTCGGTTACTTTTGCATCGTCAAAAACACGTTTGGTTTTCTTTATTTTTTCTTCTAAAAGAGGTTGTGTTAATTTGCTATAATTCGAAAGTTTTGATAAGATTCCTGTAATTTTTGGATAGAGATCATTGGGTAAAAAAGTAGTATCTACTCTGGGATAGGTGACTACTTTCATTTCATATAATTTCTGAATAATTTGCAAGGTTTCCTCTGCAGAAAAACCAAATTTATTGTTACAATATACTTGAAGCCCCGTTAAATCAAAAAGTTTTGGAGCGTACTCCTTTCCTTTCTTTTTGGTAACGGAAACAATTTGAAATTTAGAAGCGGTTACTTTATTGGCTAATAGTTCTCCATCTTCTTTCTTTAGAAAGCGGCCATCTTCGTAATTAAAAAGTACGTTTCTGTAAGTTGTTTGTAATTCCCAATAAGGTTGAGGCTTAAATTTTTTTATTTCGTTAAAACGATTTACCAACATGGCAAGGGTAGGTGTTTGAACTCTTCCAACTGATAAAACTTGTTGGTAACCCCCAAATTTTACAGTGAATAAACGAGTCGCATTTAATCCCAATAACCAATCACCAATTGCCCTAGAATAACCTGCGTAATATAAGTTATCATAGTGATCTGCAGATTTTAAGTTTTTAAAACCTTCTTTTATAGCCTCTTCTGTTAATGAAGAAATCCATAGCCGCTGTACTTTTCCCTTATAATTACATTGATTAATAACCCAGCGTTGAATCAATTCTCCCTCTGTTCCGGCATCACCACAATTGATGACCACTTCCGCTTTTTTAAATAAGGATTTTACAATATTAAATTGTTTTTCAATTCCTGTATCTGCAGTTACTTTCGTGTCAAAACGTTCCGGCAACATGGGTAAGTTATTCAAATCCCAGCTTTTCCAATGTGGTTTGTAATCTTTGGGCTCCAGAAGTGTACACAGATGACCAAACGTATAGGTAACAGCATACCCATTTCCTTCGAAAAAACCATCACGTTTTATGTTGGCCCCAAGAATAGAGGCAATTTCTCTTGCTACACTAGGTTTCTCCGCTATACAAACTTTCATTGATTAATTTTGATGGTCGAAAGTAAGAAAATATTTAGGATTTTTATAGGAAAGTTAATAAGTATGATATTGGAGTTATTTATACGTTTAGTAATTTCTTTTGAACAAAACTTAAACACCTATTTTCAAAAGAACACTATCGAGAATTTTAAAAACTAATTTTTATGAAATCACTTTTTCAAAAGCAAGTCTTTTAGCGTTATAACTTGTATAAATGACGCCACAATATTCATACCCCAATTTTTTGATAAGTTTTTGCATGCTTAGATTATCTTCGTGGGTATCAATCTTTAAACTTTTGATATGATTGATTTTTAATTGCTGATGAAATTCTTCAAATAATACTGAAGCCAATCCCAAATTTCTAAACTCTTTTTTAACAGCCAACCTATGTATGACTCCATATTTTTTAGTTTGGTCAAAAATCCAATTGCCATCAATTTTTTTATAAGTAGGTTCGGGATTTGTGGTAAACATGGATGTTGCAACTATTTTGTCTTGATCGTTAAAAACCACATAACTTTCTCTATTTAATATATCTTGCTCAATTTGTACTGCATTTGGATATCCATTTTGCCATTGATCTACACCTAATGAAGCCAAATATTCTTTTGCATCATTTATAATTTCCATGATGATTGGAATATTATCGAAAGTAGCGTATTTAATTTTCATAAAATAAAAGAATAAAAAAACCACGAGACTACAAGGATGAACCGTTGTAACTTCGTGGTAAAATTAACTTTATTTTTTTTAAACTATGGATTCTAATTTTTCAGTTTTATTTTCCTTAGAAAATTCAATAATTTCCTGATTATTTAAAATATCATTGATCGTTTGTCTTTTTCTAATTAGGTAATCTTTTCCTTTCACAATCATGACCTCTGCCGGTAAATAACGAGAATTGTAATTTGATGCCATCGAAAAACAATATGCGCCAGCATTGTGAAAACATAAAATATCTTCTTCTGAAATTTCAGCAATTCTTCTGTTAGATCCAAAAGTATCTGTTTCACAAATATATCCAACAACAGAATAATATCGATCTCTGGCATTTGGATTTGAGATATTTGTAATGTGATGATATGAATTATACATCATCGGTCTTACCAAGTGATTAAAACCAGAGTCTACATGAGCAAAAACGGTAGAAGTAGTTTGTTTAACAACATTTACCTTAGCAAGAAATACACCTGCTTCAGAAACTAGAAATTTACCAGGTTCAAACATCAACGTAATATCTTTACCATAATCTTTACAAAATTGATTGAATCTTTGAGACAACTGTATTCCTAATTGCTCAATATCAGTAGAGATGTCTCCTTCTTTATAAGGAACTTTAAATCCACTACCGAAATCAATGAAATCAATATTATCAAACTTTTTTGCAACATCGAATAAAATTTCTGAAGCTCGAAGAAACGTGTCTATATCAAGAATATCAGAACCCGTATGCATGTGAATTCCATTAATATTCATACCTGTATTTTCAACGACACGCTTAATATGGGGTACTTGGTGGATAGAAATACCGAATTTAGAGTCTATATGACCTACAGAAATTTTTGAATTTCCACCCGCCATGATGTGAGGATTGATACGAACACAAACAGGAGTTTGCGGATGTTTTTCTCCAAATAGTTCTAGAATGGATAGGTTGTCAATATTAATTTGAACTCCCAATTTAGCAACTTCTTCAATCTCTTTTAATGAAACACCATTGGGTGTATAAATTATTTTTTTTGGATCTATTCCAGTAGCCAAACCTAATTGAACTTCTTGAATAGAAACAGTATCCAAACCAGCACCAATATTTTTAAAGAATTGTAAAATATTGATGTTAGACAATGCTTTTACAGCATAGTTCAATTTTAAGTTTTTTACACCACTAAAAGCATTTGTTAACCGATTATATTGTTCTTCAATCTTATCGGTATCGTATACATATAGAGGGCTTCCATATTTATTTGCAATTTCTAAAAGTTGTGAATTTTTCAAATTTTATATATTTAATTGAATCACAAAAATAGCGAAATAGCTAGGTTTACCATTATTTGTTTAAAAATACAACAAATTGTTTTTTATTGTGATTTTTAAACAAATTTTAGGACTTGAAAATTCGTTGAAATCCTGTTAATAACTAATTAATAAAGACATTTTATTTTTAGGCGTTAAATTATACTTTAGCAAGGACTTCAAACTCAATTGCAGTCTGCTATCTATATGGGTCAAGAAACAAAATATACAGAAGATAATATTAGGTCTTTAGATTGGAAGGAACATATTAGAATGCGTCCTGGAATGTACATTGGAAAATTAGGTGATGGATCTTCTGCTGATGACGGGATTTATATTCTTGTAAAAGAAGTTTTAGATAATTCCATAGACGAATATGTGATGGGAGCAGGAAAAACCATTGAAATCTCTATTCAAGGTAGTAAAGTAACCGTTAGAGATTATGGTCGTGGGATTCCTTTGGGAAAAGTGGTCGATGTAGTTTCTAAAATGAATACCGGAGGGAAATACGACTCAAAAGCGTTTAAAAAATCTGTAGGATTGAATGGAGTAGGAACGAAGGCAGTGAATGCACTTTCCTCTTATTTTAGAGTTGAATCTTCAAGAGATGGAAAATCAGCCTCTGCGGAGTTTGGCAAAGGAAATTTAAAAGATCAAGAGTTTTTAGAGGAAACTTCTCGAAGAAAAGGAACCAAAGTTTCCTTTATTCCAGATGAAAGTATCTTTAAAAATTACAAGTTTAGAAATGAGTATGTAGCCAAAATGCTCAAAAACTATGTGTATTTAAATCCTGGTTTGACTATTATTTTTAATGGCGAAAAGTTTTTTTCAGAAAATGGATTAAAAGATTTACTGGAGGATAACAACAATCAGGAAGATATGTTGTATCCAATAATACATCTTAAAGGGGATGATATTGAAATTGCCATAACGCATAGTAAAACACAATATTCAGAGGAATACCACTCTTTTGTGAATGGACAACATACCACTCAAGGTGGAACACATCAAGCAGCTTTCAGAGAATCTTTAGTAAAGACGATTCGTGAGTTTTATGGGAAGAATTTTGAAGCTTCAGATATTCGAAAATCTATCATTTCAGCAATTGCAATTAAAGTCATGGAACCTGTCTTTGAAAGTCAGACCAAAACAAAATTGGGTTCTACAGAAATGGGAGGAAATCTTCCAACCGTTAGAACTTATATAAATGATTTTGTAAAAACCAAACTCGATAATTATTTACACAGAAATTCTGATACAGCAGATAAACTTCAACGTAAAATTGTTCAGGCAGAAAAAGAGAGAAAAGAACTTTCAGGAATTCGAAAGTTGGCAAAAGACAGAGCAAAAAAAGCCAGTTTACACAATAAAAAATTAAGAGACTGTAGAATTCACTTAGGAGATATTAAAAAAGAAAATTACCTAGAGACTACCCTCTTTATTACAGAGGGAGATTCTGCATCTGGTTCAATAACAAAGTCAAGAAATGTAAATACACAAGCGGTTTTTAGTTTGAAAGGAAAACCTTTAAATTCATATGGTCTCAGTAAGAAAATTGTATATGAAAATGAAGAGTTCAATCTTTTACAAGCTGCTTTAAATATAGAAGATGGTCTAGAAGACTTACGTTACAATAATATCGTAATTGCAACAGATGCAGATGTTGATGGAATGCACATTCGATTATTATTGATCACTTTTTTTCTACAATTTTTCCCAGAATTAATCAAAGAAGGACATTTGTATATTTTAGAGACCCCATTGTTTAGGGTTCGTAACAAAAAAGAAACCATTTATTGTTATTCTGATCAAGAAAAAAGAGAGGCAATTGAAAAATTAAGAGGAAAACCAGAAATTACTCGATTTAAAGGTTTAGGTGAGATTTCTCCCAATGAATTTGTTCATTTTATTGGAGCAGATATTCGTTTGGATCCCATAATGTTAGACAAAGAGATGTCTATTGAGCAAATGTTGCAATTCTATATGGGTAAAAACACCCCAGATAGACAAAAGTTTATTATCGAGAATTTAAAAGTTGAGTTGGATACCATAGAAGCGGAAGTTTAGGATATGAGTGAAGCAATAAACGAACACGAAGAAGAATTAACCTCTCAAAATGAGGCTTTAGAGACCCCACAAGAAGAAACTATTACCAAAGTTACAGGAATGTACAGGGATTGGTTTTTAGATTATGCTTCGTACGTAATTCTTGAAAGAGCGGTACCTTCCATAGAAGACGGTTTAAAACCTGTGCAACGCAGAATAATGCATTCTATGAAAGATTTAGACGATGGTCGCTACAATAAAGTAGCAAATATCGTGGGTCATACAATGCAATATCACCCTCACGGAGACGCCTCAATAGCAGATGCAATGGTGCAAATTGGTCAAAAAGAACTGCTGATTGACATGCAAGGAAATTGGGGAAATATCTTAACTGGAGATCGTGCTGCCGCCTCTAGATATATTGAAGCACGTTTGTCTAAGTTTGCCCTTGATGTGGTTTTCAATCCCAAAACAACCGAATGGAAACTATCATATGATGGAAGGAGAAAAGAACCTATAGATTTACCAGTAAAATTTCCACTTTTATTAGCTCAAGGTGCCGAGGGAATTGCTGTAGGTTTGTCTACTAAAATAGTACCTCACAATTTTATTGAACTCATAGATGTTTCGATTAAATATTTAAAAGGAAGAAGCTTTAAAATTTTACCAGATTTTATAACAGGAGGTATTGCAGATTTCACAAATTACAATGATGGTAAACGTGGAGGCAAAATTCGAATTCGTGCTAAAATCGCACAAATTGATAAAAAAACCCTGGTCATTAGTGAAATTCCTTTTGGGACAACCACCACTTCATTGATTGACAGTATTATTAAAGCGAACGAGAAAGGAAAAATAAAAATTAAGAAAATTGAAGATAATACAGCTGCTGTTGTAGAAATACTATTGCATTTACCGCCAAATGTATCTCCAGATAAAATGATTGATGCTCTCTATGCTTTTACAAACTGTGAAAATTCTATTTCCCCTTTAGCATGTACCATTGAGAATAATAAACCTGTTTTTGTTGGAGTTTCAGAAATGTTAAAGCATTCTACCAATCTAACAGTAGAATTACTTAAAAAAGAGTTAGAAATTCAGTTAAATGAATTGGAAGAACAATGGCATTTTTCTTCCTTAGAAAGAATTTTTATAGAGAATAGAATTTATAGAGATATTGAAGAAGAAGAAACTTGGGAAGGAGTAATCAAAGCCATTGATTTAGGTGTGCAAGATCATATAAAACATTTGAAACGCCCAATAACAGAGGCAGATATTACCCGTTTAACAGAAATTAAAATTAAAAAAATATCAAAATTTGATATTGACAAAGCAAAACAATTTATAGAAGGTTTAGAAGACAAAATTTCTGTTGTAAATGATCAACTTGCGAATTTAATTGATTTTGCAATAGATTATTTTAAACGTTTGAAAGATACATACGGTAAAGGGAGAGAGCGAAAAACAGAAATTCGGATTTTCGATGATATAGTCGCCTCAAAAGTAGCGATGAACAATGCGAAATTGTATGTAAATAGAACAGAAGGTTTTATAGGAACTTCGCTAAAAAAAGACGAGTTTGTAACTGATTGTTCAGATATAGATGATATCATAGTATTTAGAAAAGATGGTAAAATGTCAGTGACAAAAGTAGGTTCAAAAACTTTTGTTGGTAAAGATATTATTCATGTTGCTGTCTTTAAAAAGAAAGATAAACGTACTGTTTACAATATGATGTACAAGGACGGTTCGAAAGGAGCAAGTTATATGAAGCGTTTTAATGTTACCTCAGTAACACGTGATAAAGAGTATGATTTAACAAATGGAAGTAAAGGCTCTAAAATATTATATTTCACTTCAAATCCTAATGGTGAAGCGGAAGTAGTAACTATCAATTTAAGAGCAGTAGGTAGTATCAAAAAATTAAAGTGGGATATTGATTTTGCGGATTTAGCAGTCAATGGTAGAGGTGTAAGAGGAAATACGATTACCAAATATGCTATCAAATCTGTCGATTTTAAATCGGAAGGAATCTCCACATTGAAGCCTCGAAAAATTTGGTTTGATGATGCTGTTCAGCGCTTAAATGTAGATGATAGAGGTGAACTTTTAGGAGAGTTTAGAGCAGAAGACAGGCTTTTAATTATCACACAGAGTGGAAAATCTAAAGTCGTAAAACCAGATTTGGCCATGCATTTTGATGATGACATGATTGTCTTGGAAAAATGGAACTCAAAAAAGCCTATTTCTGCTATTTATTTTGATGGAGAAAAAGACCGTTATTATATCAAACGTTTCCTAGTTGAGCTCACAGATAAAGAAGAAATTTTTATTTCAAACCATCCAAAGTCACAATTAGAAATCGTTTCTACAGATTACCGACCTATAGCCGAGATTCAATATTCAAAAAGAAGTCTTCAAAATCAAGAAATAAATTTAGAGGAGTTTATTGCTGTTAAAGGTATAAAAGCACAAGGAAATCAATTAACTACAGAGAAAATTAAGCAAGTTAATTTGTTAGAATCACTTCCTTTTATAGAACCAGAAGAAGAAAAATCAGAAGATATAGAAGTTGTGGCTGAGGTTTTGTCAAAAGACGAGTTACCTATTAATGTTCCCGAAATAAAAACAGTATCAGAAGATTCTTTTTCTGCTAAAAAGTCTGAAATTGGCTTAAAAAAATCAATTGCTAAAAAAAATATAGAAAAGAAAAATATGGATGACAATAGTCAAACAAAATTATTTTAAAAATGAAACTAAAACACCTCTATTTATTTTTAACAGTTCTTGGAATTTCATACACTTGGTATTATAATATTCAATATTTTCAAACTGCAGAAAATCCTTCATTAATTCATTTTTTTAAAGAGGCTCAATCTAATTTTGCAGGAAAATCTTTTGGTGCCGATTTAACAGTAGTTGTTTTTACTTTCTTTGTATTTATGATTCCTGAATCAATTCGATTAAAAATCAAACATTGGTGGATTCTCCTCCCGTTAACCTTTTTAATAGCAATCGCATTTTCTTTTCCTTTGTTTTTATATATGCGTGAGATGGCTTTAGAACAAAGAGAAAAGAATTAGAATTCAGCACAAACCATACATATATGGCTCTTAATTTTCGTGATGCACTGGGTTTATTCAGTCAGATTCTCCGCTTTTCCCTGGCGTAATTGTAATATCCAATCATTCAGTTTAGTGTCTTTGATTGTTTGATCGAAATTGGCATCACTCAAAAAAGTATGTTCAGTTCCATTTGCGTAAAAAACCTTCCAATTATCAAGATTATCTAAAACTGTTGTTTTTAATTCTAGAAGGCCAAATTTAAAATCGTTAGTACCAATCATCGAATTTGGAGGATATGCACAATTATTTTGACCAAAACTATAAAAAGAACGAATTACTGAGTCTCCATAATAGCTTAAAAGACCAAAATTGACATTAGGAAGTTTTAGAGACAAATACTCGTATAGTTTTTGAAGATTATACTCATAATTATTTTGAACTATCTCCTCTAGATCTGAGGGTAAGGCAGAATTTATGTTCCATAATGAATCTGAATTCCATAAATCATTTAGGCAAGGGGTATAAATAGTTGCGTCCATAAAAATAGGAGAAGCATCTACTATGACTGTTGTAGGAGTGTTCATAGCCAATATATTTGTCAATTGAAAAGTATTAGACATTACCCCATAACCTCCTGCACTAGATCCCGTAAATACAATTTCAGTAATCTGACCTGCAGAATCAAAATAATTTTTTAAGTCCTCTAAGATGATACTAAAATTAGTATAGCCGACCATGCTTTGATTTTTGGGACCATTATAGGGAACATTGGCAGATGAATTAGTACCTGAATGAACATCTCCTGTTGCATAGGGGACAAATACCATATTCCAATCTTTGAATTGATTTTGGTCAGAACTTCGATTGATTAAAAGAGACGAATCTGAAGCGATTCTATTTGAAAAATCTTCTTCTGAATACCGATCAAGGTTTTGAAAACAAGTGAGTTGATTAAAACAGGCACCACCACCATCAAGAAATATGAGTAATTTGTTTGAAGTAGGATTTAAAATGACACCATACCCCATAGACCCTCCATTACGTGACTTCATTTGACTTCTAGGGACCCACATGGCTTTATTTGGAGTATTGTCAGCGATTTTTAAAAGAGTAAGTTCTTCATTAACTGAGTCTTTGATGACAGACTCGTCTTTATTACATGAAATAAAAAAAGTAATACTGAATAAAAATAGAAATAAATTTCTCATGGACAGAAGATTAAATATACTCAAATTTAAATAAAAAGTTTCTAGTTGAACCTTTTACTACTCTAACATTTTTGTAAAGAAATTGAATGTATAATTTGGAAATAAATTCGGATGGGTAATTTTTACAATATCCTTTAGGACCAAATCGGGTCTTGTGGTTGCTAATTCATAATAAATAACGCCACCTGTAGCTCCTTTTTTAGTGGTTGGTGTATAGATGTTGTTCTTTTGAAAAGCCTTGAATTCTGTATATAATTTATTACTTTCTAGAAGTTGTTTTTTAGAAGTGAAATATCCTGGACTGATCCAAAAATCAGCAGTAGCACCTTTGTTCAAAACACTTTCAAAACTCAACGATAAACTTCCTTTTCCCTTGGAGTCTTCCCAAAGGTAATTTACATTGGCATCTTTTAAAAACTGCGCTTCAAAACTTTGACCAGCAGGAAGGTTCCAAATGTCTTTACTCATAATAGCCCCTGATAAAACAGTCGATGATTTTGTGGAATTAAGCGCTTTTTTCTTTACAGCTAGGTAATTGGCTTCTATGACATTAAAAATACTGTCTGCTTGTTTTTCTTTATTGAATAAAACACCAAAAAACTTGATCCATTCTGCCCGTCCTAATGGGGTTTCCTCCAACCAGTCACCATTATAGATAACGTTTATTCCAGCATTCTTGATCAAAGTTAAGGTTTGATCAGCAGAAGAAACTCCAAATCCAACAACCAATTCAGGATTAAGATCTAATAAGATTTCGGTATTTAAGGAACTTTCTTTGCCAATTTCTGTGATGTTTCCAGCATCTATCAAGTGTCTTGTTTTTTTTGAAGAAATATATTTAGAATTAGGAAAACCAACAATGCTAGTCTCTTTATTTAAAAGCTCTATCATTGGAATATGTGTTGTAGAGGTAACCACAATTCTATCTATGGGAACTAGAATTTCTTGATCAAGAAACTCATTTGAATCTCCTTGTTTATCTTTATTTAATATCCGATAACTGTAAATTTCTTTTGAGTTTTGATATGCAGATTTTATAAGTAACTTTTTGGTACCATTGTTATTAACAATATCAAAACCTTTAGCATGTCTAATAGTTGAGGGCGCCTCCTTTAATTTTGTTGTCATTATTTCTTTTTTACAAGATGAGTAAATGACTGAAAACAGGATTATTAAAATCTTTAAAAATGATTTTTTCATTAAAAATTTTTGAATAACAAGATTACAAAAAAAAGTAATAACTATTTTATTATAACCAATTTTAAACTAGCTTTGTGACGATTTTAGGTTTTGATACATTCATCATTCTTGTATCAAATTAAAAGGGAATCTGGTTAAAATCCAGAACTGTTCCCGCAACTGTAAGTTTACGCTGTTTTTTACAGCACCTCAATGAGGATGTTACTTCAACTTTTGCCACTGATATTATATTGGGAAGGCCAAGTAACATATGAATAAGTCAGGAGACCTGCCCATGATCACAAGTTAAAAACTTTCGGGATAAAAGTTTATGTACTATCGGACCGTACACAAAATTTACCTGATTTATTGTTTCAATTAAATCATTAAAAATGAAAAAACAACTCTTAATTGCAGGTGTTTTGGCAAGTAGTTTTGTCAACACAAATCTTTTTGCACAATCGCAAAATGAACAAGTAGAAAAATTAGATGAAATTGTAGTTACCGCAACGAAGTTTAATTTAAAGAAAGAAAATTCTGGGAAAGTAATTACAAAAATTACACAGAAACAATTAAAAAACAATGCAGGAAAAACAGTCATTGAAATTTTAAACACGGTTGCTGGGATAGATGTACGAGGTGTCAATGCAAATGCAACCGAACCAAGAAGTATCAATATCCGTGGTGGAAGGAGTAGGCAAGTTTTAGTTTTGATTGATGGTGTTCCTGTGACAGATCAATCTGCGATTAATCAAGAATTTGATTTGCGTTTATTGGCCGTCAGTCAAATAGAATCTATTGAGATATTAAAGGGAGCTTCATCAACGTTATATGGTTCTGGTGCTGCCACTGCAGTAATTAATATTGTTCTTAAAAGTCCCTCTAAAGATAGCGTTTCAGCATCATTTGAGACAAGTCTGGGAACAAATAATACTGCCAGCACATCAAAGAGTAGTTTGTCTGATAAAAATCAAAATGCAAGCATAAATGGAACATTAGGAAGTTTTCATTATTTGGGATCATATAGTATAACGGGTGTAAATGGAATGTCGGCTGCAAAAAGTAATACCAGTTCAATTTTTGAAAATGATCGTTATTACTCAAAAAATGGATTGTTGAAGTTGGGATATGGTAAGAATGATAAATTAAGTATCGAAACGTTTCTTAATTATGATGCGTTTGAATATGATTTTGATGCAGGTGCTTTTTCTGATAGCGATGTAAATACAGGAAGTCAAGAGCAATTAAGATTGGGAGTAAAGCCAACATACAAGTACAACAATGCAGAGGTTTATTTATTAGCTTCTTTAAATAGTGTAGAAAGAAATTTTCAGCAGTTTAATTCATTTTCGAATACTTTAGATGCCTATCAGTTTAAAGGGAGAAGTTTATATCTAGATTTGGTTCATAAATATGAATTTTCTTCAAAATTTCAACTGATAACAGGGTTGAATTATCAAGAACATTCAAATCATTCTATAACCCCTTTTGCTACTATAGATAAAGAAATAGCCAATTTTAATACCATTGACCCCTATGCAAGTTTTGTCTATATTTCAGGACAAGGCCTTAGCTTAAATTTTGGAGGACGATATCATATGCACAATGTATACGGTAATCAGTTTGTGTATGATGGAAACGCTGCTTATAATTTTGATATAAACGATCAAAATTCTATCAAAGTTTTGGCTTCCTACAGTACTGCCTTCATTGCGCCTAGTTTATACCAATTGTACGATGGATTTTCTGGAAATATTGATTTAAATCCTGAGTCTAATGAAACCACAGAAGTTGGTGTCGAGTATAGTTTTAAAAATTGGCTTACGATGGATGCTGTTTATTTTAAAAGAACAGAATCTGATGCAATTATTTATGATAATTTAACCTATAAATATCAAAACGGTTCTTCAAATGCGAATGGTTTTGAAGTAAATTCTAAAATTTCTCCCCTACAATATCTAACTTTACTCACCTCTTATACCTATGTAGATAAAAAGAATTTAGAGGATTTTAATGACTATATTCCTAAACATAAACTTGTAGCAACTTTAGAAGTCATTCCATCTGAAAAATCTTTTTTTAGTATCTCATATAGAAATGTAGGAGATCGAACAATTTTTGATAGGTATGGCTCCTTTGGATTAGCGGGTACTGATGTTATTTTACCAAAATACCAGGTAATCGACTTTATGACAAATTATAAATTATTAGAAGAGACTCTAACTTTTTTTGCTGCGGTAACTAATGTATTTGATGAAAATTACGATGATATTTTAGGTTTTTCCACTCGTGGGAGAAATTATAAAATTGGTTTAAGATTTCAATTTTAGATTGAATAAATAATGATTGTAAATTCTAAGGCTCCCAATTGGGAGCCTTTATTATGATGCCCATTTTTTAAAGTGAAAAAAATGTGAATAAAAAAAGCATAAGCCATCTTTTTAGAAGTAAAGAATCCCTAAATTCACATTTTATTAAACTTCAAATAATTACTCTTGAATAATTACTTAGATTCATTAAACGAAGCACAAAAGCAAGCTGTTTTGCAAAAAGATGGTCCCATGATTATTATTGCAGGGGCAGGTTCTGGTAAAACACGTGTTTTGACCTATAGAATAGCTCATTTAATGCAATTAGGAGTGGATGCATTTAATATTTTGTCACTCACTTTTACAAACAAAGCTGCAAGAGAAATGAAGGAAAGAATTGCAGGAGTCGTAGGAGCAAGTGAAGCAAAAAATCTTTGGATGGGTACTTTTCATTCGGTTTTTGCAAGAATCTTACGATCAGAGGCAGATAAATTAGGTTTTCCATCGAATTTCACAATTTATGATACTCAAGATTCAGTTCGATTGATAAGCTCCATTATTAAAGAAATGGGTCTAGACAAAGAACGCTACAAAGCCAAACAAATTTTAAATAGAATCTCTTCTTTCAAAAATAGCTTAATAACTGTGAGAGCCTATTTCAATAATGCAGATTTACAAGAAGCAGATATGCATGCGAGTAGACCAAAAGTAGGGGAGATCTATAAGCAATATGTCGATAGATGTTTTAAATCAGGAGCTATGGATTTTGATGATCTTTTATTAAGGACAAATGAGTTATTAACTCGTTTTCCAGAATCTCTCGCAAAATATCAAGATCGATTTAGATATATCATGGTTGATGAATATCAGGATACGAATCATTCTCAATATTTAATCGTAAAAGCCTTGGCAGATCGTTTTCAAAATATCTGTGTGGTAGGGGATGATTCTCAAAGTATTTATAGTTTTAGAGGAGCAAATATTCAGAACATATTAAGTTTTCAAAAAGATTATCCTGACGTAAAAACGTTCAAACTTGAACAGAATTATCGATCTACAAAAAATATAGTCAATGCGGCTAATTCGGTAATATCAAAAAATAAAACCAAGTTAGAAAAAGAAGTATGGACAAGTAATGATGCTGGAGATTCCATTCATGTAATGCGAACGATATCTGACGGAGAGGAAGGGCGTTTTGTCGCTCAGTCTATTTGGGAAAACCAAATGAATCATCAATTAAATCCAGATAGTTTTTGTGTACTTTACAGAACCAATTCACAGTCCAGAGCCATAGAGGATGCTCTGCGAAAAAAAGGAATTGATTATACAATTTATGGAGGAATTTCTTTTTATCAGAGAAAAGAAATCAAAGATATTTTGTCTTATCTGCGTATTTTGATCAATACAAATGATGAGGAGGCATTAAAAAGAATTATCAATTATCCTGCAAGAGGAATAGGTGCAACAACAATTGATAAGCTTACAATAGCAGCAAATCATTACAAAAAATCAATTTTTGAAATTATAAAATATATTGATAAAATAGATCTAAAAATAAATGCCGGTACTAAAAATAAACTTCAAAATTTCATGAACATGATTTTGAGTTTACAAATAGAATCGCAGGCAAAAAATGCTTTCGAAATTGCCGAAGTCGTTGTAAAGCAAACACAACTGATCAAAGATTTAGAAAAAGAAGGAACTCCTGAAGCTATCAGTAAAGTTGAGAATGTTCAAGAATTATTAAATGGGATTAAAGATTTTATTACAGACAAAATAGAGGAAGGGGAAGACGCTTCTTTAACTTCATTTTTAGAAGATGTTGCTTTAGCGACAGATTTTGATGCTAAAAAAAATGATGAAAAACCCAGTGTATCTCTAATGACGATTCATCAATCTAAAGGATTGGAATATTTATATATTTATATAGTTGGTTTAGAGGAAAATTTATTTCCTTCTGCGATGAGTATGAATACTCGAAGTGAGTTAGAGGAAGAACGAAGATTATTTTATGTAGCGCTCACTCGAGCAGAAAAAGTAGCTTATTTGTCTTATGCTCAAACTCGTTACAGATGGGGTAAGCTAGTGGATGCTGAACCAAGTCGTTTTTTAGAGGAAATCGATGACCAATACTTGGATTATATCAAACCTAAAACACCCGAAAGATCCATCAATTCATTTGTTGATAAAAGTATTTTTGATGATGCTCCCAAAGGAATTCGTTTTCAAAAACCAATTCAACGCAAAAAAATGGAGCGAAATTTGAACAGTAAGAAGGAAATCATACTTCCTAAAAAATTAAAAAAGGTAGCTTTTTTAGATTCAAAAACGAACTTGTTTGATGGGGATATTGTTGTTGGGAATATTGTAGAACACAATAGATTTGGTAAAGGAGAAGTTCTTTCGTTGGAAGGAAAAGGGCCCAATAAAAAAGCGGAAATTAAATTTGGTACCGTTGGGAAAAAGAAATTATTATTACAATTTGCAAAATTAAAAGTGATTGGTTAAAAATCTTGAATAAAACTAAAAATAAATTGCTATTTTGCAGTCCAAAATTTAGAAATAGACAAACTTGTCTGTTAGAGAGTAATCAAGACCTCAATAAATAGTTTTCTAAATGATATTTGATATTAAAGAGACTTCTCAAAAATAAATAAATGACATTCGACTTAGAGTACAATTCAGAGAGAACATTAATGATCATACCAGAATACGGTAGACATATACAAAAACTGGTAGATCATTGTGTAGCTTTACCATCCAAAGAGGAACGAGATAAAATGGCAAAGGCCATTGTGGACGTGATGGGCAATTTGCAACCTCATCTCCGTGATATTCCTGATTTCAAACACAAATTATGGGATCAGTTATACATCATGGCAGATTTTAAATTAGATGCTGAATCTCCATATCCCAAACCCTCCAAAGAAGAATTGCAGGAAAAACCAGAAGTATTAGCTTATCCTAAATCAGCATCGAGATATCGTTATTATGGTAATAACATTCAAACGATGATAAACATTGCACTAGAGTGGGAAGAGGGAGAAAAAAAAGAAGCGTTGGTTTTTACAATTGCCAATCATATGAAAAAATGCTACTTAAACTGGAATAAAGATACCGTTGACGATGCAGTTATTTTTAAGCACCTTCATGATTTGTCCGACGGAAAGTTAGATATAAGAGATACAAAAGAAGAGTTATCTGAGAGTAAGAATTTATTAAGAAAGCCAAGAACACAGGGTCAGAATCAGAATAACAACAAAAATAAGTCTAAGAAATCTCAGCATAATAATCAACATAAAAATAGAAAAAGATAAGAGTCTATGGCATCATTTAAAATTGAAGGCGGTCATAAATTAAAAGGAACAATTACTCCACAGGGGGCAAAAAATGAAGTTTTACAGATCCTTTGTGCAGTGTTGTTAACTCCAGAAAGAGTTATCGTACATAATGTTCCTGATATTATTGATGTAAATAAGTTAATTTTTATCCTTGGCGAGTTAGGAGTAAAAATTGAAAAATTAAGTAGTAATTCTTATGCTTTTCAAGCAGATGATATCAACTTAGATTATTTAGAGTCCACTGATTTTAAAAGAGATGGAAGTTCTTTACGTGGATCCATAATGATTGTGGGTCCTCTATTGGCAAGATTTGGGAAAGGATATATTCCCCGTCCTGGAGGAGATAAAATTGGACGCAGAAGGTTGGATACTCATTTTGAAGGCTTTATCAAATTAGGAGCAAGGTTTAGATATAACAAAGAAGAATCTTTTTATGGAGTAGAAGCAGCGGAATTACAGGGGGTAGAAATGTTATTAGATGAAGCTTCTGTTACAGGAACTGCAAATATATTGATGGCAGCTGTTTTAGCGACAGGGACCACAAAAATTTACAATGCAGCTTGTGAGCCTTACATTCAACAGTTATCAAAAATGTTGATTGCAATGGGTGCTAAAATTTCTGGAGTTGGTTCAAATCTATTAATTATTGAAGGAGTAACTTCTTTAGTTGGATGTGAACACAGAGTTTTACCAGATATGATTGAAATTGGATCTTGGATTGGTGTGGCAGTAATGACCAGATCTGAATTAACGATAAAGGATGTAAGTTGGGAAAATTTAGGACAAATCCCAAGTGTCTTTAGAAAACTAGGAATCAAACTAGAGAAAAGAGGAGATGATATTTTTATTCCAGAACAAGAATCTTACGAAATTCAAAATTATATAGATGGTTCTGTTCTTACAGTAGCAGACGCTCCTTGGCCAGGTTTCACTCCCGATTTATTAAGTATTGTCTTAGTGATTGCAACTCAGGCAAAAGGAACTGTTTTAATTCATCAAAAGATGTTTGAGAGTCGATTGTTCTTTGTTGATAAATTAATTGACATGGGGGCCAAAGTAATTCTATGTGATCCACACAGAGCTACTGTGATTGGACATAATTTTGAAAGTTCTCTAAAACCTACTACAATGAGTTCACCAGATATTAGAGCTGGTATCTCATTGTTGATTGCTGCATTGTCTGCAAATGGGACTAGTATAATTAATAATATTCAACAAATTGATCGTGGGTATGAAAATATTGAAGCGCGGTTAAAATCGATTGGTGCTAAAATTGAAAGGATAGATAATTAATAGCATATTCCTACATAAACTTTTAAATAGTGTCAGTTTGACACTATTTTTTTGTTGGCAACATTTTTGCAAATTAAATTTTGTATAAATCAATGATGATAAATAAATGAGTAAGAAAAAAGATACAAAAGCAGAAGAGGCTAATTCAGTAGAAGAAGTAAGTCAAACACAAGATAATCAAGAAGTTGTAGAGGAAGTTGTAAAAGAAGAACCTACTCCTGAAGAGTTAATTAAAGTAGAAAAAGATAAGTTTTTACGTCTTTTTGCAGAGTTTGAAAATTACAAAAAAAGAACAACGAAAGAACGAATAGAACTTTTTAAGACAGCAGGACAGGAAGTAATGACATCTTTACTGCCAGTTGTAGATGATTTTGAACGTGCTTTGTCACATATTGATGACGACAAAGAAGCAGATGAATTAAAAAAAGGAGTAGAGTTAATTTATCAAAAATTTTACAAGACTTTAGAACAAAAAGGGCTTTCAAAAATAGAAACCAACCCCGGAGATACCTTTGATGCAGAAGTACATGAGGCTATTACACAAATTCCAGCGCCTAGCGATGATTTAAAAGGAAAAGTAATTGATTGTATAGAAAAAGGATATAAGCTTGGTGATAAAATTATACGTTATCCAAAAGTGGTAATAGGACAGTAAACAAACGTACAGTAGTTGTAAAAACTGATAACTGAGATCAAAAAACATGGCAAAACAAGATTTTTACGAAGTATTAAACATTTCTAAATCGGCTTCACAAGCAGAAATAAAAAAAGGCTATAGAAAAATGGCAATTAAATATCACCCAGATAAAAATCCAGGTGATACAACTGCAGAAGAAAACTTTAAAAAAGCAGCGGAGGCCTATGAAATTTTAAGTGATGAGCACAAAAGAGCCAGATATGACCAATACGGGCATCAAGCTTTCGAAGGACCTCAAGGAGGTGGAGGCTTTGGTGGTGGAATGAATATGGATGATATATTCAGTCAATTTGGAGATATTTTTGGAGGCGGTGGTTTTGGTGGTTTTGGCGGTGGCGGAGGTCAACGTCAAGCTCGTGTAAAAGGAAGTAACTTGCGTATTCGTGTAAAACTTACCTTAGAAGAAATTGCAAAAGGAGTAGAAAAGAAAGTAAAAGTTCGAAGAAAAGTTCAAGCTGAAGGAGTTAGCTACAAAACATGTCCTACTTGTAATGGTTCTGGACAGCAGATGAGAATTACCAATACCATTTTGGGAAGAATGCAAACTGCAACGACTTGTTCTACTTGCATGGGGTCAGGAGAAATAATTCAAAACAAACCAAATGGTTCAGATGCTCAAGGATTAATTGTAACTGAAGAAACTGTTTCTATTAATATACCTGCAGGAGTAACTGAAGGAGTTCAATTGAAAGTGGGTGGAAAAGGTAATGACGCACCGGGTAAAAAATCAATTTCCGGAGATTTATTGGTTTTAATTGAAGAAATACAACATGAAAATTTAAAAAGAGAAGGGACCAATATACATTTTGATTTGTATATTAATTTTTCTGAAGCAGTCTTAGGTACAAGTAAAGAAGTTGAAACGGTTACAGGAAAAGTTAAAATAAATATTGATGCTGGTACACAATCTGGAAAAATATTAAGATTAAAAGGAAAAGGTCTACCGAGTATAGAAAGATACGGGACAGGAGACTTTTTAATACATATTAATGTTTGGACACCAAAAGAATTGACCAAAGAACAAAGAAAGTTTTTCGAAAAAATGTCTGATGATGAAAACTTTATACCAAATCCAAACAAATCAGATAAATCATTTTTTGAAAAAGTTAAAGATATGTTTTCCTAAACTTATGTATATAAATTAGAAATAAATTATAAAAGTATAGATATATAATAATATTTGTTTTATATTTATAACGTTGTTAAGAAATTAGCAACACTTTTTCTTTTTCATAGCAATTTTTCCCACTCAAACTTTGAGTGGGTTTCTTTTTATAATCCAGAAAAAAGTTATATTTGAAAATTATTGAAAAGGCAGACTTATCTTATCGTCACGCATTTGTGTGAAGGAAAGTCCGGACACCAAAGAGTAATCATAGCGGATAACATCCGTCCAATGTAAATTGAGGACAAGTGCAACAGAAAGCAAGTACAGTCAGGCTGTAGTGAAACCAGGTAAACTCTATGAGGTGCAATGTCATGTATATTAGAACTTGAGAGCTACTCGCTCGATTCTAAAGGGTAGACAGATAGATTCTAAAAGTAATTTTAGAACGAGATAAATGATAAGAGCCTTTTTTAAGGAACAGAATTCGGCTTATTAGTCTGCATTTTCAATAATTTTTCAAGTCATTTTTTCTTCCCTATTCGCAAAAGAGATCTATGCTTTTTTATCTTTTAAAATTGATATAAAAAATGTAATTTTGTGATACTAATTTTAAAAAAAATATACAGTGGAGTCTTTGATATTTAGAATCAATTGGACTTATTGTATTAAAAGATTTATTTAATGAGCATTTATAAAGACTACCTTGAACAAATAGAGCAACGAAAACTTCAGGGACTTCATCCCCAGCCAATTGATGGTGCAGAATTATTAAGTGAAATTATTTCGCAAATTAAAGATGTAGATCATATATATAGGAAAGATTCTCTTAACTTTTTTATTTACAATGTTTTGCCGGGAACGACAAGTGCTGCAGTTGTAAAAGCTAAATTCTTAAAGGAAATTATAATAGGTGAATCCATCGTTCAAGAAATAACACCTTCTTTTGCTTTTGAACAATTATCACATATGAAAGGGGGACCCTCCATCGAAGTGTTATTAGATTTAGCTTTGGGTACTGATGTTACCATTGCTAAACAAGCTGCAGAAGTTTTAAAGACTCAGGTTTTTCTTTATGAAGCAGATACTACTCGAATAGAAAAAGCCTACAAAAGTGGAAGTGCAATTGCCAAAGAGATATTAGAGAGTTATGCCAACGCTGAGTTTTTCACCAAACTTCCCGAAATAGAAGAAGAAATTAAGGTAGTTACCTTTGTTGCAGGTGTTGGAGATATATCAACAGATTTACTTTCTCCTGGTGGTGACGCTCATTCAAGATCAGATAGAGAGTTGCATGGTCAGTGTTTGTTTGAACACAATAAAGAGAAACAAAATGAATTGCTAGCTTTACAAAAAGCACATCCAGATAAGAGAGTAATGTTGATTGCTGAGAAAGGTACAATGGGTGTTGGTTCGTCAAGAATGTCAGGAGTAAACAATGTAGCATTGTGGACAGGAGTGAAATCGAGTCCTTATGTTCCATTTATCAACATCGCTCCAATCATAGCAGGTACAAACGGAATATCGCCTATTTTCTTAACTACCGTTGGGGTTACAGGAGGTATTGGTATCGATCTTAAAAACTGGGTCAAACAGAAAGATGAATCAGGAAAGACCATAAGAGATGAAGAGGGGGAACCTATTTTAAAAGAAGCATACTCTGTTGCTACTGGTACGATTTTAACAGTTAATACTAGAGAAAAGAAATTATACAAAGGTGATCAAGAGTTGATAGATATCTCTGAATCCTTGACGCCTCAAAAAGCTGAATTTATTAAAGCTGGTGGTTCCTATGCGATTGTTTTTGGTAAAAAACTTCAAACATTCGCTTCAACAACATTAGGAATTGATGTTCTTCCTGTATATGCTCCTTCAAAAGAAATTTCTATTGAGGGACAGGGACTTACTGCAGTAGAAAAAATATTCAATAAAAACGCTGTAGGAACTACTCCTGGCGTAGTATTACACGCCGGTTCTGATGTTCGTGTTCAAGTAAACATTATAGGTTCTCAAGATACGACAGGTTTGATGACATCACAAGAATTAGAGATGATGGCAGCTACAGTGATTTCTCCAATTGTTGATGGAGCTTATCAATCTGGTTGTCATACTGCATCGGTTTGGGATGACAAGTCTAAGGCAAATATTCCTAAACTTATGAAGTTTATGAATGATTTTGGTTTAATTACTGCACGTGATCCTAAAGGGAAATATCACGCGATGACCGATGTTATTCATAAGGTTCTTAATGATATTACAATTGACGATTGGGCAATAATCATCGGTGGAGATTCACATACAAGAATGTCCAAAGGAGTTGCTTTTGGTGCAGATTCAGGTACTGTTGCTTTAGCACTCGCTACTGGTGAAGCATCCATGCCAATTCCTCAATCTGTTAAGGTGACTTTTAAAGGAAATATGAGGAATTATATGGATTTTCGTGATGTAGTCCATGCGACACAATCTCAAATGCTTTCTCAGTTTGGTGGAGATAATGTTTTTCAAGGTAGAATCATTGAGGTCCATATAGGAACACTAACTGCCGATCAAGCATTTACATTTACAGACTGGACTGCAGAAATGAAAGCGAAAGCTTCTATTTGTATTTCTGAAGATGAAACTTTAATTGAATCTTTAGAAATTGCCAAAGGTAGAATACAGATAATGATTGAGAAAGGAATGGATAATGACAAGCAAGTTTTGAAAGGCTTGATTGATATCGCTAATAAAAGAATTGCTGAAATTCAGTCAGGTAAGAAGCCTGCTTTGACTCCTGATGCAAATGCTAAGTATTTTGCTGAGGTCGTGATTGATTTAGATGAGATTGCTGAGCCGATGATTGCAGATCCAGATGTTAACAATGAAGATGTTTCAAAACGTTATACACATGATACCATTAGACCATTATCTTTTTACGAAGGTTCTAAAAAAGTTGACTTAGGATTTGTTGGTTCTTGTATGGTTCACAAAGGTGATATGAAAATTTTAGCTCAAATGTTAAAGAATGTCGAAGTTCAACAAGGTAAAGTTGAATTTCAATCACCGTTAGTTGTTGCCCCTCCAACGTACAATATCGTTGATGAACTAAAAGAGGAGGGAGACTGGGATGTTTTGGTCAAGTATTCAGGATTTGAGTTTGATGATTCTGATCCAAAGGGATTGGCTCGTACTAAATATGAAAATATGTTGTACTTGGAGCGTCCTGGTTGTAACTTATGTATGGGGAATCAAGAAAAAGCTTCACCAGGAGATACTGTAATGGCTACTTCTACGCGTCTTTTTCAAGGAAGAGTAGTAAAAGATTCTAGCGAGAAAAAAGGAGAATCTTTGTTATCTTCTACCCCAGTTGTTGTATTATCTACAATTTTAGGTAGAACTCCGACTATGAAAGAATATGAAACGGCTGTAGATGGTATCGTATTGACTAAGTTTAAGCCATCTCAAAAGGAATTAGTTAGATAATAAAAGAATTATTTTCATAACTTTATAAGAGCCTGGGTTTTATAACTCAGGCTTTTTGATAGTATTATAATTATTATATAAATGATGACCTCACAAACATTCCATCAGTTTTTAAATAGACTATCCAAAGAACCTCTTCGGGTCATAGATACTACCATTACTTTAGATAAATTTGTTAAAATAGATTTAACCGAGAACAATAAAGACCTCTTAAATTTTGATGTTTCGTCTTCTGAGAACTGGATTAAATATATTAGCTCATATTTAAAACAAAGAGTTTCTGATGTTGCGTTTGGTGGTTATCTAGAAAAAAGAAAACTCTATGATAGAAGTGAATATTTTAAAGGTTTAGATAAAAATGATCAAAGAAATATTCATTTAGGAATTGATTTATGGTGTAATGAAAACACAAAGGTATTGGCTGTAATGGATGGAGTTGTTCACAGTTTTAAAAACAATAATAACTATGGAGATTATGGACCAACCATTATCTTGAAACATGAAATTGATCATCAACAATTTTATACACTATATGGACATTTGTCGATTTCCTCTATAAATAAATTGATCATAGGAACTAAAATTTCACGAGGTGATACTATTGGGTATATAGGAGATTCAAAAGTTAATGGAGATTATGCACCACATTTACATTTTCAAATTATTAGAGACTTAGCTGATTATATTGGAGACTACCCAGGTGTTTGTTCAAAAAAAAATATTGAATTCTTTAAAAAAAATTGCCCAGATCCAAACCTCCTTTTAAAATTAAAAAACTCTTCAATTTAAGGCCTAATCTTCATTTAAAGACTTTAAAATTATCTCACAACCAATTTCAATTTCATTGTCAGAAATTGTCAGAGGAGGAGAAATTCTCAAAGCTCTTGGTTCAAATAATAAAAAGAATAAAATAAGTCCATTTTCTAGACATCTATGAACCACTTTTGCTGTCAACTCAGGTGTTTCTAGGATAGCAGCAAGCATTAATCCTTTTCCTCTAATTTGAGTAATGGAAGGATGGTTTAATTTTTTTCTGATAAGTTCTTCTTTTCTTAGAGATTCCCTCATTATATTATTATGAACAATCTCCTTGATGGTGGCAACACCTCCAGCAGAAATTACAGGATGACCAGCAAATGTAGAAATATGTCCTAACTTGGGATTTTCTTTTAATAGGTTCATATATTTATATGAAGAAATAAAAGCCCCAATAGGCATTCCGCCTCCCAACCCTTTACCAGTAATTATAATGTCCGGGATAACATTGAAATTTTCAAATCCCCAAAAAGTTCCTGTTCTACCAATTCCTGTTTGAATTTCATCTAATATTAACAGGGCACCAACTTCTTCACACCGTTGTTTTACTTTCGATAAAAAAGAATTAGTAGGTGAAATAAAACCAGCTCCACCTTGAATTGTTTCTAAAATTACGGCAGCGGTTTTAGTTGTTATTTTAACGAGTTCAATTTCATTATTAAATTCAATAAATTTGGTTCCAGGAATTAGGGGTCTAAAAGCTGCATTTTGTTTTTCAACTCCAGAAACACTCATAGATCCCATGGTATTTCCGTGATAAGAGTTTTTTGCAGCAATTATTTCTGATCTTTTTGTAACTCTCTTAGCTAGTTTTAGGGCTCCTTCCGTAGCTTCCGTACCTGAATTAGTGATGTATACCGAATTTAAATCCTTAGGTGAGTTTTCTACTAATAATTTACACAGTTCTACTTGAGGTTGTTGAATAAATTCTCCATAAACCATGACATGAGAATAAGCATCTAATTGATGTTTTATAGCCGCTGTTATTTTAGGGTGATTGTGTCCTAAGCTATTGGCAGAAACACCAGCAACAAAATCTAAATATCTCTTGCCAGAAGTATCATAGATATAACTTCCTGCTGCTTTAGATACTTCTATTGCTAATGGGTGAGGTGAAGTTTGAGCTTGGTATTTAAAAAAATCTTTTTTCAATTCTTATTATTTTTTGAAGATGAAATCTGACTTGGTGGATTTATCATTGAGCGTTGGTTCAACGATATGTGTTGCATCCTTTTTAATAAATATGTCTTCCATTTTTTTAGGTTGTTCATCCTCACGCCAAATAAACCCTTTTAATTTTCTTACATCTTCTGGTAATTGAGAAGGAGGGTAGGTCTTACCATCTGAGGTTTTCAAATATTTAATGGTTTCAACCTGTCCCTTTGTCAACGTAAATTCAATATTACTTGAGATTTCTTTTGTAATCGTTTCTAATTCATTTGTTTGTTCACTTCGATTAAAATAAACAGATTCAGCATTTCCTTTGACAAGAAGGAAACGAAGTTTGTTTGCTTTAAATTTACCAAACATATTTCTCCCTTTTATTTGATTGAAGTTGTCATACGATAGGGAGTCCTTAGAAATAATGAATGAATTGTTTAGTACTTTTAAGGAATCTAATTTTTCTGTTTTTGTATTTGAAATTAGATGAATTGTATCCCCTGTGATTTGATTTCGATCAGACCAAATTATTGGATTTTTAAACATTTTGGAAACGCCAGATTGTTGATTTGTATGAATAGAATCACATTTTCCTTGTAAATCAGATTTAAAGATTTTGACATTATGATAGGTTCTAATAATTCTTTTTTTAGGTTTACCTGTTACCAAAATTGTATCTCCATGAATAAACGTAGAATCTTTATCTACAACAGAAATACCAACAGCTTTTTTAACTATAAACAGAGAATCTTTTAGTTCAAATATTTCTGCATAGTTTCCTTTCGTAATGAAATTTTGAATCGTATCGATGACTTTTATATTATTGGTAGCAGAAGCAAATCCTTTTTTCTTGTCATAATACAGGCTATCTCCCTCTATAGTTCTCTCGTTCAAATATAGTTTAGCACTTTTTATGAAGTGAGAAATGTCTGTTTTTGTATTGTAAAAACCTTTTTCACAGTAAATTCTATTTTTATTCTGAACATTGGTCACTGTTGAAGGTCCATATAAATATGTAAGACCAGAGTTTGTATAATAATCCAAATGATTTGATTCTAAATGATGTTCAGGATTGACAACAGTAACTCTCGTAGTTGCAGTAAATTTTTTGTTTTCTAAATAGTAGTTTCCGTTTTTACTTTTTAGTGTATTTGTTGGATCTTTTATGATTGCATAACTCTTGTAATATAATTTTTGATTGAGTCTATCAAAATGTAACGTATCTGAAGTTAGGGTCATTGTTGGATCTTTCAAAACTACATTTCCCCAAGATAGTGCTTGTTTAGTATTGGCATCATAATCTGCATAATTACTTGTTTGTGTGATGGTATCTCCTTGATTTATATAAACTTTCCCAATAGCCTTGAAGAAATTTCTTTCTTTGTAAAACAATGCTTGTTGACTTGTAAGAACAATTCCATCGTGCGTCATTTTTACATTTCCAAGCAAAATGGTGGCACCAGGAAATTTTGTTTCATTGACTTCTTGAATTTCAGCTTCGTATCTTATTTTTTTTGTCTGTGATAAAATAATTGAAGATATGAATAGTAAGATGAATATAAATACTCTTTTCAAAATGAATAAATTAATGTAAAAATAATGAAAACAATATAGCTTGTCATTAAAGAAAAGTGAAATTTAACTTTAAAAAGAAACTATTTCTAATGATGGTAACATTAAATTTTTCTTTTTTCAATAAAAAAGCATCTTTTTTGATTAAAAAGATGCTTTTTAGGATTGTATGATAAAAATTATCTTGTAATTGTTTGTTTTCTGTCAGGACCCACTGAAACTATAGATACAGGGACACCTGTTTCTTTTTCTATGAAAGCGATGTAGTCTAGTAAGTTTTTAGGCAATTGATCTTCAGAAGTCATTTTTGTGAGGTCGTCTTCCCAACCTTTGAATTCAGAATAATTAACAGAAACATTGTGTGGCTCTATATTATAAGGTAAATGACTAATTTCCTCTCCTTTGTAATTGTAAGAGGTGCAAACTTTTAGGGTGTCAAATCCAGATAGAACATCTCCTTTCATCATCATTAATTGTGTAACACCGTTCACATCTACAGCATATTTTAGCGCTATTAAATCTAACCAACCACATCGTCTAGGTCTTCCTGTAGTAGCTCCAAATTCATGACCTACTTTGGCCATTGTTTTTCCATTTACATCAAATAACTCTGTTGGAAAAGGCCCAGAACCAACACGAGTAGTATAGGCTTTAAAAATACCAAAAACTTCCCCAATTCTGTTGGGGGCAACACCGAGCCCAGTACAAGCTCCTGCTGCTGTTGTATTCGATGAAGTAACAAAAGGATAAGTTCCAAAGTCAATATCTAATAATGAGCCTTGAGCTCCTTCTGCCAAGATGGTTTTATTCTCTTTGATAGCTGTATTTAAAAACTCTTCGCTATCAATAAATGTTAATGTTTTTAATTTTTCTATTCCTTTGGAAAATTCTGCTTCCAACTCTTTTAAATTATATTCAATTTGAACATCAAAGAACTTTAGCATTTTAAGATGCTTTTCTGTTAAAGCATTATACTTATCCTTCCAATTGTCTAATTCTAGATCTCCAACTCTCATTCCATTTCTACCAGTCTTATCCATATAAGTTGGACCTATACCTTTTAAAGTAGAACCGATTTTAGCCTTTCCTTTTGATGTTTCTGAGGCTGCATCTAACAATCTATGTGTTGGTAAAATTAAGTGTGCTTTTCTTGAAATTAGTAATTTAGAAGTGTAGTCTATATTGTGTTTGTCTAGATTTTCTAATTCTTTTTTAAAGATGACAGGATCAATTACAACTCCATTACCAACTACGTTTAAAGCTGTTTTGTGGAATATTCCCGAGGGAATTGTGTGTAAAACATGTTTGCGACCATCAAAAATTAAAGTGTGTCCTGCATTTGGTCCTCCTTGAAAACGGGCAATAATATCGTAGTTTTTAGTAAGTACGTCTACTATTTTTCCTTTTCCTTCATCTCCCCATTGTAATCCTAGTAATAAATCTACAGCCATTGGTTGTGTTAATTAGTTTGTTGTGTTGTTAGTTAAGATTTGTTTTTTTTTGTTCCGTAAAAATAAAGTGAATGATTGTGAATGTTAATATCAAATACTTCCTCTATTGTTTTTTTAATGATTTGAATTCTTGGGTCACAGAATTCTTTAACATCTCCTGTATCAGTAAAAATAACATGGTCGTGATTTTTATCAAAATAACTTTTTTCATAACGAGCCATTGACTGACCGTCAAATTGATGCTTTCTCACTAGGCCACAATCTAGAAGTAAGTCAATAGTGTTGTATAGTGTAGCTCTACTTACTCTATAATTTTTATTTTTCATTTTAATATACAGCGATTCGATATCAAAATGTTCGTCAGCTACATATATTTCTTGAAGTATAGCATAGCGTTCTGGTGTCTTTCTATGTTTATTTTCTTCTAGGTAAGTGCTAAAAACTTTTTTTACTACTTCCTGATTTTCAATAGAATTACTCATTATAAAATATTTTACAAAAAAACAAATTTACAGTTATTTCTGAATTAAATAAGACTTTTAGTTAAATGATATTTACAAAGTATTAACACGATCCACTTTTTTTATTCCTTCTATTTTTTGAAGGTTTTTTATCAACCTATTTAATTGAGAACTATTTTTGACACTTATGGAAATTTTACCATCAAACACCCCATCATCACCTTTAATATTGATACTGTGAATAAAAACGCCCATGTTGTTAGAAATAATTCGTGTTACATCATTTGCCATTCCTTGATTATCTACACCGGCTATCTGAAGAATTACTTTAAAGTCTTGTTTGGTAGAATCTATCCATTTAGCAGACATAATTCTGTATGCGTAATTAGATTGAAGAGAAATCGCATTCGAACAATTCATTTTGTGGATTTTAATCCCATCATTAATTGTAACAAATCCAAAAACTTTATCTCCAGAAATTGGATTGCAACATTTTGAAGATTTATAATCCAATTTTTGCTCTTCTTTACCAAAAACTAAAGAATCATATTTGGGAGAAACTTCTTCGGTATTTACCACCTCTTTTACAACAGTATTTCTTCTTAATTTAGACTTAAAGAAGCTTAGTATTTTACTGTTACGCATTGATACAAAAGATTTTAATTGTGAATTATCTATTGCACCGTTCCCAATTCTAAAGAATAAATCAAAACTGGTTCTTAATTTAAAATAGTTGACCAATTCATTGATTGTTTTTTCATTAAAAGGAATTTTCAAGTGACGTAATTTTCGCATCAGTACCGCTTTTCCTTCCTCTGAAATTAATTTTTCTTCTTCTTTTAAAGCTGCTCTTATCTTTCCTTTTGCTCTAGCTGTAATTACAAAATCTAACCACCTAGAATTTGGTTTATTAGAAGTACTAGTTATTACTTCAATTTGGTCTCCACTTTTAAGTTGATGACTTAGGGGCATTAATTTACCATTAACTTTTGCACCTCTACATTTCAAACCAACATCTGTATGTATTGAGAAAGCAAAATCCAAGGCAGTAGCATCTTTGGGTAAAGATTTTAAATCTCCCAGTGGGGTAAAAACATAAATTTCTTTTGAGTATAGGTTTAATTTAAAATTTTCTACAAAATCAACAGCATTCAAATTCTGAGTTTCTAGAGTTTCTTTTAATTTATTAAGCCAATTTTCTAATCCATCGTCTTTACTTTCTCCTTGTTTGTATTTAAAATGAGCCGCATATCCTTTTTCTGCTATTTCATTCATTCTACTCGAACGAATTTGGACTTCTACCCATTTTGAATCAGGGCCAACAACGGTAATGTGAAGTGCTTCATATCCAGTTGATTTAGGTTGGGAGATCCAATCTCTTAATCGGGAAGGATTGGGTTTAAAATAATCTGTAACAATCGTATAAATTTTCCAGGCATCGAATTTGTCGTCTTTCGAATTTGGTTCATATATAATTCTAATTGCATATTTATCATAGACTTCATTGAATGTTACGTTTTGCGTAATCATTTTTTTTCGAATCGAATAAATAGATTTAAAACGCCCTTTTATTTCGTAATTAAAATTTTCTTTGTCTAAACCCGATTTTAAGGAATTTTCAAATCGCTTTAAATATTTTTGTTGCTCTTCTTTGCTCTCTGTTATTTTATTTAGAATAGCATTATAAGATTCTGGTTCTGTATATTTTAAACCTAAATCTTCCAATTCAATTTTTATATTATATAAGCCCAATCGGTGTGCCAATGGAGCATAGATATATAAAGTTTCTGAGGCTATTTTAACCTGTTTGTCAACAGGCATTGCATCCATTGTTTTCATATTATGGAGCCGATCTGCAATCTTAATCAAAATAACTCTTACATCATCATTCAAAGTTAAGAGCATTTTTCTAAAGTTTTCTGCTTGAATGGAAGCATCTTGCTCTTTGTTTAATCGAGATATTTTGGTAAGTCCTTTAACAATTTTTGCAATTGTTTTTCCGAAAAGATGTTCCATATCATCAATGGTATAGGGGGTATCTTCAACGACATCATGTAACAAAGCGGCTGCGATGGAAGTAGCATCTAGACCAATTTCATTGGCTACAATTTTAGCAACTGCGATCGGGTGAAATATATAGGGTTCACCTGTTTTTCTTCGTTGATTAGAATGTGCATCTAATGAAATATCGAAGGCTTTTCTTATTAAATCTTTATCTTTTTTAGATAAGACTTCATAAGTACCTTTTAGTAGATCTTTGTAGCGTTTTGCTATTTCTTTATTTTCTTCTTCTATCGTTGCTGTATATCTCAAAACCAATTTTAAATAATGATAATATGATAAGTGAATTTATGAATAAGAATGTTAACAAACAAGTAATTAAGATTCTAAATTTTTTATTCTATTTAATAGAGTCGGATGTGAGTAATGAGCAAATACATATGCTGGATGAGGGGTTAAATTACTCAGACTATTTTTTGATAATTTTTTTAGTGATGTTATCAAAGCATTTTTATGGAAGGTCTCTTTTGCATAATTATCTGCCTGATATTCAAATTTCCTTGACATAAAATTGATACATAGTCCTGTAATTTCAGAGATGGGGGTATATAAAATACCAAAGGCAATTAAACCAATATGAAAACTAGGAGTAGAGACTCCTAGAGCATTTGACAGAATAGGTGAGTTGATAAAAAATGATAGCAAGTACAGTGTTAATCCTGAAAGGAGGATAGAGCTAATCATATTATAAATAATGTGATTTTTTTTATAATGACCAACTTCATGCGCCAACACAGCTACAATCTCATCTGTGTCTAAATCATTAATTAATGTATCATATAGAGTAATTCTTTTTTGAGAGCCAAAACCTGAGAAGTATGCATTGGCTTTTGTAGACCTTTTAGAACCGTCAATAATAAAAATATTATGAATGGTAAAGCCTACTTTTTTACCATACGATTCTATGGCAGATTTCAATACTCCGTTTTCCAATGGAGTTTGTTTATTAAATAGAGGAACAATTAATTTTGCATAAAACATGTTTAAAAATAAAGAAAAGGCCGTTACAAGAATCCATGAATATATCCAAAAATTATTTTCTGTTAACAGATAAAACCAACTAATAAGAGATAAAATTGCTCCGCCAAGTAGAACACTCATTAACAAATCTTTAATTTTATCAACCCAGAATATTTGCTTTGTTGCTTTATTAAAGCCAAATTTTTCTTCAATTACAAAGGTTTTGTAGTAAGATATAGGAGTTGAAATAATTTCTGATCCTATCATAATAAAACCAAAAAAAATCAAGGTGATTAGAATAGGTTGCTCTGAAATACTTCTTGCAAAATTATCTAAATAGGTGAAACCATCAATTAAAAGAAAAAAAAGGATAAGAATTGTTGAGATTAAAGAGCTAACGTTTGAAAGTTTAGCACTCATTTTTTTATATGCTTGAGATTTTTTGTAGGTGTCTTGATCATAAATATCGTTTAGCTTTTCGGGTATTTTTTTATCAAAATATCCTTCGTTTAATGTATGTAAGACTTTATCTACAATAAAATTGAAAATTAGTATGAAAATGAAAAGGTAAAATAGGGAAGAGGATTGCATAGATTATTGTTTAGATTTTCTTTGTCTGACAGCCTCAAAAATAATAATAGCCGCGGAAACTGATACATTCATGGAATCAATTTTGCCTTGCATTGGAATATTGATATGTTGAGTAGCGACTGTTCTCCATATATTTGATAAGCCTGTTGCTTCTGTCCCCACAATTATTGCCGCACTGTTGGTAAAGTCTTGTTTGTGGTATTCATTTGAATTTTGAAGGGTTGCTGCATATATATCGATGCTGTTTTTTTGTAAATAAGCAATAATTTCTTCTGAAGTACCCTGTGCAATTTGATTGGTAAAAACACACCCCACACTTGATCTAATGATATTGGTGTTGTACAAGTCACTTTTTGGACTTGCAATAAAAACAGCATCTACATTTGCCGCATCAGCAGTTCTTAATAACGCACCAATATTTCCAGGTTTTTCGATTCCTTCCGCAACAAGAATTAGTGGTTTCTTTTTATTTAATTGAATTTTATTGAGAGATAAATCTTTTGTTTTTGTTACTGCGATGATCCCTTCTGTAGAGTCTCTATAGGCTAATTTTTGATATACCTCTATTGAAATCCCTATTTTATTCATGTTCTGATTGAAAAGTTGAATAATCTCTTTTTCAGAAATAATTTTTGGACAAAACAAAACGTTATCAAATTCATATTTAGAGGAAATTGCTAATGAAATTTCTCGTTTTCCTTCAATAATGAATAGACCTTGTTTTTTTCTTTCTCTAGCTTTTTCTTGAAGCTTAACCAAGTTTTTTATATACGGGTTCTGAATACTAGTGATTTCCTTCATTGGTACAAATATAGCGAATAATAGGTTTTACTTGGTAAAGTCTCAACAGTGTATTTGGGGATGTTTCTTTGGGATTCCTTTTTCAAACTAATTTTTCTTCCATTAAATGTGAATGAGTATATTTTCTCTCATATTGACGACGTTTCTTTGAAGATCAAACAGATATATAATAGAAAAAAACGATTTTTAGAATCATTTTTTGAATAAAATTTCAGGGAATACTTTGTTAGTTTTTCTTAGCTTCAAAGTAGTAAATTAATAAATTTACAACGTAATTGTAGGACTCAATTCCTTTCTCTTGTTTGTTGGCTTTTAGATAGGCACTGTATCCTTTTTTTATAATTGGTTCAATTGGGTTTTTATAATTTTGCCAAAATTCATAGCTTTCTTTATAGTCTCTCACAATTCCTTTATTTACATTTACCCAGAGTTTTCTTGATAAATTTTCATCACGTTTTCTGAGTTCTGAAATACAATAACCAAATGCCATTCTATAACTTGCATATTTAAAATAGAGGTTCTCATTATAGTTGGCTGCTAAAAAACCTATAAAGTTTGCTTCATTTTCTGCAGCATATCCAATTTGATGTGCCATTTCATGGCAAGTAGTTGTTGGAAAACTTGTTTTAGGAATTTTATCGTTTACTTGGGCTTCACCCGTGAAAGGATTTAAATATCCAGAAGTCTTATTATATGTTTGCAATGAACTAATTAATGAACTTTTTATAGAAGGATTTTTATAGAGGAATTGTGGGAAGTCATAGGAGAGGTTTTTATAACCATTGAGAGCTATTTTATACATTTCATCCTGAGAGTGAGGAATTTGAATTTTTAAAGTATCATTTTTGGTCAATTTAGAATGGGATTCATTTAAATGTATAAGAATCGTTTCTGTTACTTTATGAAGTTGGTCTGTGGAGTAGGGTTGGTTTTTAAAATTTAATGTGTTTACCAAAGGCTCTCGGTAGTAATTCAATCCCCAGAGAAGATAAAAACAAAAGTAAATTATAGATAATACAGCAGTAATATGAATTATTTTTGGAATTAAATTTTTAAAGTTCGTTCGAATTAATCGGTATAAGAAGCGTATCAAAACAAATAATCCTAGGATCATCAATAAATCACCTACGGAAAAAGGCAACCAACCCAAGACAATTCTTAAGAATTTAGAAAGATAGAGGTAAATACCGTTGGAGTAATAGGTCTCAATAAACTCAGGGTTTTTTGAGGCCAATTCTATCAATAGCATTTGAATTGGTAATAAAATTGATAGAACAATATGTTTTTTATTCCATTTCATATTTGTAAAAATAGCATTTCATTGTCAAAGTTGACTGTTTATTAACAAGATAATAACAAATTTGTTTACATTTAATGTTCACAAATTAAAGTTCCATTTTAGAAACTACATTCAACCTAAAAAAGTACATTTGTATCAATGGAAAAAACAACATCACTAGCAGGTAAAAAGATAGATAAATCAAGAATTATAAGTCTTGAAAAAGGTAAAATCCCTCCTCAAGCTGTGGAACTGGAAGAAGCAGTGCTTGGTGCAATGATGATAGACAAAAAAGGAATTGATGATGTAATAGACATCCTAAGCTCTGAAGCATTTTATGATGCAAAACATCAAGAAATTTACGCTGTTATTTACGAATTATTTCAAAATTCTGAACCCATAGATCTTTTGACAGTTTCCAACTTATTAAAAAAGAATGGAAAACTTGAATTTGTTGGTGGCGATTTTTCCTTAATTCGTTTGACACAAAAAGTAGCCTCCTCTGCACATATTGAATTTCATGCCAGAATTATTCTTCAGAAATTTATTCAGCGTAGATTGATTTCAATTTCTAGTGAGATCATAGAAAATGCGTATGATGAGAGTACAGATGTGTTCGATTTGTTGGATGAGGCAGAAGGAAAACTTTTTGAGGTTACACAAGGAAATTTAAAGAAAAGCTCTGAAGAGGCTGGTTCATTAGTGAAACAAGCTTTAAAGAAAATTCAAGAGATTGGAAATCAAGAAGGAATGTCTGGTTTGGCAACGGGTTTTACCAAACTCGATGCACTTACCTCTGGATGGCAGCCCTCCGACCTTGTCATCATTGCTGCACGTCCTGGTATGGGTAAAACTGCTTTTGTGATTTCCATGGCAAAAAATATGGCTATTGATTTTAATCATGGAGTCGCGGTATTTTCTTTAGAGATGTCATCAGTTCAGTTAATTACTCGAATGATTTCATCGGAAACAGGATTAACCTCAGAAAAATTAAGAAAAGGGAATTTAGAGCCACATGAATGGGAACAACTTAATGTTAAAGTTAAAAGATTATCAGATGCTCCCATTTTTATTGATGATACCCCTTCATTATCAATCTTTGATCTTCGGGCTAAGGCCAGAAGATTGGTATCCCAACATAATGTCAAAATTATTGTTATTGATTATTTACAATTGATGACGGCTGGAAGTAAGGCAGGAGGAAATCGAGAGCAGGAAATCTCTATGATTTCTAGAAACTTAAAAGCCTTGGCAAAAGAGCTTGAGGTTCCAGTAATTGCTTTATCTCAGTTATCACGTGCTGTGGAAACTCGTGGAGGAAGTAAAAGACCTTTATTATCAGATTTACGTGAATCTGGAGCTATTGAACAAGATGCGGATATTGTTTCATTTATTTTCCGTCCAGAATATTACGGAATGACAGAATGGGATGATGATGAACATACCCCATGTGAAGGTCAAGGAGAATTTATCGTAGCAAAACACAGAAATGGTGGTTTGGATAATATTCGTTTAAAATTCACCGGACATTTGGCAAAGTTTTCAGATTTAGAGGAAGGTTTTAGTTCAGAATTTCAATCGTCTATGAATACGAGTTTTCCAAATGATGTTTTTCCTGATCAACGTATAGAACCAAAAGATGCATTTGGTGATCAAACTGATGATGTTCCTTTCTAAATAGAAAAATCATCAAATCATGGATTTGATTAACTTTTGTGATTTACCTGGTGTCTCAAGTTTAAAAAATGAAAAAAAGTATCTTCCTAATAATCTTTCTTTTTATATCTAATTCAATTCTTGGGTCTTTTATATATATACCCATGAGTCATGAACAACAGAGAAATCATTTGAAAGCCTATGGGATTGTTTATGTTGGTTTAGAATTAGGGTTGAAATCCAAGTGGTTGTTAAATTATGATGGAGGAGCCTTTTTAATAGAAAACAATAAAATCATAGAAAAAGAGTGTATCATTCGAGGAGTTTCTTACCAACTGATTTCAAATTCAAAAGCACAAATTATATTAGAAAATATTTCTTCTCCATCCTCTAATCAAGATGCAGTAACTTTAGAAAAGGCTCCTAAAATTGCTGTATATTCTCCTAAAGATAAAATGCCTTGGGACGACGCTGTCACTTTGGTTTTAACCTACGCAGAAATTCCTTTTGATGTTATATATGATCAACAGGTTCTGGAGGACAAACTATTATTATATGAATGGTTACATCTTCACCATGAAGATTTTACCGGTCAATATGGGCGTTTTTATGGTTCATTTAGAACAACTCCTTGGTATATTCAAGGAAAGAAAAATGCCGAAAAATTGGCTGTTGAATTGGGTTTTAAAAAAGTTTCTCATCAAAAATTAGCAGTTGCAAAAAAAATAAGAGACTACGTGATCGGTGGCGGGTTTATGTTTGCGATGTGTTCTGCAACTGACAGTTTCGATATTGCTTTATCTGCAGAAGGTGTTGATATTGTTGAATCTATGTTTGACGGAGATCTCTCCGAACCGAATTACCAATCTAAAATTAATTTTACTAAAACATTTGCTTTCAAAGATTTTCAACTGATTCAAAATCCAACTACTTACGAATTTTCTAGTATAGATATGACCCGAAAACGTAAAGTGCTAAGAACTTCAGATTATTTTTCTTTGATAGCGTTTTCTGCAAAATGGGATCCTGTTCCAACAATGTTAACCCAAAATCATACTCAATTGGTGAAGGGTTTTATGGGACAAACTACTGCTTTTGATCCAGCTACCTTAAAAGCCAATGTATTGGTATTAGGAGAAAATACAACAAATAGAGAGGCAAGATATATTCATGGAACAAAGGGAAAAGGGATGTTTACCTTTTATGGCGGACACGACCCAGAAGATTATACGCATAGAATTGGAGATCCAAAAACAGAGTTGGAATTATATCCAACTTCACCTGGGTATCGTCTCATATTAAATAATGTTTTGTTCCCAGCTGCTAAAAAAAAGAAACAAAAGACCTGATTTATACCCTTGAGCAACTTTTAATTTTTGAAGGATCATTACAATTGTTAATAACCCTGTTTTTTGCTTATAAATAATCTTGTTAATTGAGACTAAAAAAATTACTTTTGTGCTAATATTAAAAAAATATAAAATGCCAACAACACAACAATTACAAGATTTTACGCAACAAGTTCGAAGAGATATTTTGCGTATGGTACATGCTGTTAATTCTGGCCACCCTGGTGGCTCTCTAGGATGCGCGGAGTTTATTACTTGTTTATATCAAGAAGTTATGGAATATTCGACAGACTTCACCATGGATGGGAATAATGAAGATTTATTTTTCCTCTCAAACGGTCATATTTCTCCAGTTTTTTATAGTGTTTTGGCTCATAGTGGTTTTTTTCCAGTATCAGAATTAGCCACATTTAGATTATTAAATTCTCGTTTGCAAGGTCACCCTACAACACATGAACATTTACCTGGAGTAAGAATTGCTTCTGGTTCTCTCGGACAAGGGATGTCTGTGGGTATAGGTGCTGCTGAAGCTAAAAAGTTAAATAACGACGATAAAATAGTTTATACCCTGCATGGAGACGGTGAGTTACAAGAAGGTCAAAATTGGGAAGCAATTATGTATGCGTCAGCAAAAAAAGTAGACAACTTAATTGCCACGATTGATTTAAATGGGAAACAAATTGATGGCTCGACTGATGAAGTTTTAGCAATGGGAAGTGTTAAAACAAAATTTGAAGCTTTTGGGTGGATTGTCTTAGAGGTTGAGAAAGGAAATGATATTGAGGCAATTTTAGCTGGATTAGGGAAAGCAAAATCATTATTAGGTAAAGAGAAACCTGTTTGTATCTTACTACATACAGAAATGGGTAATGGAGTTGACTTTATGATGCATACACACGCTTGGCACGGTAAAGCACCCAGTGATGATCAATTAGAAGTAGCCTTAGATCAAAACCCTGTAACTTTAGGAGATTACTAATATTCATCTTTATCTTCACGATACTATTGATAATTTAAAAACCTACAATAATATTGTAGGTTTTTTTATGTTTTTATTTAGAAAATAAAAGTAATAATACAGTTATATTTACCATCATTAAATTAATTTTCAATCATTATAATGAAAATAGGAATTGTTTGTTATCCAACATTTGGAGGAAGTGGAGTAGTTGCAACTGAATTGGGAATGGCTTTAGCAGATAAAGGTCATGAAATACATTTTATAACCTATAATCAGCCAGTCCGTTTGGACTTTATTTCTCATCATTTACATTTTCACCAAGTTCTATTAGAAGAATATCCTTTATTTCAATATCAGCCTTATGAATTAGCTTTATCAAGTAAAATTGTGGAAGTTGTAGAAAAATATCAACTAGAAGTTTTACATGTACATTATGCAATTCCACATGCATATGCAGCATATATGGCCAAGCAAATGTTAAATGAAAAAGGAATTTCTATAAAAGTTGTTACGACACTACATGGAACAGATATTACGCTAGTGGGAAGTCATCCAACATATAAAACAGCTGTGGAATTTAGCATCAATAATTCAGATATAGTTACTTCAGTTTCAAATTCTTTGAAAAAGACAACTAATAAACTATTTAGCATAAAAAATGATATTCAGGTGATCTATAATTTTATAGATACCCAGAAATACGATAAACTACATCAACTCAAATGTAATAGATCTGCCATTGCAAAGCCCAATGAAAGGATTTTAACTCATGTTAGTAATTTCAGACCCGTTAAAAGAATAGACGATGTGATCAAAGTTTTTTATGAGGTTCAAAAAAAAATCCCTTCAAAATTAATACTTATTGGAGAAGGCCCAGAGAGAGCCAAGATTGAGAACTTAGTTAATAAACTACAAATTTCTGATGATGTTCTCTTCTTAGGAAACAGTTCTGAAGTCTCTAAAATCCTATGCTATTCTGATGTTTTTTTATTGCCCTCACAGACAGAAAGTTTTGGGCTAGCGGCTTTAGAAGCTATGGCGGCAAAAACAGCCGTAATATCAACAAATACAGGTGGTTTACCCGAAGTCAATATTCATGAGGTAACAGGTTTTTTAAGTGATATAGGAGATGTAAAAGACATGGCAAAAAATGTTCTTACTATTTTACAAGATGATCAAATTTTAGACACCTTTAAAAACAATGCGAGAGCACACGCTAAGAAGTTTTCACTTGACAATATTTTACCGTTCTATGAAAACATATATAGACTGTGTTTAAAGAATAAAATTGAATAAATAAACTCCAATTTATTTCTACAAATCAACGCATCACAAATAGCATTTAAATTTTAAGTAGACTTATTTGTATTCTATAGAAATTTACAAAAGATCACAATAAAAATAATCTCAAGGAGTTGTTATTTTTTTTTAACTTACCTCCCCCTAACATATAAAATAATACACATGAAAAAATTAGCATTACATTGGAAAATTTTAATAGGAATGATCGTTGGTATCCTATTTGGACTTGGAATGACTCGTATTGATGGTGGTGCCAGTTTTGTTTCAAATTGGATAAACCCTTTTGGAAGTATTTTTGTAAAAATGCTTAAACTGATCGCCGTTCCTCTAATTGTTGCTTCATTAATAAAAGGAATTTCAGATTTAAAGGATATTTCTAAATTTAAGAATATAGGCTTAAAAACTATTTCCATATACATAGGAACCACCGTTATTGCAATAACAATTGGATTATTTTTAGTAAATATTTTTCAACCAGGAGAGGGTATTTCTGATGAAACTATTTATAAATTGACAAATACATATGCAAATAGTGATGGAGTGAAATCTAAATTAGCAGAAGCTTCAAAACAAATAAGTAGTGGACCCTTACAGTTTATGATAGATATGGTTCCAGACAACGCAATCAAAGCAATGGGAAATAATAAATCAATGTTACAAGTTATTTTCTTTACTATTTTTTTGGGAATTTCTATGTTACTTGTTGGAGAGAAAAAATCTAAACCCCTAAAAAAATTCTTTGACTCTTTAAATGAAGTCGTTTTAAAAATGGTAGATTTAATAATGTTGTTTGCGCCTTATGCTGTTTTTGCTCTGTTAGCGAATGTAGTGGTATCTTCTAATGATCCAGACTTATTGCTAGCATTACTCAAGTATGCTTTGACAGTTGTTGTCGGATTGTTGTTAATGATTGTTTTTTATATGACCTTGGTAAGTATTTTTACCAAGAAAAATCCAATAATATTTTTAAAGCATTTAAGCCCAGCACAATTATTAGCTTTTTCTACAAGCTCAAGTGCAGCTACCCTTCCTGTAACGATGGAAAGAGTAGAGGAACATATTGGCGTAGACAAAGAAGTTTCTAGTTTTGTATTGCCAGTAGGAGCAACAATAAATATGGATGGAACAAGTTTGTATCAGGCTGTAGCAGCCGTCTTTATTGCTCAGGCTTTGGGTTTTGATTTGACTTTTACAGATCAATTAATTATAATCATCACAGCGTTGTTAGCTTCTATTGGTTCAGCGGCAGTTCCTGGAGCAGGTATGGTAATGTTGGTGATTGTTTTAGAGGCAGTTGGTTTTCCTGCAGATAAATTAGCTATTGGACTGGCATTGATATTTGCTGTAGATAGACCTTTAGACATGTGTAGAACGGTCATTAATGTTACTGGAGATGCTACAGTAGCATCCCTTGTAGCAAAGTCTGTTGGTAAATTACACGACAATCCTTCTACAAAAGAATAGCCGTTGGTTTTTTTAAATTTTTATTTTATGATATAAATCTCTCTTTAAATTTATAAAATCCAATAATTTTTAACAAAATATCTTATTTTGATAAATATTTGAGTTTTTGTTTTTTTTTAAGAGGTTTGTTTGGCTTATTAAAAATAAAATTTTAATCTTTGTAAAAAATTTAAGAGTATGACTTTTATTCATTTACATCATCATTTTAATAATTGCAATCAAGCGATTTAAAGATGTATTGAATAATTTCAAGATATTAATAAACCCGTTTGAGCAAATCAAACGGGTTTTTTCATAAACCTATTTGCTCAAGCAATAAAGAAAAAAAAATGAGTATTTTAAGAATTGCAGTTCAAAAATCAGGAAGATTAAACCAAGATTCAATGAGAATCTTAAAAGACATAGGAATTTCTATAGATAATGGAAAGGATCAATTAAAAGCCGCATCAAGAAATTTTCCTGTAGAAGTTTTTTACCTAAGAAATGGTGACATCCCTCAATATTTAAAAGATGGTGTGGTAGATGCTGCTATTATTGGTGAGAATGTTTTAATTGAGAAAGGAAGAGACATCAAATTTATTGAACGTTTGGGTTTTTCTAAATGCAAGGTTTCCATTGCTGTACCTAAAGATTCTCAGGCGAAATCTTTAAAAGATTTGTCGGGAAAAAGAATCGCAACATCCTATCCAGAGACGGTAAAGAAATTTTTAACAAAACAAAATATTGATGCACAACTACATCAAATTAATGGTTCTGTAGAAATTGCGCCCAATATTGGATTAGCAGATGGGATTTGTGACATTGTTTCAAGTGGAAGTACCTTGTTTAAAAATGGACTCAAAGAAATAGAAGTTTTGTTAACATCAGAAGCTGTTTTGGCAGTTTCTCCTAAAATTTCTGACGAAAGAAAGACTATTTTAAACAAGATTCAATTTAGAATTCAATCTGTTTTGAAAGGAAGGAATTCAAAATATATATTATTAAATGCACCTAACGATAAATTAGATACTATTTTGAATTTATTACCGGGTATGCGAAGCCCTACTGTTTTGCCATTGGCAGAAGAAGGTTGGAGTTCTGTTCATACTGTGATTAGCAAAGATCAATTTTGGGAAATCATTGATGAATTAAAAATAAATGGTGCAGAAGGAATTTTAGTATGTCCAATTGAAAAAATGGTAATTTAAGATGAAAACAATTATAAATCCATTAAAAAAAGATTGGACTCAAATTTTAATGAGACCAACAAAGACGGTAGATGATATCGAACACACAGTGAATCAAATTTTTAATGATGTTCAAAAAAATAAAGATGAAGCTGTAACTAAATACACCAAATTATATGATGGTGTTGTTGTAAAAAATATGATTGTTTCTGAAAAAGAGATTGTAGAAGCAATTGCTATTGTTCCAGAAAAATTAAAAGAAGCTATTCAACTTGCCAAAAAAAACATACATATGTTTCATGAGGCACAACAGACATCCAAAGTCTTTGTAGAGACAACTAGTGGTGTTTCTTGTTGGCAAGAAAAAAAAGCTATTCAAAAAGTTGGATTGTATATCCCTGGAGGATCTGCTCCCTTATTTTCAACAGTTTTAATGCTAGCTGTACCAGCACAAATTGCAGGTTGCAAAGAAATTGTATTATGTTCACCACCAAATAAAGAAGGAAAGATTCATCCAGCAATTTTGTATGCTGCTGATTTGTGTGGAGTTACAAAAATTATTAAAGTAGGAGGAATTCAAGCTATTGCAGGCTATACATTTGGAACTGAAACTATTCCAAAAGTTTACAAGATATTTGGACCTGGAAATCAATATGTAACGGTGGCTAAGCAATTGGCAACAAAATATGGAGTGGCTATAGACATGCCTGCAGGTCCCAGTGAATTATTGGTTGTTGCAGATGATTCTGCTAAAGCTAGTTATGTTGCTTCAGATTTATTAAGTCAAGCAGAACACGGAGCAGACAGTCAAGTATTATTGGTTTCGACTTCAAAAGAATTGTTGAAAGAAGTATCCAAGGAAATTGAAAAACAATTATTAGAATTGCCTAGAGTTGATATTGCGCAAAAAGCAATTAATAATTCTAAATCTATTTTTGTTGAAAATGATCAGATAGCGCTAGAATTGATAAATGAATATGGTCCTGAACACTTTATTGTTTGTACAAATAATAATGATTTTTATATCAAAAACATAGAGAATGCTGGCTCTGTATTTATTGGGAATTACACACCAGAAAGTGCCGGTGATTATGCTTCAGGTACCAACCATACCTTACCTACAAATGGTTTTTGTAAAGCTTATTCTGGTGTAAATTTAGATAGTTTTACAAAGAGCATAACCTTTCAAAAAATATCAAAGGAAGGCATACGGTCCATTGGAAACGCAATAGAGGTAATGGCAGAAACAGAGGGATTACAAGCACATAAGAATGCAGTTTCAATCCGCTTAAAAGACCTGTAACCAATATCCTAGCGAACTCAAAAAAATAAGATGAAAAATAAATTCAATATTAATAATTTACTCAGAGATAATATCAAATTCATCTCATCCTATTCATCTGCAAGAGATGATTTTAAAAATGGAGTAACTGATGAAATGGTTTTTTTAGATGCGAATGAAAACCCTTTTAAAAATGGCGTAAATCGTTATCCAGATCCTTATCAGACCAATGTAAAAGAAATACTTTCAAAAATTAAAGGGATTGAAAAAGAGTCTATTTTTTTAGGAAATGGAAGTGATGAGGTATTGGATTTAATTGTGAGAGCTTTTTGTGAACCAAACAAAGATAATATTATAACCCTTCCACCTACCTATGGTATGTATAGTGTAATTGCAGCAATAAATGCAATAGAAAATAGAAAGGTTTTATTAGATCGCAATTATCAACTACAGGTTCAAAATATTTTAGATCAAGTTGACTCAAATACAAAAATCATATTTCTTTGTTCACCAAATAACCCCACAGGAAATAGTTTCAAAGTGACAGCCATAGAAAAATTACTCATAAATTTTAATGGCTTGGTTGTTATAGACGAGGCATATATTGATTTTTCAGTTCAAAAATCTTGGTTGTCAAAGTTAGAGGCGTTTCCAAACTTAATTATTGTACAAACTTTATCAAAAGCATACGCTTTAGCAGGAATCCGTATGGGATTGTGTTATGCTTCAGAGGAAATAATAACCATTTTAAATTCTATTAAACCTCCGTACAATATTAATGAGTTAAGTCAACAAAAAGCAATCGCAAGACTTCATAAAATGGAGGAAGTAGAAAATGAAATCTCACAATTAATTAGTGAGAGAAAAAGACTAAAAAAAGAGTTAGAATGCTGTGTGAATTTTATTGAAAAGGTATATCCGTCTGATAGTAATTTTCTATTGATTAAAGTAGATGATGCAACCAAACGCTATAATCAGTTAATAGCGTATGGAATTATTGTAAGAAACAGATCCCTAGAGCCTTTGTGTAACAATTGTTTGCGAATTAGTGTTGGAATTTGTGAAGAAAATCAAAGATTAATTAGAGCTCTCAAGGCAATACAATAAAAAATGTTTTTTCGAGGATATTTCGAAATTTTAAAAAAATAACAATGAGCAAAAAAGTATTATTTATAGACAGAGATGGAACATTGGTTTTAGAACCACCAGTAGATTATCAGCTTGATAGCTTGTCAAAGTTAGAATTTTATCCAAAAGTATTTCAATACATGGCTAAAATAGCCTCAGAATTAGACTATGAATTGGTTATGGTAACCAATCAGGATGGACTGGGAACAGAAAGTTTTCCGGAAAATACTTTTTGGCCAGTTCAAGATAAAATTATGAATGCTTTTGAAAAAGAAGGGGTTGTTTTTTCTGAAGTATATATAGACAAATCTTTTCCTCATGAAAATGCGACTACAAGAAAACCTAGAACAGGTTTGTTAACAAAATATTTTTCTGATGACTATGATTTAAAAAATTCTTTTGTTCTTGGAGATAGGATCACAGATATGGAATTAGCGAAGAATCTCGGAGCAAAAGGAATTTATTTATCTGATGCCAATAATGAATTGGGTGAAGATGAAATTGAAGCTTCTAAACAAGAAGTTTTTAAACAGATTGCATTGATAAGTAAAGATTGGTCTCAAATATATGAGTTTCTAAAGTTAAAAGACAGAGTTCAAGAAATTACCAGAAATACAAATGAAACCAAAATTTATATAAAATTAAATCTAGATGGATCCGGTAAAAATGATATTCATACTGGATTGGCTTTTTTTGATCACATGTTGGACCAAATTGGAAGACATGGTGCGATGGATCTAACAATTAAAGTAGAGGGAGATTTAGAAGTAGACGAACACCACACTATAGAAGATACTATGATTGCTTTTGGTGAACTTTTTAACAAAGCGCTAGGAGATAAATTAGGTATTGAAAGATATGGGTTTTGTTTGCCTATGGACGACTGTTTGGCACAAGTTGCCGTAGATTTTGGTGGAAGAAATTGGTTGGAATGGGAGGCAGATTTTAAACGTGAAAAAATTGGAGATATGCCAACAGAAATGTTTTTTCACCTATTCAAATCATTTACAGATGGTGCAAAATGTAATTTAAACATAAAGGCTGAAGGTATCAACGAACATCACAAAATTGAAGGTATTTTTAAAGCCTTTGCTAAAGCTATGAAAATGGCCGTAAAAAGAGATGTGAATAAGATGTTTTTACCATCAACAAAAGGAATGCTGTAAACTAAAGCTAACGTCAATGAAATTAGTAATTATAGATTACGGTGCTGGAAATATTAAAAGTATTCAATTTGCTCTCAAACGTTTGGGGATTGATGCTATTTTGTCAAATAATAGTAGCGAAATAACCAACGCAGATAAAATAATCTTCCCAGGAGTTGGAGAAGCCAGTTCGGCAATGAAAATGCTTAAAGAGAGTGGGTTAGATAAGGTGATTCCCAAACTAAAACAGCCTGTTTTAGGAATTTGCTTAGGGATGCAATTGATGTGTAAATCTACTGAGGAAGGAAATACAAAAGGCCTAGGTATTTTTAATGTAGAGGTAAAACGTTTTTCAAATACCGTAAAAGTACCTCAAATGGGTTGGAATGTTATTTTTGAGTTGAAGAGTGATTTATTCAAAGGAATCAAAGAAAAAGAATTTATGTATCTCGTGCATAGTTTTTATGCAGAAAATTCTGAACAAGCACTTGCACAAACAGATTATGAAATTATGTATGCTTCGGCTTTACAAAAAGATAATTTTTATGGCGTTCAATTTCATCCAGAAAAAAGCGGAATAGAAGGAAGTAAAATACTAAAAAACTTTATAGAATTATAAAATGAGAATTATTCCAGCCATAGATATAATAGAAGGGAAATGTGTTCGTCTAACAAAAGGAGACTATGCTACAAAAAAGATTTACAATGAAAATCCTTTGGAAGTTGCAAAAGAATTTGAAGCCTCAGGTATTGAGTACCTTCATGTGGTAGATTTGGATGGGGCAAAGGCTAGCAAGATTATCAACTATAAAATTTTGGAAAAAATTACATCGAACACCAATTTAAAAGTTGATTTTGGGGGAGGCTTAAAGTCCGATAAAGATTTAGAAATTGCTTTTAATTCTGGTGCAAATCAGATTACAGGAGGAAGTATTGCAGTAAAAAATAGGGCTGTTTTTGAAAGTTGGATAGAAAGATATGGGAATGATAAGATTATTTTAGGAGCTGATTTTTATCCAGATGCATCTGGAGGGAAAATTGCAACCAATGGTTGGCAGGAAGAAAGTTCTTTAAAATTACTTCCATTCATTAATGAGTATCAACAAAAAGGAATTAGTTATGTAATATGTACTGACATTTCCAAAGATGGAATGTTACAAGGCCCTAGCTTTAAAACTTATGATCAAATATTGAACAATACACCCTCACTAAAACTAATAGCTTCAGGTGGAATATCTACGTATGATGAATTGCCTGAGTTAGCAAAAATTGGTTGTGAAGGAGTGATTATTGGAAAGGCAATTTATGAACATAAAATTAGCTTAAAGCAATTAGAGAATTTTATAATACAGCAATAAAATGTTAACAAAAAGAATTATTCCTTGTTTGGATATTAAAAATGGTCGTACTGTAAAAGGTGTAAATTTTGTCAACTTAATAGATGCTGGAGATCCAGTTGTTTTAGCAAAACAATATGCCGAATTAGGAGCTGATGAATTGGTTTTTTTAGATATTTCGGCAACTTTAGATGGTAGAAAAACTATGCTAGAAATGGTTTTAAAAGTTGCAGAGCAAGTAAATATTCCTTTTACTGTTGGTGGTGGAATTTCTTCTATTTCAGATGTAGATTTACTACTAAAATCTGGAGCGGATAAAGTTTCTATCAATTCATCTGCCATAAAAAGACCTGCATTGGTTAATGATTTAGCAGAAAAGTTTGGAAGTCAATGTGTGGTTGTTGCCATTGATGCGAAAAAAATTAATGGAGAGTGGATTGTGCATTTGGCAGGAGGAACCATTGCTACCGAATTAAATTTATTTGATTGGGCAAAAGAAGTTGAAAAACGTGGAGCAGGAGAAATTTTATTTACTTCTATGAATAATGATGGCACCAAAGCTGGTTTTGCTACGGAGGCTTTGGCGAAATTATCAGTTCTGCTAAATATACCGATTATTGCTTCTGGTGGTGCAGGGAATATAGAACATTTTGTGGATGTCTTTCAAAAAGGAAAGGCTGATGCAGCTCTGGCAGCAAGTGTTTTTCACTTTGGAGAAATACCAATTCAAAAATTAAAACAAGAACTAAACAATCATAAAATTCCTATTCGAATTTAATTGTTCTCAACCAATAAATGAATAACAAACAACTGACAACTTATGAATATAAATTTCAATAAAAATAAAGACGGTTTAGTACCTGTAATCATTCAAGATTCGACGACAAAAAATGTATTGATGTTGGGTTATATGAACCAAGAGGCATATGATAAGACTATCAAAGAGAATATTGTTACCTTTTTTAGTAGGTCAAAAAATAGACTCTGGACCAAAGGAGAGGAAAGTGGAAATATACTCAATTTAGTTAACGCAAAATTAGACTGTGACAATGATACATTATTGATACAAGTAGATCCTAAAGGTCCTACCTGTCATAAAGGTTCAGATACATGTTGGAATGAAGTAAACAACCCTAATTATGGTTTCTTTTCAACTTTGGAGAACATTATTAAAGAAAGGGTTTCAAATAAGGAAACACAGAAATCATATGTAGCAAGTTTATTTGACAAAGGAATCAATAAAATTGCCCAGAAAGTAGGGGAAGAAGCAGTAGAAACCGTTATTGAGGCTATGGATACTAATGATGAATTATTCTTGTATGAATCTGCAGATTTATTATTTCATTATTTGATGTTGCTTCAGGCGAAGGGATTTAGTTTGAAAGATATTGAGAATGAATTAAAAAGTAGAAATAAATAATATTACACTTCATTTTAAAAGATCCTATCAAGTTTAATTTTTTTCAAGGAAAAAACTGTACATATTTAATTGTACATTTACCTTTTAGAATAAATAAATGTTTTTTAAAACTTCCAAACCTCTAATTTTTATTGCTTTTTTTGCTATATATATCATATGGGGTTCCACCTATTTATTGAATAAAATAGTAGTATCTGAATTGCCACCATTCTTCTTAGCTTCAGTTCGTTTTCTATCTGCTGGTATTAGTATGATGACCATTGCTGCAATTTTAAAAGTAGATTTGTTAATTTCAAAAAAACAATTTCTAAATACAGTTGTCATTTCATTCTTATTCTTGGTATATGGCAATAGTGTTTTTGTTTGGGCTTTACAATATTTAAGTAGTGGTTTTAGTTCATTAATTGCTTCTACACAGCCTCTGTTTGTATTGATTATAATGAAGATTATAGATCGAAAACCAATCAAAAAAAAATCATTGATTGGTATATTTCTCGGATTTATAGGGATGTATTTACTAGTTAGTCAACGAGAAATTACCGCAACAGAAAACAGTTTTTTAGGAATTGTAGTGATGATATCATGTGTTTTAAGTTGGAGTTATGGAAGTGTTTTTGTTTCAAAAGCAATACTGCCCAAAAACTTTTTAGTGAGTGCAGGGTATCAAATGATCATTGGGGGACTGATACAAATGATGATTAGTATTTGTTTGAAAGAAACTTGGTCTTCACCACTAGATTGGAGTCCTAACGTGCAACTTTCCATGTTTCTACTTATAATCTTTGGAGGGATTATTGCTTTTACAGCCTTCAATTATTTGCTTAAAACAGTATCTACAGAAAAGGTTGCTACCTCTGCTTATGTAAATCCTATTATTGCGCTATTTATGGGCTGGTATTTTTTAAATGAACAGTTATCTACTCAATCTATGCTAGCTTCAGTAATATTATTAACTGGAGTGTATTTTATAGCCTCCCGTAAAAGAGTTTAAAATGAATTCAATTTTAATCTATTACCAGTAATGATCTAATTCATTATTTAATAGTTATTTTATATCTTCCACTTTAAAATTCAATCTGTGCTAATCCCAAACTTAATCGCTGTAATTATTGCCATTGTGTTGAGTCTGTCAATAGGATATTTACAGTATTTTTATAAAGAGAAGTATTCCATAAAAAATGCAGTTGTATTATTTTGCTTGAGATCTTCTAGTATTTTTTTACTTCTATTGTTGTTCATAAACCCTATTATTCATAGAGTAGAATTACAACCGATAAAACCTGTATTAACTATTTTAGTGGACAACTCCCGTTCAATTTCATTTTTGAATCAAGAAAAGCATATCACTTCTTATATTCAGAATATTAAAAATGATCTCGAAATAGGGAAGAGATTTGATTTGATTAAATTTTCTTTCGGAACTAAATTAAAAAAGATAGATTCTCTTTCTTTTACAGATACACAAACCAATATTTCGGAGGCCATTACCTCTCAAAATCAATTGTATTCAGATAAGATAGCTCCCATAATTTTATTGACAGACGGCAATCAAACTATTGGGAATGATTATGAATTTACAAGTTTCAATCAAAAAATTTTTCCAATTGTTTTTGGGGATACAATGCAATATAAAGACTTGAAAATTGACCAATTGAATGTAAATAAGTATAGTTATTTAAAAAATAAATTTCCTGTTGAAGTTTTTTTAAGTTATCGAGGGAAGGAAAGTATTTCCTCAGTATTTTCCATTTTTAAAAATGGTACAACTGTTTTTTCAAAAAAAATACAACTTTCACCAACGAATAATTCTATAACAATCCTAACAAATATTAGCGCAGATAAAAAAGGCTTGCAACATTATACTGCATCCATAAGAAAAATTAAAGATGAAAAAAATATTCAAAACAATATTAAAAAATTCTCTGTCGAAGTTATTGATGAACAAACAAAAGTATTAATTTTAACTTCTATCTTACATCCAGATTTAGGTGCCTTAAAAAAATCAATAGAAAGCAATAAACAACGTTCTGTTGAGATATCCCGTATCGATGATTTTAATAATTCAATAGATGACTATCAACTAGTTATATTATATCAAGTAAACAATAAGTTTACTAAAGTGATTAGGGAGATAAAATTAAAAAACACCAACTATTTATTAGTTTCAGGTGTGAATACCAACTGGAATTTTCTTAATAATCAACAATTAAACATCTCCAAAGATTACCTCAATCAAATAGAAAATTATGGCGCAATCTTTAATGATTCCTATGCAACCTTTTCACAAAAAGATATAGGTTTTAATGAATTCCCACCTCTAAAAGATAAATTTGGGGACATTACCCTTGCGAAAGAACATCAAATATTGTTATACCAACAAATCAACGGGATGGACAACAATCAACCTTTACTGGTTACATTTGACGATAAAGACTACAAATCTGGAATTTTATTTGGAGAAGGAATTTGGAAGTGGAGATCTGCTAGTTTTTTAGATGGTACCTCCTTTTTTGAGTTTGATCAATTTATCAATAATTTAATACAGTATTTAACGTCTAATGAGAAACGAAGTCGCTTGAATACAAATATAAAGACTAGCTATCCCTCAAATTCTACAATTGATATAACTGCTTATTTTAGAGATAAAACTTATAAACTTGACAGAAGAGCTTCCTTAGAAATTACCCTTACTAACAAAAAAAATAAAACGATAACCTATCCTTTTCGATTGATCAATAATTCGTATCAAACTACAATAGAAAACCTAAATTCTGGAGTGTATACTTATGTAATCTCTGTTGTTGATCAGCAACTACAATTACAAGGAGCTTTTATGATTAAAAACAATCAAATAGAGGAGCAATTTATGAATGCAAATTACGACAAGCTTTCAAAAATAGCAGAAAAAACAGGAGGGAAGCTTTATTTTAAAAATGACTTTTCAAAATTAAAGAAGGCACTTTTAAATGACAAATCATTTCTTACAACACAAAAAGAGAGGATTATAACACAACAATTGATTGATTGGAAATGGATATTGAGTCTTATTGTCTTATTATTTACAATAGAATGGTTTTTTAGAAAATCTTTAGGTAAAATCTAATATTACACTAAATTTTATTTTATTCTAAGAAGGTACACATCTCTCCTGTCAAATAAAATTATTGTGATATACATTGTGTTTGATAAAGTTATATTGTAAATTTGAGTAAATTTAAAATTAAAAAAAATGGCAAGTAATCAAGTTGATTTAAAGCTTCCTAAGGGAGGTTTGTTTTTAGTGATAATCGTAATAGCAGGGATTATTTTATTATCAAAATCTACAGTAACAATAAAATCAGGTCAGGCTGGAGTTCTTTATAAAACTTTTGGAGGTGGTGTTGTAACAGATGAACCTTCTTTAGGAGAGGGTTTTCAAATTGTTGCCCCATGGAATAGAGTTTTCATTTACGAAGTAAGACAACAAGAACTTTTTGAAAAAATGCAAGTTTTATCCTCTAATGGACTAGAAATTCAATTAGAAGCTTCTGCATGGTTTCAACCTCAGACAGACAAAATAGGAGCATTACACCAGGAGAAAGGAGAAAATTATATTTCTAGAGTGATACAGCCAGCAATTAGATCAGCAGCAAGAAGTGTGGTGGGGCGCTACACTCCAGAACAATTATATTCCAGTAAAAGAGATGTAATTCAAACAGAGATATTTGTTGAGACAAAAAAGATTTTAGACAAGCAATTTATTCAATTAAATGAAATTTTAGTGAGAGATGTAACTTTACCTCCAACTATTAAAGAAGCAATTGAACGTAAACTAAAACAAGAACAAGAGTCTTTAGAATACGAGTTTAGATTAGTTACTGCAAAGAAAGAGGCTGAAAAACAAATTATTGAAGCACAAGGAAAAGCAGATGCAAATAAAATTTTAAGCGCTTCCTTAACTGAAAAGATATTACAGGATAAAGGTATAGAGGCTACCATTAAATTATCTGAGTCTTCTAATAGTAAAGTCATCGTTATTGGTGCTGGAAAATCTGGAATGCCAATTATTTTGGGAAACCAATAAGTTCTAAATAGTTATGTTACCATATAAAAAATCCAGCCTTGGCTGGATTTTTTTTATATAATTACTTTGTTAAAAATTAAGAATAACCGTTTAATTAATTTTTAACTGGGATTTTATTCCGATTAATCTTTCCTTTTTTAATTGCCTTATAATTTTCATAACAATCTAATACAGCTTCAATTACCTGTAAATCAGATGCTTTTCTAATGAAATATTCTGAGTAATCGCAGTTTACTAATAATTCTGCAAGTTCTTTACTATCCATTTGCAAGTATTCCATCATTACTTCCCGGTCAAATTTACCAGCTAACATTTTGCGTAAATCATCTTCTTGTTTAAGTTTTTTGAGTTTTCTTAACTGTTTCGGTTTTTTTCCAAAGAGATTATACAAAAAATCAACGGGTTGGAATAAGGCAGCAAGTGGTGATGAGAAGTCTTTTACTTTGGGTTTTCCAACTTCATATGTTTGAGGTAGTCCATTGATTTTAATTCTTGTAAACCTATCTTTTGGTACTTGTTTTACATCAATCTCTAAAACACCAATTAATTTTGTAGATTTAATTACAACTTCTTTGATTTCCTCTGGCTTTTCGTACAAAGCGATTAATAATTCATTTCCTTTTAATAAATCGTTTGTAATTCTTAATTTTATTGAGGCATATCCTAAATAGGAGACTAAAACTGTATCATTAATTCTTGTTGGTATTTCAAAATATCCATTATCATTGGTAATGGTTCCCTCTACAGTATTCAAATTTAATATATGGGCTGCACTCAAGTATTTCTTGGTTGTTGCATGAATAATCTGTCCTTTTAGGTTTTTAACTGTTAAAGAATCATTTTGCGATAACATATTAAAGGAAGCAAAAATCAAAAAAAATAATAATAGTTTTTTCATACAGCAATATTAGTAATAAATGCTTTTAATGAGGTTAAATTTATTGTAAAACCCCTCATTTAATATAAAATGAGGAGTTAATAGAAGAAAAAAAGTGCGCACGAGAAGATTCGAACTTCCACTTTCTTGCGAAAACAGCCCCCTCAAGGCTGCGCGTCTACCAATTTCGCCACGTGCGCTTTAAATTAAAATAAAAATGTTAAGCAGTTGCTTAACATTTTTCGTGACCGGGCTGGGGCTCGAACCCAGGACCCTCTCCTTAAAAGGGAGATGCTCTACCAACTGAGCTACCAGGTCTAGTTTGTAAACCGAGTGCAAATATACTATCAAACATTGGAATTATTGGTATATAATTGGAGATTTTTTATAGATATTTGCATAAAATTACAAATCAATGAAATTAGTATTATTAGGCTATATGGCTTCTGGAAAATCGAGTGTAGGAAAACGACTTTCTAAAAAACTATCCCTTGAATTTATAGACTTAGATGACTACATCTCTCATAAAGAAAGTAGATCTATCACAGAGATATTCGATAAGAAAGGGGAAGTCTATTTTAGGCTTATAGAAAATAAATATTTAAAAGAAATTCTTGAAAAAGAAGATGATTTTATTCTTTCGCTTGGTGGAGGCACCCCCTGTTATGCAAATAATATAGATGAAATAAACAAAGGTGATAATGTATCTATTTATTTACAGGGTAGTACGCAAACTATGATAGACAGATTGGTAAAAAAGAAAAGTAAACGCCCTCTAATAGCCTCTTTAAGTGATGACCAACTGGGCGAGTTTGTGGCAAAACATCTTTTTGAGAGACGTCCTTATTACGAACAAGCTAAATTAAGCGTTAAAATTGATAATAAAACCAAAAAAGAAGTTACTGAAGAAATCCAAAACTTGTTAAACTAAATAAGCAATTGCCCTGTTATTAGAAAATTCTACTTGAATATGTTCTTTTACTGATGTAGACAAGGAAATTCCTTTGAAATCTGCTTTTACAGGATATTTTTTATGATTTCTATTGACCAGGACAGCTGTTTTGAATTTCTTCAAAGGAACCTCTAAAAAGTGTTTTATCCCGTAAATAAGGGTTGTTCCAGAGCTTAAAACATCATCAACTAGAATTAAAGACTTATTTTTATAATCTTCTACATCTATAGAGGTGGTTATTGGTTTCAAAGGGTGTTTTTTATCCATTGTCACTTTACAAACAGTGATTTTTAAGGAGGAAATTTCTCGTAAAACTTCCTCTAATTTTTCTGCAAAAACAAATCCATTACCAACAATTCCAGCAAGAATAACTTCTTTTTCTGAACTATTTGTTTCATAAATCTGATAAGCAATTCTTCTAATTTTTTGGGAAATTTGCAATTGATTTAATATGATGTTGTTCGGTGTTGTCATAAATTTATTCGTTTATATCATCTTGATAATTATCTATATCTCTTCGTTCTTTTTTTGTAGGTCTTCCTGTTCCTCTTTTTCTGTAATGATCTTTGGCAAACTTCAAAAGAGCTGTTTTTTCTAACTCTTCTTTTGGGGTTAGATCTTTTCTATACATGTCTAGAAGTTTGGCTCCAATTCTACTTTCTGGTAAATCTAAAACTTTTATTTGATAATTGATTTGATTTTTACGAACTAAAATCAACTCATTTCCATAAATTTCTTTTGAAGGTTTTATATTTTTTGTATCTATTTTAACTTGTCCTTTTTTACAAGCCGAAGTTGCGATACTTCTGGTTTTAAAGATTCTAATACACCACAAAAATTTATCAATCCTCATACAATTAGTTATTTTATAACGTTTGTCTTTTTACAAAGGTATAAAATTGGTAAATTGCACGCTCAAATTATTAAATTAAATGAACAAAATTAAAAACATTTTAGCAATTATATTTTCAATCATTCTAATATATTCTTGTGAAAACACGACCAATCTCCCTATAGATAATTTTGACCACGAAGCGCAAGCTTTGATTGATAATGATACTTTGGTACAGTTTTTAAAAAATCATTATTATGATGCTTCAACAGATTCTATAAAGCTGTTAACTTCAGGAAAGGTTACTCTATATGAGGAAGTAAACACAATGAGTGTTACTGAAAATGAAATTGATTACAGTTTGTACTATTATGTAAAAAAAGCTGGAACACCCTCAATAGATAAAGGAAATCCAACAGTTATGGATTCTATTTTTGTGAATTACAATGGACAAAGAATCATAAATTCTGACAGCATTAGTAACTCCTTTGAAACCAATACAAATATATGGTTTACACTTGATGGAGTCATTAAAGGTTGGACTCATGGTTTTACCAATTTCAAGGGAGGAGACAATATAACTAATAATGGACCTATTACCTATGAAAATGGTGGGAAAGGAGTTTTATTTATTCCCTCTGGCTTGGCTTATGCTAATTTTGGGAGTACAACTATTCTACCAAATGAATGTTTAGTTTTTCATATCGAATTACATGATTTTGTAAAAGACACCGATCATGATAACGATGGAGTCGCTTCAATATTGGAAGACCCAGACAATGATAACAATCCTAAAAATGATGATACAGATCAAGATGGTTTTGCAAATTACTTTGACTCCGATGATGATGGAGATGGAGTTTTAACAAAAAACGAAGATGCGAATGGAGATGGGAATCCTGCAAACGATTTTAACGATCCTAACAATCCCTCTTTACCGGATTATTTGAATCCGGAAATCTAACACGATATCACAAAAAAAGCTCTTGAATTTTCAAGAGCTTTTTTTATAACTATGATTTTTGTTATAGTCTATAAGTTACCCCAAAGATTACTTGATTGATTCTTGTGTCAAAATTAACAGCAGTTCCTGTTGTACCAATAAATCTACTTTCTATTGCCGAAAATGCTCTCTCTAAGCGGAGGTCAATACCAAAATTACCGAGTTCTATTCCTCCCCCAAATTGAAAACCAACAGTAAAACCATCTGCTTTTACATCAGAAATATCACTGAAACTAAAATCAGGATTTAAAATGTACTGAAATGAGGGGCCAGCATATACATTTCCAATTCCAAAGACTTTCTTGCCAACCAATATGGGGAGGTCTATTTTTTGAAAACTATAAGAGGTCATTTTGCCCGTAAATTTGTATTTCACTTCGTTTTCTAGATTTGTGTACACCAATTCAGGTTTCACATATAAGCCCAGAACTGGTACTTTTAATCGTAACCAAATACCTGCATGATATCCAGTTTTACTTTCTGCTCCCTCAAAAACATCAGAGCTTACTTCTTTGATAGAATTTGAATTGTAATTAATACCGGCTTTAACACCAAAAGCTGTTTGAGCATTCATTAATTGACTAGATCCAACCAACAAAAACAAAAAGAATAGTAGTTTTTTCATAAATATATTTTTAAGTATAAATTTGATTAAAATTAAGAGGTATTATTTTCTTTCCATTACTTTTTTGGCTGCTTTTTCAACTGAATCAGCATCCAAACCATATTTCTTCATCAATTGAGCTGGAGTTCCAGATTCTCCAAAAGTATCATTGGTTCCAACAAATTCTTGAGGTGTTGGAGCCTTTAAAGATAAAGTTCTTGCAACACTCTCACCCAAACCACCAATAATATTATGTTCTTCAGCAGTTACAATACAACCTGTTTTTTTGACAGATTTTAAAATAATATCTTCATCCAATGGTTTGATTGTATGTATGTTAATCACTTCTGCAGAAATTCCCTGTGCTTCTAATTTTTCTGACGCTTGTAGGGCTTCCCAAACCAAATGACCTGTAGCCACAATGGTAACATCTGTTCCCTCAGTTAACAAAATACCTTTCCCTATTTCAAATTTTTCTTCCTTATAGTCTGGCATGAATATAGGGACAACAGGTCTTCCAAAACGTAAGTAAACAGGACCTTCATGTTCTGCTATTGCAATCGTAGCTGCTTTGGTTTGATTATAATCACAAGTATTGATGACTGTCATTCCTGGAAGCATTTTCATAAGACCAATATCTTCTAAAATTTGATGTGTCGCTCCATCTTCCCCTAGAGTTAAACCTGCGTGTGAAGCACAAATTTTTACATTTTTACCAGAGTAAGCAATCGATTGACGAATTTGGTCATACACTCTCCCCGTAGAAAAATTTGCAAATGTTCCTGTAAAAGGGATTTTACCACCAATTGTTAGTCCTGCAGCAATTCCCATCATGTTTGCCTCTGCAATTCCGATTTGAAAAAATCTCTCAGGATTTTCTTTGATAAATTGATTCATTTTCAGTGAACCAATTAAATCTGCACATAAAGCAACTACATTTGGATTTGTTCTTCCCAATTCAGTTAAACCGTCTCCAAAGCCAGAACGAGTATCTTTTTTTTCTGTAAATGTGTATTTTTTCATTATAGATTGTTGTGTTGTATATTTTGTGTAAAAATAAACTTTTATTTCACTTTAGAGAAATGAAAAGAGATAATAAAAATAAAGAGTTTTTAACATCCAGAATAGGGTTTAAATCCCTTTAAATAGTTGGTAAATTCATCAATTCATCATAGAGTTTATGAACAGGTAATCCTACAACATTAAAATAACTACCCTCTATTTTATTTACTGCTACAAAACCAAGCCATTCTTGAATTCCATAGGCTCCAGCTTTATCAAAAGGTTGATAATTATCAATATAGTAGAAAATTTCTTTGTCCGTGATTTCTTTAAAATAAACTGCCGTTGTATCATTGATAATTTTTTGAAATCGATGACTTCTAATGCTTATTGAAGTAATTACCTCATGTTTTTGTCCTGATAATTCCTTCAACATCTTATAAGCTTCTTCTTTATTTTTTGGTTTCCCCAGCGCCTTTCCTTTTGACCAAACAATCGTGTCAGATGTTATCAATAAATCATTCTCAGTCAAATTAGTAAATGCTTGTGATTTTAAATTGGCTAAATAATCTGTAATTTCTGCTCCCTTTAATTTATCGGGAAAGTTTTCGATTACTTCCTTTATTTGAATTGTAAAGTCTACATCTAATTCTTTGAAAAATTGTTGTCTTCTTGGAGAACCAGAGGCTAGGATTACTTTGTAATTTTTTAATTTTTCTCGTAACATTTTATTTTTCTATTAAATAAATTAGTTTTCTATTGTAAATAGGATCATAGATAAGATTCCTGAAAGCATTATAAATTTTAAAAGTGTACTCAATACAGAAAAGTCTTTTTTACTTTCTGAAACCCATAATTTACGCATAAAAAAGAGTAATGGAATAACCATAAACAACATCCCATATGTTAAAAACAAATCATTAGTTTTGAAGAATAGTAATATTAAAAAAAGAAAAAATAATAAAATACATGAAAAAAGAAAAGCGACTTTAGAGGCTCTTTTTCTTCCTATAACAATTGGCAAAGTTTTCGCTTTTATTTTTAAATCTCCATTTACATCTTCTATATCTTTAATAATCTCTCTAATCAAAGTCATGAAAAAAGCAAAAAATGCATATCCAATGATTACTTTATAAAGTGAAGTCCCAAAAAAACAGCCCCAGTTAAAAACTTTGCATGAAATAAATAAGTAAGTAGTATTGTTAGGCTACATAAAATTGAGATTACGATATTTCCCAAAAAAAATCTTTTTTTCAAATCGTAAGAATAAAAAAACAAACTAAGTATACAGAATAAAAAGAACCAAATTAAGTACATTAAATCATTAACTATACAAAGGTATAAGCCTAATAAAAATCCTGTAAATGAAGTAAAAAAAGATACATATATTGCGTTTTTAAATGAAATTGTTTGATCAATATAGACTCTATTTGGTTTATTTATCAGATCAGTATTTATGTCGAAAACATCGTTGATAAGATATCCTCCAATAGAAATTAAAACCACACTAGAAGACAAAATAACAAAGTGAAAATTACTTAGAGATGCCGAGGGTATTTGTGAGTCAATCAAGGCGTATTTGGTTAAAAACATCGTCAATAAAACCATGAGAAGATTTTTATAACGTATGAGTTTAAGAAAATCCATTATGCATTAAAATTCTTTTTGATTCTTGCTAAATCTCGTTTTGAATCACGCGCTTTTAAAACTTCACGTTTATCATGCATTTGTTTCCCTTTTGCCAATGCAATTTCTAACTTTGCAAAACCTCTGTCATTAATAAACAATCGAAGAGGAACAATTGTATTCCCTTTGGCTTCTACATCTTTTTTTAAACTACGTAATTCACGTTTGTTTAATAATAACCTACGTTCGCTTTTTGGTTTGTGATTAAAATGATGACCAAACATATATTCTTGAATGTACATATTTACAATAAACAATTCTCCGCGATCATTAAACTCACAAAAACTCTCTGTAATTCTTGCCTGACTTAACCTAATCGACTTGATTTCTGTACCAGTTAATTGAATTCCTGCGACAAATTTGTCTAGAATTTCAAATTCGAAACGGGCTTTTTTATTTTGTATGTTTATGTTTTTTTGAACAGGCATAAACTAATCTTATTAATGTTGTATGTTCTTTTGAAGCATCTTTAAAAAGAGGGGCGTTAATAACGTATACAAAGATACATTTTTACTTTGGTCAAAGAAATCTAATTTCATAGTAAATGAAATAACTATCGAATGGGTTCATCTAAGTTCCTTTTTGAAAATGTACATCGACTTCAAAAGAGGCCATCAGAGTCATATGTATAGTGAGGAAAGTTTCCTATATTTGAATAAAGAAAAAGTATGGGTATTTTAAAAAATATTTTTAGCAAAAAAAAAGTGGATTCTTCTAAAAAAGAAGAGAAATCGTATTTAAACTGGATTCCTTTAACATCCATTGATCAAATAGAAAAAATAAAAACACTTTCAAAAACGGAATCTATTTTCATCTTTAAACATTCAACTCGTTGTGGAATTAGCAGAATGGTTATCAAAAAATTTGAAAGTTTATTTTCTGAAGAACATCAAAATTTAAAAGTTTATTATTTAGATCTGTTAAATTACAGGAATGTGTCTAATGAAGTTGCAAATTCTTTTCAAGTCATACATCAATCTCCTCAATTATTAGTCATTAAAAACGGTAATTCTTCCTATGATGCTTCCCATTATGAAGTAGCATCTGTAAATTTATCGAGATTTATATAGTTTAAATTCTTTAAAAACCCTTTTTAAGTCTTATTTTTGGCAACATAAATTTATATTCCTTTGACAACTACAAATACTTCAGTAAAAACACCAAGTAAAGAATTATACGGATATCAGAAAGAGGCTCTTCAAGAAATTTTTAGAAGATTTGAAGATGCTCCTAAGGATTACCACCTATTATATCAATTACCTACAGGAGGTGGAAAAACAGTAATTTTTTCTGAAATTGTTAGACGATATTTAGAAACTTTTAAAAAGAAAGTTCTTGTATTGACGCACAGAATTGAATTAAGTAAACAAACCTCTAGGATGTTAAGTGAGTTTGGTGTTTCTAATAAAATCATTAATTCTACTGCTAAATTAGATGATCAATCTCAATTTGGTTGTTTTGTAGCGATGGTAGAGACGCTAAAAAACAGATTAAATGACGAAAAATTAGATATTTCAGATATTGGTTTGGTTATAGTAGATGAAGCGCATTATAATTCTTTTACAAAGATTTTTAAGTTTTTCGATCAATCCTTTATTCTTGGAGTAACAGCAACACCATTAAGCTCTAATATCAAACTTCCAATGTATGAAAATTATCAAGAGTTATTTGTTGGGGAATCCATTCAACATCTCATTGATAATGATTATTTATCAAGTGCAAATTTATATTCTTATAATGTTGGATTAACATCTTTAGAAGTAGGAGCAAATGGTGATTATACGGTTAAATCTTCTGAAGATCTATATACAAATTCAGACATGCTTTCCAAATTGGTCTCTGCCTATGAAGAGACTGCCAAAGGAAAGAAAACATTAATTTTTAACAACGGAATTAATACCTCTATACAGGTGTTTCATGCATTTAAAAAAGCGGGATACCCTATAGCTCATTTGGACAATACGAACTCAAAAAGTGAGAGAGAGCTTATTTTAAAGTGGTTTCATAAAACTCCAAATGCAATTATTACCTCTGTAAGTATTTTAACTACCGGATTTGATGAACCAACGATTGAAGCCATTATACTGAATAGGGCCACAAAGTCATTAACTTTATATTATCAAATGATTGGACGTGGTTCAAGAGTATTGGATCATAAAAACACATTTGACGTTATAGACTTAGGTAATAATTTTCACAGATTTGGACCATGGGGTGCAGATTTAGATTGGCAAAAAATGTTTAGAGCTCCGGATTATTATTTAAATGCAATTTTATCTGATGAGGAAATCGAAAGTACATTTAGATATGAATTACCTGCGGATGTTAAAAGTGAATTTTCAAAGTCTACCGATATTTATTTCGATATGAAAAAAGTATACATCGACACCATTAGGCTTGGAGAATCTTCTAAAAGAGTTTTAGAAAAGTCTATCGTACATCATGCAAAAATGTGTATTGAAAATAGTGAAGATGTGTTTGATGCATTGATACTTGCAAAAATGTTAGGGGAGGAAATTGATGACAGAATTAATAGATATGCGAAATGTATTTCAAAGAGTACACACAATTTTGTTACCTGGTTGAAAGAAGATTACAGAAAAAAACTCAATGCGTATTTACGGTCTAATTTTGACCAAGATTTTGAGAAAATTCATGGATATCCACCCGAAGAATAATAAAATAGATGAATTAGTTCACTTTTTTAATCATTTGATGAACCCTATTTATATATAACTTTTTAATTCATCAAAACTTTCAATTATAAAATCTGCATTTTCTAGAGTTTGATCCTCCACTATGGGATTTTTGTACCCAACAACAAAAATACCTGCATCATTAGCTGATTTTACACCATTATCAGAGTCTTCAATAACAATACAATGTTCTTTTGATGTTTTCCCTAATATTGCTGCTTTTTCAAAGATTTCAGGATGTGGTTTGGAAGCTCTTAAATCTGCACCGCTGATTTTAGCGGTAAAATAAGAATTCAAATCAAACCTATTGAAAACTCTATCAATATTAACCATCGCAGAGGAGGAGGCTAAAACTAAAGTAAAGCCTCTATTAAAAGAATATTTAATAAATTCCTCCACACCCTCTACCAAATGTAATGTTGGGTCATTTTCAAAAAAGTTTACATATTTTTTTCTTTTCTCTAAAACCAATTTTTCAGGATCTAAATCCAAATTAAAATGAGTTACTAATTTTTGAAAAGCATTTATAGTAGAGGACCCTGTGAGTGTCTTGTAGAGCTGGTCAGAAACGTTTACTCCAATTGAAGCAAAGGTCTCGTAATAGGCTTTTTTATGGATTTCTTCAGAATCTATGATGACACCATCCATATCAAAGATAATACACTTTAAATCTTTTGGTAAGTTCATTATTACAGTAAAAATTTAGCTTTTAATTCTGGTGTTGGTATCATACAAACTTCTTTTTTACCAAACCATTGATAACGGTTTTTAGCAATTACATCGTACAGGTAATTTCTAATATACTCAGGGATGAATAAAAAAAGGAAACTTATTCTCCACAATCCTTTAAAATCTTGCATAATTTTTAGGGCAGCAGTAGATTTTATATCATAGGAAACACCTGGGTCATATAGTACAATAGAATCCACTTTAGAGGAATTAATTCTTAAAAGGTTTAGGATTTCTTTCCCTTTTTCGGATTGTAATGCAGTAAATAAAAAGGTATTACGTTTATCGTACTTGATAATTTTTAACACAGATTGATTGCACAAATTGCAAACGCCATCGAATAAAATAACCTTTTTGTTTTTTGGAATATCAATCATTTATTTAAGAATGATAATTAGAAAACAAAGATACTTTATATATTTTTTATAATTCTTGTAACATTCGTTTTTATTGAACGTCTTATTACTTTAGTGAGTTCAATTAAAACCGTTCTATTTAACAAAAAATTAGCAATAGCTGTAACTAGCTTTAAGTACTTTGCCATAAATACAAAACATTCATGATTAAAATAGAAAAACTGCATAAATCTTATCCAATTGGTAAAGATTCTCTTCATGTTTTAAAAGGAATTGACTTACATATCAAAGAAGGTGAATTTGTTTCTATTATGGGATCTTCAGGGTCTGGAAAATCTACCTTATTAAATATTGTTGGTTTGTTAGACATTCACGATGAAGGTAATTATTTTTTAAATGGGCAACTAATAAAAAACATGAATGAGAAAAAAGCAGCGATTCTCAGAAATAAGTTTTTAGGTTTTGTTTTTCAATCATTTAACCTAATATCCTATAAGACAGCGCTAGAGAATGTCGCTTTGCCTTTATATTATAAGGGAATAAAAAGAAAGGAACGTTTAAAAATTGCATTGGATTATTTAGAAAAAGTAGGGTTAAAAGAATGGGCAAATCATTTACCTAACGAATTATCTGGTGGACAAAAACAACGAGTTGCCATCGCAAGAGCTTTGGTTACCAAACCAAAAGTTGTGTTGGCAGATGAACCTACAGGAGCATTAGATTCTGGTACAACAAACTCTGTAATGGATTTATTAAAAGTAATTAATGAAGAAGGAATGACCGTGTTTGTAATTACTCATGAACAAGAAGTTGCAAATCAAACAAAAAGAATTGTTCATTTAAAAGACGGTGTTATTATTAATGATTTTCTAACTAAAAAATAAACAGTCCCAAGAATGTTTGATTTAGATCGTTGGCGAGAAATTTTCCAGAGTATTCGAAAAAACAAATTACGCTCCGTAATGTCTGGTTTTACGGTAGCCTTTGCAATTTTATTATTCACATTACTTTTTGGAGTAGCAAATGGCTTGAGTAACTTTTTTAAAGCCGCTTTTGCAGACAATGCTCAAAATATGATGTTTGTTCGAGTATGGAAAACAACAAAACCCTACAAAGGGCTTCAGACTGGGAGAAGAATTCAGTTAAAAAATAAAGACTTCAATTACATCACAGAAAAATATGATGATAAAATTGAGTATGAATCTGCAAGAATCAATAAAAATTTTTCGATTAAATATAAAAATAACGCAAATAACTACTCTGTAAAAGCAGTTCATCCAGATTATCAATTTTTAGAAAAAACAACTATAGATCAAGGACGTTATTTAAATAAATTAGATCTCAATCAAAAAAAGAAAGTAATTGTGATCGGTAGACTCATTAAAAAAGATCTATTTGGAGAAAAACCCGCTTTAGGAAAACGAGTAAATGTAAGTGGAAGTTCTTTTTTAATTGTGGGTATTTTTTCTGATGAAGGTGGTGATAATGAAGAAAGAATTGCTTATATCCCTGTCTCTACAGCACAAATGATGTACGGTAATAATGATTATATCAATCAAATTAATTTGGGATATAATCGAAATTTAAGTACAGATGCAGCTGTTGCATTTGGAAAAAAACTAGAACGAGAAATGCGTCAAAAACTGAACATTCATCCGGAAGATCAAAGTGCCCTATCCATAAGAAATATGGCAGAAGCAAATAAGTTTGTTAGCATTATAATGTTTGCCTTGTATTTAATCATTGCTTTTATTGGATCTGGTACATTAATCGCAGGCATTATTGGAATTAGTAATATTATGATTTTTGTCATCAAGGAGCGTACTAAAGAATTTGGAATTCGAAAAGCGTTGGGTGCAAAACCTTCATCTGTCGTTGCAATGGTTGTTCAAGAATCTATTTTAATCACAACAATAGCAGGCTACATAGGACTATCCATAGGAACCTATATTTTAAGTTTGATTGGAAATAGTTTAGAAAAAAAATATTTTATTAAAGATCCAAGCGTACAACCTGAAATTGTAATATTAGCAACAATTATGTTAATCTTATCAGGTCTAATTGCGGGATATATTCCAGCAAAAAGAGCTGCTAGTATAAAGCCTATTGTAGCATTAAGAGCAGATTAATTATGAAGATTCTATTTGATTCAGATACTTGGCAAGAAATTTACGGGAGCATACGTAAAAACAAAATAAGAACTGGAATTACCATCATTGGAGTTTTATGGGGAATTTTTTTATTAATTGTGTTGTTAGGTGCTACTAGAGGATTAGAAAATAGTTTTAAAAATGCTTTTGGTAATTTAGCGACCAATAGTGTTTTTGTTTGGACACAATCTACAGATACTCCATTTAAAGGCTTTCAAAAAGGAAGACGCTTTCGTTTAACTATGAACGATATCAATGTTTTAAAATCTGAATACTCTGAAGAAATTAAATTATTAGCTCCGAGAAATCAAACAATGAACTTAATCGTCCGAAATTTTAAATCAGGTACATTTAAAGTAAGTGGAGATTTTCCAATTTTAGATCAAATTCAAAAGAAAAAATTAATCCTTGGTCGTTTCTTAAACGATAATGATATTTTATCAATATCTAAAGTAGCTGTTATTTCTGAAGACATGCAAAAACAATTGTTCGATAAAGAAGAAATGTCGATTGGACAGTATATTAAGATCAATAATATCAATTATAAGGTTGTAGGTGTTTATGAACCTTCAAATACCATAAATTTTGATGGTGATACAGCTTATATTCCTTTTTCAACCTTTAAAAAAGTATACAACACATCCGACAAAATTGATTGGATGATGATTACAGCTAATGATGGAATAAACATTGAACAAATGGAAAAAGATGTTCTTTTAACTTTGAAAAACTTACATAAAGTACATCCAGAAGATAAAAGGGCATTTGGTAGTGTCAATCTCGGTAAAGAAATCGGTAGGTTGATAGGTTTTTTAACAGGCATGCAATTTTTAACCTGGTTTGTGGGAATTGCTACATTAATCGCTGGAGTATTTGCTATTGGAAATATTTTATTAATTACCGTAAAAGAACGAACAAAAGAAATAGGAATTCGCAGAGCGTTAGGGGCAACTCCAAAAAGTATACGCCAACAGATTATATTAGAATCTGTTTTTTTAACAAGTACAGCAGGAATGTTAGGAATTGTTTTTGGAGCATTTGTCCTATATATAATGGATACTGCCTTTGGTCAGGGTCCAGATGCGACACTAATCAACCCAACAGTAAATATTCCTATTATTTTGATTGCAAGTACCCTATTAATAGTTTTAGGAACATTAATTGGATTAATTCCTGCACATATGGCAACCCAGTTAAAACCAATAGAAGCACTAAGAGAAGAATAAAAATAAACTAAGAAATCATGAGTAAAAGAGCAAAAGTTATTTTAAGTATTATCGTTATATTATTTGCGGCTGCATTGATATGGTTTGGTAAAAAAAATAGAAAAAACATCATTCAATATGAAACAGAGAAACCATTTAAAACATCCATTACAAAAAAAACGGTAGCCACAGGAAAAGTAATTCCTTTGGAAGAAATTGAAATAAAACCTCAAATAACAGGAATCATAGATAAAATTTTATTGTTCGAAGGTGACAAAGTAAAAAAAGGTGACTTAATTGCTACGGTCAGAGTTGTACCAAATGAACAATCTTTAATAAGTGCAAAAGGACGAGTAAATAATATTAAATTACGCCTTGATAATGCAGCTATTTCTTACAAAAGAAACAAGCAATTATTTGACAAAGGTGTAATTGCAAGATCGGCATATGAAACTGTGGAGCTTACCTACAACCAAGCAAAACAAGATTTGAAAAATGCTCAAAATGATTATCAAATCATAAAAAAAGGTTTTTCTGGTTCTGGTGCCTCTGCAAATACCAATATTATTGCTCAAATGTCAGGTACAATTTTAGAAATACCTGTTAAAGAAGGGGATCAAGTAATTCAATCAAATAATTTTAATGCAGGTACAACTATTGCATCCATTGCAGATATGAATAAAATGATTTTTGAAGGTAAAGTTGATGAATCTGAAGTTGGTAAATTAAATAATGGAGCGATGATCAAGGTTTCAATCGGTGCAATAGAGGGAGTAAAATTCCCTGCTAAATTGAATTTTATTGCCCCAAAAGGAACTGAAGAGGGCGGGGCCGTTCAATTTAAAATTAAAGCAGACGTTACATTGAATAATAATATTTTCATCAGAGCAGGCTATAGTGCCAATGCAGATATTATTTTAGAAGAAAAAGATAGTATACTGGCAATTAAAGAAGCCTTATTGAGATTTGACAGAAAAACAGAAGAGCCCTACGTAGAGGTTAGAACAGCAGAGAATAGATTCAAAAGAAGAACCTTAAAATTAGGAACCTCAGACAACGTAAATGTTGAAGTCCTTGAAGGAGTATCGGAAGGGGATGAAATCAAAGTTTGGAATAAAGTATCCAAAAGTGATGAAGAAAATGATGAAGAAAATGATTAATTTGTTATAATTTTTAGAGATAAATTTACGAATGAATTAAATCAACTTTAACAAGAGCGTCAAGCTATTGTTTAACAGCTGGTTGTTATCTAAAATAACTCATCAACTTAAATTTAAAAATCTGCTTTTAAATCTAAAAAAGTTAGTATATTTGCATCCTTAAAATAAACAATAAATAATTAATTTATGAATCATTACGAAACTGTTTTCATTTTGAATCCCGTTTTATCTGATACTCAGATAAAGGAGACAGTACAAAAGTTCGAAGATTATTTAGTTTCAAAAGGAGCTGAAATGATCTCAAAAGAAGATTGGGGCTTAAAAAAATTAGCCTATCCAATTCAAAAAAAGAAAAGTGGTTTTTATCACTTATTAGAGTTTAAAATTGCTGGTCAAGAAATACCTGCATATGAGTTAGAATTTAGAAGAGATGATAGCGTAATGCGTTATCTTTCTGTTAAATTAGACAAACATGCTGCAGCTTGGGCGAAAGTAAGAACTGAACGTGTTAAATCCACAAAAAAATAAACAATGGCAACAATAGAACAACAATCAAAAGGTGGTAAATCTGCTGACGTTAGATATTTAACGCCATTGGACATTGACACCAAAAAAGAAGCAAAATACTGTAGATTTAAAAAGAAAGGTATTAAGTATATCGATTACAAAGATGCAGATTTCTTAATGTATTTAGTAAACGAACAAGGTAAAATTTTACCAAGACGTTTAACAGGAACCTCATTAAAATATCAACGTAAAGTTGCGCAAGCAATTAAAAGAGCGCGTCATCTAGCGTTAATGCCTTACGTTGGAGATATGTTAAAATAATAAAGACGTAGACATGGAATTGATATTAAAACAAGACGTAGAAAATTTAGGATTTAAAGACGATATAGTATCCGTTAAAAACGGTTACGGTAGAAACTTTTTGATCCCTACAAAACAAGCCGTTTTAGCTACTTCCTCTGCAAAAAAAGTATTAGCAGAGAATTTAAAACAACGTGCTTATAAAGAAGCTAAATTAATTGAAGATGCTAATAAAGTGGCTGAAACAGTTAAAGGATATGAAATTAAGATTGCATCTAAAACCGGTTCAGGAGACAAATTATTTGGTTCTGTGAACAACATCGACTTAGCTGCGGCTCTTGCAAAATCAGGAACAGAATTGGATAAGAAATTTATCAAAGTTGTTGGTGGTTCTGTTAAAAGATTAGGTAAATACGAAGCTAGTGTAAGATTACATAGAGCAGTTGTAGTAGATATTACTTTTGAAGTTGTTTCTGAATAAGAAACATTTTTAAGATAATTACAAAAAGCTCGTTAGAAATAACGAGCTTTTTTATTGAATCATATAGCAATGAAATATAGACAGCTTACCAAAGAACAATTTGAAAGTTTACACGAAGAATTTGCACAGTTTTTAGCAACTCAAAGTATCGATGCAAAAGAATGGAATCAAATTAAAAAAAGTAAACCTCAAGTAGCAGAAGATGAAATGAATATTTTTTCCGATGTTGTTTGGGATAATGTTTTGACAAAAACAGCTTACATAGAACATTTTTCCAAAACATCAGTCAATTTATTTAAATGCGATTCAGATGAAATTCATAGAATAGCCATTAATATAACTTGGGATATAAATCTATTAGAGCAAAAAGGATTTGAGTGGTTAATGAAGAATCCAATGGATAATTCTGTCGAAATTTTTAGAGGTTCAAAACCTTACAAGGGAGAACGAAATTTAGAAATTTTTGACTTAATCGAAAAAGGAAGCTCAATCTCTAAAGGAGAAATTTTTGAATACTTTACTCAATTGATAGGCTAAGGAATCGAAGTGTATCTGAAGTTACTAATTGATGAATAATTGTTGTGTTACTGATTTCTTCTAAAATTCCAACACCGGTTAAAACAACCTTCTTTTTTGCATAATTTAAAATAATAATTTTTAAGTTTGTGATTATGATCGATAAAAAACTATTGCACTATTTTGAAGGCTATTTAACAGACAAAAGAAAAAATTTATTTAAAAGAATTCTAGAAAATAGAACCAATCATTTTACCGTTGTTTTAGAAGATATTTTTCAACCTCATAATACCAGTGCAGTTCTAAGAACGTGTGATATTTTTGGTATTCAACAAGTTCATACTATCGAAAATAAATACACCAATAAGATTTCTAGACATGTTGCAAAAGGTTCACAAAAATGGGTCACTGCTAAACGGTATAAATCCGATGGAAATAATACAACGATATGTTTTAACAACTTGCGCGAAAAAGGGTATCAAATTATTGCTACATCACCTCATAACAATTCTTGTTTTTTAAAAGATTTTGATATATCCAAAAAAACAGCATTTGTATTTGGTGTGGAATCGGAGGGAGTTTCAGATTATGTTAAGGAGCAAGCAGATGGTTTTTTAAAAATTCCAATGGTAGGGTTTACTGAAAGTCTAAATATTTCTGTTGCAGCTGCAATTATTTTACAAGAAGTAACTACGAAGTTGAGAAGTTCAAAGATTAATTGGCAATTATCTGAGGAAGAAAAAAATATATTGTATTTCGAATGGGTAAAAAAAACAATAAAAAATGTTCATGAAATTGAAAAACACTATCATCAGAAATTAAAATAAACATCACTTTAAAGATGTGGTAACTTGCATCTCTAAAAAGAACAAGAGTTTATTTTTCTATTCTCAATTTACGATCACTTTTTCTACAGTGGCTGTTGAATCGCAACGAGTTATAATCAAACTTATCTTTTCTAATTCTTTGTTACCTGTAATATAATATTCTGCACAAGGCTTCTGTCTTGGTTTACTTTGACCGAAATTAACATCACCCTCATGTAAAATTTTTTCGATTTTCAAAGTATCTATATTATACTGCAGCATGGCATTTTTTGCAATTTCAGCATAAATTCTTTTTCGAATTCTAATCGTTTTAAGTGTTCTAGCATCCATTCCGTAATCGAAAGTAGCATTTTTCTTTTGCCAAAAAAAATACACTCCTATGGCACTTATAAATACACCCAACAAATAATAAAGAATTCTTTTAATCAGCATTGTATAAATTTGAGCTGCAAAGATAATTTATTGTATTTAAAGTATATTACAAAATCAATAAATTAATATCTCTGTAGGGCAAATCAAACCAGTCTGCAACTGTTTTATTGGTGAGAATCCCATGATAAAAGTACATACCATTTCGTAAACTTTTATTGAAACGTACTGCGTTTTCAAAACCGCCTTCTTCAGCGATATTTAACAAATAAGGTGTGAGAATATTACTTATTGATAATGAGGCAGTTCTAGCATATCGAGCGGGAATATTTGGTACACAATAATGTATGACACCGTGTTTTATGTAAGTTGGGGTTTTGTGAGTTGTTAAATTTGAAGTTTCAAAACAGCCGCCCCTATCTATACTAACATCAATAATTACTGCACCATCTTTCATGTTTTCCACCATTTCTTCACTAGCACAAATAGGAGACCTATTTTTACCTCGAATCGCTCCGATAGCAACATCTGCTCTCATCAACGCTTTAGCAATAGACTTAGGTTGAAGGGTAGAAGTGTATATGGGGGCATGTAATGATTGTTGAAGTTTTCTTAATTTACTAATTGAATTGTCAAAAACTTTAACTCTTGCTCCCAAACCTATGGCAGCTCTAGCTGCAAATTCCCCAACAGTTCCAGCACCAAAAATAACAATACTAGATGGTGGAACCCCTCCGATATTTCCTAATAACAAACCATTTCCAATATTTGTTCCACTCATTAATTCTGCTGCAATTATAATGGAAGCTGTCCCTGCAATTTCACTTAATGATTTTACAATTGGATAAGTTTCATGTTCGTCTTTTATGTAATCAAATGCGACAGCCGTAATTTGTTTGTTTGTTAAATAGTTAAAATATTCCTTGTCTTGAGTTTTTAACTGCAAAGAAGAAATCAGAATCGTTTTTGGATTCATATATTCAATTTCTTTTTTGGTTGGAGGAGCTACCTTTAAAACGATAGAACATTTAAAAGCCTCCTCAACATTAGAAGAAATTTTTGCCCCTGCCTCAGAATAATTCCGATCTGTATAATTTGCATGGTCACCCGCACCAGTCTCTATGACGATCCTATGTCCATGAGAACAGAGTGCAGCAACCGCATCTGGAGTTAAGCAAACCCTTTTTTCTCCCAAATAAGACTCTTTTGGCAAGCCTATAAAAAGCTCTCCTTTTTGTTTTATAATTTCTAACATTTCTTCCTGAGGAAATAACTCTTGTTTACTAAAAGGAGAAAATGAACTCATAACCTATTTATTTAATTTGAACATTGCGTTGTCCAGAGTCTAAAATTGATAAATGAATATGAACAACATCTAAAGGTAGTAAATTTTCTATATTATTTGGCCATTCAATAAAACACCAATAACTGGAATCGAAGTATTCTTCAATACCGATATCTAAGACTTCTTCTTCATTTTCTATTCTGTAAAAATCAAAATGAAATACCTTTGATTTTTTTGAAGTATTGTATTCATTTACCAATGAGAAAGTAGGAGAGGTGATCGGATCTACAACACCTAGTTGACTACACATTTCTTTAATAAGCGTTGTCTTTCCAACTCCCATTGGCCCATAAAAAAGGAGCTTTTTATTTTTTACTGATGAAATTATTTCAGAGGCAATAATCGGCAGACGATCTAAGGTGTAGTTTTTATTCATGTTACAAACATAAGAAACCTATTAGATTTGTGAAACCTGTAAAGTTGAATTTTAATATAATTACAAACTGATTAGCAGGACAAACCAATACTCTACTTAGGGCTGTATACAGCAAAAGGGATAATCATTTCCTCTAAAGAAATTCCTCCATGCTGATAGGTGTTTTTATAATAATTTACGTAGTGATTGTAATTGTTTGGATAGGCAAAAAACAAATCTTCTTTTGCAAATATAAATGCACTATTTATTGCAATGGATGGTAAAAAAATATCCTTAGGGTTTCTAACGGCATACACATCTTTTTGTTCATAGGATAAGCTCCTACCAGTCTTATAGCGAAGATTTGCACTAATATTTTTATCACCAATTACCTTTGTTGGATGCTTGCAATTAATCGTTCCATGATCTGTAGTAATGATTAATTTTTGTCCTAAGTTTTTTGCTTTTTGAATAATTTCTAATAAAGGAGAATTTTTAAACCAACTTAGTGTCAAGCTTCTGTAGGCTTTGTCATCTCCGGCTAATTCTTTTATCACTTCCATTTCTGTTTTGGAATGAGATAACATGTCAACAAAATTATACACAATAGCTGTCAAATCGTTGTGTTTTGTGTTGTTGTAATTTTCAGCCAATTCTTTACCGTTTTTAAGATTTGTGATTTTAAAGTACTCATATTTAATGTCTAATCCTAATCGACTAATTTGTGCTGATAAAAAATCACTTTCATGCATATTCTTTCCGCCATCATCAGAATCATTTTTCCAATAATTAGGATAACGTTTTTCCATTTCCGAGGGCATTAATCCAGAGAAAATAGCATTTCTTGCATATTGGGTTGCAGTTGGTAAAATAGAAAAGTAAGCGTGTTCAGTATCTTTTTTGTAATAATTACTGATAAATGGTTCTAAAATTTTATACTGATCATACCGTAAATTATCAATGATAATCCAAGAAACCCCTTGATCTTTACTCAATTCAGGAACGACATAATTTTTAAATAAAGTATGTGAGAAGGTCGGAGTATCATGAGCTGTAAAAAGGTTTTCATAATTATTTTTAATAAACTTAAAAAAATGTGTATTGGCCTCCTGTTTCTGACTTTCCAATATACTCAACATTCCCGGATCACTAATATTCTCGAGTTCTAGTTCCCAATGGACCAACTTTTTATAAAGATCTATCCAATCTTCATAAGAATTAACCATTGCTAAATCCATTGAAATTTTACGAAACTCTTGTTGGTAATTTGCGGTAGTTTTCTCTGAAACCAAACGTGTGTTTTCTAAATTTTTCTTTAGACTTAACAAAATCTGGTTTGGATTTACTGGTTTAATTAAATAATCTACAATTTTAGAACCAATGGCCTGATCCATAATGGACTCTTCTTCACTCTTTGTGATCATGACTACAGGTATATTTGCTTGTTTTTGTTTGATCTCATTGAGTGTCTCAAGCCCAGTTATACCTGGCATGTTTTCATCCAAAAATATAATATCAAAAGGAGCTGTATCAATTAATTCGATTGCATCCGTCCCATTTGTACAAGAAGTTACTTCATAATTTTTTTTTTCAAGAAAAAGAATATGAGGTTTTAATAATTCTATCTCATCATCAATCCATAAAATCTTAATACTTCTCATGTATTTATTTTTAGTTATTTGTTCAACGTTAAAAATAGGGATTTGTTATTCTTATTTACTTTTAAAAATAATAAATTATTGCCAAAAAAAATTAATGGTTGTATTTTGCCACAGAATACTAAAAAAATTCCCTTGAATAAAAAAAATCCGAATAAATTAAAAATTCTCAATGACCCTATCTATGGATTTATCCAAATACCCAATACATTAATTTTTGACATCATAGAGCATCCTTATTTTCAACGCCTGAGAAGAATTACACAAATGGGATTTACCAACTTGGTCTATCCAGGTGCAAATCATACACGTTTTCATCATGCAATAGGATGTATTCATTTGATGCAAAAAGCAATTAGAGTTTTAAGATTTAAACAAATAGTTATTTCAGAAGATGAAGAAAACGCACTCTATATCGCTATTTTATTACATGATATTGGTCATGGCGCTTTTTCTCATGCCCTAGAACACAGTATCGTTGATGGAATTTGTCATGAAGAAATTTCTTTAAAATTTATGAAAAAGCTAAACATAGAATTTGAAGGGAAGTTAACACTAGCTATAGAAATATTTGAAGGTAAATATCCTCGTAAATTTTTGTACCAATTAATTTCAAGTCAATTAGATATAGATAGATTAGATTATTTAAAAAGAGACAGTTTTTATACCGGTGTGACCGAAGGCAATATTTCATCAGATAGATTAATTGCCATGATGAATGTAAAAGATGATGCTTTGGTTATTGAAGAAAAAGGAATTTACTCTGTTGAAAAGTTCTTAATTGCCAGAAGATTAATGTATTGGCAAGTATATCTTCATAAGACAGGATTGGTCGCTGAAAACATGTTAGTTAAGGTTTTAAAGAGAGCCAAAGAATTAGCTGGACAAGGTACATTATTACATGCAAGTGCTCCTTTGAAGTATTTTTTATACAATCAAATATCTGTAGCTAATTTTAATAATGAAACCCTAGATATGTTCTCAAAATTAGATGATTATGATATATTATCAGCGATCAAAGAATGGACAAATCATAAAGATAGAGTACTTTCCAAACTGTCAAAAATGATTATCGACAGAAAATTACTTCGAATTGAGATTCAACAAAATAAATTTGATGAAATGGCTTTTGATAATAAAATGGCTTTCATTTGTATGCAATATCAAATTTCTAAAAAGGAAGCTGAATTTTTTGTTTTTCAAAATAGCATTAAAAACCAAGCATACCAGAAAGACAAACCCATTTATATTCTTAATAAGAAGGGGGAACTAAAAGATATAGCTGATGCTTCAGATCAATTAAACCTTCAAGCCTTAACAAATCCTGTTGTAAAACATTTTATTTGCTATCCAAAGTAGTATGAGATTAGCCAAATCACTATAAATTTTATATTTTTGCAAGTAATGAAATTCACAGCACAACAAATAGCAGATATATTAGAGGGAGATATTGTAGGGAATCCGGAAGAGGAAGTTTTTAAAATATCAAAGATTGAGGAAGGTGAAAAAGGTTCTTTAACATTTTTATCGAATCCGAAGTATAATTCATTTTTAAATACGACAAATGCCTCTGTAATCATAGTTAATAAGAATTTTCAGCTCGAAAAAAAATCCACAACTACACTGATTAAAGTTGATAATGCACACAAAGCATTTTCAAGCATATTAGGATTTTATAATGAAGTAAAAAATAATAAAATAGGGAGGGAAGTTCCACATTTTATCTCAGACTCAGCAAAAATTGGTGAAGATGAATACATTGGTGCATTTTCTTACATTGGAACGAATGTTACAATCGGTAAAAATGTTAAAATTTATCCGAATTCTTATATTGGAGATAATTCATCGATAGGTGATCATTGTACTATTTTTTCTGGAGTAAAAATTTATTCAGAAACCATCATAGGAAACCATTGTAAGATTCATTCTGGCACCACCATTGGATCTGACGGATTTGGATTTACACCGGATGAAAATGGCACCTACACAGCAATTCCTCAAATTGGTAACGTAATCATAGAAGATCATGTAGACATTGGATCGTCCTGTACAATAGACAGAGCAACAATGGGTTCTACCATCATAAGAAAAGGGGTAAAACTAGACAATCAAATACAAGTAGCACACAATGTTGAAATTGGAAAAAATACTGTTATTGCAGCGCAAACAGGTATTGCAGGTTCAACTAAAGTAGGTGAAAATTGTATGATTGGAGGTCAAGTAGGAATTTCTGGACATCTCACTTTAGGAGATAATTTAAAAATTCAAGCGCAATCAGGAGTTACGAAAAGCTTAAAAAGTAATATGACATTCCAAGGAACCCCTGCTTTTGCTTTCTCAAAATTTAACAAAAGTTACATACACTTTAAAAATTTACCAAAAATAATATCAAAGATTGATATGATAGAAAAAGAGTTAAATGCTCAAAAATCAGAATAAAAATGAGTAGAAATCAAAAAACAATTGAAAAAGAAATAAGTTTATCTGGTGTTGGAATTCATACAGGTAGTACGGTAAATATGACTATTAAACCTGCGCCTGTAGGGCACGGATTTGCATTTTGCAGAGTAGATCTTCAGGGGTCTCCGATCATAGCTGCTAAAGCAGAATATGTCGTAAATACACAAAGAGGAACAAATCTTGAGAAAAACGGAGTACAGATTCAAACTTCAGAACATATTTTGGCTGCTGCTGTAGGCCTAGATATTGACAACTTATTGATAGAGCTTGATGCATCTGAACCACCAATCATGGACGGTTCCTCAAAGTATTTTGTAGAGGCTTTGGAAAAAGCTGGAATTAAAGAACAAGATGCTGAAATAGATGAATACATCGTTAAAGAAATTATAACCTATAAAGACGAAACGACTGGTAGTGAAATTATTTTAATGCCTGCGGATGAATACCAAGTTACAACCATGGTTGATTTTGGTACAAAGATATTAGGAACTCAAAATGCTAATTTAAGTAAGATCTCGGATTTTAAAGAAGAAATAGCTGCAGCAAGAACTTTTAGCTTTTTACATGAAATAGAGACGCTTTTAGAAAATAATTTGATCAAAGGCGGAGATTTAAATAATGCCATTGTATATGTTGATAAAGAATTATCTGAGCCCACAATGGGAAAGCTTAAAAAAGCCTTTAATAAAGATGATATTACCATCAAACCAAACGGTATTTTAGATAATCTCACTTTACATTGGGCTAATGAAGCAGCAAGACATAAATTATTGGATGTAATTGGCGATTTAGCTCTAGTAGGAATTAGAATTAAAGGAAAAGTAATTGCAAACAAACCAGGACACATGATCAATACGCAGTTTGCGAAAAAACTAGCGAAAATCATTAAACTGGAAAAAAGAAATAATGTTCCTAAATATGATTTAGACGCAACTCCATTAATGGATATTCACCAGATAATGGATGTTTTACCTCATAGACCACCATTTTTATTAATTGATCGAATTCTAGAACTTTCCGATAAACATGTGGTAGGGATGAAAAATGTAACCATGAATGAAAACTTTTTTGTTGGTCATTTTCCTGGTACTCCAGTAATGCCTGGAGTTCTTCAAGTAGAATCAATGGCACAATGTGGTGGGATTTTAGTGTTAAGTACCGTTCCAGATCCAGAAAACTATCTGACTTATTTTATGAAGATGGATAATGTAAAGTTCAAACAAAAAGTATTACCTGGAGATACTGTCATCTTTAAATGTGAATTGATTACCCCTATTAGACGCGGAATTTGTCATATGCAAGCCTACGCTTATGCCAATGGTAAATTAGTAGCAGAAGCTGAATTAATGGCACAAATATCTAAAATAAAATAACGATGAATCAACCTTTGGCTTATGTACATCCTCAAGCAAAAATAGCTAGAAATGTTGTTATAGAACCTTTTACAACTATTCATAACAATGTTACCATTGGCTCGGGAACATGGATTGGTTCTAATGTGACTATTATGGAAGGCGCAAGAATAGGGAAGAATTGTAGAATCTTTCCAGGTTCAGTAATCTCTGCCATCCCTCAAGATTTAAAATTTAACGATGAAGAAACTACCGTTAAAATTGGAGACAATGTGACCATCAGAGAATGTGTCACTATCAATAGAGGAACCACAGATAGAATGATCACTAAAATTGGAAACAATTGTTTAATCATGGCCTATTGTCATATTGCTCACGATTGTTTAGTGGGTGATAATTGTATTTTCTCTAACAATACCACCCTAGCAGGACACGTTACCATAGGAAGTAATGTTGTTATTGCAGGTATGGTAGCAGTTCATCAATTTGCATCTGTCGGTAATCACGCATTTGTTACAGGAGGATCTCTTGTAAGAAAAGACGTTCCACCTTATGTCAAATCAGCAAGAGAACCCTTATCCTATGTAGGTATCAATTCCGTAGGATTAAGACGAAGAGGATTTACAACAGAAAAGATTCGAGAAATTCAGGATATATACAGAATATTATTCCAAAAGAATTATAATAATACCCAAGCCATTAATATTATAGAGGCTGAAATGGAAGCAACTCCAGAACGTGATGAAATCATTCAATTTATTAAAGATTCACATAGGGGGATTATGAAAGGATATTATAAAGCTAATTAAAAAACAAAATGGCAACAACATCAGATATTAGAAACGGATTGTGTATTAAGTATAATAATGACATCTACAAAATAGTAGAGTTTTTACATGTAAAACCGGGAAAAGGTCCTGCTTTTGTGAGAACAAAACTAAAAAGTGTTACAAACGGAAAAGTGGTGGATAATACTTTTCCTGCAGGAAGAAAAATTGAAGATATTCGCGTTGAGACTCAGAAATTTCAATACCTATATAATGAAGGAGAAACTTATCATTTTATGAATGAAAAAGACTACACTCAAATTCAATTACAAAAAAACACTTTAGATGCTCCACAACTAATGAAAGAAGGAGAAGTCGTAACGATTATAATCAATTCTGAGGATGATATGCCTTTATCTGTAGATCTTCCTGCCAGCGTTATTTTAGAAGTTACCCATACAGAGCCAGGAGTAAAAGGGAATACGGCTACCAACGCTACAAAACCAGCAATTGTAGAAAGTGGGGCGACAGTAAATGTTCCTTTATTTATTAATGAAGGAGATAAAATAAAAGTTGAAACTACAAAAGGAACCTATCAAGAAAGAATAAAAGAATAAAAAAATGCTAAAAATGAAAAAAGAAAATGAAAAAAGAATTAAAAAAAATCAATGCAACTGAAAAAGAATATTGGAATGAAGGAAAATTAGAAAGAAGCAAGATCAAAAAATTAAGAAGACATGCTTTTTATTATTCCTACAAAAGAGAAAAAATAATATTAGATCAACTACTAAAAGACTTTAATGGTCAAAAAGTTTTAGAGATTGGCTCTTACAGCTGGGCTGCTTGGTTCAATGAAGACACAAAACCAAAAAGTTTGACTTGTATTAATATTTCTGAGAAGGAGTTGGAAAAAGGAAAACAACTAGGTGTTGAAAAAGATTTTCATATCAATCACCTTTTAATGGATGCAAATAATCTTACTTTTGAAGATAATTCTTTTGATATTGTTTTTGGTGGAGCAATTTTACATCACCTTGACGTTGAAAAAACAATACATCATATTCACAGAGTATTAAAACCAGGAGGTAAAATCGTTTTTCTAGAGCCATTAAACATGAATCCTTTATATAAGATATATAGAAAATTGAATCCTAAAGAAAGAACACCAGATGAACATGCACTAGTATCTTCTGATTTTAAAATTATCAAAGAAAAATTTACTTTCGATCATTATTTTTTTGATTTTTTTACCGTTTTATTTGGTTTTATTTCTTTAAAAATATTTGGAGATAAGAAATATGATAATTGGATTAATAAAATAGGATTTAATATAGATGTTTTCTTATCTAAAATCCCTTATTTACATCCACTTTTTGCAAGAGTTATTATTTACGGTAATAAAAAATAAAATCCATGAAATTTAAAAAATCGCATACACTTGAACAAATAGCTTCTCTACTAGGAGCAGAGTATGTAGGTGATCGGGAGTTTGAGATTTTAGGAATCAATGAAATACATGTAGTTGAAAAAGGAGATATTGTTTTTGTAGATCATCCAAAATATTACGAAAAGGCATTGAATTCTGCTGCAACAACTATCTTAATCAATAAAAAGGTAGCCTGTCCAGATGGAAAATCACTATTAATCTCTGATGATCCTTTTCGAGATTTTAATAAAATAACGACACATTTTAACCCTTTTATTTCCTCTAATGTAAGTATTTCAGAATCTGCCATTATTGGTAAAAACACGATTATTCAACCAAATGTTTTTATTGGAAATAATGTTGAAATAGGTGATCATTGTGTGATTCACCCCAATGTTACGATCTATGACAATTCAGTGATCGGAGATCAGGTAACAATTCATGCAAATACAGTCTTGGGAGCTGATGCTTTTTATTATAAAAATAGACCGGAAGGATTTTATAAATTAATATCCGGCGGTAGAGTAGTGCTGAAGAATAATGTAGATTTGGGTGCCTCTTGTACTATAGACAGAGGTGTTACTGGAGATACTACCATTGGGAAAGGAACAAAAATTGACAATCAAGTTCATGTTGGACATGATACTATTATTGGTGAAAAATGTTTAATTGCCTCACAAACAGGTATTGCAGGTTGTGTTATAATTGAGGATGAGGTAACCATATGGGGTCAAGTGGGGACAAATAGTGGAATTACTATAGGAAAAGGAGCTGTTATTCTAGGGCAGACCGGTGTTACAAAATCTGTTGCTGGAGGAAAAAGTTATTTTGGAACACCGATATCGGAGTCCAGAGAAAAATTAAAAGAAATCGCAGAGATAAAACGTTTCTTAAAAGATAGAAAGAATTCCTAAAATTCTTTTTTAGAAAGAATCAATAAACTATTTTTGCGATGCAAAATAAAATATCAAACCAATGAGTGTTTTAGTAGATAAAAATTCAAAAATTATTGTTCAAGGATTTACAGGTAGTGAAGGGACATTTCACGCTGGTCAAATGATTGATTACGGAACGAATGTTGTAGGAGGTGTAACCCCAGGAAAAGGAGGTCAAGAGCATCTTGGTAAGCCGGTTTTCAATACGGTTTTAGAGTCTGTAGAAAAAGTAGGAGCAGATACTTCAATTATTTTTGTACCGCCCGCATTTGCAGCAGATGCAATTATGGAATCTGCTGATGCAGGAATTAAAGTAATTATTTGTATTACTGAGGGAATTCCTACTGCTGATATGGTAAAAGTGAAAGCATACATCGATGGTAAAGACTGTACATTAGTTGGTCCTAACTGTCCGGGAGTAATTACACCAGATGAAGCTAAAGTTGGAATTATGCCAGGGTTTATCTTTAAAAAAGGAAAAGTTGGTATTGTTTCTAAGTCTGGAACATTAACTTATGAAGCTGCTGATCAAGTAGTTAAGCAAGGATATGGGATTACTACTGCGATAGGTATTGGTGGAGATCCTATCATAGGGACAACCACAAAAGAAGCTGTTGAACTATTAATGAATGATGCAGAAACTAAAGCAATTGTTATGATTGGTGAGATTGGTGGAAATCTAGAAGCAGAAGCAGCTCAATGGATTAAAGCAGATGGAAATAGAAAACCAGTTGTTGGTTTTATTGCTGGCCAAACAGCACCTGCAGGAAGAACCATGGGGCATGCTGGAGCTATTGTCGGTGGAGCTGATGACACTGCACAAGCAAAAATGAAAATTTTAGCAGAAAATGGTGTTCATGTTGTAAGTTCACCTGCTAAGATTGGTGAAATGATTGCTGAAGTACTACAATAAATAACACTACATCTATTTATACAAATTCAACATTTTTATAAATTTAAACTCGTAAGACAAAATTGTATTACGAGTTTTTTTATTTTACTATATTTGCCGCGTTAAAAAACAACCAAATAATATGAAATTATTAGAAAATAAATTAGCAATTATCACCGGTGCTACCAGAGGTATTGGACGTGGAATTGCTATTGAATATGCTAGACAAGGGGCCAATATTGCTTTTACTTTCAGTTCTTCTGTAGATGCAGCAACTGCCTTAGAAAAAGAATTGACAGATATTGGGGTAAAAGCCAAAGGATATCAATCAAATGCAGCTGATTTTGAGGCTGCTCAAGAACTAGCAAAAGAGGTTTTAAAAGAATTTGGATCTATTGACATTCTAGTTAACAATGCAGGGATTACAAAAGATAATTTATTAATGCGTATTACTGAAGAGGATTTTGATAAGGTAATAGAAGTAAATTTAAAATCGGTATTTAATTTAACCAAAGCAGTGATTCGTCCTATGATGAAACAACGCTCAGGTTCTATTATAAATATGAGTTCTGTAGTGGGATTAAAAGGGAATGCTGGTCAGAGTAATTATGCAGCTTCAAAAGCAGGTATTGTAGGATTTTCTAAATCTGTCGCTTTGGAACTAGGCTCAAGAAATATTAGAAGTAATGTCGTCGCTCCAGGTTTTATAGAAACTGAAATGACTGCCAAATTAGATGAAGCAACCGTTCAAAGTTGGAGAGATGGAATTCCTCTAAAAAGAGGAGGACAACCCATAGATATTGCAAATGCTTGTGTATTTTTAGGTTCTGATATGAGTTCTTATATTACAGGTCAAACTTTATCTGTAGACGGAGGAATGCTCACATAGTGTTTCATAAATATGATATAAGCTTCAATAGATAGTACTATTGAAGCTTTTTTTATGGATTTTAAATTAAAAATGGTCTAGTAAAAGAGCTCATCAGTTCATGTAAAATGAATATTTATAATGATCTTTATAAACACTAATTATTTTTATAGAGTGCCAGTTGCTTCTTCATTATTGGCTTGAATAAAAATGGAAAATAGGACAATGCTAGCATTGCAGGATACCCATAGGGCAGGTTAGGGCTGTGTTCTTTTGATTCTAATAAGTGATATGGTTTTGCTCCCATGTGATGGTGGTCTGAATGTCTTGTGAGTTCGAAGAGCAGCACTCTTCCTATCATATGATCAGAATTCCAAGAATGTTTTGGTTGCACACGTTCATATCTTCCATTTTCTTTAATTTTTCTTCGTAATCCATAATGTGCAAAATAGTTTTGTGCCTCCAATATGGAAATTCCATGAACGCTTGAAATAAAATAGAGTACCATTATATACACGCCAAAAAAATAATAAATTCCAAAAAGAAAAAGCATTGGGAATAGTGTATACAAAATCATTGGATTGAAGAGTGTATTTTTCCCTTCAGCTTTCAAGCGTTGTGCCTCTAACTTCCAGGTTTTAAAATAACCACCTATTTGAGATCGGAATGCAAAAAAATAAAAAATGTCACCTTCTTTTGCAGAGGTAAAATCTGCTGGAGTACCAACATCTCTATGATGTCCACCGTTATGATAAGGAATAAAGTGATTTTGAAGAGCAGTTAAGAGCATTGTATGTGCTAAAATTCTCTTTATAAAATCATTTGTTTTGTGACCTAATTCGTGACCAATATTAATTCCGTTTACACCAAGAATAGTTCCCATCATTAAAACACAAGCAATGACATCTGAAAAAGGCAGTGCGGTATTCGAGACCGCGATTAAAAACTGATAGATCACGAAAAGATGAAGTGGCACAGAAAAGTAGAGTACGAAATCAAAAAAAACATCTTTTTTTGCGAGCTCTTTCTCAATTTCATTTAAATTATAGGTGTTTTTGGGAAGAATTTGCTCTAAAATAGGAACAAAAACATACAAAGCAACTAAACCAAAATAAGCAAAAATACCCGTAGTATTGAATGTAAGCAGGCCTAAAAGTGGGATAATAAAAGCGGCAAAGTATTTAAATTTTGACATAAATTATGAAATTAAGTAGCACAAACAATCGTTTTATTTTCTCACTAAGTTAAGTGATTTTTTTGACTTGTTAATTTAGAACCTTTTAGATAATAAATTAATTGTATTGAATATGTTGTGTGTTATTAATTTTAAGCAAAATGATCTGATAAAGGTGTTGATTTAATGTATGGTTATATTTTTTATGTTTTTTAATTTAATGCCCTATTTTTATAAAAATCTTAATTCATAAAAACAATGAAAAAAATTACTTATCTCTTTTTGATTTGTTCCTTCTTTGGATATTCTCAATCTTTACCAATTAATTTTAATGAATCTTCAGACCCAGCATACTATTTTACCTGTTACGATTGTGATTTTAGCTTAACATCAGACCCAGAAGATGTAACAAATAAAGTTGGGCGACTTACAAGTTATGATTATGCAGAATTTGGCTCCGCTCAAACTATTGATTTAGACCAATATGTCGACTTATCAAATAACAACAATAATACTATTACTTTTAGAATAAAACCATTGAATGGAACAGGAAGCGGAAAACACATGTTGAAATTTTCAGGAGGAAGCACTCCTTTTGGTGTTGAAGTTAGATTTAACACTACAGGAACAGATTGGCAGACCATTACTGCGAATTTTGGTTCAGGGTTTAGAAATTACCGTAATCTTATAATTTTTCCAGATTTTCAAAGCTTGAAAACCGATGTATACCTTATTGATGATATTCAAGGGGCTAGCAATATTGCGCCAAGACCAAGACCTTCAAAAGATGCACCTATTCCTTCAATCCCTGCTGAAAAAGTAAAAGGTATTTATGGAGAAACCTATACAAACATTCAATATCTCTATAATTTTTCTGAATCATTTAAAGAAGTTGACATAGAAAATAAAGGAAATAAAGCGCTAGAAATAGACCTAGGATATTACGGAGCTGGATTTAAAAATACAGATGTTTCAGAAGACACATATGTTCATTTTAACTATTGGACAAATGATGCAACCAAATTTGCTTTACGTATTAACTCAGAATCACCATTAACCAATGACAAACAATATGTATTGGGTTCAGGAGGAAGAGAACAAATAATCAAAAATACTTGGACTAGTGTATTTATTCCCCTGTCGTATTATAGTTCTAGAGGTGTAAATCTAAAAGATGTATTCCAGTATAACTTTGTTGATGCAGGGGGAGTGGGTACGGTTTTTATCGATAATATATACTTTACCAGTGAGAGTAATTTAAGTGTTAACGATGCCTCTATTTCTAATTTTGAAGTTTTTCCTAATCCAACCAGTTCTAGTTGGAACATCAAAACCCAGAGTCAAATAATTTCATCAGTCAAATTATACAATGTATTAGGAAAAAAAATAATGACCATATCTCCTAATAGAAATGCTGTGAGGATTGAAAGTAATAACTTAAAATCTGGATTATACTTTGCACAAATTATAACGTCATCAGGAAGTGTAAATTCTATCAAACTTTTAAAAAAATAGTAAATAGTTTTATTGATCAGTACTTGATCATAATATATTTCGTACACAAGTCTTTTTTATTAACTATTATGAATTAATTCAAAAACTATTTCCAAATATCCTTTCCAAAATTCGTTAATACAACTTAGTTGCATTAACGAATTTTTAGTTACATTTGTAACTAAATTTAATGATAAAGATAAATCATAAAAACTAGTAGTAGTTGTCAAATAAGCATAAATAATGTGCTAATGAAAAATAAAAAACAAATTGAAATAATAGGGGATAGTCATTTTTCTACAAGTATAAAAACTCCCTTAAGATCGGATGCATTTGAAAGATCTGATGATGAAAAAATAAAAAATATATCCTATTATTTTGAAAAAATCATGGAAGAAATCGGTTTGGATTTATCAGATGACAGCTTATCAGGTACCCCTTTCCGAGTTGCTAAAATGTATGTAAAAGAGCTCTTTTATGGTTTAAATCCCTCCAATAAGCCAAAAATTTCAACATTCGAAAATAAATATGGCTATAAAAAAATGTTAGTAGAACAAAATATCACCATAGATTCTGCATGCGAACACCATTTTTTACCAATAATCGGATTTGCCAATGTAGCATACATTCCTAAAAGTAAGGTCATTGGTCTTTCAAAAATTAATCGTTTAGTAGATTATTACGCTCGCCGTCCTCAAATTCAAGAAAGACTTGTTCTTCAAATTCTAAACGATTTACAAGAGATATTAGAAACAAAGGATGTAATCGTTTCGGTAACAGCAAAACATCTTTGTGTTTCTTCTAGAGGGATAAAAGATCAAAGTAGCTATACGACAACATTAGAATATGGAGGCTCTTTTTCAGAAACTGCAGTACGTAACGAATTCTTAAAAATAATAACACAACAAAAAGTATAAATCTCTAGAAATTAAAGGACTAGACAACCATAGTGTAATAAGTATTCGAACATCGTGAAATACAACAGAAGAGCATTCATCAAATTTTTAGGTAAAGCAAGTTTAGGCTCCTTATTCATTCCACCTTTTCTTGTGAATTGTAGTAGCAACAGCAGTTCAATTTTTTCCAAAAATTTATCAGATAAAACGCTTGAAAGACTAAAAAAATTAACATTAGAAAATTTAATTGCTTCAGATACCGACGATCTGCTTCTCTCAAATGGACTAAATTATCATACCATTATAAAATGGGGTGATGCCATTAGCGATCACGATACGTTTGGTTTTAATAATGATTTTACATGTTTTATACCACTCAATGAAAATAATTCAAAAGATGGGTTATTATGGGTAAATCACGAATATGTAAATCCACTTTTTGTTTCTGATTTTAATTACAGAGAGTATGAAAATCCACAGCAACACAGAACCAAAGAGCAGGTTGATAAGGAAATGTATAACGTTGGTGGGACTATTGTAAGAATCAGAGAAGAGAACGGACAATGGAAAGTTGTTAAAAATGATCTATACAACCGACGTATCACAGCACGAACACCCATGAAATTAAACTGGGATACTCCTATAAAAGGAAAAACTTCAGTAATCGGAACTCATAGTAATTGTTCTGGAGGTATCACACCTTGGAAAACTTTTCTTACCTGTGAAGAAAACTACGATAACTTTTTCGGAGAAATTGAATATGATGAAAACAACAGAGAAACTCACAGACCAAGTACAGAAAATTGGGAAAATTTCTACAAATACCCACCAGAACATTATGGATGGGTAGTAGAGGTGGACCCAAAAGACGGAACTGCTCAAAAACATATTGCTTTAGGAAGATTTGCTCACGAATGTTGTACCTTATATGAATTAGAGGACAAACGTGTGGTTGCTTATTCAGGTGACGATAAAGACAATGAACATTTATATAAATTTATTTCATCCAAACCTCAATCGCTAAAGGAGGGAACCTTGTATGTAGCTGACACCAAAGAAGGTAAATGGATTCCTTTAGATTGGAAAAAACAACCTATTTTACAAAAAAAATTTAAAAATCAGACCGAAGTACTAATCAGAGCCAGAGAAGCTTCAAAATTAGTAGGTGCAACCGAATTAAACCGACCAGAGGACATTGAGATTGATCCCATCACGGGAAATATATTTGTTTCGTTAACAAATAACAAAAGTAAAAATGATTTTCACGGATCTATTTTAAAAATAGAAGAAACAAATGGAGCTTTCGATTCTTTAACTTTTAAAGCTGCTACTTTCAAAGCGGGGGGTAAAGAAAGTGGTTTTTCTTGTCCTGACAATTTAGCCTTTGACTTGTCAGGAAATCTATGGATAACTTCGGATATTTCTGGAAGTGATATGAATAGAGATGACAATCTCTATCGTCCATTTAAAAACAATAGCCTATTTGTGATCCCTAGATACGGACAAGATTCAGGAAAAGTTATTCGAGTGGCTTCAGCTCCCAAAGATGCTGAACTCACAGGACCTTGGTTTTCACCAGATGGAAAAACATTGTTTTTAAGTGTGCAGCATCCTGGAGAGCAAACACGAGACAAAAATAACCCTACAAGTAAATGGCCTTTTGACAAAGATGGTATTCCTAAACCTGCAGTTGTTGCAATTTCAGGTGATTTAATCGAAAAGATGAATCATTTAAACCAAATTGAAGTATAACTCTTATTCATATAAAAAGTAAAATGAAAAAACTACCAGTAACTGTATTAAGTGGCTTTCTAGGAGCTGGAAAAACTACCTTATTAAACCACGTACTTCACAATAAAGAGGGCTTAAAAGTAGCTGTGATTGTGAATGATATGAGTGAAGTAAATATAGACGCTCAATTCATTGAAAATGAAAATACGCTTTCCAGAACTGAAGAGAAATTAGTAGAAATGTCCAATGGTTGTATTTGTTGTACACTTCGTGAAGATTTAATGATTGAAGTAGAAAAGTTAGCATCTCAAAATAAATTTGATTATTTATTAATTGAAAGTACAGGGATCAGCGAGCCAATTCCTGTGGCCCAAACTTTTACTTTTGAAAGTGAAGATGGCAAGATAGATTTGAGTCGTTATAGTTATATAGATACGATGGTAACTGTAGTTGATGCCTTTAACTTCTTAAAAGATTTTTCCAGTTCAGATTATTTAACAACTAGAGAACTTACCAATATTGAAGGTGATAATAGAACCATTGTAAATTTGTTGACTGATCAGATTGAGTTTGCCAATGTAATCATCATCAATAAAATAGATTTAGTTTCTGAAGATCAATTAGAAGAACTTCGCGCTATTATTCAAAAGTTAAATCCTGAAGCGAGTATCATTATAACAGAAAAATCTAAGGTTGTTTTAGAAAGTGTATTAAACACAGGTTTGTTTGATTATGAAAAAGCCGAAGCTTCAGCCGGATGGCTCAAAGAATTAGAAAATGAACATCTTCCTGAAACCGAAGAATATGGAATAGGTTCCTTTGTTTTTAGAAGTAAAAAACCATTTCATCCAGAACGTTTTTTAAACTATTTGAATGAACGTTTTCCTCAAAATATCATCAGGAGCAAGGGGTTATTTTGGTTGGCATCAAGACCTAATCAAGCATTGTTGTGGAGTTCTGCTGGTGGCTCTTGTAAAGCAGATAATGCGGGTGTTTGGTGGGCATCTATGCCTTTTTCTCAACGAATTAATAATGCTTCATTTATGGATAATAAAAATCAAATTGAATCAGATTGGGATGCGCTATTTGGTGATAGAAAAATAGAATTGGTTTTTATTGGACAACATTTAGATAAAGAAGGAATGATCGCTGAATTGGAAGATTGTATTCTCACAGAGGTTGAAATTGAAAAATGGAAAAAACAATTATTTCCAAAACAAGATCGATGGCCAATAGCCATATAATGTCAGAAAAGGATTATATAATAAAGCTTACAAACAAATTATTATAAGGGATACATTTATGATATTTTACATAATATTTATCTCCTCTAGTAAAAGCTTTTTATCCTTCATTATTCTTTTTTTTTTTAACAAAAAAAAAGGAAAGGTATCATTTGGTAATATAAGGCAAATTATAATTAAAATATATTTTTTTATGGTTGTGATATATATTTTTTAATCTTAAATTAGCATTAATATAATACTTTATCATGATAGAACACCTTACCAATAAATTGCTCAAAACTAATTTAGAAGATCCTGATTTGTTATTGGGAACTGAAATTTATAAACCCAATAAAATTCTTCCGGAGGCTAATGTTATTAAAATAGGAGGGCAAAGTTTTATGGATAGAGGAAGAAAAGCCGTATTCCCTATAATTCAAGAGATAAAAGAAAATTTATCCACTCATAAAATGATCATTGGAACAGGAGCAGGGACCCGTGCTAGACACGCATACAGTGTAGGTGTAGACATGGGAATGCCAACGGGTGTTCTTGGACTTTTAGGAACCTTTGTTAGTATTCAAAATGCCAAAATGATCCATTATTTATTGGCTGATTATGGAATTCCTTACATAGAACCAGGCGGATTTTCTCAATTACCATTATATTTAAAAGAACGAAACGCAGCAATATTTTTCGGAATGCCTCCATATACATATTGGCAAAGAAATCCTGAAATTGGAAAAATACCACCATATCGAACAGATACTGGATGTTATTTGATTAGTGAAACTTATGGTACAAAAAACATGATTTATATAAAGGACGAAAAAGGACTTTATACGAATGACCCCAAGAAAGACAAAAATGCTACTTTTATTCCTAAAATAACTGCTAGCGAATTAATAGAAAGAGATTTAGATGATGTTGTAGTTGAAAGAGCTGTCATTGAAATGATGATGAGTGCTAAAAATGGACGACAAATTCAAATTATAAATGGAATGGAAAAAGGAAATTTAACAAAAGCGTTAAATGGGGAACATGTGGGTACAATTATAACTTCAAATTAAAATGGAAAACAAACATCATAATCATATTGACTCTCTATACATGCGAGAGAGTTTACTAGATAAAAACGTAATGGCATTAGGAGAGGATTCTCCAACTTTTAAAATGTTACCCTATGTGCACATTGTCAAAATAGGAGCTAGTTCCTTTATTGATAAAGGAAGGGAAGCTACGTACCCAGTTGTAGATAAAATGCGTGAGATTTTAAAGAAAGAAAAACTAGTTATAAGTACCGGTGGTGGAGCAAGAAGCAAGCACTTATTTTCTGTAGGTTTAGACTTGGGGATGCCAACTGGTGTTTTAGCACAACTAGCTGGTGAAGATGCTTTGGGGAATGCACATATATTAGGAACTTTATTGTCCCCAGAAGGTGTAATTGCTATTCCACCAGAATCGATAGGTCATCTATTGCCGCTATTCTTACAAGCAGCTCCTGGAGTAATTTATGCTGGGATGCCTCCGTATTCTATTTGGGAACATCCATCTAAAAAAGGAAATATCCCTTCTCATCGTACAGATGCGGGTGCTATAATTTTAGCAGAAACATTTGGATTTAAAACAGTAACCTTAGTGAAAGATGTTGATGGTTTATATGATAAAGACCCTAAAGAATTTAAAGACGCAAGGTTTATTGATAAAATTAATATCAATGAATTAGAGAAAATGAATCTAAAAACGCTACCATTTAATAGAATTGTCATAGATATTCTAAAGAATAATAGAAGTTGTACTCACTTTCAAGTAGTGAACGGAAATAACCCAGATTTGATTGAAGATTCTATAAACGGAAAACATGTGGGTACTATAATCCATAATGACCTTTATGAGGGTTAGTCTCAATAACATAAAATTCAAATACCCTAAAGAGGAAGTTCTCTTTAAAGATTTTAATCTATCAATACAAAAAAATCAAATTACCTGTCTTTTAGGTCCAAATGGAAGTGGGAAAAGTACCTTATTAAAATTAATCCTTGGAGCAGTTACTGAGGCTAAAGGAAATATACTTTTTGACGATAAAACATTAAATAACACTTCAAAAAAATCTCATTTGATAGGGTATGTTCCTCAATCATACAGTTTGGATGGTGAAATGTTTGTCGATGATATTATTACCTTTATGGCGAGCCTTCATGGGTTAAAAAAAAATAATATTACTGAAAGAAAAAATAAAATTGTACAATCTCTAGAATTAACTCCCTACATAAATCAACAAATAAAAAAACTCTCCGGAGGACAAAAGCAGCTGATTAATGTTGCATTAGGATTAACCCATAATCCTGAAATATTATTATTGGATGAACCCTTTGTTGGACTTGACTTAACAGTTAAACTAAATTTAATTTCTTTTTTAAAATCATTGAAGAAAACAATTATTTGTGTAACACATGACATCGATTTTGCAGAAAGAAGTGCAGATGAAATAGTGCTTTTAAAAAAAGGTCAAATTTTAGAACAAAGTAAGCCTTTCACTCTGATAAAAAAACATCCCTATATTACAGCGGAAATTGATTTTAAAGAAGGTGTAGAATTCAACAAAATGACTTTTAATGAAAGAATTTATGTAAGTTTTCAAAATAGAAGAGCTACTCTTTTTTGTAAAAACACCTCTCTACTGAGCCAGGAAATAGAACGATTTAAAAAAGAACATAACGAATTTATTATTAGTTCTAGAATCTCTCAAAATAATTTGACTTCTACATTAATGGGGCTTCACAAAGTGTCATTATCAAACACCAAAAGGGAGAGAAAAGTAAAAAAGAAAAAAAAGCAATAAATGAATTTAATTTTACCAGGATACTACATTTGTAAAAGAACATGGAAGAAATTGTATTATAGGCCCATACACTTTATTTTTTCTTTTGTACAACCAGTGTTTTGGTTAACAATTTTTGGATTCTTATTTGAAGATAAATTTGATTTTTCTGAGGGTAACTATATGACATACTTACTCCCAGGTGTATGTGCGATGACTGTTCTTCAAACTAGTGCTCAATCTGGAATTTTATTTATTAAAGATTTTCAATCCAATTTTTTTGGTCGTTATAACTTTACACCTATTCCAAAAACAACCTTATTATTTTTTAAAATTTTTGCAGATTATAGTAGAGTTGTATTGCAAGTATTCGTATTGTTTGGCATTGGATATCTAATGGGAGTTAAAAGCATTTCTATTGATAGTATGGGTTTCTTAAAACTTATATTGTCAACCTTTATGTTTACCTACTTTTATGCATCTTTATCTTCATTCATAGCCATTAAAACAAAAGTATCTGAACTTATGGCTACATTTATTCATTTATTTAATTTACCTATTATTTTTACAAGTACAGCACTAGTACCAAATAAAAATCTTCCTGTTTGGATAGAACAAATAGCTAAATACAATCCATTGTCTCATTTAAGTAATATATTAAGAGAATCTATTGTTAATACTGATTTTGATAACGGTAATACAACATTTAGTTTTCTTTTATTAGGTATATTAACGCTCATAAGTTTTTTTTGTTTAACGCATTATTTTAAAACTATTAATTATGATTAAAAAAGTTACTTTATATATTGCTCTATGTGTATTTGCCTTTTCGACTTGCAAATCTTCTAAAACTAACGATAAATTAACAATAGCGACAGCAGCTAGCGCGCAATTTGCATTAAAAAAATTAGCAGCAAACTTTTCTAAAAAGCACAATATACCCGTAGACGTTATTTTGGGTTCTTCAGGTAAATTAACTACTCAAATTGTTAACGGAGCACCTTATGATTTGTTCTTTTCTGCTGATATGTATTATCCAAGAATGTTATTCAGCAAAGAAAAAACTGAAAATCGTCCGGTAACTTATGCATATGGAGCACCCGTTATTTGGACCATGAAAAATGATATAGCTGTCGATTCTTTGTTCAAATTAAAAGATCCAAAAATAAAACATCTAGCCATTGCAAATCCTAAAAATGCACCTTATGGTAGGAAAGCAGTTAGATATTTAAAACAAAATAATATATATGAAAATATTAAACATAAATTAGTTTATGGAGAGAGTATATCCCAAGTCAATGAATATATTTTAAATAAAACAGTAGAAGTAGGGATTACTGCAAAATCGATTGCATTTTCACCAAAGTTAAAAGGAAAAGGTTCTTTTAAAGAACTTGATAGGAAGTATTGGGTAAAACAAGGTGCTGTAATTATTAAAAATAACAATTTACCAAAAATGAAAAAGAAGTTCCTAGACTATGTTCTTTCAGAAGAAGGAATTCAAATATTAGTAGCTCATGGATATTCAATTAAATAATAAATGCCAGATTTAACTCCCATATTTCTATCCTTAAAACTAGCTCTTCTAACATCTTTTGTTTTGTTGCTTATTGGTTTGCCTATTGCATATGGCTTGAGTATTTGGAAGTCAAAAGCAAAAATATTTGTTGAAAGTTTGGTTAGTTTGCCCATTATATTACCTCCTACAGTGATTGGGTTTTATTTACTTATCATATTTTCTCCTGAAAATCTTATTGGAGAAACATTAGAAAATCTTGGAATTCATATTCCGTTTACATTTTCCGGTATTTTAATAGCGTCGTTAATATACAGTTTCCCTTTTATGGTTCAACCTTTACAAAAAGCGTTTGAGCAAATTCCTCAACATTATTGGAACGTTTCATATACATTGGGGAAATCTAAATTTGAAACCTTGGTAAAAATTGTTCTACCTAATATGAAATATGCCATATTAACGGGCTTTATTCTTACATTCGCACATACTATGGGTGAATTTGGAGTTATCCTTATGATTGGAGGGAACATTCCTGGTGTAACAAAAGTAGCCTCGTTAGCGATTTATAGTGATTTAGAAGCTTTAAACTATAGTGCTGCTCATTTTTATTCATTAATACTTTTAACAATATCTATTGTTATTATATTTTTAGTTAATCTTCTCAATAAAGATAAAAAAGTAGATGCTTCATATTAATTTTAAAAAACAAATCAAATCCGTTAGTGGAGATACCGCTTTAGAAGTAAAAGCGCTCTTTAAAAATATAGCTATTACAGGAATATATGGTAACTCAGGAGAGGGGAAATCTACACTTTTTAATATCATCGCTGGACTAAATACTCCTGAATATGGAATTTTGCATTATAAAGATTTGATATGGTTGGATACCGAAAAGAAAATTAATTTATCAACTCAAAAAAGAAATACAGGTTATATCTTTCAAACAAATAGTTTATTTCCTCACTTTACAGTAAAAGAAAATATTTTATACGCTGTACAAAAAGAAAATCAGGATGAAGTAAATGTTTCTGAACTCCTAAATCAGGTAGATATGATGGGTATGGAAGATCGTTATCCACATCAACTATCCGGTGGGCAAGTTCAACGTATAGCCATCGCAAGAGCATTGGCACAAAAAGCTCAAATTATTTTAATGGATGAACCTTTTTCTGCACTCGATCTTGAGATCAAACAAAAATTATATAGGTTTATAAAAGTATTCAAGAAAAAGTACAATTTGATGATATTGATTGTCACACATGATATCAATGATATTTTTTATTTATGTGATGAAGTATTATGGATTAGAAACCACAAAGCCTCTGGAACAATTCCAATTAGTCAATTTAAAGAAGAAATTGAATTAAAATTAAAAGATCTCTAAGAATAAATAGCCATTTCCACTGGATAAATCTATTTATAAAATGTACTATAATTTATATTATGTTAAATAGACTTTTGATCAACAATATATAAGCAACTCTGTGTACTACTCTCACATTTAAAAAAGAGGTTTTTAAAATATAAATAGACTATTTTTGACACTTGAAAATCAAACAAAAGTCAGAATCAGAATTTATTGTAGTAATGGCATCACTAATGTCATTAGTAGCATTGTCTATTGATGCATTATTACCTGCAATTACAGCTATTAGTATAGACCTACAAATTACAGATCCAAAAAAAAGTCAATTATTCATAACAATGATTTTTCTAGGATTGGGATTTGGACAACTAATTTCTGGTCCGTTGTCTGACAGCCTAGGAAGAAAATCAATTATTTATGCAGGTTTTATCGTTTTTGTTTGTGCTAGTTTTATTTGTGTTTCGGCTACGAATCTAGAAATGATGATTTTTGGTAGAATTTTGCAAGGAATGGGACTTTCTGCCCCAAGAACTATAAGTATAGCTATGGTTAGAGATCGTTTTAGTGGTAATTATATGGCTAAAATAATGTCTTTTATAGTAGTGATTTTCATTCTTGTACCTGTAATTGCACCCGCAATAGGAAAACTGATGTTAGACCTATATGGGTGGAAATCTATTTTTTACAGTCAACTAATATTTGGATTTATTACAATGATTTGGTTTTGGAAACGTCAACCGGAAACTTTAAAAATAGCAGATAGAAAAAAAATTAAAATTTCTCTTTTCATTGACGGTACTAAAGAGTTTATCAAACATAAGTCTGCTGTTATTTTTACCTTATTTTCTGGTTTTATAACAGGTTCTTTTATGGTTTATTTGAGTGCTAGTCAGCAAATATTTGAAGAACAGTACCACTTAAAAAATGAGTTCCCATTTATTTTTGCAGGATTAGCGATCAGTATTGGTTTTGCTACTTTTTTAAATGGTAAGTTAGTTGTAAAATATGGCATGTACACATTAGTAGCTGTTGCTACTGTTGTATTTACATTAATTCCTGTTGTATACATATGCCTCTTTTCTGGAGGAAAGAATCCTAACATTGCTGTTTTGCTAGTATTCTTTGGTTTACAGTTTTTTTCCATAGGGTTTCTTTTTGGAAATACGAGAGCCCTAGCCATGGAGTCAATAGGTCATATCGCTGGTGTTGGAGCAGCAATCAATGGATTTACTTCTACAATAATGGCAGTACCTATTGCTACATTTATAGGTGCTTATATCACCAATACAGCCTTGCCTCTTTTTATAGGTTTTTTTATCTGTGGGATCATTTCTCTACTATTAATTGGTCATTTATATCATTCTAATAAAAGAAAAGCACTTCATTTACAAACAAAATAACCGCTACAAATAATTCTTAGATCAACACATGAGCTTAATTGTAATTTTTGAAGATGAGTATTTGATTTGTGTCCATAAGCCAAATAATATGTTGGTACATCACGCACATCATTCTAGAAATATTTCTGATGAAACCTCTTTATTACAGTTAGTTTTAATAGAAAAAGGCTTAAAAGTTTACCCTATTCATAGACTGGATAGAAAAACTTCTGGAATTATTTTGTTAGCAAAAGAAACAATGTATGTTTCAAAATTTCAGAAATTATTCACTACCAATGAAATTCAAAAAACATATTTTGGTGTAGTTCGCGGATTTTCTCCTGAGAAAAAAGTCATTGACTCTCCTGTAAAAGGTAGAGACGCCTCTGTACATAAAACGGCAGTCACGTATTTAAAAACCATCTCTCAAGTAACTCTAGACATCCCAGTAAAACCCTATGATTCCTCTAGATATAGTTTGGTTGAATTATCTCCAAAAACTGGAAGAATGCACCAATTACGCGTGCATTCAAACAAAATCAGCCACCCATTAATTGGTGATCGAAAATATGGCGACAAAAATCATGATCACATGTTTGATCAAAATTTTGGTTGGAAAAACATGTTTTTACATGCTGGAAGCTTAACATTTACTCATCCTTTTACTTCAGAAAAAATGCAATTAAAGGCACCTTTTCCTAAAGATTGGATTTCTTTATTTGAAAAATTTCAATGGGCAAACCCTTTAGATTAAATAAGTATGTCAAAAATAAATTTACTGTTCGATAGATTCTGAAAAGAAACTAATTAACTCCCCGTTTTCAAATGTTGATGAAATTTGAATTGGATTGCAACATACTTCACAATCCTCTATATAACTTTGTTGATAGACACTTGTATCTAATATCATTGAAATTTTTTCCCAACAATGTGGGCATTGAAAAAAATGCTCCAACTCCACTACTCCTCTAGTACCTTTAGAATTAATTTTCCCTTTTTATCACCTGAGAATAACCGATGATAAGTTTCTTGAAAATTTTCTATGCCCTCATAAACATCTTCTCTAGACTTTAGTTTCCTCTCTTTCAACCAAATAGACATTTGTCTTGCTGCTTTGCCAAAATCTTTGGTATAATCCATAACAACCATTCCTTTCATAGTAGAACGTGTTACCAAGAGAGATAAATAATTACTTGGTCCGTTTATTTTTATTTTATTGTTGTATTGAGAAATTGCACCACAAATAACAACAGTTGCATGCATTCTAAGCTTACTTAATGCGGCGTCTAAAATAACCCCTCCTACGTTATCAAAGTAAACATCAACACCTTGAGGGCATTTCTTTTTTAAGGCGGTATAGATATTTTCTGACTTATAATCTATCGATGCATCAAAACCTAATTCATTAACGATATAATCACATTTATCTTTACCTCCAGCAATACCAATGACTTTGCAACCTTTAATTTTTGCAATTTGACCCACGATACTTCCAACAGCACCCGCAGCCCCAGAAACAAGTACGATATCTCCTTCTTTTATCTTTGCTACTTCTAAAATACCAAAATATGCCGTCATACCTGGCATTCCCAAAACACTTAAAAAAGTTGGCATGGATGCCGATTTTTCATCTACTTTGAAACATCCTTCTCCATCAGAAACACAATATTGCTGAACACCTCCCCAGCTTGACACACAGTCACCCACTTGAAAGTTAGGATTGTTATTATTCTGAATAACTTTTCCTACTGAACCTGCTCGCATTACCCCATTAATTTCGACAGGAGGAATATAAGATTTAGTATCACTCATCCAACCTCTCATTGCAGGGTCTAAGGATAAATAATGGTGTTCTATTAGAATTTCTCCCTCTTGAAGTTCAGGAATTGAATGTGTTTCTAATGCCCATGTATTTTCATCCGGAGTTCCTTGAGGACGATTTTTTAAAATGATTTGTTTATTATTCATAAAAATAGTTTTGATCCCTAAAAATAAGAATTTTAATAATGAATTAGCTCTAAAATACTTTTTTCTATTTTATTTTTTCCAAGATATTGATTTTCTAAGTCTTTATTGAAAGGAATTGGAGTTTCTATACTGGCAACACGTTTTATTGGAGCATCTAAAAATTCAAAACAGTGTTCCATAATTAGTGCAGAAATATCACTTGCAATTCCTCCGAAGAGTGTATCTTCTTGAGCAATGATCGCCTTCCCTGTTTTTCTAACAGACTCGTATATTGTTGCTGTATCTATAGGTTGAAGTGTTCTTAGATCAATAAGATCTATAGAAATTTCCTTGTGATCCTCTAGTACATCTAAAACCCAATGTATGGCTGCTCCGTAACTAATTACTGTAAGCTGATTACCTTCTTTTAAAAGTCTTGCCTTTCCAATTTCTTGGGTAAAATAATTTTCTGAAACATTTTGATATACAGATCTATACAAGGCTTTATGTTCAAAGAAGAGTACTGGATTTGGGTCGTTAATTGCAGCGATTAACAAGCCTTTTGCATCTTGAGGAAATGCAGGGTACACCACTTTTAAACCAGGAGTTTTCGTAAACCAAGCTTCATTTGTTTGACTATGAAAAGGCCCAGCACCTACTCCCGCTCCACAAGGCATTCTAATGACTATATCTGCTTTTTGAGCCCATCGATAATGAGATTTGGCCAATAGATTTACAATGGGATTAAACCCAGAAGAAACAAAATCTGAAAATTGCATTTCTACGATAGATTTTATTCCATTTATAGACAAACCATAGGCAGCAGAGACGATAGAAGATTCGCATATTGGTGTATTTCGAATTCTATTTTTTCCAAATTTTTCTATAAATCTGTCTGTTACTTTAAAAGCCCCTCCATATTCGGCTATATCTTGTCCCATAATCACCAAATCATCATGTTTTTCCATGGATTGGTATAACGCCTCTGAAACAGCATCAA